>NZ_RHHB01000027.1 GCF_003710805.1 Agromyces tardus | reverse complement strand
GGGCGGAGCGGGCGGCGCCGGCGGACGACGGCGCGACCCCGCGCCGGCCCCCGCGGGCGTGGGCGCGGCATCCGGGTGCGAGCCCTGCGAAGCACCCGGACGCGCCACCCGTGCGCGCGTCGCCCGATCGTCGAAGCCCTGGGGCCGCTTCACGGGCGCCGCCTCACCCGCGCTCGCGCTCGAGCGAGCCGAGGATCTGCGGCACGATGCGGTAGACGTCGCCGCAGCCGAGGGTGATCACGAAATCGCCCTCGCGTGCGATGCGCGCAGTGTGGTCGGCGGCCTCCTGCCAGTCGGGCACGAAGGCCACCCGCTCGGGGTGCGCGAAGCGCTCGCTCACGAGCGCGCCCGTGACTCCGGGCTCGGGGTCCTCGCGGGCGCCGTAGACGTCGAGTACCACGGTCTCGTCGGCGTACTGCTCGAGCACCTCCGCGAACTCCTTCGCGAAGAGGCGGGTCCGGCTGTAGAGATGCGGCTGGTGCACCGCGATGATGCGCCCGTCGCCCACGACCGTGCGCGCCGCCGACAGGGCGGCAGCGACCTCGGTGGGGTGGTGGGCGTAGTCGTCGTAGACGCTCACGCCGCCCACGGTGCCGTGCAGCTCGAACCGTCGACCGGTGCCCGCGAACCGCGCGATGCCCTCGAGGGATGCCGCGGGGTCGAACCCGAGTCCGACGAGCACCGCGAACGCACCGGCGGCGTTGATCGCGTTGTGGCGCCCGGGGATGCGCAGTCGCGCGCGGTACTCGACGCCCGCGTAGTCGACGGCGAAGGCCACGGGACCATCGGTCTCGATGTCCTGCACGCGTACCGTGGCATCCGCCGCCTCGCCGAACGTCATGACGGTGGAGTGCTGCAACCGCTTCGCGACGTGGGTGGCGCCGGGGTCGTCGGAGGAGATCACGACGAACTCGCGGGCTCCGTCG
Organism: Agromyces tardus; assembly: GCF_003710805.1. Classification (GTDB taxonomy): domain Bacteria; phylum Actinomycetota; class Actinomycetes; order Actinomycetales; family Microbacteriaceae; genus Agromyces; species Agromyces tardus. Next base: position 41,019 of record NZ_RHHB01000027.1, on the reverse strand, counting down.
GCGAAGTCGACGAACGCCTGCTCGAACGCCTCGAGCGAGCCGTAGTGGTCGAGGTGATCGGGGTCGACGTTGGTGATGAGCGCCACCGACGTGTCGTACAGGAGGAAGGAGCCGTCGGACTCGTCGGCCTCGACCACGAAGAGCTCGCCGTCGCCGGAGGCCGCGCTGACGCCCAGCTCCTCGATGACGCCGCCGTTGACGAAGCTCGGGTCCTCGTCGAGGGCGAGCAGCGCGGTGATGATCATGCCGGTCGAGGTCGTCTTGCCGTGCGCGCCGGCCACGGAGACGAGGCGTCGACCCGCGATGAGCGCCGCGAGCGCCTGCGAGCGGTGCAGCACGGGCAGGCCGCGCTCGAGCGCGAGCTGGTACTCGGGGTTGTCGAGCCAGAGGGCCCCGGTGACGACGACCGTGTCGACGTCGTCGCGCAGGTTGGCTGCGTCGTGCCCGATCGCGATCTCGGCACCGAGCGCACGGAGCGCCGCGATGTTGTCGGAGTCGCGCACGTCGGAGCCCGTGACGCGGTGGCCGTCGCCGAGGAACAGCCTCGCGATGCCGCTCATGCCCGAGCCGCCGATGCCGACGAAGTGCACGTTGCCGAGCTCGGCGGGGATCTGGATGGAAGGGTCGGGCTTGATCGTCACGGTGTCGCGGTGCTTCCTGCTTCGAGTGGGGTCGAGGTCAACGTTACGCGCCCGCGGGCGGTGGTGCGCCCGCCCCGCCGCGGGCGGCGTCGACGAGGGCGACCATCCGGTCGGTGCCGTCCAGGGCGCCGACGGATGCCGCGGCCGCGGCCATCGCCCGGAGCCGGTCGCGGTCGGCCAGCAGCGGGACGACGTTCGCCGCCACCCATTCGGGCAGGAACTCCGCGTCGTCGACGAGGATGCCGCCGCCCGCGGCCACGACCTCGGCGGCGTTGAATCGCTGCTCGCCGTTGCCGACGGGATACGGCACGTAGATGGCCGGGATGCCGAGCGCGGAGAGCTCGCTCACGGTCGCCGCGCCCGCGCGCGACACGGCGGCATCGGCGAGGGCGAGGGCGAGGTCCATGCGGTCGGCGTACTCGACCATGCGGTAGCCGTCGAGCCCGGGATCGGCGACCTCCGACGTGGCGCCCGTGATGTGCAGCACCTGCCACCCGGTCGCGACGAGCGCCGCGGCGCTGTCGACGACCGTGCGGTTGATGCGGCGCGCGCCGAGCGACCCGCCGGTCGCGAGCAGTACGGGTCGTGAGGCGTCGAGGCCGAAGAAGCCGGCCGCCTCCTCGCGGAGGGCCGCACGGTCGAGCGTCTCGATCTCACGTCGCAGGGGCATCCCGACGAACTCGGCGCGCGGCAACGGGGTGCCGTGGAACGCGACGCCAACCCGGGCGGCGAAGCGCGCGCCGAGGCGGTTCGCGAGGCCGGGCCGCGCGTTCGCCTCGTGGATCACGACGGGAACCCCGGCACCGCGCGCCGCGAGGTACGCCGGCGTCGAGACGTAGCCGCCGAAGCCGACGACGACATCGACGTGCCGCTCGGCGAGCATCCCCCGGACGTCGTGGATCGAGCGGCGGAACCGCGACGGGAACGCGACCGCGTTCCGGTTGGGGCGACGCGGGAACGGCACCTTCGCGATGGTGAGGAGCTCGTAGCCGCGGGCGGGCACGAGGCGCGCCTCGAGGCCCTCGGCGGTGCCGAGCACGAGCACGCGCGCGTCCGGGTCGCGCTCGCGCAACCGGTCGGCGACGGCGAGCAGGGGGTTCACGTGGCCGGCGGTGCCGCCGCCGGCGAGGAGGTAGGTCGTCATCGGGTGGTCCGCGCCCCCGTGCGCATGCCGGCGCGCGCGGCCGAGCGCGCGGCCGCGCGGGCGGGGGCCTCCGGGTCCCGCGCGACGGAGAGCACCACGCCGATCGCGAACAGGGTGGTGAGCAGCGCGGTGCCGCCCGCCGAGACGAGCGGGAGGGGAACGCCGAGGACGGGGAAGACACCGAGCACGACACCGATATTGACACACGCCTGCCCGACCACCCAGACGAGCACCGCCGCCGAGACCGACCTCGCGAACGGCGTGCGGGCTCCGCGCAGCACCCGGGCGAGCGCGACGGCGAGCACGACGAAGAGGCCGATCACCACGACCGCGCCGATGAGGCCGAGCTCCTCCCCGATGATCGCGAAGATGAAGTCGTTGTCGGCCGCGGGCAGCCACGACCACTTCGCCGCCGAGTTGCCGAGGCCCACCCCGAACAGCCCGCCGTTCGCGAGCGCGAACGTGCCGTGCTGGATCTGCCAGCAGTCGGCGACGTCGTAGCGCGTGCAGTCCTCCTGGAGGAAGGAGGTGATCCGCCGCATCCGGTTCTCGCTCGACAGGGCCACCATCGTGAACGCGGCCGCGCCGAGGACCACGGGCAGGACCAGCAGCCGGAAGCGAACCCCGATGAGGAAGAGCGTGCCCATGAGCATGCCCGCCATGATCATGACCGTGCCCAGGTCCCCACCCAGCAGCACGAGCCCGATCGCACCGCCGCCCACGATGAGGATCGGCATGATGCCGTGCGAGAAGTCGCCGAGCTGGGACTCCTTCTTCGTGATGATGAGGCCGAGCCAGAGCACGAGGGCGACCTTGATCAGCTCCGACGGCTGGAACTGCAGCGGTCCGAGGTTCAGCCAGTTCGTGTTGCCGCCGACCTCGACGCCGAGGGGCGTCGCGACGACGAGGAGCTGCAGGAAGCACGACACGGCCAGGGCGGGCCACGCGACGCGCATCCAGAACGCCTCCGGCATGCGGCTCGCGATGAGCATGATCGGGATGCCGACCACCGCGTAGGTCGCCTGCTGGATGGCCTTCACGAAGAAGCCGCCGTCCTCGAGGCGCGACTCCACGGTCGACGAGGACAGCACCATCACGAGGCCGAGCGCGACGAGGAACAGCGTCGTGCCGAGCAGGAGGAAGTAGTCCTTGGACTCGACGCGGAAGATGCGGCCGAGGCGGATGCGGGCGGCGGAGACGCCCGCCGCGTCAGCTTCCTTCGCCGGACGGGTCGTGCGGGGCGGGCTCGTCATCCGCCTCACCTCCCAGCATCTCCCTGACCGCGTCGTGGAATCGTCGCCCGCGGTCGGCGTAGTCGGCGAACTGGTCCATGGATGCCGCGGCGGGAGCGAGGAGCACGGTGTCGCCCTCCTCGGCGACGGCCGCCGCGAGGGCGACCGCGTCGGGCATCACGCTCCCAGTGTCATCCGCCGTCACCTCGAAGAGCGGAAGCCCCGGCGCGTGTCGCCGGAACGCGGCCACGAGGGGCGCGCGGTCGACGCCGATCACGATCGCGGCACGCAGTCGCGCGGCATGGGCGGCCACGAGCGCATCCGCGTCGACGCCCTTGAGGAGGCCGCCGACGATCCACACGACCCGGCCGAACGCCCGCAACGACGCCTCGGCCGCATGCGGGTTCGTCGCCTTCGAATCGTCGATCCAGCGGATGCCGCCCGCGACGGCCACCGTCTGGATGCGGTGCGCATCGAGGCGGAAGTCGCGCAGCGCGTCGTGCACGATCGCCACCGGCACGCCGAAGGAACGCGCGAGCGCCGAGGCCGCGAGGATGTTCGCCACGATGTGCGGGGCGGCGAGTCCGGCGGGCTCCAGCTCGTCGAGCGTCGTGATCTCGAGGGCCGCCGTGCGGCGCTCCTCGAGGAACGCCCGATCGCACAGGATGCCGTCGACGACGCCGAAGTCGCTCGGACCGGGCACGTCGAGGCCGAAGCCGATGGCGCGGGCGCCGTCCTCCACCTCGGCATCCTCGACCATGTGCATCGTCGCCTCGTCGGCGCGGTTGTAGACGCACGCGACCTTCGTGTTCCAGTAGACCTTCGCCTTCGCGTCGCGGTAGGCCTCCGCGGAGCCGTGCCAGTCGAGGTGGTCGTCGGCGATGTTGAGGCACACGCTCGCCCACGGATGCAGCGCGCCCGGCCCCCAGGTCGGCAGGTGGTGGAGCTGGAAGCTCGACAGCTCGACGACGAGCACGTCGAAGCCCGCGGGATCGCGGATCGCGTCGAGCACGGGCACGCCGATGTTGCCGCAGGGCGCGGCGCGCAGCCCGTTGGCGGCGAGGAACGTGGCCGCGAGCTGCGTCGTGGTCGTCTTGCCGTTCGTGCCGGTGACGAGGATCCACTCGGCGGCGTTCACCTTGTCGCGCACGCGCCACGCGAGCTCGATGTCTCCCCACACGGCGATCCCCGCGGCATCCGCCCACCGGAGCACCGGGTGGTCGGGGTGGAACCCCGGCGACGCGATGAGCACCTCCGGAGCGAACGCCACGAGCTCGGCGGGCACGGTCTCGAGCGGGTCGTCGACGTGCCGCACCCCGATGACGTCGAGGATGCGCGCGCGGTCGTCGTCGCGCGCCGGAGCGGCGACGAGCACGTCGGCGCCGAGCTCGGCGAGCGTGTCGGCCGCCGCGAACCCGGTGACGCTGAGCCCCAGCACCCCGACGCGGAGGCCGAGCCAGTCGGCGTGCCAGCTGGTGAGCTCGTCGAGCCGACCCGCGGCCGAGGCATCCGGACCGCTCAACTCTGCAGCCACTCGAAGTAGAACGCGCCGACGCCCGCCGCCACGAAGCCGCCGGCGATGATCCAGAAGCGCACGACGATCGTGACCTCGGCCCACCCCTTGAGCTCGAAGTGATGGTGGATGGGACTCATGAGGAAGATGCGCTTGCCGCCGGTGGCCTTGAAGTACGCGCGCTGCACGATCACCGAGCCGGTCTCGATCACGAAGAGGGCGCCGATGAGCAGCAGGAGGAGCTCGGTCTGGCTCACGATCGCGAGGGCCGCGAGGGCGCCGCCCAGCGCGAGCGAACCGGTGTCCCCCATGTAGATGTGGGCGGGGTTGGTGTTCCACCACAGGAAGCCGATGACCGCACCGACGATGGCCGTCGCGACGATCGCCAGGTCGAGCGGATCGCGCACGTCGTAGCACCGGTACGCGTCGCTCGGGTTGAGGTTCTCGCTGAAGCACGACTGGTTGAACTGCCAGAAGCCGATGATCACGAACGATCCGATCGCGAGGATCGAGGCGCCCGACGCGAGCCCGTCGAGCCCGTCGGTCACGTTCACCGCGTTCGACGTGGCCGTCGTGAGGAGCACGATCCAGATGACGTAGACGATCACGCCGATCACCGTGCCGAAGACCATGAAGTCGAGCGGCAGGTCGCGGATGAACGAGATCTTCGTCGACGCGGGCGTCGCTCCCTGCTCGTTCGGGAACTGCAGTGCGAGCAGCGCGAACGCCGCGGCGACCACGGTCTGGCCGAGGATCTTGGCCCAGCCGCCGAGGCCGAGGCTCTGCTTCTTGTGCGTCTTGAGGAAGTCGTCGATGAAGCCGACGAGCCCAAGGCCCACCATCATGAACAGCACGAGCAGGCCCGAGGCCGTGGGCCGCTCGTCGCTCAGCAGCAGCGTCGCGCCGAAGTAGCCGAACAACGTGCCGAGGATGAAGATGATGCCGCCCATGGTGGGCGTGCCGCGCTTGACGTGGTGGCTCTTCGGGCCGTCGTCGCGGATGAACTGCCCCCACCCGAGGCGCGTGAAGAGCCGGATGAACAGCGGCGTGAGGAACAGCGTGAAGGCGAGCGACAACGCCCCGGCGGTCAGCAGTGCTCTCACGAGAACCATTCTCCCAGTCGGTCGCCGAGGTGTCGGAGACCCGCCGCGTTCGACGATTTCACCAGCACGGTGTCCCCCGGGCGGATCGATCCCGTGACGAGTTCGAAGGCCTCCTCGTCGGTCTCGACGAAGGCCGACTCGCCGTCCCACGAACCCTCGTTGATGGCGGAGATGTGCAGGCGCCGCGCACCGCGGCCCACGACGACGAGCTGCGAGATGCCGAGCCGCACGGCGAGGAGGCCGATGCGGTCGTGCTCCTCGCCCGAGAACTCGCCGAGCTCGCTCATCTCGCCGAGCACGGCGACCGTGCGGGTGCCCGGGGCCTTGACCTGGGCGAGCGTCTTCAGCGCGGCCGCCATCGAGTCGGGGCTCGCATTGTACGCGTCGTTGATGATCGTGATGCCGTCGCGGCCGCCCAGGACCTGCATGCGCCAGCGCTCCGCGAGCGTCACCTGCTCGAGCCCGCGCACGATCTCGGCGAGCGGCACGCCGAGCTCCCTCGACGCGGCGATCGCGGCGAGGGCGTTCATGACGTGGTGCTCGCCGAGCACCGAGAACCGCACGCGCGCCGACTCGCCGCCGGGCACGATCACCGTGAACTCGGTGCCGCGCGCGTGGGAGACGACGTCGACCGCGCGCACGTCGGCGCTGTCGGCCATGCCGAACCAGGTCACGCGGGCGCGGGTCAGGGCGGCCATGGGCACGACGCGGGGGTCGTCGGCGTTGAGCACCGCGACATCCGTCTCGAGCAGGTCGGTGACCATCTCCGACTTCGCCCGCACGGTCTGCTCGATGCCGCCGAACTCGCCGGCGTGGGCGAGCCCCACCTTGAGCACGATGCCCACGTCGGGCCGCGCGAGGCGCACGAGGCGGGCGATGTGCCCCACGCCCGACGCGCCCATCTCCGCGACGAGGAACTGCGTCTGCTCGGTGAGCTCGAGCATCGTGATGGGCGCGCCCACCTCGTTGTTGAACGAGGCGCGCGCCGCGACCGTCGGGCCGACCTGCTCCAGCACGGTGCGCAGCAGGTTCTTGGTCGTCGTCTTGCCGTTGGAGCCCGTGACGCCGACGATGCGCAACCGGCCGAGCGCGCGCACGCGGCGCACGACCTCGCTCGCGAGATCGCCGAGGGCGTCGACCGAATCGGCGACCACGACCTGCGGCACCGGCAGGTCGAGCGGGCGCTCGACGATGAGCAGGGCGGCTCCCTGCTCGGCCGCGGCAGCCGCGAAGTTGTGGCCGTCGTCGAACTCGCCTCGCTTCGCGACGAACACGTCGCCGGTGCCCACCTCGCGCGAGTCGGTCGTCACCGCGCCGTCGACGACGGTCTCGGGCGCGGCATCCGTGGCGCCGAGCTCGAGACGGCCGGATGTCGCGGCCGCGATCTCGGCGAGCGTGAGCGCGATCACGCGAGCCACCCCGCTTCGCGCAGTGCGAGCCGGGCATCGTCGCGTGCCGAGTAGGGAATCTTCACGCCGGCGACCTCCTGGTAGTCCTCATGGCCTGGGCCAGCGTAGAGGATCGCGTCGCCCTCCGCCGCCAGGGCGAGCGCGGCGCGGAACGCGGCGCGCGGGTCGGCGATCTCATGGAGCTCGCGGTCGGGCACCGCCGCGAGGGCGCCCGCGACGAGGGCGGCGCGGATCGCGGCCGGGTCCTCCCAGCGGGGGTGGAAGTCGGTGATGACGACGACGTCGGCGCCGCGTGCCGCGATCGCGCCCATGTCAGCCCGCTTGGTGGTGTCGCGGTCGCCGTCGGCGCCGAAGACCATGACGATGCGGCCGTTCGTGGTGCGCCGGATCGCGTCGAGCGTCTGCAGGAAGGCGTCGGGCGTGTGCCCGTAGTCGATGTACACGACGGGGCCGCGATCGCCGGAGATGCGCTCGGCGCGCCCGGGGATGTAGGCGTCGATGCCGCCGTCGCCGAGGGCGTGGGCGATCTGGTCGAGGTCGTAGCCCGACTCGACGAGCATCACGATCGCGAGCGCCGCATTGGCGGCCATGAAGTGCCCGAGGAGCGGCACCGACGTCGCGAGGCTGCGGCCGCCGGGACCCGTGAGCTCGAAGCCCGTGTGCGTGGGCGCCTCTTCGGTGACGGTGACGTGCCAGTCCGCCTCGACGGCGGCATCGGTCGCGAGGGTCGTGACGGGGATCCGGCTCTCGCCGACGAGCCGTCGGCCCCACTCGGAGTCGACGGTGATCACGGCGCGGCGGGCGCGCTCGGGCTGGAACAGCTCCCGCTTGGCCTCGTAGTACTGCTCCATGGACTCGTAGTCGTCCATGTGGTCATGGGTGAGGTTCGTGAAGCCGGCGACGTCGAACACGATGCCGTCGACGCGGTGGCGAGTGAGCGCCTGCGCCGAGACCTCGATGCCGACGGCGCGCACGTCGACCTCGCGCATGCGCGCGAGCAGCGCGTGCAGCTCGCTCGCCTCGGGCGTCGTGAGCGAGCTGGTCACCGCCTCGTCGCCGATGCGGCGCTCCGCGGTCGAGGTGAGCCCCGCGACGACGCCGAGCTGGCGCAGGATGCCGTACAGCAGGTACACCACGCTCGTCTTGCCGTTGGTGCCCGTGACCGCGAAGAACGTGGCCGGGTTCTCGGCCGTGCGGTGGATCCAGGCGGCGACCTCGCCGAGCGCGGCGCGCGGGTCGGCGGTCACCAGCACCGGCAGGTCCGCGGCGGCCGCGGCGTCGGCGCCGGCGGCATCCGTGAGCACCGCGACCGCGCCGTTCGCCGCGGCCTCGGCCGAGAAGTCGGCGCCGTGCGCGTTGCGGCCGGGCACGCCGACGTACAGGTCGCCGCCCTGCACGGTGCGCGAGCTGATTGCAGCGCCGGTCACCTCGACGCCGTCGATGTCGCCGCGCACGTCGAATCCGAACGTCTCGGCAAGGCCGTGCAGCGATCGGGGGCTCGGATGCTGCGGCCGGAGTGCCGTGGGAGGCGTTCCGGTCACGAATCCAACTTTCTCACCAGGTTGCTGGCAGCTCGGGCGCCGGAGCGCCGGACGGAACGGTCCGATACTTCTTCAGCACCTGGCTCATCACCTGTTGGAAGACGGGAGCGGATGCGGCGGACGAGTTCATCTTAACGGGATCCATGATGCTGACCGAAACGACGAACTCGGGGTCGTCGGCGGGCGCGAAGCCCGAGACCGAGACGAGGTAGCCGCTCTGGTAGCCGCCCTGACCGTCGGGAACCTGCGCCGTTCCGGTCTTCGCGGCCACCCGGTACCCGGGGATCTGCCACACGTCGGAGAGCCAGCCGTCGGCGTAGACCCGCTCGAGCATCTGCGAGGTCTGGTCTGCCGCCTGCTCGGAGATCACCTGCCGGCCCTCGGTGCTCGGATTCTCGGTGACCGTGCCGTCGGGCGCCCGGCATCCCTCGACGAGGGTGACGGGCATCCGCACCCCCCCGTTCGCGATCGTCTGGTAGACGCTCGCGATCTGCAGGGCCGTCGTGGTGAGGCCCTGGCCGAACATCGTCGCGTACTTGGTCTGGTTGTCCCACCCGTCGGGGCCGCCGTGCAGGTCGCCCGACGCCTCGCTCGGGAACCCGACCTCGGTGGGGTTGCCGAGGCCGAAGTCGAGGAAGTCCTGGTACCGCTGCTCGTCGGTCAGCCGCTCGCCGAACAGCGACATGCCCGTGTTCGACGAGTCGATGAGCACGCCCGTGAGCGTGTAGCGGGTGTCGTCGTGGAAGAAGCTGTCGTTGATGTCCGCGCCGTTCGGGGGCAGGTAGCGGTAGGGCGCGACGACCTGGCTCAGCGGGTCGGCCTTGCCTGCGTCGATGACGGATGCCGCGGTGAGCGCCTTGAGCGTCGAGCCCGGCTCGAACGGCGCCGTGAACGAGCGCGAGCCGCGGTCGTCGGAGGCGACGCCGGCGGGGTCGTTGGGGTCGACCGTCGGCACGTCGGCGACGGCGAGGAGCCGCCCGGTCTTCGCCTCCATGACGGTGACCGTCGCCCACTGCGCGCCCGTGGCCTGCACCTGGGCGGCCGCGATGCGCTGCACGTCCCACTGCAGGTCGGAGTCGATCGTGAGCTGCAGGTCGCCGCCGTCGCGGGCCTGCTTGTGCACGACCTCGCTGCCGGGGATCGCGACCCAGTCCTTGAGGCTGTGCAGGAAGCTCGACTCGCCGTTCTCGGCCGCGAGGCACTGGTCCTCCGAGAGCTCGAGCCCCGCGAGGGCATCGCCGTCGTCGCCCATGAAGCCGATGAGGTTGCCGGCGACCGCTCCGTTCGGGTACCGCCGGCCGGGGTGCTCGTAGGGCACGACCCACGGGATGTCGAGCTTCTTCACCTGCTCGTAGGTCTCGGTGTCGACGAGCTTCGCCGCGTAGGCGAAGTCGGAGTCGGGGTCCGCGGCGAGGGAGTCGTCGATGAGCTGCTGCAGCTGCGCCGCCGGCTTGCCGATCACGGCGCCGAGCTCGGCGAGCACCTGGTCGAGCGGCACGTCGACGTCGATCGTCTTGGCGGGGTCGGCCGGATCCGGCTCCTCCCGCACGAGGGGACCGCTGGCGGCCTGCTTGGGCGAGAGCGCGATGTCGTATCGCATGACGCTGTCGGCGAGCACGGTGCCGTTCGCGTCCACGATCTCACCGCGGGTGCCGTACAGCGTGCGCGTCTCGGAGCGCACCTGCGTCGACTCCTGGTTCAACTCGGCCGCGCGTACCACCTGGATGTCGACGAGCCGCACGACGAAGACGCCGACCATCGCCACGAGCAGCACGGCCGCCAGCAGGATCCGCCGCATCGGGTGTCGGCTCACTCGGTCCATCCGGTGCCGTCCTCGCTTCTCGGTGGTGGTCGTCGGGTCAGTGGGTGGCCGGAGTCGGCAGCCCCTCTGCGGGGGCCGGGGGCGTGGTTGCCGCCGGCTCGGCGGCGGGCGCGGCGCCGATGCCCGCGCCCTGTCCCCCACTCGGAGTCTGCGCCGCCTGCTGCTCGGTGACGAGCGGCACGCCGTCGATGAGCGAGTTCGGGACGAGCGGCCCGGATGCCACGGCGCCGCCGTCGGCCGCCGTGGGCACGCCGAGCACCGCGCCGTCGGAGAGCCGGAGGTACACCGGGTCGGAGTTGGGCACCATCCCGAGCGCCTCCGCGTTCGCCGCGAGGAACTGGGGCGACTCGACGCCGTCGAGGTCCTCGGAGAGCTTCGCCTCGTCGCGTGCGAGCTGCGCCTGGCGGATCTGGTAGCCGTCGAGCTCGTAGGCCCCCTGCGTCATGGCGATCGAGAGCAGGAGCTGCGCGATGGCGATGACCCCGATCGACCCGACGGCGACGATCGCATAGACGAGGCGCGGCTTCGCGCGTCCGAGTGCCCGGTCGGGTGCCGGGCGCAGGCGCGGCTCGGCGGCGGCGCTGGTGGTGCGACGATCGGGTCGCGGTTGCGCCGCGCGCGCGCGCGGAGGCCTGGTCTGGGCCGGCAGTGCGCTCATGACGGCCTCCTCACTCGTTCTGCGGCGCGAAGTCGCACCGGCTTCGCACGCGGGTTCTCCGCCTGCTCGGTCTCGCTCGCGAGTTCCGCCCCTCGCACGAGGAGCTTGAACTGCGGACGGTGCTCGGGCAGCTCCATGGGCAGCCCGGCCGGCGCCGTCGACGACGACGCCGCCTGGAGGACCCGCTTCACGATGCGGTCCTCGAGCGACTGGTAGGCGAGCACGACGATGCGGCCGCCGACCGCGAGCGTGTCGAGGGCGGCGGGCATCGCACGCGCGAGCACCGAGAGTTCCTCGTTCACCTCGATGCGCAGCGCCTGGAACACGCGCTTGGCCGGATGCCCGGCCCGTTGCACGGCGGCCGGCGTCGCGGCGCTGATGATGTCGACCAGCTGCGCGGAACGCGTGATGGGCTGCTCGGCGCGGGCCCGAACGATCGCCCTCGCGTACCGCGGGGCGAGCTTCTCCTCGCCGTACTCGTAGAACATGCGGCGCAGTTCGTCTTCGCTCGACTCGGCGATCACGTCGGCCGCGGTGCGTCCGCTCGTGGAGTCCATGCGCATGTCGAGCGGGGCGTCCTTCGAGTACGCGAAGCCCCGTTCCGCACGATCGAGCTGCAGCGACGAGACGCCGAGGTCGAACAGCACGCCCTGCACCTCGGGGAACCCCTCGGAACGCACGGCGTCGGCGATGCCGTCGTACACGGTGTGCACGAAGCGCGCACGATCGCCGAACGGCGCGAGGCGCTGCCGGGCGATCGCGAGTGCCTCGGTGTCTCGGTCGAGGCCGATGACGGTGAGCTTCGGGAAGCGCTCGAGGAATGCGGCGGTGTGCCCGCCCATGCCGAGCGTGGCGTCGACGAGCACGGCGCCGTCGCCGTCGATGGCCGGGGCGAGCAGCTCGATCGTCCGTTCGAGCATGACCGGGGTGTGAATGCGTTCGATGTCCATGATGTGTTCGGGACTCGTGCCCCGGGCTCCGATCCCCATCCGTTCGTCCTGGTGCGGGGAAGTGCATCAGGCGCGCACGGCTGGGAGTCGCAACCCGGGGACTCAGAAGAGTCCGGGAATCACCTCCTCCGCCGTCTCCGCGAAGGCCGCCTCCTGCTCGGCGAGGTAGCTCTGCCACGCCGTCGCATCCCAGATCTCCACCCGGCTGCCCGTGCCGATGACCGTGAGGTCTCGGCCGAGGCCCGCATAGCTGCGGAGCATGGCGGGGATCGTGACGCGATTCTGCTTGTCGGGGGTCTCCGCGGATGCCCCCGAGAGGAAGACGCGCATGTAGTCGCGCGCCTGCTTGCTCGTCACCGGGGCCTGGCGGATCTTCTCGCTCATGCTCTCGAACTCCCGCGCGCTGAACACGTAGATGCAGCGCTCCTGCCCGCGCGTGAGCACGAGGCCGTTCGACAGCTCCTCCCGGAACTTCGCCGGAAGAATGACGCGACCCTTCTCGTCGAGCTTGGGCTCGTACGTACCAAGAAACACCGCATCACCCCCACTCCTCCGGCCAGGAACCAGGTAACCCCACTTTACTCCACTCCCATCCACATATCCACGATGATGGGCGGTCTCGCAGGGAATCTCCTCAGGGCAGCCCCGGAATCATGCGGATCCAGCGGGTGGAGCGAGGTGGAGGAAACGGAGCCACCGGGGAGGATTCCGGGCGCGTCGGCGGCCGCACAGGGTCGATTCCGGTCCCGTTCGCCCGGATCCGGCACCTCCCGGCGTGCTCAGCGACCGAGTGACGGCCCCCGAACACGACGAAACGGGCCGATCATCCGATCGACCCGTTCAGTGGTGGTGCGAAGTGGAGGGGTTAGTCGCGGCCGTCCTGGCGGCGGTCCCATCGGTCGTTCAGGCGATCCATGAATCCCCCGCCCGAACGACGGGCTCGCGGGGCGCTGGGCTCCGACGGAATGGAGGATGCGGAGACGCGCTTCGAGGGCGTGATCGCGATCAGGACGCCGGCGAACATCAACGCGAAGCCGAGCACGCCCACGACGAGGATCTGCAGTGCCACTCCCGCGATGAGCCCTGCGACTCCGGCGACGGCGAGGAGGATTCCCAGGACGATGGACCGGTAATTGGGCCGACCGCGACCGGCCCCGCCGACGGTCGCGACGAAGTCGGCGTCGTTCTTGTAGAGATTCCGTTCCATCTCCTCGAGAAGGCGCTGCTCCTGCTCTGAAAGCGGCATCTCATTCCCTCCTTCTCGGGACCGACGCTTCGTGACGCCATTCTAGGCCTCCGCGCCGTCGCTAGGCTAGGACGATGGTCCCGGTCCCCCGCCTCGTCGATCTGGTGCACGATCGGCTCGAGGAATTCCTCGATGATCGCGCTTCCATTCTCCGCTCGATCAGCCCCGACCTCGACCCGCTCGCCGCATTCTCAAAGCGGTTTCTCAGCGGCGGGAAGCGGTTCCGCGCGCTGTTCTGCTACTGGGGCTGGGAGGCCGTCGGCGGACGCGGCGCGGACGCCCTCACGGGACGTGACACGGGCGATCGATTCGCGGTCGTCTCCGCGGCATCCGCCCTCGAGATCTTCCACGCGGCGGCCCTCGTGCACGACGACATCATCGACAACTCGGACACCCGCCGCGGCGCCCCTGCGGCGCACCGGCTCTTCGAATCGCTGCACGGCGAGTCGGGCTGGGCGGGCGCCGGCGACGACTTCGGCCGCGCCTCCGCGATCCTGCTGGGCGACCTCCTCCTCGGCTGGAGCGACGAGCTCCTCGACGAGGGGCTCGCGACGCTGCGCGATCCCCGCGCGGTGCGCGCGGCGCGCACCGAGTTCAACCGGATGCGCACCGAGGTGACCGCCGGCCAGTACCTCGACATCCTCGAGGAGCGCGCCTGGCTCACCCAGCCCGAGGAGCAGCAGCGCACCCGGGCCGAGCGCGTCGTCATCTTCAAGTCCGCGAAGTACAGCATCGAGGCACCGCTCGCCATCGGCGCGGCGATCGCGGGCGGCTCCGTGGCGCAGCTCGACGGCCTCCGCTCCTTCGGCCTGCCGCTCGGCATCGCGTTCCAGCTGCGCGACGACCTGCTCGGTGTCTACGGCGACCCCGAGGTCACGGGCAAGCCCGCGGGTGACGACCTCCGCGAGGGCAAGCGCACGCTCCTCGTCGCGATCGCGCGGGAACGGCTCGCGCCGGGGCAGCGGCGACTCCTCGACGAGCTGCTCGGCGACCCGTCGCTCGACGGCGCGCAGGTGCGGATGCTGCAGCAGACCATCCGCGAGTGCGGCGCCGTCGACGAGGTCGAGCGCATGATCGCCACCAACATGGACCGGGCGATGGCCGCGCTCGAGGATGCGCCGATCAGCCGCGAGGCACGCGCCGAGCTCGGTTCGATGGCGAGGGCCGTCACCCGTCGGGCGAGCTGAGGGGCGCGCCCTCGTCCATGGCGGTGCTCGGGCCGAGCGCGGGACCGGTCAGGCCAAGGCCTGGGCGACGCGGCGCACCTCGGACTTGCGGCCCGCGCGCAGCGCCTCGATCGGCGTGGTGCCGAGGCTGTCGTCGACGCCGATCAGCCACTCGAGGGCCTCGGCGTCGGTGAACCCCGCGTCGGCGAGCACGATCGCCGTGCCGTGCAGCTCCGGCAGCGGCGCGGCGTCGCGGAGGAAGAGTGCTGGCACCTTCAGCACGCCGTCGACGCGCGCGGCGAGCAGGTAGCGCTCGTCGATCAGTCGCCGGATGCGGCTCGGGCTCTGCCCCAGCAGCTCGACGAGGTCGGGAACGGTCAGCCAGTCGATCGGGTCGGCATCGGTCACCCCATAAGAGTGCCACGACGGGACCGGACGGTGGAACCCATCCGCGGGTCTCGCCGAGTGCCGCGTGGGAGTTTGACTCGCCCCCTCCCCCGTGCGACGTTGAGCTCGACCGCTGACGGATGTTCGCGGAGGGGGAACGATGGCGTACGACTCCGATGCCCGGGCTCCGCGCGATCCCGCCCCATTCAGCCGACACCACGCACTCGAGTCCGAGCCGGGCGCCCGGCCCCGTCGCATCCGCCGCCTCCTCGCGGTTCCGCTCGCGATCGTGAGCACGGTGAGCATCACGCTCGGCATCGCGCAGCCCGCCGAGGCGGCGCCCCAGCCGCCGAAGCGCCAGCCGAAGGGCAAGGAGCATCGCGCCGCGACGACACCCGCCGCCGGCGCGGTCGCCGCAGCCGCATCCGTGCCGTCGGAGGTGACCGTCGCCGACGGCGACACCGTGAGCTCGATCGCCGAGCGTTTCGGGCTCGCGACGGCCGAGGTGCTCGCGATCAACGGGCTCGGCTGGTCGAGCCTCATCTTTCCCGGCCAGCGGCTCGCGCTCCCCGGCAGCGACCACATCACGCACGATCCGCCGCCGGCGGCGGTCCCCGAGATCTCCCGGCACATCGTGGCCCCGGGCGACACCATCGCCGACATCGCCGCCGCGCACGGGCTCGGCATCGACCAGGTGCTGAGCGCGAACGGCCTCAGCCGCCAGAGCCTCATCTTCCCGGGACAGGCGATCGTGCTGCCGAGCCCGCAGCCGGCGGATGCCGGGCAGCCGCTCCGGCCGCACCGCCTCCGCCTCCCGACACGGGTGCCGAGGTGCACGTCGTCGTCGCCGGCGACACGCTCATCGGCATCGCCGAGCGCACCGGCGTGGAGGTGGAGGACCTGCTCGCCCTCAACTCCATCGCCCGGTCCGAGGTCATCGCGATCGGGCAGCGCATCGTCGTCCGCCGACCCGAGCCGCAGGCGGTCGCGGCACTGCCGGTCGCCTCGGTGAACGTGCCGCTCACCGACGAGATGCGCGCGTCCGCGCGCATCGTGATCGAGGTCGGCCGGTCGCTCGGCGTGCCGGACCAGGGCATCGTGATCGCGCTCGCGGCCGCTGCGCAGGAGTCGGGACTCCGGAACCTCCACCACGGCGACCAGGACTCGCTCGGCCTGTTCCAGCAGCGGCCGAGCACCGGGTGGGGCACGCCCGAGGAGGTGCTCGACCCCGTACGCGCCGCCACCGCCTTCTACGGGGGCCCGTCGAATCCGAACTCGGGCCGCACCGCAGGCCTCCTCGACATCGACGGCTGGGAGTCGATGACGCTGACCCAGGCGGCGCAGGCGGTGCAGCGCAGCGCGCACCCCGACCACTACGCGAAGTGGGCGGCATCCGCCCGGGCCTGGCTCGAGGAGCTCGGCTGACGAGCCACGGCGCGTGAATCGGGCGACACGGCCGCGAACCGGGTTGGAGCGTGTCACGATGCCATTGCGATCCACGGCACCCCGGCGTTTGTTCGACTTGGGGCATATGGCAGTTCGTAGACTCGAACGGTGACCACCGCGCCCGCAGATCCGATGATCGGTCGTCTCGTCGACGGCCGCTATCAGGTGCGCTCTCGGATCGCCCGCGGGGGCATGGCCACGGTGTACCTCGCGACCGACCTCCGCCTCGAGCGCCGGGTCGCCATCAAGGTCATGCACGGCCACCTCGCCGACGACAACACGTTCAAGACGCGGTTCGTGCAGGAGGCGCGGTCGGCCGCGCGCCTCGCGCACCCGAACGTCGTCAACGTCTTCGACCAGGGCCAGGACGCCGACATGGCGTACCTCGTCATGGAGTACCTGCCCGGCATCACCCTGCGCGAGCTGCTGAAGGACTACAAGAAGCTCACGCCCGAGCAGACCGTCGACATCCTCGACGCCGTGCTCTCGGGACTCGCCGCGGCGCACAAGGCCGGCATCGTGCACCGCGACCTCAAACCCGAGAACGTGCTGCTCGCCGACGACGGTCGCATCAAGCTCGGCGACTTCGGGCTCGCGCGGGCCGCGACCGCGAACACCGCGACCGGGCAGGCACTCCTCGGCACGATCGCGTACCTCTCCCCCGAGCTCGTGACGCGTGGCGTCGCCGACGCCCGCAGCGACATCTACGCGCTCGGCATCATGATGTACGAGATGCTCACGGGCGAGCAGCCGTACGTGGGCGAGGCGCCCATGTCGATCGCCTACCAGCACGCGAACGACACGGTGCCGACCCCGAGCTCGAAGAACCCCGCGGTGCCGCACGAGCTCGACGAGCTCGTGCTCTGGGCCACGGCGCGCGACCCCGACGAGCGGCCGGCCGACGCGCGCGTCATGCTCGACCGCCTGCGCGAGATCGAGCCCGTGCTGCGCGGTGGCGCTCCCGCCGCCCCGACGCAGTCCACGACCGTCCTGTCGCCGCTCGCCGACGCACCGACGGCCGAGACGAGGGTGCTCGCTCCCGCCGGTGCACCGCTCGTCACGACCGTCGAGGACGACGACAGCGGTGAGGATGCCGCGGCCCTCACCCGCAGCGTCGAGCGGCGGCGCCGTCGCGGCTACTGGCTGCTCGCGCTCGTGCTGCTGCTCACCGGGCTCGCGGCGGGCACCGGCTGGTACTTCGGCGCCGGGCCAGGCGCCCTCGCCGAGGTGCCCAAGACGGCGACGATGCTGCCCGAGAACGCCACCGCGGTGCTCGAAGGCGCCGGCTTCGTCGTCGAGACCGACCAGCGCAACGATCCCGTGGTGCCGAAGGGGCAGGTGTCCGGCACGTCGCCCGAGGCCGGGGCGCAGGCGCGCAAGGGCTCCACCGTCACGCTCTTCGTCTCCCTCGGTCCGACGATCCTGCCCGTGCCCGACGTGATCGGGAAACCGGAGGCCGATGCGCGCGCGGCGCTCGCCGACTTCAGCGTGAACGAGACGAACGCCCAGCAGTTCTCCGCGGACGTCGCGGCGGGAACCGTGATCGCCGTGCTCGACGCCGACGGGGCCGCCGTGGCTGCCGAGTATCCCGAGCGGGGCAAGCTCACCCTGCTCGTCTCCGTCGGCCCGGTGCCGCCCGTCGAGGGGTTGCCGGTGGCGGAGGCCCAGGCGACGCTCACCCAGGCCGGGCTGCAGGTGCAGCTCGAGGACCCCGTCTTCGACAACGAGGTGCCCGCCGACCACGTGAAGACCGCCACGTGGACCGAGGACCCGATGAAGCCCGGATCGGTCGTCGTGCTCACCCCGTCGAAGGGTCCCGACCTCGTCGACGTCCCGAACGTCGTGGGAAAGAACATGGCCGAGGCGATCGACACGCTCACGGCCGCGGGCTTCGAGGTGAGCTACGAGCTGCCCGACCTGTTCCTGCCGGTCGCGACCGTGAAGTCGCAGGATCCCGAGTCGGGCCAGGCCGTGCGCGGCAGCACGATCCGCCTCGTCGGCTCGCTCACGCTGTAGCTGGGCGACGCGACGCGGCCTCGGCGCGTCAGTCGTCGGGCATCGAGCGACGGTCGCCGACCGGCCGATCGGCGAGCGGGAAGGCGAGCGATCCCGCACGCACCCACCACTCCATGACGTCGTAGGCGAGTCGGCCCGCGATCACGGACGGATCCCCGTCGGAGAGCCGCGCGGCCTCGACGGGATCGCAGGCGAAGATCGACATCCCGCGATACGAGGGGTCGCTCTGCCCGTCGAACGGACCGTTCGCCACCAGGATGCCCCGCCTTCCCAGCTCGGCACGGTAGGCGAGGTGTCGTGCCTGGAGCGCGTCGAGGTCCGCTTCCGACATCTCCGGTGCGTCGGCGGGCCGCCGCAGCACCACGACCGTGACGACGTCGAACGCATCGGGGATGTCGGGATTGCGCGCCATCCGACGATTGTAGGTCGGTGTCGCCGACGAGCGGGCGGTAGCGGCATCCGCAGGGATGCCACGACCGTCCGGGCGAACGCCGCCGGTCAGCGGACCGCGAGCTCCTCCGCCACCAGGAAGGCGAGCTCGAGCGACTGCATGTGGTTCAGGCGCGGGTCGCACAGCGACTCGTACCGGGTTGCGAGGGTGGCCTCGTCGATGTGCTCGGACCCGCCGAGGCACTCGGTGACGTCGTCGCCCGTGAGCTCGACGTGGATGCCGCCCGGGTGCGTGCCGGCGGCGCGGTGCGCCTCGAAGAAGCCCTTGACCTCGTCGACGACGTCGTCGAAGCGGCGCGTCTTGTACCCCGTGGGCGTCGTGATGCCGTTGCCGTGCATGGGATCGGTGACCCACAGCGGGTTCGCATCGCTCGCCTTGATCGCCTCGAGCAGGGGCGGGAGGGCGTCGCGGATCCTGCCGGAGCCCATGCGCGTGATGAACGTGAGGCGACCGGGCTCGCGGTGGGGATCGAGCTTCTCGACGAGCTCCATCATGGTCTCGGGCGTCGTGGTCGGCCCGAGCTTCACGCCGATCGGGTTGCGCACGCGCGAGAGGAAGTCGACGTGGGCGCCGTCGAGCTCGCGGGTGCGCTCGCCGATCCAGATGAAGTGCGCCGACGTGTTGTACGGCGTGCCCGTGCGCGAGTCGATGCGCGTCATCGGCCGCTCGTAGTCCATGAGCAGGCCCTCGTGGCCGGTGTAGAACTCGGTGCGCTTGAGCTCGTCGAAGTTGGCGCCGCAGGCGTCCATGAACTTGACGGCTCGGTCGATCTCGCGGGCGAGCTTCTCGTAGCGGGCGTTGGCAGGGTTCGAGGCGAAGCCCTGGTTCCACGAGTGCACCTGGCGCAGGTCGGCGAATCCACCCTGCGTGAAGGCGCGGATCAGGTTGAGCGTCGACGCGGCCATGTGGTAGCCCTGCAACAGGCGCGCTGGGTCTGCCGTGCGCGATTCGAGCGTGAAGTCGTAGCCGTTCACGATGTCGCCGCGGTAGGCGGGCAGGGTGACGTCGCCGCGCGTCTCGCTGTCGCTCGACCGGGGCTTGGCGAACTGACCCGCCATGCGTCCCATCTTCACGACGGGCATCGAGGCGCCGTAGGTGAGCACGACCGCCATCTGCAGCACCGTCTTGACGCGGTTGCGGATCTGGTCGGCGGTCGCGCCGGCGAAGGTCTCGGCGCAGTCGCCGCCCTGCAGCAGGAACGCCTCACCCCGCGACGCGGCGGCGAGCCGCTCGCGCAGCATGTCGACCTCGCCGGCGAACACGAGCGGCGGCAGGGTCGCGAGCTCTGCGGATGCCGCGTGCGCGGCCTCGGCGTCGGGCCACTGCGGCTGCTGCTTGATCGGCAGGGTACGCCAATAGTCGAGGCCGGCAATCACGGAGGGATCTGCATTCACGACCGGCTCGACGAGCTGTACCACGGGTGTGTCCTGAAGGGTTCGGGCGCCTCGGCGCCGGGTGGAGACGGGCGTCGCGGATCGCGACGCCATCGTTCGAGCCTACCGCGACGCTGAGGCGCGTTGCTCCTTCACCGAGCTCGCGTAGACGTCGACGTACTGCTGGTCGCTGAGCTCGCGCAGGTCGTACACGAGCTCGTCGGTGACCGAGCGCAGGACGAAGCGGTCGCCCTCCATCCCCTCGAACCGGCTGAAGTCGAGCGGGGCGCCGAACACGATGCCGATGCGGCGCACCTTGGGGATGCGGGTGCCGATCGGCATGACCTCCTCGGTGCCGATCATCGCGACGGGCACGACGGGGACCCCCGCCTCGAGCACCATGCGCGCCACGCCCGTGCGACCGCGGTACAACTTGCCGTCGGGGCTGCGGGTGCCCTCCGGGTAGATGCCGAGGACGCGCCCCTCACGGAGCACGCGGAGACCGGTGTTGAGCGACGCCTCGGAGGCTTTGCCTCCGGACCGGTCGATGGGGAGCTGGCCCGTCGCCTGGAAGAACATCTTCGTGGCCCAGCCCTTGAGGCCCTTGCCCGTGAAGTACTCGCTCTTGGCGAGGAACACCACCGGACGGTCGACGACGAGCGGCAGGAAGATGGAGTCGATGAACGAGAGGTGGTTCGAGGCCAGGATGACGGGCCCCTCCTTGGGCACGTGCTGCAGGCCCACGACCCACGGCCGGAAGATCGCCAGCAGGATCGGGCCGACCACGATGTTTTTCATGATCCAGTAGAACACCGTGGACTCCTTCCGTCGGACGACCATCGCCCAGCCTATCGCCGGGGGGAGCGGTCAGGCGTGGTCGTCGACCCAGACGCGCGCGAGGTCGGCGGCACCGACGACGCCGGCGTCGTTCACGAGCTCCGCGATGACGAAGTCGGGCTCGGGGTGGTAACCCCGCGCGGGGAGGTGCTCGAGGTAGGCCTCGCGGACCGGGCCGAGCAGCAGTTCGCCCGCCACCGCGACGCCGCCGCCGAACACGAACCGCTGCGGATCGAGCACGGCGGAGAGGCTCGCCGCGGCCTCTCCGAGCCAGTGGCCGAGCTGGCGGAGTGCCGCGACGGCACCCGGATCCTGCTGCTCGATGAGCGCACCGACGAGTCCGCCGTCGAGCGCCCCGTGCTCCGCACGCACTCGGGCGAGTGCCTGTCCGATGCCGCCCGCGTCGGCGATCTCGTTCGCCATGCGCAGGAGGGCACGGCCGGAGCCGTACTGCTCGAGGCATCCGTGCTGGCCGCACCCGCACGCGATGCCGTTGGGCACCATGCGCATGTGGCCGAGCTCGGCGCCGGCGCCGAATCCGCCGCGGAAGAGGCGGTCGCCCGCCACGATCGCGCCGCCGACGCCGGTGCCGATGGTGAGCATGACCATGTCGCTCACCAGGCGCCCGGCCCCGAAGCGGAACTCGGCCCAGCCGGCCGCGTTCGCGTCGTTGTCGACGACGACCGTCGCGCCGACCCGGGCCTCGAGCTTCTCGCGGAAGGGCTCGTTGCGCCAGTCGATGTTCGGCGCGTAGTAGACGGTGGACTGGGCGGCGTCGATGAAGCCGGCCGCGGCGACACCGACGGCAGCGACGGGACCGGAGTCGGAGAGCGACCGGATCATCTCGACGACCGCGTCCTCGAGTCGGCGCGAATCGCCGGCCGGGGTCGGGACGCGCTCGCTGCGCACCATGGCGCCGAGCTCGTCGACGACGGCCCCGGCGATCTTCGTGCCGCCGATGTCGATGCCGATCGCGTGCACGCGGACCGCCTTCCGGAGAGAGTCGAGGGGTGTGGAACGGTCAGGAAGGCCCCCGACAGCACCGACTAGAGTGTAGTCAACCCCAATGCCGAGGTTCGCGCGGTACCCGACGAGTGCGACCTCCCGGTGCCGAAGGAGCTACCGTGATCGAATTCGCCACTGCCCCGCTGGTCGCGCCCGACCCCGAGGCGAACACCACCGACCTGCTCGTCGAGCGCGTCCGCGCCACGCCGGACTCGGTGCTGTTCTCCCTCCCGACCGCCGACGGCGGCTGGTCGCCGGTCACGACGCGCGAGTTCCACGAGCAGGTGGTGGCGCTCGCGAAGGGCCTCGCCGCAGCGGGCATCCAGCCGGGCGACAAGGTCGGCCTCATGTGCAAGACCCGCTACGAGTGGACGCTCATCGACTTCGCGATGTGGTTCGCGGGCGCCGTGCTCGTGCCGATCTACGAGACCAGCTCCCCCGCTCAGGTGCGCTGGAACCTCGGCGACTCCGGGGCGATCGCCGTCATCCTCGAGACGGCCGACCACTTCGCGCGGTTCGACGAGGTCCACCCCGACCTGCCCGCCATCCGCAACGTCTGGCAGATCGACCTGGGCGACCTCGACAAGCTCGTCGCGTCGGGCGCCGACGTGCCCGACGACGAGATCGAGCGCCGACGCAATCTCGCGGTGGGCTCCGACATCGCGACGCTCATCTACACGTCCGGCTCCACCGGCAAGCCCAAGGGCTGCGTGCTCACGCACTCGAACTTCGTGGAGCTGTCGCGCAACGCCGCCGTCGCCCTCAAGGAGGTCGTCCTCGACCCCGACGGCGCGTCCACCCTCCTCTTCATCACGACGGCGCACGTGTTCGCCCGGTTCATCTCCGTGCTCTCCGTGCACGCCGGCGTGCGCGTGGGCCACCAGCCCGACACCAAGCAGCTCCTGCCCTCGCTCGCGAGCTTCAAGCCGACGTTCCTGCTGGCGGTGCCGCGCGTGTTCGAGAAGGTCTACAACGTCTCGGAGCAGAAGGCCGAGGCCGGCGGCAAGGGCAAGATCTTCCGCGCCGCCGCCGACGCCGCCGTCGCCCACTCCACCGCGCTCGAGTCGGGTGCGAAGATCCCGTTCGGGCTCAAGGTCAAGTTCGCGCTCTTCGACCGGCTCGTCTACTCCAAGCTGCGCGCGGCGATGGGCGGCAACGTGAAGTACGCCGTCTCCGGCTCGGCACCGCTCGGTCCGCGCCTCGGCCACTTCTACCACTCGCTCGGCATCACGATCCTCGAGGGCTACGGCCTCACCGAGACCACCGCGCCCGCCACCGTCAACCTCGCCACGCGCTCGAAGATCGGCACGGTCGGCCCCGCGCTGCCTGGTGTGGCAGTGCGCCTGGCCGACGACGGCGAGATCCAGGTCAAGGGCAACAACGTGTTCAAGGAGTACTGGAAGAACCCCGAGGCGACCGCCGCGACGTTCGACGGCGAGTGGTTCAAGACCGGCGACCTCGGCTCGTTCGACGCCGACGGCTTCCTCACCATCACGGGTCGTCTCAAGGAGATCATCGTCACGGCCGGCGGCAAGAACGTCGCCCCCGCGGCGCTCGAGGACCCGATCCGCGCCAACCCGCTCGTCGGTCAGGTCGTCGTCGTCGGCGACAAGAAGCCGTTCATCTCGGCGCTCATCACCCTCGACCCCGAGATGCTTCCCGTGTGGCTCAACAACAATGGAGAGGACGCGGGCATGAGCATCGAGGAGGCGACCACGAACCCTGCCGTGCTCGCGGAGGTGCAGCGCGCGATCGACGCCGCCAACGAGAACGTGTCGCGCGCCGAGTCGATCCGCAAGTTCACGATCCTGCCCACCGAGCTCACCGAGGCGAGCGGGCACCTCACCCCGAAGATGAGCATCAAGCGCAACGTGATCCTCGAGGACTTCGCCGACTCCATCGAGTCGATGTACTCGGGAGCGCCTGCGACCGAGGGCCACTCGATCATCGCCTGACCCGCGTCAGTGCATCGCGAACGGCCCCGCGGATGCCGCGGGGCCGTTCGTCACTCGTCGCGGCGGCGTCGGGCGCCGGCGGGGTGGCACCGGCCGCACGCCGACCGGTGGCGGGGTCAGAACCAGTCGGACTCGCGCACGGCCTTCATGGCCGCGCGTCGCTCGTCCTTCTCGAGTCGGTCGAGGTAGAGCAGCCCGTCGAGGTGGTCGGTCTCGTGCTGCAGTGCCTGCGCCATGAGCCCGGTGCCCGAGAGCTCGATCTCGTTTCCGTCGAGGTCGATCCCGCGCACGCGCGCGAACGCGTGGCGCGGCGTCTTGTGCCAGAGACCGGGAACCGAGAGGCATCCCTCGTCGATGGCCTCGACCTCGCCGGAGAGCTCCACGATCTCGGGGTTGATGATGTAGCCGATCTCACCGTCGACGTTGTAGCTGAACACGCGGAGGTTCACGCCGATCTGCGACGCCGCGACCCCTGCGCGGCCTGGGAGCTTCACGCTGTCGATGAGGTCGTCGACGAGCGCGCGCACCCGGTCGTCGATCTGTTCGACGGGGGCGGAGACGGTCTTCAGGACAGGGTCGCCGAACAGGCGAATGGGTCGTTCCGGCAATGGTGCTCCGATCAGTGCCCGCGGTCGACGGGCAGGCCTTCCACCACGAGGGCGGCGAGTTCGCGGGCCGCGTACTGCGTGACCGGGCGGAGTTCGCTCCAGTTCACGACCGAGCCCGCCGCGAGCTGCGGATCGTACGGGATGCGCACGATCTCGCGCACGCGAGACTGGAAGTGGGCCTCGATCTCGTCGACCTTGACGAGATGGGTGCCCTGGGTGGCCAGGTTGATCGCGACGACGGCATTTCGCACGAGGTCGCCATAGCCGTTCGCCTCGAGCCAGGTGAGCGTCTCGCTCGCGAGCCGCGCCTCATCGACACTGCCGCCGGAGACCACCACGATCGAGTCCGCGCGCTGCAGCGTGGCGCGCATGACCGCGTGCACGATGCCCGTGCCGCAGTCGGTCAGCACGATCGAGTAGTACCGCGCCGCAAGTCCCGCGACGATGTTGTAGTCGTCATCGTCGAACGCCTCGGAAAGGGTGGGATCGGTGTCGGACGCGAGGATGTCGAGCCGGGTCTCGTCGCGGGAGACGAATCTCGAGAAGTCGGTGTACCCGCCGATCGACGGCGCCTTCGTGACGACGTCGCGCACGGTCTCGCGCGTCTGCCGGTCCACGCGCTCGGCGAGCGTGCCACGGTCGGGATTGGCGTCGATCGCGATCACGCGGTCGTCGCGGGCATCGGCGAGGGCCATGCCGAGCAGCGTCGTGATCGTGGTCTTGCCGACGCCGCCCTTGCGTGTGAGCACCGGCACGAATCGGGCACCGCCCTCGAATCGGCGCTGGATGCGGGCGCTCATCGCCTTGTGCGCCTGCACCTTCGCCGAATCGCCGAGGTTCACGAGGTGCAGGGTCGCCTCGTAGAGGAAGCGGTTGAATCCGCCGTGGGGCGCCGGCCGCGTGGTGCGGTTGACGTCGATCAGCCGGTCGGCCGTGAGCGATTCGGCGGTCTCGGGCACCTCGGGTGCGACGAGCTCGTCGTCGGGAACGTCGACGACCGCCACGTGGCTGCCCGTCTCGGTGCTCACGCGCTCGCGACGGAGCCGCGACGCGTCGGCTGCGAGCAGCGCGCCGTACGGCGACGGATCGCGCCGCATCGCACTCGAGCCCCTGCCGCCGCGTCGAAGGGCGGGCGTGACGACCTCGACCGAGGTGACGGGCTCGGCGACTCCCCCGAGCGAACCGGGATTGACGGCCACGTCGTCGATCGCGACGGCCACCTCATCGTCGGGCATCTCGGGTTGCGGCGCCGGTGGGAGATCGACCCGCACCGTGACGGAGTCGGCGTCGTCGGCGGCGTGCGCGCCCCCCGACGCAGCCCCGCCCCGGCCGGCGGCACCCGCGCGAGAGCCCGACCCCCGTCGAGCCGTGGACTCCTGGTCGTCGTGATTCTCAGCCACCGATACCCCTCCTCATCAGTGCGGAACACGCATCAGCCTACCGTGGACGTACGACCACCAGCAGGTCACCGGCCTCCACCTGCTGCGTGCGCGGGATCGCGACGCGCTCGACGACCCCCGCGACGGGAGACGTGATCGCGGCCTCCATCTTCATGGCCTCGATCGACGCGACCGCCTGTCCGGCCTGCACCTCGGCCCCGACCTCGGTCGACAGCGTGACCACGCCCGAGAACGGCGCGGCGACCTGGCCCGGCTGCGAGGCATCCGCCTTCTCGGCCGCACGCGACTCGACCGTGATGCTGCGGTCGCGTACGAACACGGGGCGGAGTTGCCCGTTGAGGATCGTCATGACGGTGCGCATGCCCTTGTCGTCGGCCTCGCCGATCGCCTCGAGCCCCGCGTAGAGGCGGACGCCCTTCGCGATCTCGACGACGTGCTCCGAGCCCGGGCGGAGGCCGTAGAGGTAGTCCGCCGTATCGAGCACCGAGAGATCGCCGAACAGCTCGCGGATCTGCTCGAACTGGCGGGTCGGCGCGGGGAAGAGCAGCGTGTTGAGCATGGCGCGCCGGGCGGGCCCCGCCTCGACGAGCGCGGCGCGTTCGTCGTCGGCGAGCTCGGTGACGCCGATGCGGACGTCACGACCGGCCAGCACCTTGGTGCGGAACGGCTCCGGCCAGCCCCCGGGCAGGTCGCCGAGTTCACCCGCCATGAACCCGATGACCGAGTCGGGCACGTCGTACTTCTCGGGGTTGGCCTCGAAGTCGGCCGGATCCGCCTTGACGGCCGCGAGGTGGAGGGCGAGGTCGCCGACGACCTTCGACGAGGGCGTCACCTTCGGGACGCGTCCCAGGATCTTGTCGGCGGCCGCGTACATGTCCTCGATGAGCTCGAAGTCGTCGGCGAGGCCGAGGGCGATCGCCTGCTGGCGCAGGTTGGACAGCTGGCCACCGGGGATCTCGTGGTGGTACACGCGGCCGGTCGGGCCCGGCAGGCCGGACTCGAACGGCCGGTAGATGCGGCGGACCGCCTCCCAGTACGGCTCGAGGTCGGAGACGGCGTCGAGCGAGATGCCCGTGTCGCGCTCGGTGTGCGCGAGGGCGGCGACGAGCGACGACGCCGAGGGCTGGCTCGTCGTGCCGGCCATCGGCGCGCTCGCGACATCCACGGCGTCGACGCCGGCGCGGCTCGCCGCGAGCAGCGTGGCGAGCTGTCCGCCTGCCGTGTCGTGCGTGTGCAGGTGCACCGGCAGGTCGAAGCGGTCGCGCAGGGCGGTGACGAGCTTCTCGGCGGCCGACGGCCGGAGCAGGCCCGCCATGTCCTTGATGGCGAGGATGTGCGCTCCGGCGCCCACGATCTCGTCGGCGAGCCGGAGGTAGTAGTCCAGGGTGTAGAGGTTCTCGGCAGGGTCCAGCAGGTCGCCCGTGTAGCAGACGGCGACCTCGGCCACGGCGTGCCCGGTGGCGAGCACCGAGTCGATGGCCGGGCGCATCTGCGACACGTCGTTGAGCGCGTCGAAGATGCGGAAGATGTCCACGCCCGTCGCGGCGGCCTCCTGTACGAAGGCGTCGGTGACCTCGGTGGGGTACGGCGTGTAGCCGACCGTGTTGCGGCCGCGGAGCAGCATCTGGATGTTGAGGTTCGGGAGCGCCTCCCGGAGGGCGGCGAGCCGCTCCCAGGGGTCTTCGCCAAGGAACCGCAGCGCGACGTCGTACGTTGCGCCGCCCCACGCCTCGACCGAGAGCAGCTCGGGGGTCATACGCGCCACGTACGGTGCGACCGCGACGAGGTCCCGCGTGCGCACCCGGGTCGCGAGGAGCGACTGGTGCGCGTCGCGGAAGGTGGTCTCGGTGACCGCGAGCGGCGTCTGCGCGCGCAGCGCCGCCGCGAATCCCGTGGGGCCAAGCTCCAGCAGGCGCTGGCGCGACCCGGCGGGAGCGGGCTGCGACAGGTCGATCGCGGGAAGCTTCTCGGCGGGTCGCACGCTCGTGGGAGCCGGCCCGTTCGGCTGGTTCACCGTGACATCCGCGAGCCAGTTCAGGATCTTGGTGCCGCGGTCCTTCGAGACGCGACCGCGCATGAGCTGCGGACGCTCGTCGATGAAGGAGGTGCTGAGGTCGCCCGCGATGAACTGCGGGTCCTCGAGCACCGCCTGCAGGAACGGGATGTTCGTGGAGACGCCGCGGATGCGGAACTCGGCGAGGGCGCGCTTGGCGCGCGTGACCGCCTGCTCGTAGTCGCGTCCGCGGCAGATGAGTTTGGCGAGCATCGAGTCGAAGTGGGGGCTGATCTGCGCTCCCGGGTTCACGGTGCCGCCGTCGAGGCGGATGCCGGCGCCGCCGGGCGAGCGGTAGGTGGTGATCTTGCCCGTGTCGGGGCGGAAGCCCGCGGTGGGGTCCTCGGTGGTGATGCGGCACTGCAGCGCAGCACCGCGCAGCCGGATGTCCTGCTGCTGGAGGCCCAGCTCGGCGAGCGTCTCGCCCGCGGCGATGCGGATCTGGGCGACGACCAGGTCGACGTCGGTGACCTCCTCGGTCACCGTGTGCTCGACCTGGATGCGGGGGTTCATCTCGATGAACACGTGCTGGCCCGCACGCTCCCCCGCGGTGTCGAGCAGGAACTCGACGGTGCCGGCATTGACGTAGCCGATCGACTTCGCGAACGCGACCGCGTCGCGGTACAGCGACTGGCGGACCTCGTCGGACAGGTTGGGTGCCGGCGCGATCTCGACGACCTTCTGGTGACGACGCTGCACCGAGCAGTCGCGTTCGAACAGGTGCACGGTCTCGCCCGTGGCATCCGCCAGCACCTGGACCTCGATGTGACGCGGGCGCAGCACCGCCTGCTCGAGGAACATCGTGGGGTCGCCGAAGGCGCTGTCGGCTTCGCGCATGGCCTCTTCGAGGGCCGCGCGCAGGTCCTCCTTGGCGTCGACGCGGCGCATGCCGCGCCCACCGCCGCCCGCGACCGCCTTGGCGAAGATCGGGAAGCCGATCTCGTCGGCCTGCGCGAGCAGGAGCTCGACATCGCGCGACGGCTCGGTCGACTTCAGCACGGGCACGCCGGCCGCGATCGCCTGGTGCTTCGCCGTGACCTTGTTGCCGGCCATCTCGAGCACGCGGGTGGGCGGTCCGATGAAGGTGATGCCGGCCTCGGCCGCAGCCTGCGCGAGCTCGGGGTTCTCCGACAGGAATCCGTAGCCCGGGTAGATCGCGTCGGCGCCCGACTCCTTCGCCACGCGGATGATCTCCGACACGTCGAGGTAGGCGCGCACGGGGTGCCCGGGTTCGCCGATCTGGTACGCCTCGTCGGCCTTCAGGCGGTGCAGCGAGTTGCGGTCTTCGAACGGGAAGACGGCGACGGTCTTCGCACCGAGCTCGACTGCGGCGCGGAACGCCCGAATGGCGATCTCACCGCGGTTGGCGACCAGGATCTTCGTGAACATGCAGGCCTTTCGGAACGGTTTCCGTACAGCGAACGTTTAGGTATCACCCGAGTAGTAAAGGTAACGTATCTACTCGTGCACGTTCTCTCCGTCAGTTCCCTGAAGGGCGGCGTCGGCAAGACCACCGTCACCCTCGGACTGGCGTCGGCGGCCTTCGCCCGCGGCGTCCGCACCCTCGTGGTCGACCTCGATCCGCAGTCCGACGTCTCGACCGGCATGGACATCCAGGTGTCCGGCCACCTCAACGTCGCCGACGTCCTCGCCTCCCCCAAGGAGAAGATCGTCCGGTCGGCCATCGTCTCCAGCGGCTGGGCGCGATCCAACCCGCAGTCGACGATCGACGTCATGATCGGCAGCCCGTCGGCGATCAACTTCGACGGCCCGCATCCGTCGATCCGCGACATCTGGAAGCTCGAGGAGGCGCTCGCCAACGTCGAGTCCGACTACGACCTCGTGCTGATCGACTGCGCCCCGTCGCTCAACGCGCTCACGCGCACCGCGTGGGCCGCGAGCGACCGCGTCGCCGTGGTCACGGAGCCGGGCCTGTTCTCGGTCGCCGCCGCCGACCGGGCGCTGCGCGCGATCGAGGAGATCCGCCGCGGCCTCTCGCCGCGCCTGCAGCCCCTCGGCATCATCGTGAACCGCGCCCGCGTGCAGTCGCTCGAGCACCAGTTCCGCATCAAGGAGCTGCGCGACATGTTCGGGCCGCTCGTGCTCTCGCCGCAGCTCCCCGAGCGCACGTCCCTCCAGCAGGCGCAGGGCGCCGCGAAGCCCCTGCACATGTGGCCGGGCGAGAGCGCCGAGGAGATGTCGCGGCACTTCGACCAGTTGCTCGACCGTGTGCTCCGCACCGCGCGCATCGGCGAGTACGCGAACACTCCGGCGCCCCGCCTCGAGGTCGAGTCCTCGCCCGTCATCTGACGCAGCGGCGCCATCAGGCCGAGCGGATGCCGCGGCGCGGCATCAGTCGAATGCCGCCGTGTGGCCCGCCGTGCACGGGCATGCCCGTGGCGCCGTGCGGGCGACGCGTCAGGAGATCCTGCGGGCGCGGCTGCGACGGGCCGCGAGCTCGTCCATGGGGTCGGCCGGGTGCGTATCGAGCTCGACGAGCGTCGACTCGACCTCTCGCAGCACCTTGCCCACGGCGATGCCGAAGACGCCCTGGCCGCGGTTGACGAGGTCGATGACCTCGTCGTCGGACGTGCAGAGGTAGACGCTCGCGCCGTCGCTCATGAGCGTGGTCTGGGCGAGGTCGTCGATGCCGGACTCGCGCAGCTGCGTGACGGCGGTGCGGATCTGCTGGAGCGAGATACCCGTGTCGAGGAGCCGCTTCACGAGCTTCAGCACGAGGATGTCGCGGAAGCCGTAGAGGCGCTGCGATCCGGAACCGGCCGCGCCCCGCACGGTGGGTTCCACGAGCTGCGTGCGGGCCCAGTAGTCGAGCTGGCGGTAGCTGATCCCGGCCGCGCGAGCAGCGACCGCCCCGCGATATCCCGCGGCGTCGTCGTGCGCGGGCATTCCGTCGGTGAAGAGCAGCCCGAGGTCGTAACGCGTGCGTTCGCTCCGGTCGAGCTCACTCATCGGATCGCCCCTCACTCTCAGCACCGCACCCCGGCGGCGCTGGTTCCACGGTACCCACGCGTGCGACCTGAGTCGAGGACATCGGGCCGAACGTCACGGCGTGTCGCGGGGTCACCGCGCCCGACTCGCGAGCGCGACGCGGAGGACGCTCTCGTGCACCGCGTCGAGGTGCGTGGCGAGCTCGCGAGCGCGCTCGGCGGTGCGTGCCGCCGCCGCGGGATCGGTGCGCCGCGACGGCGCGAGGGCGCCCTCGATGAGCGCCGCCTCGCGCTCCGCTGCGGCGCGCAGGCTACGGAGGTGACGTGGCTCGATGCCCACGTCGCGCAGGGCGACGAGGGCGGTGAGGACCCGCAGCGACTCCTCGCCGTGGTGCTCGGCGGCCGGCAGCAGGGCCGCCGACACGGCATCGTCGAGGAGCGCCGGGGTCGCGCCCGCGCGCGCGATCAGCTCGTCGCGTCGGTACCGACGGGAGGCGGCGAGGAAGGTGGTGGCGCTCGTCGCGCCCGGGAGGGCGGGCGTCTCACCCGCGTCGATCGCCTCGAGGTGCGTGCGGATGACCTTGAGCGGCAGGTAGTGGTCGCGCTGCATCGAGAGCACGACCGTGATGCGCTCGACGTCGGCGGGCGAGAACTTGCGATAGCCGGCCGAGGTGCGCGCCGGGGTCACCAGCCCCTGCTCCTCGAGGAAGCGCAGCTTCGACGGGGTCAGGTCGGGGAACTCCGGTTGGAGCCGCGCGAGCACCTGGCCGATGCCGAGCAGCGGAGTCGCGCCGCTCGCGCGTCGAGGAGCGGCGGACGAAGTCACCCGCCGCTCGCCGCGGGAGCCAGGTCGCGCCGTGAGGCGTAGAACGTGAGCCGGTACTTGCCGATCTGCACCTCGGCGCCGTCGCTCAGCAGCGCGGTCTCGATGCGCACGCCGTCGAAGTAGGTGCCGTTGAGCGAGCTGAGGTCCTTGACCTCGAACGCCGTGCGGTGCCGCAGGAACTCGGCGTGCTTGCGCGAGACGGTGACGTCGTCGAGGAAGATGTCGGCGTCGGGGTGACGACCGACGGTCGTGACATCCGTGTCGAGCAGGAACCGGGCACCCGCGTTGGGACCGCGACGCACGATGAGCAGCGCCGAGCCGGACGGCAGGGCCGCGATGGCCTCCTGCTCGGCCGCGGTGATGTCGGCGTCGAGGTTGCCCAGCTGGGCGGCCGCCTCGCGGCTGAAGCCCATCGTGGTGTCGTTCGCGCCGAGGTGGTGCGCCGACGTCGTGGGCGAGGGCTCGCCCACGCCCTCGTTCGCGCCCTCTGCGTTCGTCATGTCGGATTCCGCCACGGCTAACCTCCCTCGTCCAGCGTATCGGATGCCGCTGGGCCCGACACCCGCGGAATGCGGATGACACGTGCGGTCTCGATCGCGTAGATGATGCCGGCCCACCAGTAGAGGAACGCCCCCCACAGGGTGATCGCCCAGCCGATCGGCTCGCTCACCGGCTGCACTGCCGGGAACGCGAGGCCGAGCATGATGACCGGGATGCCGAAGAAGAGGGCGAAGGTGGCCGCCTTGCCGAGGTGGTGCACGGGGAGCGGGCCGTAGCCGTGGTTCGCGAGCACGATCGCGAGGACGATGAGCATGACGTCGCGCAGGATGATCACGACGACGATCCACCATTGGACGAGGCCCTGTGCCGCCAGCCCGATGAGCGCGGCGAAGATGTAGAGGCGGTCGGCGGCGGGATCGAGGAGCTGCCCGAGGCGCGTCACCTGGTTGAAGTGCCGGGCGATGTACCCGTCGAGCAGGTCGGTGAAGCTCGCGATGACGAGCACGACGAGGGCCGCGACGTACTGCCCCTGCACGATGAGCACGAGGAAGACGGGGACGAGCAGGAGCCGCAGCATGCTGAGCACGTTGGGCACCGTCCAGACCCTGGTCGACACCCCCGTGCTCTCCCCCGCCACGGCTCGATCCTATCGACCCTAGAATGCGCGCATGGGCCCCGTCTCCGTGTGTCTCCTCATCTGCGCCGCGCTCACCGCCGCGACGTGGATCGCCTCGATCGCGACCCGCGAGTACTCGTGGGTGGACCGCATCTGGTCGATCGCGCCGATCGTCTACGTCTGGGTGTTCGCGATCGCGACCGCCTTCGACGCGCGACTCGTGCTGATGGCGGCGCTCGTGACCATCTGGGGCCTCCGGCTCACGTTCAACTTCGCACGGAAGGGCGGCTACCGTCCGGGCGGCGAGGATTACCGCTGGGCGGTGCTGCGCGGCCGGATGTCGCCCGCGCGATTCCGGCTCTTCAACCTGTTCTTCATCTCCATCTACCAGAACGCGCTCATCCTGCTGTTCTGCCTGCCCGCCGCGACCGTCGCGGGGTCGGCCCGGCCCCCGCTCGGCGGATGGGACGTCGCGCTCGCGGTCGTGTTCCTCGGATTCCTCGTCGGCGAGACCGTCGCCGACGAGCAGCAATGGCGGTTCCACCGCTGGAAGGCCGCGGAGCGGGCGGCCGGGCGCACACCGGAGCCGGGCTTCCTGCAGTCGGGCCTGTTCCGGGTGTCGCGGCATCCGAACTACTTCTTCGAGCAGGCCCAGTGGTGGGTGTTCTACGGCTTCGCGATCGTCGCGACCGGCGTCTGGCTGCACTGGAGCATCGCGGGCGCCGTGCTGCTCTCGGTGCTGTTCGTGGGGTCCACCGTGTTCACCGAGCAGATCTCGCGATCGAAGTACCCCGACTACGACGACTATCGGGCGCGGACGTCGCCGCTCGTCCCGTGGTTCCCGCGTTCGCCGCGCGCGGCCGCCGACCGACGCACCGCCTGACCACCGCCCGCCTCGTCGGCCGCGGCGGGCTCGCCGTGGATACGCCCCGCGGAGGGACCGGTCGTCAGAGCCGCGCCCGAAGGCCCGGCCACGCCTCCGCGAACGCCGGGTGCAGCGGCAACGACCCGACGTCGGCGAGCGGCACCCAGCGCAGGGCGATGGACTCGGGGTCGCTGATGACGGGATCGAACCGCACCGCGGCATCCGCCACGACCGTCGTGTACGACCAGTAGCCGAGGTCGAGGACGCTCTCGAACCGCACGGCCAGCAGGGCGGCGGGCACGCCCGCCTCCTCGGCCGCCTCGCGCACCGCGGCCTCGACGGCGGATTCGCCCCGGTGGCGCGCCCCGCCGGGGACGCCCCACGTGCCGCCGAAGTGGCTCCAGGCCGCCCGATGCTGCAGCAGCACCGAGGCGTCGGGTGAGATCACGAGGAGTCCCGCCGCGCCGAATCGGCCCCAGTGCCGGGATCCGTCGGGACCCTCGACCCACGCGTCGCCACTCGTGCCGCTCATCCCTCCAGCATGACGCACGGGAGCTACCGGTCCTGCCGCGGCGGGGTCGGCGGGAACGGAGCATCCGGCGGCTCCGGCTCGCCGACGATCGCGCCGAGGCGGTCGAGGAAGTCCACGACCGTGCGGCGCTCGACGGGCTCGAGGGATTCGGCGAGGCGCAGCATCCGCTCGTGCATTGGGGCGAGCACCTCGCGGATGCGGGCGTGCGCCGAGGGTCGGCTGCGCAGCACGACGACGCGACCGTCGTCGGCGTGCGGTTCGCGACGGAGGTGGCCCGCCGCCTCGAGCCGGGCGACGAGCTTGGCGGATGCCGCGGTCGACATGCCGAGGGCGCGTGCGAGGCCCGCGGCGTTCGGCGACAGGCCCGCGCGCTCCTGGGCGACGATCCAGCGGAGCGCGCGGAGATCGTTCTCGCCCATGCGCGCGGCGCGTTGGGTGCGGCGGCGCATCGCGGCCTCCGCCTCCCGATGGCGACGCACCGCCTCGAGGACGTCGACGGCGGTCGGTCCGGCCGCAGGGTCGTCGGAGGCGGCCCCGTACCAGTAGGACGGGCCGCTCATACTTTCGTATGTTCCCTCCGGCACAGGCTCGATGCTAGCTTCAGGTTCACTAACCGAGTTAGTGGAATTTCCACCGCACACCCGAGGAGACCCGGATGCCGCACATCACCGAATCGGTCGAAGACGAGGTGGTCCTCCTCGACGAGTCGGGGACCCCGATCGGCCGGGCCCCGAAGAGCGCTGCCCACGGACCGGACACGGCCCTCCACCTCGCGTTCTCGTGCCACGTCGTGAATCCGATCGGCGAGATCCTCGTGACCCGCCGTGCGGTCACCAAGCAGACCTGGCCCGGCGTGTGGACCAACTCATTCTGCGGGCATCCGAAGCCCGCCGAGGCCCTGCCCCACGCCGTGCACCGCCGAGCCGACTTCGAACTCGGCCTCGAGCTCGACGCGATCGAGCTCGCACTCCCCCTGTTCCGCTACCGCGCGACCGACGCGAGCGGCACCGTCGAGAACGAGGTGTGCCCGGTCTACATCGCACGCACCTCGGGCGACCCCGACCCGAACCCGCGCGAGGTCGCCGAGTTCCGCTGGGTCGAGCCGCGCGCCCTCGCCACCGCGGTCGAGGCCGCGCCCTGGGCCTTCAGCCCGTGGCTCGTGCTCCAGGCGCGCGAGCTGGAGCTCTTCCGTGCCTGACCTCCTCGACGCCGCGATCGACGACGAGCTCCGCGCGTTCTTCGCCGACGCCCGCATGCGCGCCGGAGACTACGGCGCACACTACGCGGCGCTGTGGGAGTCCCTCGAACAGCAGAGCGCCGGCGGCAAGCGGGTGCGCCCGCGTCTCGTCTGGTCGGCCTATCGCGGCTTCGGCGGTGCCGACCGCGCGCTCGCGACGCGCGTCGCGCTCTCGTTCGAGCTGCTGCACACCGCGTTCCTCATCCACGACGACCTCATCGACCGCGACACCGTGCGCCGCGGCGCGCCGAACGTCGCCGGGCGCTTCGCCGAACGGGCGCTCGCGCACGGCGCCGACGAGCGAGCGAGCGCGGTGTGGGGCGAGACCGCGGCAGTGCTCGCCGGCGACCTCGCGCTGAGCCGCGCGCACCGCGAGATCGCGGTGCTGCCCGTCGAGGCCGCCTGCCGCGAGGCGCTGCTCGACATCCTCGACCGAGCGGTGTTCATCTCGGCGGCCGGCGAGCTGGCCGACGTCGTGCACTCGCTGCGCGGCGCCGCGCCCGGCATCGAGGTCGTGCTCGCGACGCTCGAGCACAAGACCGCCGTGTACTCGTTCGAGGCGCCGCTCGCGGCCGGCGCCACGCTCGCCGGCGCCGACCCCGAGAGCGTGGCCGCGCTCTCGCGGTTCGGCCGGCTCGTCGGGGTGGCGTTCCAGATCACCGACGACGTGCTCGGCGTGTTCGGCGACCCCGCCGTCACGGGCAAGTCCGCCTCGGCCGACCTGCGCGAGGGCAAGCAGACCGCGCTCATCGCCCACGCGGCGACGACCGACGCCTGGCCCTCGATCGCCGCCCGCTTCGGCGACCCGACGCTCGACGACGACGCCG
Organism: Agromyces tardus; assembly: GCF_003710805.1. Lineage (GTDB taxonomy): Bacteria > Actinomycetota > Actinomycetes > Actinomycetales > Microbacteriaceae > Agromyces > Agromyces tardus. The sequence continues at coordinate 4,711 of NZ_RHHB01000027.1, read as the reverse complement.
CGACGACGTTGCGCGAGGCGCTCCGCGACTGCGGCGCCCTCGACGCCGCGACGCAGCTCGCCCAGGAGCACGTGACCCTCGCGCGCTTCGAGCTCGACGCGGCCGACCTGCCGCACGAGCTCCGCGGTGAGCTCGGCGACTTCGCGCAGCGGGCCATGGAGCGGGTGCGATGAACGGCTCGAATCCGGATCCCACCCTGCTGTCGCGCTACGACGACGCCGCCGAGGCGAGCGCCGCGGTGGTCATCGCGCGCTACTCGACCTCGTTCGGCGCCGCGGCGCGCCTGCTCGACGCCGAGACCCGGCGCCGCATCCGCTCGATCTACGCGCTCGTGCGCGTGGCCGACGAGATCGTCGACGGAGCCGCGGCCGAAGCGGGCCTCTCGCCCGACGAGCTCGTCGAGGTGCTCGACGGTCTCGAGGCCGACACCGAGACCGCCCTGCGTCGCGGCTACTCGTCGAACCTCGTCGTGCACGCGTTCGCGAAGACGGCCAGGGAGACGGGGTTCGACGAACGACTCACGCGCCCGTTCTTCGCCTCGATGCGACGCGACCTCGACCCGGCGCCGTTCCGGGCCGAGGAGATCGGCCCCTACATCCACGGCTCGGCCGAGGTCGTGGGGCTCATGTGCCTCGCCGCGTTCCTGACCGGTGAAGACGTCGACGACGCCCGTCGCGCCCGCCTCGAACGTGGCGCCATCCACCTCGGCGCCGCGTTCCAGAAGATCAACTTCCTACGCGACCTCGCCGTCGACTGGCGCACGCTCGGTCGCAACTACTTCCCGTGGGTGGACCCCGACGCGTTCACCGAGGCCGACAAGACCGCGATCCTCGACGACATCGATCGCGACCTCGCCATCGCCGGCGCGAGCACGACCGAGTTGCCGCGGCGGGCCCGTGCCGCCGTCGCCGCCGCACACGGGCTGTTCGCCCGACTCACCGACCGATGCCGTCGCACCCCGGCGGAGCAGATCATCGCCACGCGCATCCGCGTGCCCGACGGCGAGAAGCTCGCAATCGCGGTGCGCTCGGCGCTCACCACAGGAGGGAACCGCCGATGATCGGCGCATCCGAACGCATCGTCGTGATCGGCGGAGGGATCGCGGGCCTCGCCTCGGCGGCGCTGCTCGCCCGCGACGGGCACCGCGTCACCCTGCTGGAGGCGCACGACACGCTCGGCGGGCGCGCCGGACGGTGGGAGCGCCGCGGGTTCCGGTTCGACACCGGTCCGTCGTGGTACCTCATGCCCGAGGTCTTCGACCACTTCTTCCGCCTGTTCGGCACGACCGCCGACGCCGAGCTCGATCTCGTGCAGCTCGAGCCGGGCTACCGGGTGTACGCCGAGGGCTACGACGAGCCGATCGACATCCGCCGCACGCGGGCCGAGAACGTCGCGCTCTTCGAGTCGATCGAGCCCGGCGCCGGCGCCGCACTCGAGCGCTACCTCGACTCCGCGAAGTCGACCTACGACGTCGCCCGCCGACGCTTCCTCTACACGAACTTCGACGACCCGCGCGGATTCCTCGCCGGCGAGGTGCTGCGGCAGGCGGGTCGACTCGCCCGGCTCCTGACGACGCCGCTCGACCGGTTCGCGGCTCGCGCCGTCGACGATCGGCGACTCCGCCAGGTGCTCGGCTACCCGGCGGTCTTCCTCGGCTCCTCGCCCGACGCGACGCCCGCGATGTACCACCTGATGAGCCACATGGACCTCGAGCAGGGCGTGTTCTACCCGCAGGGCGGCTTCGGCGAGCTCATCGACCGGATCGCCGCGATCGCGAGGGCGGCCGGCGTCGAGATCGTCACAGGCGCAACGGTCGAGGCGATCGAGCTCACCGAGGAGACGCACCCGCACGTCACGGGGGCGAGGTACCGGGACCCCTCGGGCGCGAGCATCGTCGTGCCCGCGCATCGCGTCGTCTCGGCCGCCGACCTCCATCACACCGAGACCGAGCTGCTGCCCAGACGCGCGCAGACCTACCCGGAGTCGTGGTGGAACCGCCGCACCTCGGGTCCCGGCGCCGTGCTCGCCATGCTCGGCGTGCGCGGCGAGGTGCCCGGCCTCGCGCACCACAGCCTCTTCTTCACCGCGGACTGGGAGCGCAACTTCGGCTCGATCTTCGGTGCCGACCCGCACGTGCCCGACCCGGCCTCGTTCTACGTCTGCGCGCCGAGCGCGACCGACGCGACCGTCGCGCCCGACGGCGACACGAACCTGTTCGTGCTCGTGCCGATCCCGGCCGACACGGCGATCGGCCGCGGCGGCGAGGACGGCGCGGGTGATCGCCTCGTCGAGGAGACCGCCGATCGCGCGATCGCCCGGATCGCCGAGGCGACGGGCACGCCCGACCTGGCCGAGCGGATCGTCGTGCGTCGCACGGTCGGTCCGGCGGACTTCGCCGACGACCTCAACTCCTGGCAGGGCGGCGCGCTCGGCCCCGCGCACACGCTGCGGCAGAGCGCGTTCCTCCGCGGCACGAACCGCTCGCGTCGCGTCGACGGCCTCTACTACGCGGGCGGGTCCAGCGTTCCCGGCATCGGCCTGCCGATGTGCCTCATCAGCGCCGAGAACGTGCTGAAGCGGGTGCGGGGCGACCGGTCCACAGGTCCGCTGCCCGAGCCCGCGCCGGACGCGGCCCGCGCCGCCCGGGACCTCGCCGAACCCGGCGCATCGCGGGCATGACGGGCCTCATCTACCTCGGGTGCCTGCTCGCGTCGCTCGGCGCGATGACGCTCGTCGACGCCCGATGGCGGCTCGTGTTCTGGCGGTCGCCGTGGGCCTCCGCGATCGCCATCGGCGTGAGCACCGCATTCTTCCTGGCCTGGGATGCCGCGGGAATCGTGTCGGGGGTGTTCTTCCGCGGCGCCTCGACGATCACGACCGGCATCCAGCTCGCACCCGAGCTGCCCCTCGAGGAGCCGGTCTTCCTCGTGTTCCTCTGCTACCTCACGCTCGTCCTCGTCTTCGGGACCGAGCGGGTGCTCGAGCGGAGGGCCGAGCGAGCGGATGCCGGCGCCTCGCCGTCGGCGGAGCGGCATCCGTGACCTACCTGCTCATCTCGCTGCCGTTCCTCGCCGCCGCCGTCGTGGTCGGCCTGGTCGGCCTGCCCGCCGGCGCCCCCGCCCGCCGGCGTCGCTGGCTGGCGATCGGCGTCGCCACGATCGCGCTCCTCGTGCTCACGGCGGTGTTCGACACGCTCATCATCGCGAACGGGATCGTCGCGTACGACGACGCGCATCGGGTCGGACTTGCGATCGGGCTCGCACCCGTCGAGGATTTCGCGTATCCGCTGGCCGGCGTGCTGCTCGTGCCCGCGATCTGGACGATCGCGCATCGGTGGAGCCGCACGAGGAGGAGGAACCGCGATGTCGTACGTTGAGACCCCGAGCCTCGGGCATCGCGCCGGGCAGGTGCTGCTCTCGTCGCGGCCGATCAGCTGGATCAACACCGCCTTCCCGTTCGCATCCGCCTACGTGCTCACGACGGGTCGTGTCGACGCGCTGCTCGTGGTCGGCACGCTCTTCTTCCTGGTCCCGTACAACCTGCTCATGTACGGCATCAACGACGTGTTCGACTACGAGTCCGACCTCCGGAACCCGCGCAAGGGCGGCGAGGAGGGGGCCGTGCTCGATCCGAGCCTGCACCGCACCGTCGTCTGGGCGGGCATCATCACGGCGCTGCCGCTGCTCGTGGCGATGGTGTGGCTCGGCGGTACGGGGCATCCGTGGTCGTGGGCGGTGCTCGCGGTGAGCCTCTTCGCCGTGTTCGCCTACTCGGTGCCCGGCCTGCGGTTCAAGGAACGCCCGGTGCTCGATTCGATCACGTCGAGCACCCATTTCGTGAGCCCCGCGGTCTACGGTCTCGCGGTGGCGGGCGCCGACTTCACCTGGCCGCTCATCGCCCTGCTCGCCGCGTTCTTCTGCTGGGGCATGGCGAGCCATGCGTTCGGTGCGGTGCAGGACGTGGTGCCCGACCGGGAGGGCGGCATCGCCTCGATCGCCACGGCCTTCGGTGCGACGGCGACGGTGCGCATCGCGCTGCTGCTGTGGGCGGCAGCCGGCCTGCTCATGCTCGCGACGGAGTGGCCGGGGCCGCTCGGCGGACTCCTCGTCGTGCCCTACCTCGTCGCCGCCTGGCCCTACCGGTCGATCAGCGACGCCGACTCGTGGCAGTCCAACCAGGGCTGGCGGTACTTCATCCGCATCAACTACGTCGTCGGATTCCTCGTCACCATGCTCATGATCTGGTGGGCCCTGATCCGGTGATGCCTGATCCGGTCATCCCCATCGCACGCGGTCGTAGGCTGGGGTGATGGCCGATCAGGACGCAGCGCGGGTCGACGCGTGGCTCTGGGCCGTGCGGCAGTTCAAGACCCGGTCGGCCGCGACGACGGCCTGCCGGGCCGGGCACGTGCGAGTGAACGGCGAACGGGCCAAGGCCGCGCAGTCCGTCCGCGCCGGCGACGAGGTGCGCGTGCGGGTGAACGGCTTCGACCGCACCCTCATCGTGCGCCGCACGATCGTGAAGCGCGTGTCGGCCGAGCTCGCCGCGACCGCGCTCGATGATCGCACGCCTCCCCCGCCGCCGCGCGAGGCCGTGGCATCCGCACCCGTGCGCGAACGCGGCGCGGGCCGGCCGACCAAGCGCGAGCGCCGCGACCTCGAGCGGCTGCGCGGTCGCTGACGGCCGGGTCGACGGATGCCGCCGCGGCGCG
>NZ_RHHB01000026.1 GCF_003710805.1 Agromyces tardus | reverse complement strand
CGTGCGTCGACGCGCGCCCTTCGCGCGCCCCGCGCCGCCGCGCCGCGCCAGCCGACCGCCGGCTCGCGGCCGGGAACGGGCATGCGCAGTAGGGTGAACCCCGTGGAGGGTTCGGTCGAGGCTCGCGTGAGCCACGAGGTCGACCGCTGGCTGGCGTGGCTTCCGCGCTGGCGACCGGGGACGCACCGCGGTCGCGTGCGCCTCTGCACGCGTTGCTTCGGCTCGCCCATCCTCGCGGCGGCCGGTCTCGACGTCGACGTGCCGCACCCCGTGCAGCACGCGTTCTCGATGCGCATGAAGGGCGTCATCGACGCCGCGGTCGATGACTACACAGCGCGGAACCTGCCGATGCTGCACCGGGAGATCCGCCTCGCCGAGGACCGCAAGGCCCGCCGACCGTATCGCGCGGGGGAGGGCCTGGACCCGGAGTTCCTGGGCCTCGACCTCGACCCGGAGCCGATGCCCGACCAGCCCTTCCTGTTCACCCTCCAGGGGCTCGAGGCGGAGACGGCCGCGGAGGCGGCCGAACCCGCGCCCCGACCGTTCACGATGGAGGAGAAGGAGGCGCTCCGGGAAGAGGTACGGCTCGCCGACGAGTTCGCGAAGCAACTGGGGCGGCGCATCTGCGTCGAGCTCGCCCAGCATCGGGAGCGCATCGGTCGCGCGGTCGTCGCGTTCGTGGAGCCGCAGGTCGCCGACCTGCTCGCCGACCTCGACCGGGAGCTCGACGCCCCGGGTTGGCCCGGCTGAGCACCGCGGCCCGTTCCGCCTGTGGAGAACAGGGCCCCGCGGCATCCGGACTCATTTGACCGCGAGGTTACGCCCCATTACCATTGATCGGGTGTGCGCTCTGCCGCGCGCTCGCATCATGCCTACGAAACCCCAGCGGATTCGGGTCGCGATGCGGGTTCTCCACGACGCACACTCGCAGGGTCCGGTCGCTCCGAGCGCCGGTCACCCCCACGGCATACCCACCACACGAAGCGCACCGCGGTTCCGCGGCGCGGGTGGGTCGTGATGTGAAATCCATCAACGCTGTCACCGTGCAGCACCAACAAGGAGAAGCAGTGCCAACCATTCAGCAGTTGGTCCGAAAGGGTCGCTCGCCGAAGGTCACCAAGACCAAGGCTCCCGCCCTGAAGGCCAACCCCCAGCAGCGCGGCGTGTGCACGCGTGTGTACACCACCACCCCCAAGAAGCCGAACTCGGCGCTCCGCAAGGTCGCCCGTGTGAAGCTCTCGAACGGCACCGAGGTCACGGCCTACATCCCCGGTGAGGGCCACAACCTGCAGGAGCACTCGATGGTGCTCGTGCGCGGCGGTCGTGTGAAGGACCTCCCCGGCGTGCGCTACAAGATCATCCGCGGCGCGCTCGACACGCAGGCCGTGAAGAACCGCAAGCAGGCCCGTAGCCGCTACGGCGCGAAGATGGAGAAGAAGTAATGCCTCGCAAGGGACCCGCTCCGAAGCGCCCCGTCGTCGCCGACCCGGTCTACGGTTCGCCCGTCGTCAGCCAGCTCGTCAACAAGATCCTCGTCGACGGCAAGAAGGACCTCGCGCAGCGCATCGTCTACGAGGCGCTCGAGAACGTCGCGAACAAGTCCGGCCAGGACGCGGTCGCCACCCTCAAGAAGGCGCTCGACAACGTGCGCCCCACCCTCGAGGTGCGCTCGCGCCGCGTCGGCGGTTCGACCTACCAGGTCCCCGTCGAGGTCAAGCCGCACCGCGCCAACACCCTCGCCCTCCGCTGGCTCACGAGCTACGCGAAGGCCCGTCGCGAGAAGACGATGACCGAGCGTCTCACCAACGAGATCCTCGACGCGTCGAACGGCCTCGGTGCCGCGGTCAAGCGCCGCGAGGACACCCACAAGATGGCCGAGTCGAACCGCGCGTTCGCCCACTACCGCTGGTAGTCGTTGGGCGGATGCCGCGAGGCGGCGCTTCGCGGCATCCGCTCACCCCCCACTTTCCACTCCTGACTTCCCCGGAGGAACCCCCGTGGCACAAGACGTGCTCACCGACCTGAGCAAGGTCCGCAACATCGGCATCATGGCGCACATCGATGCCGGCAAGACCACCACCACCGAGCGCATCCTGTTCTACACGGGCGTCAACCACAAGATCGGCGAGACCCACGACGGCGCGTCGACGACCGACTGGATGGAGCAGGAGAAGGAGCGCGGCATCACGATCACGTCGGCCGCCGTGACCTGCTTCTGGAACAAGAACCAGATCAACATCATCGACACCCCCGGCCACGTCGACTTCACGGTCGAGGTCGAGCGCTCGCTCCGCGTGCTCGACGGCGCGGTCGCCGTCTTCGACGGCAAGGAGGGCGTGGAGCCCCAGTCCGAGACCGTGTGGCGCCAGGCCGACAAGTACAACGTGCCGCGCATCTGCTTCGTCAACAAGATGGACAAGCTCGGTGCGGACTTCTACTTCACCGTCGACACGATCATCAAGCGCCTCGGCGCCAAGCCGCTCGTGCTGCAGCTCCCCATCGGCTCGGAGAGCGAGTTCGTCGGCGTCGTCGACCTCATCGAGATGCGGGCCCTCGTGTGGCCCGGCGACGCCAAGGGCGACGTGACCATGGGCGCCAAGTACGAGGTCCAGGAGATCCCCGCCGACCTCAAGGAGAAGGCCGAGGAGTACCGCCACGCGCTGCTCGAGACCGTCGCCGAGACCGACGACGCGCTGCTCGAGAAGTACTTCGGCGGCGAGGAGCTCTCGGTCGCCGAGATCAAGGGCGCGATCCGCAAGCTCACCGTCAACTCCGAGATCTACCCCGTGCTCTGCGGCTCCGCGTTCAAGAACCGCGGCGTGCAGCCCATGCTCGACGCCGTCATCGACTTCCTGCCGTCGCCGCTCGACGTGCCGGCCGTCGAGGGCCGCAACCCGCGCAACGAGGACGAGATCATCGAGCGTCACCCCGACGCCAACGACCCGTTCGCGGCGCTCGCGTTCAAGGTCGCGGTGCACCCGTTCTTCGGTCGCCTCACGTACATCCGCGTGTACTCGGGTCACCTCGACTCCGGCGGCCAGGTCATCAACTCGACCAAGGGCAAGAAGGAGCGCATCGGGAAGATCTTCCAGATGCACGCCAACAAGGAGAACCCGGTCGACTCGGTCACCGCGGGCAACATCTACGCGGTCATCGGCCTCAAGGACACGACCACGGGCGACACGCTGTGCGACCCCGACAACCAGGTCGTGCTCGAGTCGATGACGTTCCCGGCCCCGGTCATCGAGGTCGCGATCGAGCCCAAGACGAAGGCAGACCAGGAGAAGCTCGGCACCGCGATCCAGAAGCTCGCCGAGGAGGACCCCACCTTCCGCACCGAGCTCAACCCCGAGACCGGCCAGACCGTCATCAAGGGCATGGGCGAGCTGCACCTCGACATCCTCGTCGACCGCATGAAGCGGGAGTTCAAGGTCGAGGCAAACGTGGGCAAGCCGCAGGTCGCGTACCGCGAGACCATCAAGCGCGCCGTCGAGAAGCACGACTACACCCACAAGAAGCAGACGGGTGGTTCGGGCCAGTTCGCGAAGATCCAGTTCGCGCTCGAGCCCCTCGAGATCACGGCCGACAAGACGTACGAGTTCGAGAACAAGGTCACCGGTGGCCGCGTTCCGCGCGAGTACATCCCCTCGGTCGACGCCGGTTTCCAGGACGCCATGCAGTACGGCATCCTCGCCGGCTACCCGATGGTGGGTGTCAAGGGCATCCTGCTCGACGGCGCCGCCCACGACGTCGACTCCTCGGAGATGGCGTTCAAGATCGCCGGCTCGATGGGCTTCAAGGAAGCCGCTCGCAAGGCGAACCCGGTTCTGCTCGAGCCGCTCATGTCCGTCGAGGTGCGCACCCCTGAGGAGTACATGGGTGACGTCATCGGCGACCTGAACTCGCGTCGCGGTCAGATCCAGTCGATGGAGGATGCCGCCGGCGTGAAGGTCGTGCGTGCGCACGTCCCGCTCTCGGAGATGTTCGGATACATCGGCGACCTGCGGTCGAAGACCTCGGGACGCGCCGTGTACTCGATGGAGTTCGAGAGCTACGCGGAGGTCCCGAAGGCAGTCGCCGACGAGATCGTCCAGAAGAACAAGGGCGAATAGCCCTCGAACGCACGAGCCACCCGGTTCGCGTAACATATCAACACAACCCCCGTAATCCTCCGGTCGCAATCCAGCGCCCGGGGAGGTTGCACGAGTCCTGAGGAGGACCCACAGTGGCTAAGGCCAAGTTCGAGCGGACCAAGCCGCACGTCAACATCGGAACGATCGGTCACGTCGACCACGGCAAGACCACGCTCACCGCAGCGATCTCCAAGGTGCTCGCCGACAAGTACCCGTCGGCCACCAACGTGCAGCGCGACTTCGCGTCGATCGACTCCGCTCCCGAGGAGCGCCAGCGCGGCATCACGATCAACATCTCGCACGTCGAGTACGAGACGCCGAAGCGCCACTACGCGCACGTCGACGCCCCGGGTCACGCCGACTACATCAAGAACATGATCACCGGTGCTGCCCAGATGGACGGCGCGATCCTCGTGGTCGCGGCGACCGACGGCCCGATGGCCCAGACGCGTGAGCACGTGCTGCTCGCCAAGCAGGTCGGCGTGCCCTACCTGCTCGTCGCGCTGAACAAGGCCGACATGGTCGACGACGAGGAGATCCTGGAGCTCGTCGAGCTCGAGGTCCGCGAGCTGCTCTCGAGCCAGGGCTTCGACGGCGACAACGCTCCCGTCGTGCGCGTCTCCGGCCTCAAGGCCCTCGAGGGCGACGAGAAGTGGACGCAGTCCATCCTCGACCTCATGGAGGCCGTCGACGAGTCGATCCCCGACCCGGTGCGCGACAAGGACAAGCCGTTCCTCATGCCCATCGAGGACGTCTTCACCATCACCGGCCGTGGCACGGTCGTCACGGGCCGCGCCGAGCGCGGCACGCTGAAGATCAACTCCGAGGTCGAGATCGTCGGCATCCGCCCGACGCAGAAGACCACGGTCACGGGCATCGAGATGTTCCACAAGCAGCTCGACGAGGCCTGGGCCGGCGAGAACTGCGGTCTCCTGCTCCGCGGCACCAAGCGCGAGGACGTCGAGCGCGGCCAGGTCGTCGTGGCCCCCGGCTCGGTCACCCCGCACACCAACTTCGAGGGCACTGCCTACATCCTCTCGAAGGAGGAGGGCGGGCGTCACAACCCGTTCTACGCGAACTACCGTCCGCAGTTCTACTTCCGCACCACCGACGTCACCGGCGTCATCACGCTGCCCGAGGGCACCGAGATGGTCATGCCCGGCGACACCACCGACATGACGGTCGAGCTCATCCAGCCGATCGCCATGGAGGAGGGCCTCGGCTTCGCCATCCGCGAGGGTGGACGCACCGTCGGCGCCGGTACCGTCACGAAGATCCTCAAGTAGTCTTCGCGATCGCGACCACAGGGGTCGGGCCTTCGGGCCCGGCCCCTTCGTCGTCTGACGGCCGAGACCGCAGGGTCGGGTCTGCGCCGTGGTCGGGCCCGGCCCCTTCGTCGTCTGACGGCCGAGACTGCGGGGTCGGGTCTGCGTCGTGGTCGGGCCCGGCCCCTTCGTCGTCTGGCGGCCGAGACCGCGGGGTCGGGTCTGCGCCGTGGTCGGGCCCGGCCCCTTCGTCGTCCCCGGCGGGGGTCGGCCGCTACGTCGTTCGCGGGACCCTCACAGGTTCTGCTGAGGCACCCTCGGGTTACGTTGGAGGGGATGGTTCCCCCGTCGTCGTCCCCCGGGACGGCCGTGCGTCCGGAGATCCAACTGCTCCGCGCGCTGGCCGTCGGCGCGGTCGTGCTGCATCACGGCTGGCCGGCCGTCGCCCCTGCCGGGTACATGGGCGTCGACGTGTTCTTCGTCGTGTCGGGCTTCCTCATCACTGGACTGCTGCTCCGTGAGGCCGGACGAACAGGGCGCATCTCACTGCGGGACTTCTATCTGCGCCGGGCCCGCCGCATCCTGCCCGCAGCGGTCGTCGTGCTGGGGTTCGTGTCGGTCATGACCTTCCTCGTCGTGCCGCAGGCGCAATGGGCCTCCTACTTCCGGCAGGTCGTCGCGAGCGCGCTCTACGTCGAGAACTGGCAGCTCGCCGCGGACTCGCAGAACCCGCGCCGCGACGAACTCGTCTCCACCCCGGTGCAGCACTACTGGTCGCTCTCGGTCGAGGAGCAGTTCTACCTCGTCTGGCCGCTGCTCCTCATCGCCGCGCTGTGGGTCGCGCGTCGAAGCGGGAGGTCGAGCGCCCGCACGGCGCTCGTCGTGCTCGGCGTCGTCAGCGCGGCATCCCTCGTGCACTGCATCGTGCTGACCGCGCAGGACTACAACCTGGCCTACTTCTCGACCTTCGCCCGCACGTGGGAGTTCGGCGCGGGCGCACTGCTCGCCGTGGTCGCCGGCACGGTGCCAGCCGGACTCGACCGCCTGCGGTCGGCCGTGGGCTGGGCCGGGCTTGCCCTCATCGTCGTGCCCATCCTGACCTTCCGCAGCCCCGAGGCCTTCCCGGGTGTCGTGTCACTGCTGCCCGTCGTCGGTGCGCTCGCGTTCATCTGGGCGGGGATGCCGGCCGGCGCGTGGTCGCCCGCGCGGCTCAGTGCGCTCCGGCCCGTGCAGTGGACGGGCGACATCTCGTACTCGCTGTACCTCTGGCACTGGCCGATCTTCATGTTCGTGCCGTTCGTCACCGGCGTCCCCAGCCCGCCGTGGCTCATGGCGCTGCTCGTGGCCGCCTCGTTCGCCGTCGCAGCCGCGTCGAAGCGCTGGATCGAGGACCCGGTGCGGTACGGCTTCCGTGGGCGGCCGCCCCGGGCCGCCGTCGTGCTCGGCGGGGTGGCGTCCGCCGTGGCGCTCGTGGTCGCGGCGGGCGTCGTGGGCCCCGGCGTCGCCGCGGCGGAGGCCTGCGAGCGCTCGGTGCCCGCGGTCGAGTGACGGCCGGCTGCGATCGGCGGGCGGATGCCGCGCTGCGGGCGCCCGCGGCATCCGCTCGCCTGGTGGCATGCACCGGCCTGCGGCATCCGCTCGCCCCGCGTCAGACCTCGGTGCCGTCGATCGTGGTCGTGAGCTCGATCGACCCCTCGACGCTCCGCGCGACCGTGCAGCCCCGCTCGATCGCCTTCACCATGATCTCGAGCAGCTTCGCGCGCTCGTCGGGCTCGAGGGCGGAGAGGTCGACGAGCAGCTCCTCGTCGATGTGCCGGTACCGGTTGCCGTCGCGGGAGCTGCCGTGCGCCCAGATCGTCATGGGGAAGTCGTCGCCCAGCCGGCGTGCGGCGACGCGGTCGGCGCTCATGCCGGCGCAGGCCACGAGCGCGAGCTTGAGGAGCTCGCCCGGCGTGAAGTGCCCCTCGGCCTCGACGGGACCGATGAGCACCGTCGAGCCGCGCTCGTTCAGTCCCTCGTACGTGCGTGTGCCTGTGCGCGTCACCGAGACGCTGCCGGGTGCGATGCGGTCGCTCACCTGGTGGGCGTGCTCGGTCATGCGGTCTCCTGTCGTCGTCGGTCCCTCGATTCCACCACGGCGGGCGGCCCCGCGCGGACTGCCGGGAGCGCCCGGAGGGCAGCGCGTGCAGGGGCGCACGCCGGCCGCCCGGACCGCCCGCCGATGGCCGCGGGCGAGCCGCTGGCTGCGATCTGCCTGTGAGGCGCGCTGGCGCGACACGCCCGGGTTGCACGGGGGGCCCGACTGTGGCAAACTCGATGAGTTCAACATTTCGAACGGCGTGCTCTGCTGCGTGCCGTTCGAATCACTGCCAGGCAGTGCATAGCCACCGGAACAGCTCCCACGGAGCCGCACGGGTCAGGCTAGGCCGCGGGCAGCAGAACACGACAACCGACAACCAACTCGAGCATGGGTTTCCCATGCCCGTTTCGCGAGGGTGACACACCCGAGTGCGGGGGCCGGTTGGGGCTCACGGGTCGAGCGTGCCGAGGTCACCGCGCAAGCGGGGTGGTTTCGACAGGCTCGATCACGGCCTTTGACAGAAGAACAGTGGTGCTTCACACGGAGTAGCTACGCGGCGCCCGATGCCCTCGGAAGGGGTATGGCGCCTTGACAGAGAGAGAGTCCGAGATGGCGGGACAGAAGATCCGCATTCGACTGAAGTCGTATGACCACGAGGTCATCGACACCTCGGCGCGCAAGATCGTCGACACGGTGACCCGCGCGGGCGCCACGGTCGTCGGCCCCGTGCCGCTTCCGACCGAGAAGAACGTGGTGTGCGTCATCCGTTCGCCCCACAAGTACAAGGACAGCCGCGAGCACTTCGAGATGCGCACCCACAAGCGTCTCATCGACATCGTGGACCCGACGCCCAAGGCCGTCGACTCGCTCATGCGTCTCGACCTTCCGGCCGACGTCAACATCGAGATCAAGCTCTGAGGTACCAGATGTCTTCCGCTACCAAGAACGTGAAGGGCCTGCTCGGCACCAAGCTCGGCATGACCCAGGTGTGGGACGAGAACAACAAGCTGGTTCCCGTCACCGTCATCGAGATCGCGCCGAACGTGGTCACCCAGGTCCGCACCCCCGAGAAGGACGGCTACTCCGCCGTGCAGATCGCCGCGGGCGCGATCGACCCGCGCAAGGTCACGCAGCCCCTCGCCGGTCACTTCCGCGAGGCCGGCGTCACGCCCCGCCGCCACGTCACCGAGGTCCGCACCGCGGACGCCGCCTCGTACGAGCGCGGCCAGGAGCTCACCGTCGAGGGCGCCTTCGAGGCCGGCCAGCTGGTCGACGTCGTCGGCACCTCGAAGGGCAAGGGCTTCGCCGGTGTCATGAAGCGCCACAACTTCAAGGGCGTCTCCGCTTCGCACGGTTCGCACCGCAACCACCGCAAGCCCGGCTCGATCGGCGCGTCGTCGACCCCGAGCCGCGTCTTCAAGGGCATGCGCATGGCCGGCCGCATGGGCGGCGAGCGCGTCACCGTGCTCAACCTGCGCGTCCACGCCGTCGACGCCGAGAAGGGCCTGCTGCTCGTCAAGGGCGCCGTGCCCGGTGCACGCGGCCGCCTCGTTTTCGTCCGCAACGCAGTGAAGGGGGCGTAGTCCATGGCTACCGCCAACACCATCGACGTTCTCGACGCGACCGGCAAGAAGTCCGGTTCGGTCGAGCTGCCCGCCGAGCTCTTCGACGTGCAGACCAACGTGCCGCTCATCCACCAGGTCGTCGTGGCCCAGCTCGCCGCGGCGCGCCAGGGCACGCACAAGACCAAGACCCGCGGTGAGGTCTCCGGCGCCGGTCGCAAGCCGTTCAAGCAGAAGGGCACCGGTCGCGCCCGCCAGGGTTCGATCCGCGCCCCCCAGATGACCGGTGGTGGCATCGTCCACGGGCCGCAGCCGCGCGACTACGCGCAGCGCACCCCCAAGAAGATGATCGCCGCGGCACTCCTCGGCGCCCTGTCCGACCGCGCCCGCGGCGGCCGCATCCACGCCGTCGAGGCGCTGGCGGCCGGCGACGCGCCGAAGACGAAGGACGCCGTGGCCCTGCTCGGCGGCATCGCCCCGGCGAAGCACTTCCTGGTCGTGCTCACCCGCGACGAGGAGCTGTCGGAGCGCGTCGTGCGCAACATCCCGACCGTGCACGTGCTGCAGGTCGACCAGCTGAACGCCTACGACGTGCTCGTCTCCGACGACATCGTCTTCAGCACGGCCGCGCTCGAGGCGTTCATCGCCGCGAAGTCGGCCAAGAAGGAAGAGGTCTCGGCATGAGCGCCGCCCACAACAAGGACCCGCGCGACATCATCATCGCGCCGGTCGTCTCGGAGAAGAGCTACGGCCTGATCGACGAGGGCAAGTACACGTTCACCGTGGACCCCCGCGCGAACAAGACCGAGATCAAGCTCGCGATCGAGAAGATCTTCAACGTCCAGGTGGCGTCGATCAACACCCTGAACCGCCAGGGCAAGACCCGCCGCACCCGGTTCGGCATCGGCAAGCGCAAGGACACCAAGCGCGCGATCGTCACCCTCAAGTCCGGCTCGATCGACATCTTCACGGCTGTCGGCTAGGGAGCAGAGGAAGAACATGGCTATTCGTAAGTACAAGCCCACGACCCCGGGTCGTCGCGGATCGTCGGTCGCCGACTTCGCGGAGATCACGCGCTCGACGCCCGAGAAGTCGCTGCTCCGCCCGCTGTCGAAGACGGGTGGACGCAACAACCAGGGCCGCATCACGACCCGTCACATCGGTGGTGGCCACAAGCGCCAGTACCGCGTGATCGACTTCCGTCGCAACGACAAGGACGGCGTGCCCGCCAAGGTCGCACACATCGAGTACGACCCCAACCGCACGGCACGCATCGCGCTCCTCCACTTCGTGGACGGCACCAAGCGCTACATCCTCGCGCCGAACAAGCTGTCGCAGGGCGACCTGATCGAGTCGGGCCCCGCTGCCGACATCAAGCCCGGCAACAACCTGCCGCTGCGCAACATCCCCACCGGTACCGTCATCCACGCCATCGAGCTCCGCCCCGGCGGCGGCGCGAAGCTGGCGCGTTCGGCGGGCGCCTCGGTGCGACTCGTCGCCAAGGACGGCCCCTACGCGCAGCTCCGCCTGCCGTCGGGCGAGATCCGCAACGTCGACGCGCGCTGCCGCGCGACCGTCGGCGAGGTCGGCAACGCCGAGCAGTCGAACATCAACTGGGGCAAGGCCGGCCGCAAGCGCTGGAAGGGCGTCCGCCCGACCGTCCGCGGTGTCGCCATGAACCCGGTCGACCACCCGCACGGTGGTGGCGAGGGCAAGACCTCCGGTGGTCGCCACCCGGTCAGCCCCTGGGGCAAGTCCGAGGGACGCACCCGTCGCCCCAACAAGGAAAGCGACCAGCTCATCGTCCGTCGTCGTACCGTCGGCAAGAAGCGCAAGTAGGAGTAAGAGAAGATGCCTCGCAGTCTCAAGAAGGGCCCCTTCGTCGACGAGCACCTGCTTCGCAAGGTCGTCGTCCAGAACGAAGCCGGCACGAAGAACGTCATCAAGACCTGGTCGCGCCGCTCGATGATCATCCCGGCCATGCTGGGTCACACGATCGCCGTGCACGACGGCCGCAAGCACATCCCGGTGTTCGTCACCGAGACCATGGTGGGCCACAAGCTCGGCGAGTTCGCGCCCACCCGCACCTTCCGTGGTCACGTGAAGGACGACAAGAAGGGCCGCCGCCGCTAGTCGCGGTGGTGTGAAGGAGGAGAAGAAATGGTGGAGTCGATCGCCCGCGTGCGACACATCCGCGTCACCCCCATGAAGGCTCGCCGCGTCGTCAACCTGATCCGCGGCAAGCAGGCTCAGGAGGCCCTGGCCATCCTGAAGTTCGCGCCGCAGGGTGCGAGCGAGCCGGTGTACAAGCTCGTCGCCTCGGCCATCGCGAACGCTCGCGTCAAGGCCGACGCAACGAACACCTACCTGGACGAGCAGGACCTCTACGTCTCGCGTGCATTCGTCGATGAGGGCACCACCCTCAAGCGATTCCAGCCGCGTGCGCAGGGCCGTGCCTTCCGCATCAACAAGCGAACGAGCCACATCACCGTCGTGCTCGCCACGCCCGAGGAGGGTACGAAGTAATGGGTCAGAAGGTCAACCCGTACGGCTTCCGTCTCGGCATCACCACCGACCATGTGTCGCGGTGGTTCTCCGACTCGACGAAGCCCGGCCAGCGCTACGCCGACTACCTCGCAGAGGACGTCAAGATCCGTCGCCTGCTGCAGACGTCGCTCGACCGCGCGGGAGTCTCGCGCATCGAGATCGAGCGCACCCGCGACCGCGTCCGCGTGGACATCCACACGGCGCGTCCCGGCATCGTGATCGGCCGCCGCGGCGCCGAGGCCGAGCGCATCCGCGCCGACCTCGAGAAGCTGTCCGGCAAGCAGATCCAGCTCAACATCCTCGAGGTCAAGAACCCCGAGGCCGACGCCCAGCTCGTCGCCCAGGGCATCGCCGAGCAGCTCTCCGCTCGCGTGGCGTTCCGCCGCGCGATGCGCAAGGGCCTGCAGGGCGCCCAGCGCGCCGGCGCCAAGGGCGTCCGCATCCAGGTCTCCGGCCGCCTCGGCGGCGCCGAGATGAGCCGCTCGGAGTTCTACCGTGAAGGCCGTGTGCCCCTGCACACCCTCCGCGCGAACATCGACTACGGCTTCTACGAGGCGAAGACCACCTTCGGCCGCATCGGCGTGAAGGTCTGGATCTACAAGGGCGACATCACCAACAAGGAACTCGCCCGCGAGCAGGCCACCCAGAAGCCCTCGCGCGGCGACCGCAGTGACCGCCCCCGCCGTGCGCCCAAGGCGCAGGAGCCCGTGGCAGCAGGAGTTGAGGCATAACCATGTTGATTCCCCGTCGAGTCAAGTACCGCAAGCAGCACCACCCCGGCCGTTCGGGCCAGGCCACCGGTGGCACGAAGGTCACCTTCGGTGAGTTCGGCATCCAGGCCCTGACCCCCGCGTACGTGACGAACCGTCAGATCGAGTCCGCTCGTATCGCGATGACGCGTCACATCAAGCGTGGCGGCAAGGTGTGGATCAACATCTACCCCGACCGTCCGCTCACGAAGAAGCCCGCCGAGACCCGCATGGGTTCCGGCAAGGGTTCGCCCGAGTGGTGGGTCGCGAACGTCAAGCCGGGTCGAGTCCTCTTCGAGGTCTCCGGCGTCTCCGAGGAACTCGCTCGTGAGGCCATGACCCGTGCCATCCACAAGCTGCCCCTCAAGGCACGCATCATCAAGCGCGAGGAGGGCGACGCATAATGGCCGTCGGAACGAAGGAGCTCGCTCCCAACGAGCTCGACACCTTTGAAGACGAGCGACTCGTCGAGGAGCTGAAGAAGGCCAAGGAGGAGCTGTTCAACCTGCGCTTCCAGGCCGCCACCGGCCAGCTCGAGAGCCACGGACGCGTCCGCGCCGTCAAGCGCGACATCGCCCGCATCTACACGGTCATCCGTGAGCGCGAGCTCGGCATCCGGGCCACGCCCGCGCCGGTCGAGGCTCCGGCCAAGGCCGAGAAGAAGACCAAGAAGGCCAAGGCCGCGGCATCCACGGATGCTGCTGCCGAGGCAGAGACGAAGGAGGCCTGAACATGGCTGAGACCAAGAAGGCTGCGGCCGAGGTCGCCGAGTCGGCCGAGCTCGTCCGCGGGTACCGCAAGGTGCGTCGTGGCTACGTCGTCAGCGACAAGATGGAGAAGACCATCGTCGTCGAGGTCGAGGACCGCGTGAAGCACCCCCTCTACGGCAAGGTCATCCGCCGCACCTCGAAGATCAAGGCCCACGACGAGCAGAACACCGCCGGCATCGGCGACCTCGTCGTGATCAGCGAGACCCGCCCGCTCAGCGCCACCAAGCGCTGGCGCCTCGTCGAGATCGTCGAGAAGGCCAAGTAAGCCTCGCGCTTGCTTGAAAGAAGGAGTTAGAAGTGCTTCAGCAGGAATCACGACTCAAGGTCGCCGACAACACCGGCGCCAAGGAGCTGCTCACGATCCGCGTCCTCGGTGGCTCGAAGCGCCGGTACGCCGGCCTCGGTGACACCATCGTGGCGACCGTCAAGGACGCCATCCCCGGCGGCAACGTCAAGAAGGGCGACGTCGTCAAGGCGGTCATCGTCCGCACCGTCAAGGAGACCCGTCGTCCCGACGGCTCGTACATCAAGTTCGACGAGAACGCCGCGGTCATCCTCAAGAACGACGGTGACCCCCGCGGCACCCGCATCTTCGGACCGGTCGGTCGCGAGCTTCGCGACAAGAAGTTCATGAAGATCATCTCGCTGGCACCGGAGGTCATCTGAATCATGGCGAACATCAAGAAGGGTGACCTCGTGCAGGTCATCTCGGGGCGCAGCCAGGCCCGCGGCGGAGACCGCGGCAAGCAGGGCAAGGTCCTCGAGGTGCTCGTGGCGCAGAACCGCGTCGTCGTCGAGGGCGTCAACTACGTCACCAAGCACGTCCGGGTCGGCCAGACCCAGCGCGGCACGAAGACCGGTGGCATCGAGACGCACGAGGCGCCGATCCACGTGTCGAACGTGGCGCTCGTCGACCCCGAGACCAAGAAGCCGACCCGCGTCGGCTTCCGCAACGAGACCGTGACGAAGGACGGGGTCACGAAGACCGTCCGCGTCCGCTACGCGAAGAAGTCAGGTAAGGACCTGTAATGACCGACACGGCAACGCAGGCTGGCAAAATCCAGCCGCGACTGAAGACCAAGTACCGCAGCGAGATCGCGAAGAGCCTCACCGAGGCGCACGGCTACACCAACGTGCACCAGGTGCCGGGCCTCGTGAAGATCGTCGTGAACATGGGTGTCGGCGAGGCTGCTCGCGACGGCAAGGTCATCGACGGCGCCATCGCCGACCTCACGAAGATCACCGGCCAGAAGCCGCAGGTCACCAAGGCCCGCAAGTCGATCGCCCAGTTCAAGCTCCGCGAGGGCCAGCCCATCGGCGCCCACGTGACGCTGCGCGGCGACCGCATGTGGGAGTTCCTCGACCGCCTGCTCTCGCTCGCGCTTCCCCGCATCCGCGACTTCCGCGGCCTCTCGGACGCGCAGTTCGACGGCAACGGCAACTACACCTTCGGTCTCACGGAGCAGTCCGTGTTCCACGAGATCGACCAGGACAAGATCGACCGCGTCCGCGGCATGGACATCACCGTGGTGACCACTGCCAAGAACGACGACGAGGGTCGCGCGCTGCTCAAGGCGCTCGGCTTCCCGTTCCGGTCGGCCGAGGCCGCCAACTAGTACCCCCGGATGCCGCGCGCACGCGTGCGCGGCATCCGATCCGGTCCCGGGCACCCGCCCGGGCCCACACCACAGGTCAGTCCCCGTGTAACGGGTCCTGAAACCTGGTGAACGTTAGGAACCACGTCATGACGATGACCGACCCGGTCGCTGACATGCTGACCCGACTGCGGAACGCGAACTCCGCACACCACGACTCCGTGTCGATGCCCCACTCGAAGCTCAAGGCGCACATCGCCGAGATCCTCAAGAGCGAGGGCTACATCGCCGGCTTCGAGGTGACCGACGCGCGCGTCGGCAAGACCCTCACGCTGCAGCTCAAGTTCGGCCCCAACCGCGAGCGTTCGATCGCGGGCATCAAGCGCGTCTCGAAGCCCGGCCTCCGCGTGTACGCGAAGTCGACGGAGCTCCCCAAGGTGCTCGGCGGCCTCGGCGTCGCGATCCTGTCCACCTCCAGCGGTCTGCTCACCGACCGCCAGGCCGAGAAGAAGGGCGTGGGTGGGGAAGTCCTCGCCTACGTGTGGTAGTTCCATGTCACGAATCGGACGACTCCCCATCGACATCCCCGCCGGTGTCGACGTGAAGGTCGACGGCCCCGCCGTCACCGTCAAGGGCCCGAAGGGCGAGCTCTCGCTCACCGTGGCCTCGCCCATCGAGGTCAAGGTCGAGGACAACCAGGTCCTCGTCAGCCGCCCCGACGACGAGCGCACCTCGCGTTCGCTCCACGGCCTCACGCGCACCCTCATCGCCAACCAGATCCTCGGCGTCACGCAGGGCTACACCAAGGGCCTCGAGATCGTCGGCACGGGATACCGCGTCGCCCAGAAGGGCTCGGCGATCGAGTTCGCGCTCGGCTTCTCGCACCCCGTGACCGTCGAGCCGCCGGCCGGCATCACGCTGACCGTCGAGGGCAACAACAAGATCACGGTCGCTGGCATCGACAAGCAGGCCGTCGGCGAGACCGCCGCCAACATCCGCAAGATCAAGAAGCCGGAGCCGTACAAGGGCAAGGGCATCCGCTACGCCGGCGAGGTCGTGCGTCGCAAGGCCGGAAAGAGTGGTAAGTAATCATGGCCGTGAAGACCAAGACGGCAGCGCGTTCGCGCCGCCACACCCGACTTCGCAAGAAGGTCGTCGGAACCGAACAGCGTCCGCGCCTCGTCGTGACCCGCTCGGCCCGCCACGTGTTCGTGCAGGTCGTCGACGACAGCAAGGGCCGCACCGTGGCATCCGCATCGACCATGGAGGCAGACCTCCGTGCGTTCGACGGTGACAAGACCGCCAAGGCCCGCAAGGTCGGCGAGCTCGTCGCCGAGCGTGCCAAGCAGGCCGGCGTCGAGTCGGTCGTCTTCGACCGCGGCGGCAACAAGTACGCCGGTCGTGTCGCAGCGATCGCCGATGGAGCGCGAGAGGCAGGGCTCAACCTGTGAGTGAGAACACCGTGAAGGAGACCGAGGTGACCGCAGAGGCACCCGTCGAGACGGCAGCAGCCTCCGAGCCGCAGCGCAACGAGCGCGAGCCGCGTCGCGGCGGCGGCGGTGGCGGACGCGACCGCGGCCAGGGCCGCGACCGCGGCGGCCGCGACGCCGAGAAGAGCCAGTTCCTCGAGCGCGTGGTGACCATCAACCGCGTGTCGAAGGTCGTCAAGGGCGGTCGCCGCTTCAGCTTCACGGCGCTCGTCGTCGTGGGCGACGGCAACGGCCTCGTGGGCGTCGGCTACGGCAAGGCGCGCGAAGTCCCGACCGCGATCTCGAAGGGTGTCGAGGAGGCGAAGAAGAACTTCTTCCGCGTCCCCCGCGTCGGCGTCACCATCCCGCACCCCGTGCAGGGTGAGGCCGCTGCCGGTGTCGTCCTGCTTCGTCCCGCGTCGCCCGGTACCGGTGTCATCGCCGGTGGTCCGGTGCGTGCGGTGCTCGAGTGCGCCGGCATCCACGACGTCCTGAGCAAGTCGCTCGGCTCGTCGAACACCATCAACATCGTGCACGCCACGGTCGAGGCGCTGAAGCAGCTCGAGGAGCCCCGCGCAGTCGCCGCCCGTCGTGGTCTCGACTACGACCAGGTCGCTCCGGCCCGGCTGCTGCGTGCCGAGGCCCAGGCGGCCGAGGCCGCCGCAGCAGCGAAGGCAGGTGCCTGATGGCCAAGCAGCTCAAGGTGACCCAGATCAAGTCCAAGGTGAGCGAGAAGCAGTACCAGCGCGACACGCTCCGCAGCCTCGGGCTCAAGCGCATCGGCGCCTCCGTCGTCCGTGAGGACACGCCGCAGAACCGCGGCTACATCAAGACGGTCGCCCACCTCGTGAAGGTTGAGGAGATTGACTAATGGCTGACGAGAAGAACGCCACCGCCGCCGAGGAGCCCAAGAAGGCTCCCGCCAAGAAGGCTGCGGCGAAGCCCGCCGCCGAGAAGGCGCCGGCCAAGGCCGCCGCCGCCAAGGCTCCGGCCAAGGCCGCTGCTGCCAAGGCTCCGGCCAAGGCCGCTGCCGCCAAGGCCGACGCGGCTCCGGCCGAGAAGGCCCCCGCGAAGAAGGCTCCGGCGAAGAAGGCTGCCGAGAAGGACGCCGTCGACGCCAAGCGCGAGCCCGTGCTGAAGGTGCACCACCTGCGCCCGGCGCCCGGTGCCAAGAAGGACAAGACCCGCGTCGGACGCGGTGAGGGTTCGAAGGGCAAGACCGCCGGTCGCGGCACCAAGGGTTCGAAGGCCCGCAACAACATCCGCCCCGGCTTCGAGGGTGGACAGCTTCCGTACCACATGCGTGCGCCGAAGCTGCGCGGCTTCAAGAACCCGTTCCGCGTCGAGTACCAGGTGGTCAACCTGGACAAGCTCGCCGAGCTCTACCCGAAGGGCGGCGACGTCACCGTCGCCGACCTCGTCGACAAGGGTGCCGTCCGCAAGAACGAGCGCGTCAAGGTGCTCGGCAACGGCGACATCCAGGTGAAGCTCAACGTCGAGGTCGACAAGGTCTCCGGCTCCGCGGAGCAGAAGATCGTCGCCGCCGGCGGATCGGTAAAGTAGACAGCTGCACCACTTCAAGTTCGAGCCTGTCGGGACCTCGCGTATGATTCACGGGGGTCTCGACAGGCTCGAGCCGCATTTGAGCTGACTCCACGACGGAGCAACAGGAGGACGAGTGTTCAACGCCATCGGGCGGATCTTCCGCACGCCGGATCTTCGCCGCAAGATCGGGTTCACGCTGGGTATCGTGGCCCTGTTCCGGCTCGGATCCTTCATC
The DNA here is from genome assembly GCF_003710805.1 of Agromyces tardus. Lineage (GTDB taxonomy): Bacteria > Actinomycetota > Actinomycetes > Actinomycetales > Microbacteriaceae > Agromyces > Agromyces tardus. The sequence continues at coordinate 25,764 of NZ_RHHB01000026.1, read as the reverse complement.
CCGGCGCCGTTCGTGGACTTCTCGAACGTGCAGGCGTGTCTCGCGGCCAACCAGGGCGCATCGGGTCTCTACGAGCTCGTCAACCTCTTCTCGGGCGGCGCCCTGCTGCAGCTCTCGATCTTCGCGTTGGGCATCATGCCCTACATCACCGCGTCGATCATCGTGCAGCTGCTGCGCGTGGTGATCCCCCACTTCGAGACCCTCTACAAGGAGGGCCAGGCCGGCCAGGCCAAGCTCACCCAGTACACGCGCTACCTCACCATCGCGCTCGGCGTGCTGCAGTCCACGACGCTCATCACGGTGGCCCGCTCGGGCGCACTGTTCCCGTCGAACTCGGCCCCCGAGTGCTCGCAGCTCATCACGAACGACGCCTGGTACGCCATCCTCCTCATGGTCATCACCATGACCGCCGGCACCGGCCTCATCATGTGGATGGGCGAGCTCATCACCGAGCGCGGCATCGGCAACGGCATGTCGCTGCTGATCTTCACGTCGATCGCCGCGCAGTTCCCGGGCTCGCTCACCGCCATCGCGATCTCGCGCGGCTGGGACATCTTCGCCATCGTGCTCGTCGTCGGCCTCGCGGTCGTCGTCGCGGTCGTGTTCGTCGAGCAGTCGCAGCGGCGCATCCCGGTGCAGTACGCCAAGCGCATGGTCGGGCGGCGCACGTACGGCGGCAACAACACGTACATCCCGATCAAGGTCAACATGGCCGGCGTCGTGCCCGTCATCTTCGCGTCGTCGCTCCTGTACCTGCCCGCGCTCATCGCGCAGTTCAATCAGCCCGCCGCGGGCGAGACGCCGCAGGCCTGGGTGGTGTGGGTCACGAACAACCTCACCAAGGGCGACCACCCGCTCTACATGCTCCTCTACTTCCTGCTCATCGTCGGGTTCACGTACTTCTACGTCGCGATCACGTTCAACCCCGACGAGGTCGCCGAGAACATGAAGAAGTACGGCGGCTTCATCCCCGGCATCCGTGCCGGACGCCCGACGGCCGAGTACCTCGACTACGTGCTCACCCGCATCACCCTCCCCGGGTCGATGTACCTCGGCATCATCGCCCTGTCGCCGCTGATCGCGTTCGCGCTCGTCGGCGCCGACCAGAACTTCCCGTTCGGCGGCGCGTCGATCCTGATCATCGTCGGCGTCGGACTCGAGACGGTGAAGCAGATCGACGCCCAGCTGCAGCAGCGCCACTACGAAGGACTCCTCCGATGACGCACTCCGCCCGGTTCCTGATCGTCGGCCCGCAGGGCTCCGGCAAGGGCACGCAGGGCGTGCTCGTCGCCGAGGCCTTCGGCGTCCCGCAGGTCGCCACCGGCGACATCTTCCGCGAGAACGTCAAGGGCGGCACCGAGCTCGGCAAGCAGGTCCAGGAGATCATCGAGGCCGGCCACCTGGTGCCCGACGAGCTCACGAGCGAGCTCGTCCGGGACCGCCTCCAGCAGCCGGATGCCGCGGGCGGATTCCTCCTCGACGGGTATCCCCGCAACCGGGGGCAGGTCGACGACCTCGACGCCTTCCTCGCATCCCGCGGCGAGTCGCTCGACGCCGTCATCGAGCTCGTCGTGCCGCGCGAGGAGAGCATCGCCCGCATCACGCAGCGCGCCGTCGAGCAGGGTCGCACCGACGACACCGAAGAGGTCATCGCGAACCGCCTCGCGATCTACGAGCGTGAGACCGCGCCGATCCTCGACGTGTACCGCGAGCACGGCCTCGTGGTGGAGATCGACGGCGTGGGCACGCTCGACGAGGTCACGGGGCGCATCTTCGCGGCGCTCGCGGAGCGCGGTCTCGACGCCGCCGACCGCGGCGGCAACGGCGCGGCCGCCTGACCTCCCGCGTGTTCGGGCGCACCCGCTCCATCTACAAGTCGCCGCACGAGCTCCGCGCGATGATCCCGGCGGGCGCGGCGACCGCGGCGGCCCTCGCCGAGGCGCGCGATCGCATCGTCGTGGGTGCCACGCCGCTCGAGGTCGACGCGGCGGCCGACGAGGTCATCCGCTCGCTCGGCGGCCGCTCGAACTTCCAGCTCGTCCCCGGATACCGTCACACGCTGTGCATCTCGGTCGACGACGACATCGTGCACGGCATCCCGGGCGACCGCCCCTTCCGGCCGGGCGACATCGTCTCGGTCGACGGCGGGGCCGAGGTCGACGGCTGGAACGGCGACGCCGCCTTCACCGTCGTGCTGCCCGACCCCGCGCGCCCCGACGTGGTGGCCGCCCGGGAGGCGCTCGCCGCCGCCGCGGAGCGTTCGCTGTGGCACGGGATCGCCGCGCTCGCATCCGCCCGTCACCTGCACGAGGTGGGTGCCGCAATCGAGGACGCGGTGGAGGCGGCCGGCGACTACGGCATCATCGAGGGCTACGGCGGCCACGGCATCGGCAGGTCGATGCACGAGGAGCCGAGCGTGTACAACCACCGCGTGCGGGGGCGCGGCCCCGCGGTCCGCCCCGGACTCGTCGTGGCGATCGAGCCGATGATCGTGGCCGGCGCCATCGACACCGTCGTGCGCGACGACGGCTGGACGGTCACGACGTCCGACGGTGCCGACTCCGCCCACGTCGAGCACACGGTCGCGGTGCACGACGGCGGCATCTGGGTGCTGACGGCGCCGGACGGCGGCGCAGCGGGGCTCGCGCCGCTCGGCGTCGTGCCCGTGCCGATCACCTGACGCGCCGCCTCACGGGGCCATGAGGTGGGCCAGCTCGGTGAGCAGGCCGCCGTAGTCGACGGCGCCGCGCACGAGCCGCCGCACGTTCTCCGGCTCCGAGAACGCCTCGACGAACTGGTCGAACACCTCCTGGAACTCGGCGCGGCCGCTCTCGGCGAAGGCGATGAGCGCCACCACGTGCACGCGGGATCCGCCCCAGTCGATGGGCACGTCGTCGATGGCGAACGCGATGGCGCTGCGCGTCGCGGTCATCGTCATCGCGTGCGGCACCGCGAGGAGCTCGGTGAAGGCGGTCGACGACATGCGCTCGCGCTCGAGGGCGCCGTCGACGTAGCTCTCGTCGATGAGGCCCGCGTCGATCATGCGGTCGCCGAGCAGGCGGATGACGTCGTCGCGGGTGCGGCCGCGCATGCCGCGCACGAAGAGTTCGGGGCCGGTCGTGCGGGAGAGGGTCGCTGCGAGGCGAGCGCGGCGCCGGGCCACGCGGATGCGGGTGAGCTCGTTGCGCACCCGATCGAGGTCGCCCTCGGTCGGGAACGGCGCGACCACCACGGTGTGCGCGTGCGGCCGCGTGGGCGGGATGACGGCCACGAGCAGCTCGATGTCGGCGTCGCCGGGCGAGGCGGATGCTGCGGCGTCGAGCGCGACGAGCTCCACGTCGTCGCCCGTCGCCGACCGGAGGCGCTCCAGCAGCACCGAGCGCGCGTCGTGATACGCCGGAGCGGCGACGCCGACGCGCACGGTCTCGCCGCGGGACCGCGTGCGCTCGAGGTGCGCCCCGAGGTGCATCGCGAGGTAGGCGATCTCGTCGTCGTTCACGGTGATGCCCTCGAGTCGCCCCAGCTCGCTCGCGAGGTACACGGCGAGGTCGTAGATGAGCGGGTAGGCCGCCTTGATCGCCGCGGTGAGCGGATTGCGCGAGTAGCTGCGGTCGGCGGCGCGCACGGCGAGGTTGTCGACGTGCAGCGCGAGCCGGTTGATGAACTCGTCGTCGCCGAGGTCGATGAGGTAGTCGGCCGAGATGCGGCGCACGATCTCCTGCAGCACGACGACGCGCGCCGAGACGCCGCCCGCCCCGCCCTCCACGGACACCGCGTCGATCCGGCGGGTCGCGGCCCGCGTCGCCACGAGGCGCGAGATGTGGTCGAGCTCGGCCGGGTCGAGCGACACCCCGAAGTGGGAGACCACGAGGTCGCCCACGAGTCCGGCGAGCGGCTCGGAGCCCTGCGCGTCGGCACCCGGTGCGTCGGGGCCCCCCATCGCGACCGCGGCATCCGTCGCGTCCGCGGCATCCGTCACGACCGCGGCATCCGTCGCCGCCGCGCCCGTCGCGGTCGCAGCAGTGGCGCCCGTCGGGTCGGTGGGGTCATCGAGGTGCCGGTCGCGCCCGATCCGGTCGAGGGCGATCGCGAGGTGCAGCAGCACGTCGTCGAGCGTGTACTCGTTGGGCGCGTAGCCGGCCGCGTCGAGGGCGGCGACGAGCTCGCCGCGGAAGCCGTCCATCGCGGGGAAGGAACGTCGCAGCTCGTCGAAGCCGAGCACGCCCCGGTCGCCCTCCTCGCGCACGAGGGCGCTGATGAGCCGCCGCATGGCGCTCTCGGGCCCCTCCAGCCGCACCGTCGCGCCCTCGCGCCGCAGCCGCAGCCCGATGCCGTCCAGCCGAGTGCGCACGCGGCCGAGGTCGGCCTCGATCGTCGACTCGCTCACGTGCATTCCGTCGGCTGCCGCGTGCACGTCGAGGCCGTCGGGCGCGTCGACGAGGTCGCGGATGAGGCGCGCGAGACGCGCGGCGGGGGAGCCCTCGGCGCTCGCGGCGGATGCCTGCGCGACGCGTTCCGCCCAGGCGGCGCGGTCGAGCCGGTATCCCTCGGGCCCGGACTCGATGAGCACGCGTCCGCCGTCGTTCGCGCGGGCGACGTAGCTGCGGATCGTGCGGGGCGTCACGTCGAGCCGGGTGGCGAGGGAGGATGCGGTCGTCCAGCCGTCGGCGCTCGCGAGGACCTCCGCGAGTCGCTCCCACTTGTCTGGCACGTCGCTCCCGTGATGGTCGGATGCCGCCCCGCGGCCTCGTCGGGCGGACGCTGACAGTCAACCACCGCCCACCGCCCCGTGGCACCACATCGACGGAACCTTCCGGGGGGCAGGAAGGAAACCTGGTGGCGGGACCGGTCGCTCGAGAGGCACCATCGAGGTGTTCGCGGCATCCGCCGCAACCGATCGACGGAGACCGGGCGAGGCCGGCGAGGAGGCAGGCATGCGGATCATCGTGGTGTGCGGTGCGGGTGCGTCGAGCACCTTCGTCGCGCTGCGCGTGCGCCGTGCCGCCGACGCGAGGGGCCTCCGGGTCGACGCGCGTGCCGCCGCCGAGGCGGGACTCGCCGAGGCGCTCGACGGTGCGGACGTGCTGCTCGTCGGCGCGCACCTCGGCGACCGCGTCGACGCACTGCGCGAACTCGCGGCCGCGGCATCCGTGCCCGTCGCCGTGCTCCCCGCGGGAGCCACGGCGGCAGATGGCGACGACGCGCTCGATCTCGCCCTCGACACCGTCGGGGGTCGGTCGTGAACGACCGCCGGGCGCGCGCCGCCGTTCCCACCGCGCGCTTCGAGGGCTATGGTGAAGGCGGGAACGGAAGCCAACGACGGAGACCGGAATCATGGTGGAACGCACAGTTCGAATCGGATCGACCCACGGCCTGCACGCACGGCCCGCGAAACTCTTCACCCAAGCCGCCGCGGCATCGGGGTCGTCTGTCACCATCAGCAAGGCCGGTGGCACTCCCGTCAATGCGGCGAGCATCCTCGGGGTCATCTCGCAGGGCATCGACTTCGGCGATGAGGTCACCCTCGTCGTCGACGGCGGCGACGAGCAGCGCGTGCTCGACGAGCTGGTGGAGCTGCTCAGCACCGACCACGACGAATAGCTCGACGCATCCGTCGCCCAGTCAACCGAACGGAGAGGGCGCGTGATGGAGATCAAGGGCACGGGCATCGGCCTGGGTGTGGCGGTCGGCTCGGTGGTGCGGATGGCCGATCGGCTGCCCGAGCCGGTCGACCGGGCGAGCCACCTCGACCCCGAGCGTGAGGCCGAGCGGGCGAAGGCATCGCTGTCGGTCGTCGCCGAGGAGCTGAACCGCCGCGGCCGGCAGGCCGGCGGAGCGGCGCAGGACGTGCTCGAGGCGCAGGCCATGATGGCCGAGGACCCCACGCTCATCGACGACGTCGTGAAGCGGCTCGCCGACGGCAAGACCGCCGAGCGCGCCGTGTTCGAGGCGTTCGCCGCCTTCCGCGACATGCTCCTGGGCATGGGCGGCTACATGGGCGAGCGCGCGGCCGACCTCGACGACGTGTCGCAGCGGGTCGTCGCGCACCTGCTCAAGCTCCCGGCGCCGGGCGTGCCGAACCCCGGCCACCCGTTCGTGCTCGTGGCCCGCGACCTCGCGCCCGCCGACACGGCGATGCTCGACCTGACCCAGGTGCTCGGGCTCGTCACGTCCGACGGCGGCCCCACCTCGCACACCGCCATCCTCGCCCGCGAGAAGTCGATCGTCGCGGTCGTCGGCGCAGCGGATGCCGCGAGCCTCGCCGACGGCGACATGGTCATCGTCGATGCGGCCAACGACCTCGTCGTGACCGATCCCACCCCCGAGCAGGTCGCCGACGCGACCGAGCGCATCGCCGAACGGGCCGCCCGCGAGGCCGCCCCCGTCACTCCCGGCGCGCTCGCCGACGGCACGCCCGTGCCGCTTCTGGCCAACCTCGGCTCCGCAGACGGCGCCGCGGAGGCCGTCAAGCTCGGCGCCGAGGGCGTGGGCCTGTTCCGCACCGAGTTCCTCTTCCTCGACGCGAACACCGCGCCGAGCGTGCGCGAGCAGCAGGAGCAGTACACGCGGCTCCTCTCGGCGTTCCCCGGCAGCAAGGTCGTCGTCCGCGTGCTCGACGCCGGAGCCGACAAGCCCCTCGCGTTCCTCAACGCCAACGAAGAGGAGAACCCCGCGCTCGGGCTCCGCGGCATCCGCGCGCTGCGCCACTCGGAGGTCATCCTGCGCGAGCAGCTCACGGCGCTCGCCGCTGCGGATGCCGCGACCGACGCCGACCTCTGGGTCATGGCGCCGATGATCGCGACCGTCGACGAGACCCGCTACTTCACGACGCTCTGCGCCGAGCTCGGGATCCGCTACGCCGGCGTCATGGTCGAGACCCCGTCGGCCGCGCTGATCGCCGACCGCATCCTCGACGTCGCCGCGTTCGCGTCGATCGGCACCAACGACCTCACGCAGTACACGATGGCGGCCGACCGGCTCCTCGGCACCGTCGCGAACCTGCAGGACCCCTGGCATCCCGCCGTGCTGCGCCTCGTCGGCGAGGTCGGCGCCGCCGGAGCCGAACGCGGCAAGCCCGTCGGCATCTGCGGCGAGGCCGCCGCCGACCCGCTGCTCGCCGTCGTGCTCGTGGGCCTCGGCGCCACGAGCCTGTCGATGTCACCGTCGGCACTCGCAGATGTCCGCGCCTCCCTCGCGCGGTACACCCCGGACGACGCGAAGGCGATCGCCCGGGCCGCCTTGGCCGCTGAGGGAGCGGCCGAGGCGAAACTCGCGGCGAAGGACGCCGCATCCGAGATCACCACGGCGCGGGCGACCGCACCGTGACCACGAGAGAGGCACTGACATGACAACGTCGTCTGCAGACACGAAGCGGCCGGGGGGAGCACGCGTCGCAGTCCAGAGGTTCGGGTCGTTCCTGTCCAACATGATCCTGCCGAACATCGCGGCGTTCATCGCCTGGGGCATCGTCACGATGTTCTTCATCCCGGCCGGATTCACGCCGAACGAGTCCCTCGCGGAGCTCGTCGGCCCGATGATCATCTACCTGCTGCCCCTGCTCATCGCCAACCAGGGCGGCCGGCTGGTCTACGACACCCGCGGCGGCGTCGTGGCCTCCATCGCCACGGTCGGCGTGATCGTCGGCACCGACATCCCGATGTTCCTCGGCGCCATGATCATGGGCCCGCTCGCCGCGTGGCTCATGAAGCAGGTCGACCGGATCTGGGAGGGGAAGATCAAGGCCGGCTTCGAGATGCTGGTCAACAACTTCTCCGCCGGCATCCTCGGGTTCGCCCTCGCCATCGTGGGCTACCTGGCCTTCGGGCCGGTCGTCGAGGCGCTGAGCAACGGCCTCGAGGCGGCCGTCGACTGGCTCGTGAAGCTGTCGCTGCTGCCGCTGCTCAGCATCCTGGTCGAGCCCGGCAAGGTGCTGTTCCTGAACAACGCGATCAACCACGGCGTGTTCACCCCGATCGGAACCCAGCAGGCCAGCGAGACGGGCAAGTCGATCCTGTTCCTGATCGAGGCGAACCCCGGCCCCGGCCTCGGCATCCTGCTCGCGTTCACGTTCTTCGGCGTCGGCCTGGCCCGTGCGAGCGCTCCCGGCGCGATCATCATCCAGTTCTTCGGCGGCATCCACGAGATCTACTTCCCGTACGTGCTCATGAAGCCGATCCTGATCCTCGCCGCGATCGCGGGCGGCATGACGGGCGTCGCGACCAACGTGCTGTTCAACAGCGGACTCCGAGCACCGGCGGCTCCGGGCAGCATCATCGCGGTGCTCGCCCAGACCGCGCCCGACAGCTACGTCGGCGTGATCCTCTCGGTCATCCTCTCGGCGACGGTGACGTTCGTGATCGCGTCGATCATGCTCCGTGCGAGTCGCAAGCGCGACCTCGCGAAGGAGGGCGCCGGCGACCTGGCGGCCGCGATCGCGCAGACCGAGGCCAACAAGGGCAAGTCGAGCAGCGTGCTGCAGGGCCTCGCGGCCGAGGGCGTCGCCGCCGGCGGCGACCTCATCACGGAGGGCGAGGAGGCCGCGTTCCAGCGGAAGCCGATCCACACGATCATCTTCGCCTGCGACGCGGGAATGGGATCGAGCGCGATGGGTGCCACGGTCCTCCGCAACAAGATCAAGAAGGCCGGCATCGACAGCGTCACGGTGACCAACCGCGCGATCGCGAACCTCACCGACGACGTCGACCTCGTGATCACGCACCAGGACCTCACCGACCGGGCGCGCGGGCAGTCGCCGAACGCGCTGCACGTGTCGGTGGAGAACTTCATGAATTCGCCGAAGTACGACGAGATCGTGAACCTGCTCCAGAGCGAGGGCGTGCGCTGATCGTCGCACCGCCCGGCTGACCGACCGCCGCGGTGGCCTCCCGTCCCAGGGGGCCACCGCGGCATCGGCCCGCCCGCACGGCAACCCGTCTCGATGAGGAAGAAGGAGATCCCATGACCGACCAGATCCTGTCGCCCCGCGACGTGCGCCTCGAGCGGGCTGCGGCGAGCCGCGAGGAGGCCATCCGCGCGGCGGGCCAGATCCTCGTCGACGCCGGGGCCGTGCGCCCCGAGTACATCGACTCCATGCTCGCGCGCGAGTCGTCGGTCTCCACCTACATGGGCAACTGGCTCGCCATCCCGCACGGCACGAACGAGGCGAAGGACTCGATCCTGCGTTCGGCGCTCTCGTTCGTGCGCTACGACGCGCCGATCGACTGGGGCGGCGACGAGGCGCGCTTCGTCGTGGGCATCGCCGGCATCGGCGACGAGCACCTCGAGATCCTCTCGAAGATCGCCATCATCTTCTCCGACGAGGACGAGGTGCAGAAGCTGCTCGACGCCGGCTCCTCCGACGAGCTCGTCGCGCTGCTGTCCGAGGTCAACGACGCATGAAGGCCGTGCACTTCGGCGCCGGCAACATCGGCCGTGGCTTCGTGGGCCTGCTGCTGCACGACGCGGGCTACGAGGTCGTGTTCGCCGACGTGAACGCCGAGCTCATCGACGCGCTCGCGGCATCCGACCACTACGCCGTGCACGAGGTGGGCGAGGGTGCGCGCGACCGCGTCGTCGACCGCTACCGGGCGCTCAACAGCCAGGCGGATGCCGCGGCGCTCGCTGCCGAGCTGACGACCGCCGACGTCGTGACGACCGCCGTCGGGCCCACGATCCTGCGGTTCATCGCGCCCCACGTGCTGCAGGCGCTGCGGGACCGCCCGGCCGATGCCGCGCCCCTCGCCGTGATGGCGTGCGAGAACGCGATCGACGCGACGAGCCTGCTGCGCGACGAGGTCGCCGCGCTCGCCGGTCCCGACGAGTGGCTCGCGCTCGAGCGCCGCGCCGTGTTCGCGAACACCGCCGTCGACCGCATCGTGCCCGGGCAGCCCGAGGGGGCGGGGCTCGACGTCACGGTCGAGACCTTCTTCGAGTGGGCGATCGAGCGGCCGCCCTTCGGCGACCACCCGCTCGAGATCCCCGGCGCGCACTTCGTGGAGCGCCTCGCGCCGTACATCGAGCGCAAGCTCTTCACGGTCAACACGGGTCACGCCGCGACCGCGTACCTCGGCTTCCTCGCGGGGCACGAGCGCATCAGCGACGCGCTGGCCGACCCGGCGGTCGCCGAGGAAGTGGAGCGCGTGCTCCGCGAGACCTCCGCGCTCATCGTGGCCAAGCACGGCTTCTCCGAGGCCGAGCAGGCCGAGTACCGCGCGACGATCCTCGCGCGCTTCCGCAATCCCGGCCTGCCCGACACCGTCGAGCGGGTCGGCCGCCAGCCCCTGCGCAAGCTGAGCCGTCGCGAGCGATTCATCGCACCCGCTGCCGAACTCGCCGAGCGCGGCCTCGTGGTCGACGGGCTCCTCGCCGCGGTCGAGGCGGCGCTCGGCTTCGACGTGCCGGCCGATCCCGAGAGCGTCGAGCTGCAGCGGCTCCTGGGCGAGGCGGATGCCGCGACCTTCGTGCACGACGTGACCGGGGTGGAGGCGGGACATCCGCTGCACGACCGCCTCGTGGAGGTCGTGGCGCGTCACGTGCGCTGACGCTGAGACATCGCCCGGGCGCCCCGCGCCCCGGCGAACACACCCGACTGGCGAATCGCTTCGCGATCGCCTATAGTTGACCCTTGGTGTTTGCACGCCTGCTTCGGCATGCCCGACGCCTGAGCCACCACGGTTCCGGCGCCTCGTGCAACATCATCGCACGACCGAACACCCACACCACAAGCGATAGTGAGGCTATGGCCAAGAAAGACGGCGTCATCGAGATCGAAGGCTCGGTCATCGAGGCACTCCCGAACGCGATGTTCCGCGTGGAACTGACCAACGGGCACAAGGTCCTCGCGCACATCTCAGGCAAGATGCGCCAGCACTACATCCGCATCCTCCCCGAGGACCGCGTGATCGTGGAGCTGAGCCCCTACGACCTGACGCGCGGCCGCATCGTCTACCGCTACAAGTAAGGGCTGTTCGGAAAGTAACGGCCCGCGGCACTCCGCGGGCACGAGGACAGCGAGTAAAGGAACACACCTGTGAAGGTCAACCCCAGCGTCAAGCCCATCTGCGACCACTGCAAGGTCATCCGCCGTCACGGCCGCGTGATGGTGATCTGCAAGAGCAACCCGCGCCACAAGCAGCGTCAGGGCTGATCGCGCGCGACGCGTGAGCGTCGCGCCGATCAGGGTCGAGTCGGCGGCCCCGTGCGGGCCGCCGTATCGAGACCCGAGTCGCAACACAACTGAACACCGCAATCGGCAACGCCAGAAGCATCGATCTCGATACGCCGCTCCGCGGCTACTCGATCAGCGATGCGGACACCTCGGGTCGGAGGCCCGGGCACCGGCGTTGCTCCACACCTCCACTCATCCACAGGAGAAGCCACCATGGCACGTCTGGCAGGAGTCGACATCCCGCGCGAGAAGCGCGTGGAGATCGCACTGACCTACATCTACGGCGTCGGGCGCACTCGTGCGCTGCAGACGCTCGCGGAGACCGGCATCAGCGGAGACATCCGCGTGAAGGACCTCAGCGACGAGCAGCTCGTCGCGCTCCGCGACTACATCGAAGGCAATTTCAAGGTCGAGGGTGACCTCCGCCGCGAGGTCGCAGCCGACATCCGCCGCAAGGTCGAGATCGGATCCTACGAGGGCCTGCGCCACCGTCGCGGTCTCCCGGTCCGCGGCCAGCGCACCAAGACCAACGCTCGTACCCGCAAGGGCCCGAAGCGCACCGTCGCCGGCAAGAAGAAGCCCGGCCGCAAGTAACCGCTCAGCGCCGAAGATCTAGGAGATTTCACCAATGGCAGCACCCAAGGCGGCTACTCGCAAGCCGCGCAAGAAGGAAAAGAAGAACATCGCCGTGGGCCAGGCCCACATCAAGTCGACGTTCAACAACACGATCGTCTCGATCACCGACACCACCGGCGCCGTGATCAGCTGGGCGTCGTCGGGCGGCGTGGGCTTCAAGGGCTCGCGCAAGTCGACGCCGTTCGCCGCACAGCTCGCGGCCGAGTCGGCCGCGCGCCAGGCGCAGGAGCACGGCATGAAGAAGGTCGACGTCTTCGTCAAGGGCCCCGGCTCGGGCCGCGAGACCGCGATCCGCTCCCTCCAGGCCGCGGGCCTCGAGGTCGGCAGCATCAACGACGTGACGCCCCAGGCGCACAACGGATGCCGCCCGCCCAAGCGCCGCCGCGTCTAGTTCCCACCGTCGGTCGGGTAGGGCGCTCCGCGCCCGTATCGAGGCCTCGCGCACTCGCTGGTCTCGATACGGCCCTGACGGGCCTACTCGACCGGCGCCCACGTTCTCTCACAACTCAAGATCCTCGACCTCGCAGGTGTCATATAGCGGACACCCTGCCGAAAGGAATCCACAGTGCTGATCGCACAGCGTCCGACGCTCACCGAAGAGAACATCTCGGAGTTCCGTTCGCGTTTCGTGATCGAGCCCCTCGAGCCGGGCTTCGGTTACACCCTGGGGAACTCGCTCCGTCGCACCCTCCTCTCCTCGATCCCCGGCGCGGCCGTGACGAGCATCCGCATCGACGGCGTGCTCCACGAGTTCTCGACCGTCCCGGGCGTCAAGGAGGATGTCACCGAGATCATCCTCAACATCAAGAACCTGGTCGTCTCCAGCGAGCACGACGAGCCCATCACCGCCTACCTGCGCAAGCAGGGCGCCGGTGAGGTCACCGCCGCCGACATCTCCGCTCCGGCGGGCGTCGAGGTGCACAACCCCGAGCTCGTGATCGCGACGCTCAACGACTCGGCGAAGTTCGAGCTCGAGCTCACGATCGAGCGCGGCCGCGGCTACGTCTCGGCCAGCCAGAACCGCAACGAGTACTCCGAGGCCGGCCAGATCCCGGTCGACTCGATCTACTCGCCGGTCCTCAAGGTCACCTACCGCGTCGAGGCCACCCGTGCCGGCGAGCGCACCGACTTCGACCGCCTCGTGGTCGACGTCGAGACCAAGGCCGCCATCACGCCGCGCGACGCGATCGCCTCGGCGGGTCGCACGCTCACCGAGCTGTTCGGCCTCGCCCGCGAGCTCAACACGGCGGCAGAGGGCATCGAGATCGGCCCCGCGCCGGTCGACGCCGTGCTCTCGAGCGAGCTCTCGATCCCGATCGAGGACCTCGACCTGTCGGTGCGGAGCTACAACTGCCTCAAGCGCGAGGGCATCAACACGGTGTCCGAGCTCGTCGCCCTGTCGGAGTCGCAGCTCATGAACATCCGCAACTTCGGCCAGAAGTCGGTCGATGAGGTCAAGGACAAGCTCACGGAGATGGGCCTGTCGCTGAAGGACTCGGTCCCCGGCTTCGACGGCGCCCACTTCTACACGGGCTTCGACGACGAGAACTAGCGCGCCCCGGGCCGCACCAACCCCCACCACTGGAGAGAACGAACCATGCCGAAGCCCACGAAGGGCCCCCGCCTCGGAGGCGGACCCGCGCACGAGCGCCTGATGCTCGCGAACCTCGCTGCCGCGCTGTTCACGCACAAGCGCATCACCACCACCGAGACCAAGGCCAAGCGCCTGCGTCCCCTCGCCGAGCGTCTGGTGACGTTCGGCAAGCGCGGCGACCTGCACGCACGCCGTCGCGTCCTCGCCGTGATCGGCGACAAGAGCGTCGTCCACGAGCTGTTCGCGGTCATCGCCCCGCAGGTCGCCGACCGTGAGGGCGGCTACACCCGCATCACGAAGATCGGCAACCGCAAGGGCGACAACGCGCCCATGGCGGTCATCGAGCTCGTCCTCGAGCCGGTGACCCCGAAGACGCGCGCCGCCAAGCCGGCCGCGGCTCCGGCCGCCGACGAGGCCCCCGCCGAGGAGCCCGTCGTCGAGGAGACGCCCGAGGAGGTCGTCACCGAGGCCGAGGCCGCCGTCGACGAGGCCGCGGGTTCCGAGGCGTCGGAGGAGTCGGCCGAGGCCGTCGCCGCGAAGTAGTCCTCGCGCCACACTCGAAGGGCCCCGATGCGTTCACGCATCGGGGCCCTTCCGCGTCGCGGGCGCCAGCGGCACGCCACGGCATCCGCATCCCGTTCGAGAGCGAGCGGCGCCCGCGCGGCGCCCGTAGGCTTGTCGGGTGAGCGAGCATGCGACGGACGAGTCGGCCGCGCCCGACGCCGGCGCGGCGGCATCCGCGGTCCGCATCCGGCTCGGCATCGCCTACGACGGCACCGGGTTCAAGGGCTGGAGCCGCCAGCCCGGCCTGCGCACCGTGCAGGGCGTGATCGAGCAGGCACTCGCCACCCTCTTCCGTCATGAGCACGTGGCGCCGCAGCTCACGGTCGCCGGGCGCACCGACGCCGGCGTGCACGCCCTCGGCCAGGTCGCCCACTTCGACGTGGAGCGCGTGGCGTTCGCGTCGGCCACCCGGCCGCGGCGGGGGCATGCGGCCGCCACGGGCGATCCTGCGGGCGTGCTGCTGCGCAGGCTCTCGGGCATCCTCGGTGCGAGCGAGGCCGATATCGTCGTCACCGCAGCCGCCGTCGCGCCCGACGGATTCGACGCCCGCTTCTCGGCGACGTGGCGGCGGTACGAGTACCGCGTGGCGGATGCCGCGGCCCTCCGCAACCCGCTCGATCGCAACCGCACGGTGTGGTTTCCGCGCGAACTCGACGTCGCTGCGATGGATGCCGCGGCGCGGTCGCTCCTCGGACTCGGCGACTTCGCCGCGTTCTGCCGCCCGCGCGAGGGCGCGACGACCATCCGCACCCTCCAGGCCTACCGATGGGAGCGCGCCGCCGACGGCGTGCTCGTGGCATCCCTGCAGGCCGACGCCTTCTGCCATTCGATGGTGCGGGCGCTCGTGGGGGCCTGCGTCGCAGTGGGGGAGGGCAAGCTCGAGGCCGGCGACCCGCGCGTGCTGATGGAGGCCGGCGAGCGGACGAGCGCGTTCAAGGTGATGCCGGCCAAGGGACTCGTGCTCACCGAGGTCGGCTATCCCGACGATCACGAGCTCGAGGCTCGGGCGGCGCTGACGCGCGCACGTCGCGAATTGCACGTCGACGGGGTCGTCGGCTAAGCTTTCCCTTTGGTGCCGCCATCTGCGTCGGCACCCGAAGATGAGCCCTCCACCCGGGCGTTCGCCTCGCTTCGCGAGCGAACTCCCACCGGAGTGGGATTCACGAACCCCTCTCTCGACCAGAAAGCAGCACTTCCGTGACGCGCACCTACACCCCCAAGGCGACCGAGATCCAGCGTGACTGGGTCGTCATCGACGCCACCGACATCGTGCTCGGCCGCCTGGCCAGCCACACGGCCGCCCTCCTCCGCGGCAAGCACAAGCCGACCTTCGCGAACCACCTCGACAGCGGCGACTTCGTCATCATCGTGAACGCCGACAAGGTCGCCCTCACCGGCCAGAAGCTCGAGCAGAAGAAGGCCTACCGTCACTCCGGCTACCCGGGTGGCCTCAAGGCGGTCGGCTACGCCGAGCTCCTCGAGAAGAACCCCGTCCGCGCCGTCGAGAAGGCGATCCGCGGCATGCTCCCCAAGAACTCGCTCGGCCGGGCCCAGCTGAAGAAGCTCAAGGTCTACGCCGGCCCGGAGCACCCGCACGCGGCTCAGCAGCCCAAGCCGTACACCCTCACCCAGGTCGCCCAGTAACTCCGGCGCACTCGACGTTCTCGAAATAAGGATTCACACCAAAATGGCGAAGATCGCAGACCAGATCGAAGCGGCTCCCGAGAGCTACACCACCGAGAGCACCCCCTCGGCGGCCCCCACCACCCCCCGTCCCGTGCTCAACGTGTCGGGCGCGGCCGTCGGCCGTCGCAAGCAGGCCATCGCCCGCGTGCGCGTCGTCCCCGGCGCCGGCGGCATCACGGTCAACGGCCGTGAGTTCGCGGACTACTTCCCGAACAAGCTCCACCAGCAGCTCATCACCGACCCGTTCACCGTGCTCGAGCTCTCGGGCTCGTACGACGTGGTCGCGAAGATCACCGGCGGCGGCCCCTCGGGCCAGGCCGGCGCGCTGCGCCTCGCGATCGCGCGTGCGCTCAACGAGATCGACCGCGAGAACAACCGCCCGACCCTCAAGAAGGCCGGCTTCCTCACGCGCGACGCGCGCGTCATCGAGCGCAAGAAGGCCGGTCTCAAGAAGGCCCGCAAGGCGCCGCAGTTCTCCAAGCGCTGACGCGCGAGGGGACTGGCTCTCTCGATGCCTCGGCTCTTCGGAACCGACGGGGTCCGGGGCCTGGCCAACCGTGATCTCACGGCTGACCTGGCCCTGGGCCTCGCCCAGGCGGCTGCCGCCGTGCTCACGCAGGGACGGCACGCCGACGAACTGCGCGCTGCGGGCAGGCGACCGGTCGCGGTCGTCGCTCGCGACCCGCGCGTCTCCGGTGAGTTCCTCACCGCCGCCGTCTCGGCCGGCCTCGCGAGCTCGGGCGTCGACGTGCTCGACGCCGGCGTGCTCCCGACGCCCGCGACGGCATTCCTGATCGACAGCATCCGCGCCGACTTCGGCGTGATGATCTCCGCGTCGCACAACCCCGCTCCCGACAACGGGATCAAGTTCTTCTCGTTCGGCGGCACGAAGCTCCCCGACGAGGTCGAGGACCGCATCGAGTCCTTCCTCGGCAAGCAGAAGCTCGCGCCCACCGGCGACGGCGTCGGCCGCATCCGCCGCTTCGCCGACGCGGAGGACCGCTACGTCGTGCACCTGCTCGGCACGCTCCCCAACCGCCTCGACGGCATCAAGGTCGTGCTCGACTGCGCCCACGGCGCCGCCGCAGGGGTCTCTCCCGAGACCTTCAAGGACGCCGGCGCCGAGGTCGTGGTGATCGGGGCGGACCCCGACGGCATGAACATCAACGACGGCGTCGGTTCGACCCACCTCGAGCACGTTCGGGCCGCAGTGCTCGAGCACGGTGCCGACCTCGGCATCGCGCACGACGGCGACGCCGACCGCTGCCTCGCCGTCGACGCCGAGGGCAACACCATCGACGGCGACCGCATCATGGCGATCCTCGCCGTGTCCATGCACGAGCGCGGCACCCTCACCGACGACACCCTCGTCGTGACGGTCATGTCGAACCTGGGCCTCCGGCGGGCGATGGCCGAGCACGGCATCCGCGTGATCGAGACCAAGGTCGGCGACCGCTACGTGCTCGAGGCCCTCGCCGAGGGCGGCTACGCCCTCGGCGGCGAGCAGTCGGGACACGTCATCATGACCGAGTTCGCCACGACGGGCGACGGGGTGCTCACGGGGCTCCACCTCGCCGCCGAGATGGCCCGCACCGGCCGGTCGCTCGCTGAACTCGCCCGCGTGATGACCGTGTACCCACAGGTGCTCGTGAACGTGCGCGGCGTCGACCATCACGCGCTCGCCGACGATGCGGAGATCGCCGCAGCCGTGGCCGCAGTGGAGGCCGAACTCGGCGACACGGGACGAGTGCTCCTGCGTCCGTCCGGCACCGAGCCCATGGTGCGCGTCATGGTGGAGGCCGCCGACCAGCACGCGGCGGAGTCCCAGGCGGAGCGCCTCGCTGCAGTCGTCCGGGAGCGGCTCAGCCTGTAGCGATCCCCGCGGCGACGGCGGGCCGACGGCATCGGAGCGCCCCGCGGCATCCGCTCGTCGATCGCGTGGGTCGCTCAGAGCTTGCGGAGCAGCACGCTCGAGACCGCGTGGTCGGCGTCCTTGCGCAGCACGAGCGACGCACGCGACCGCGTCGGCCGGATGTTCTGCAGCAGGTTCGGCTCGTTGATCGACTGCCAGATCGAGCGCGCCCGCGCACGGGCCTCGTCCTCGGTGAGGCTCGCGTACCGGTGGAAGTAGGAGCGCGGGTTGGCGAACGCGCCGCGCTGGAGCTTCAGGAAGCGCTCCTCGTACCACCGCGCGATGTCGCCCGTGCGGGCATCGACGTAGATCGTGAAGTCGAAGAGGTCGCTGACCGCGAGCTTGTGCCCCGCCGCCGCGGGCTGCAGCACGTTGAGCCCCTCGACGATGAGCACGTCGGGACGCCGCACCGTGATCTGCGCGTCGGAGACGATGTCGTAGGCGAGGTGCGAGTAGAACGGCGCGCGCACCTCGGCGGCGCCCGCCTTCACCTCGCTCACGAACCGGAGCAGCGCCCGACGGTCGTAGGACTCGGGGAAGCCCTTGCGGGCCATGAGCCCGCGGCGTTCGAGCTCCGCATTCGGGAACAGGAACCCGTCGGTGGTCACGAGCTCGACCCGTGGGGTGTGCTCCCACCGGGCGAGGAGCTCGCGGAGGAGGCGGGCGATGGTCGACTTGCCGACGGCCACCGAGCCCGCGACGCCGATGACGAACGGCGTGGGCGTGACCTGCTCGCGCAGGAACTCGCTCGTGACCTGGTGGAGCGCCTTCGTGCCGCCGACGTAGAGGTTGAGCAGGCGGCTGAGCGGCAGGTACACCTCCGCGACCTCAGTGGGGTCGAGCGGCTCGCCCAGGCCGCGCAGCTGCACGATCTCGGTCTCGCGCAGCGGCGAGGGCATGGAGGGCGCGAGCGCCGCCCAGTCGGCACGACCCAGCTCGATGAACGGCGTGAGGTGGGCCGCGTGCGCGGACGGATGCTGCGGCTCAAGCACCTCAGCAGTCTAGTGTCGGGGCTCCCCGGGGCCGGTCGTCCCTCGGCGGCGGCCTCCCAGTCGACCGCCTATACAATCGAGCGCATGTGTGGAATCGTCGGATACGTCGGAGAGCGCAACAGCCTCGACGTGCTCATGGGTGGCCTGCGTCGCCTCGAATACCGTGGTTACGACTCGGCGGGCGTCGCCGTCATCGATGACGAAGGCGAGATCGAGACCGCGAAGCGCGCGGGCAAGCTCCAGGTCCTCGCCGACGAACTCGAGCGCCACCCGATCCACCGGGGCGGTACCGGCATCGGGCACACCCGCTGGGCGACGCACGGCGGCCCCACCGACCGCAACGCCCACCCGCACCTCGGCGACGACGGCCGCCTCGCCCTCATCCACAACGGCATCATCGAGAACTTCTCCGAGCTGAAGGACGAACTGCTCGCCGAGGGCTTCGCGTTCGAGAGCGAGACCGACACCGAGGTGGCGGCCGTGCTGCTCGGCCGGGAGTACCGGCGCACGGGCGACCTGCGCAGCGCATTCCAGGCGATCGTCTCCCGCTTCGAGGGCGCGTTCACGCTGCTCGCGGTGCACCGGAACGAGCCGGGCCTGGTCGTCGGCGCCCGCCGCAACTCGCCCCTCGTGATCGGCCTCGGCGAGGGCGAGAACTTCCTGGGTTCGGATGTCGCGGCCTTCGTCGAGTTCACGAAGCGCGCCGTGGCGATCGGCCAGGACCAGATCGTGGCGATCACCGCCGACGAGGTGACGGTCACCGACTTCGACGGCGAGCCCGTCGAGGTCGAGCCCTTCGAGGTCGCGTGGGACGCGTCCGCCGCGGAGAAGGGCGGCTGGTCGTCCTTCATGCGCAAGGAGGTCTCGGAGCAGCCCGAGGCCGTCGCGAACACGCTGCTGGGTCGCGTGGTCGACGGCCAGGTGCACATCCCCGAGCTCGAGTCGTTCGGCGACGACGAGTTGCGCGCCATCCATCGCATCACCGTCATCGCGTGCGGCACGGCAGCCTATGCCGGCATGGTCGCGAAGTACGCCATCGAGCAGTGGGCCCGCGTGCCCGTCGAGGTCGAGCTCAGCCACGAGTTCCGCTACCGCGAGCCGGTGCTCGACGAGGGCACCCTCGTGATCTCGATCAGCCAGTCGGGCGAGACCATGGACACGCTCATGGCCGTGAAGTACGCCCGCGAGATGGGCGCGCGCACGATCTCGATCTGCAACACGCAGGGCGCGACGATCCCGCGCGAGTCCGACGCCGTGGTCTACACGCACGCGGGACCCGAGGTGGCGGTCGCGTCGACGAAGGCCTTCGTGGCCCAGATCGCCGCCCTGTACCTGTTCGGGCTGCACCTCGCGCGGGTGCGCGGCACGCTCTCGGAGACGGAGCTCGGGAAGCAGCTCGCCGAGCTGCAGTCGGTGCCCGAGAAGATCCGGACCGTGCTCGGCGAGGCGGAGCACGTCGGCGAGCTCGCGCACTGGATGGCGGACACCCGCTCGGTGCTCTTCCTCGGCCGCCACGTCGGCTACCCGATCGCCCTCGAGGGTGCGCTGAAGCTCAAGGAGCTCGCCTACATCCACGCCGAGGGCTTCGCGGCGGGCGAGCTCAAGCACGGGCCGATCGCGCTCATCGAGCCCGGGCAGCCCGTGTTCGTCATCGTCCCGAGCCCGCGCGGCTCGGCGACCCTGCATCCGAAGGTCGTCTCGAACATCCAGGAGATCCGAGCCCGTGGCGCCCGGGTCATCGCGATCGCCGAGGAGGGCGATGCCGCGGTGCTGCCGTTCGCCGACGAGGTGCTCCGCATCCCGCTCGCCGCGCCCCTCTTCGAGCCGCTCCTCGCGGTCGTGCCGCTGCAGATCTTCGCCATGGAACTGGCGCAGGCGAAGGGCCTCGACGTCGACCAGCCGCGCAACCTCGCGAAGTCGGTCACGGTCGAGTAGCCCCGGACTCGCGCGGCGGCACGGTCGGCCTCGGGACGAGCGTGCCGCCGCCCGCTCCGTGCGGCAGACTCGAATTCAGGACCCGACGGGAGATCCGCCGGACGACGTGCGAAAGGGATGCGACATGATCGCGGGCATCGGCATCGACGTGGTCGACATCGCCCGCTTCGAGCGTTCGCTCGAGCGCACGCCGGGCCTGCGCATCCGCCTGTTCGCCGAGAGCGAACGCCGCGATCGTCCCGCTCGCTCGCTCGCCGCACGCTTCGCGGCCAAGGAGGCGCTCATCAAGGCGCTGGGCGGCCACGCCGTGATCCGCTGGCACGACATGCGCATCGTGCAGGACGTCGACGGCAACCCCGACTTCGCGCTGTCGGGCGGCCTCGCCGAGCACGTGCGCGCGCTCGGCATCGACCGGGTGCACCTCTCGATGAGCCACGACGCGGGCATCGCGAGCGCCTTCGTGGTGCTCGAGGGGCGCGCGTTCGAGGGGCGCGCGTTCGAGGATGGCGCACCCGACGGAGTGACCCCGTGAGCGACGCGGAGCCCGGCGGCGCCTTCCGTGAGGCACGGATCGACCTCGATGCGATCCGGCACAACGTTCGCGCCCTCGCCGAGCTCGTCGCGCCCGCCGGCGTGATGGCGGTCGTGAAGGCCGACGCCTACGGGCACGGCGCGGTCGCGGTCGCGCGCGCTGCACTCGACGCGGGCGCGCTGCGTCTCGGCGTGGCCGACATCGACGAGGCCCTCGCCCTGCGCGGAGCCGGCATCGACGCGCGGGTGCTCGCGTGGCTGCACGACCCCGGCGCGTCCTTCCGTGTGCCGATCGAGCGCGGCGTCGAGCTCGGCATCTCGTCGACGGGGCAGCTCCACGCGGTGGCGGATGCCACGGCATCCGCCGGTCGCGTCGCCGACGTGCACCTCAAGCTCGACACCGGCCTGTCGCGCAACGGCATCCCCCGAGCCGAGTGGCCCCATGCGGTCGCGGAGGCGGCGCGCCTCGAACGCGAGGGGCTCGTGCGGGTGCGCGGCGTCTTCAGCCACCTCGCGAACACCTCGCCCGAGGAGGACGCCGCGCAGCTCGAGGCGTTCCTGCGCGGCGTCGAGCTCGCCGAGGCCGCGGGGCTGCGTCCCGACGTGCGGCACCTGGCGTCGTCGGCGGCGGCCGTCCGCTTCCCCGAGGCGCGCCTCGACCTCGTGCGCATCGGCATCGGCATGTACGGCATCCCGCCGTTCGGCGACGGCACGACGGCGGCCGAGCTCGGCCTGCGGCCCGCGATGACCCTGCAGGGCCGGGTCGCGGCGGTGCGGCGGGTGGCGGCGGGCGACGGGGTGTCGTACGGCCACACGTGGCGGGCCGATCGCGCGACGACGCTCGCGCTCGTACCGCTCGGGTACGCCGACGGCGTGCCGAGGCAGGCCTCCGGTCGCGCCGAGGTGTTCCTGCGCGGGCGCCGACGCCCGGTCGTCGGACGCATCGCGATGGACCAGTTCCTCGTCGACGTCGGCGACGACGAGGTGGCCGTGGGCGACCCGGTGGTGCTGTTCGGCGATCCCGCCTCGGGCGCGCCCTCGGCCGACGAGTGGGGCGAGGCCGCCGAGACGATCGGCTACGAGATCGTCACCCGCGTCGGCCCACGGGTGCCGCGCCGCCACACGGGGGAGCGCTGATGCGCCTCGACGTCCCGAGCACCGCCGCCATGGAGGACCTCGGCCGCGAACTCGGCGCGCTGCTCCGTGCGGGCGACCTCGTCGTGCTCACGGGTCCGCTCGGCGCCGGCAAGACCACGCTCACCCGCGGGATCGGCGAGGCGCTCGGCGTGCGCGGCGCGGTGCAGAGTCCCACGTTCGTGCTGGCGCGCACGCACCCGAGCCTCGTCGGCGGCGCTCCGCTCGTGCACGTGGATGCCTACCGCCTGGGCGGCGCGGCCGAGCTCGAGGACCTCGACCTCGACTTCGCGCGCTCGGTCGTGGTGGTCGAGTGGGGTGCGGGCCTGCTCGACGGCGTCAGCGACTCGTGGCTCGACGTCGTCATCGAGCGCGCCCGGGGCGGCGAGCGGCAGGGGGCGCCGGATGCCGCGGCTCCGGGCCCCGGCGGCGCGGCATCCGGCGACGACGAACTCGACGCCGACGAGCCCCGCAGCGTGACCGTCGTGGGACACGGACCCCGCTGGGCCGGCACGCGCTTCGCCGCGGACGCCGAGCCCGACGCCGGACGCCGGACGCCGGCAGCCGGTCACTGACCCCGCTGTCGACGCCGCTCCCGACCCTGCTGTCGACCCCGCCGCCGACCGACCGGAGGCCGGGCAGGGCCCCGCCGCGGCCACGTAGGCTGGACGCATGCTCCTCGCGATCGACACCTCCACGGGCACGAGCGTCGCCGTGGTCGACCGCGACGGCGGCGTGCTGGCCGAGGTCGGCACCGACGACACGATGCGCCACGCCGAGGTCGTGGGCGGATTCATCCGCGACGCCCTCGCCGAGGCGGGAGTGCGACCCCACGCCCTGTCGGGCGTCGTCTCGGGAATGGGCCCGGGACCGTTCACGGGCCTGCGCGTCGGTATCGCCGCAGCCCGAGCCTTCGCGCTCGGCATCGCGCGCCCCGTCGTCCCCGTGGTGAGCCACGACGCCGTCGCGTGGGCCTGGTACACCGCGGGCGGTGCGGGCACGCTGCAGGTCGTGACCGACGCGCGCCGACGCGAGTCCGCCGTGAGCGAGTACGACGGGCTCGACGCCGATGGGCTCCCCGTGCGCGCCACCGGCCCCGCACTCGCCCCCCGGGACGCCGTCGCGCCGCCCCGCGGCATCCGCCTCGACGCGACCCGCGTGCCGGCCGGCGCGCTGGGCATGATCGCCGAGCTGGCGTTCGCCGCCGGTCGCCTGCCGGTCTGCGCCGATGAGCCGCTCTACCTCCGCGCCCCCGACGTGACGTTGTCGACCCCGAAGCGGGTGAGCCGATGAGCATCCTGCTCCGGCGGGCGGGCGCTGCCGACCTGGACGGCATCATGGCCATCGAACGCACCGTGTTCGCCACCGATGCGTGGCCCGCCGACATGATGCGCCACGAGCTCGACGGCGCCCACACCTACTACCTCGTCGTGGTCGACGACGCGCTTCCCCGCGAGGTCCTCGCCTACGCGGGCCTGCTCGCGCCCGCGGGCTCCGGCCAGGGCGACATCCAGACCATCGCGGTCGCGGCCGACCACCGCGGCGCGGGCCTCGGCCGCGCCCTCATGCACGCCCTCATCGACGAGGCGCGGCGTCGACGGGCCACGGAGCTCTTCCTCGAGGTGCGGGCCGACAACCCCGTCGCGCAGTCGCTCTACGAATCGCTCGGCTTCGTGCAGATCGGGGTGCGCCGCGGCTACTACCAGCCCGACGGCGTCGACGCGATCACGATGCGGCTCGACGTGCCTCCGGCCGTGACCATGCCCGCCGACGCCGAGGGAGCCGCCCGATGAACCGCGACGCACCCCTCGTGCTCGGCATCGAGACCTCGTGCGACGAGACCGGCGTGGGCATCGTGCGCGGCACGACGCTCCTCGCCAACGCCATCGCCTCCTCGATGGAGGAGCACGCACGCTACGGCGGCGTCGTGCCCGAGGTCGCCGCGCGCGCCCACCTCGAGGCGCTCGGCCCCACCATCCGGGCGGCGCTCGCCGAGGCGTCCGTCACCCTCGACGACCTCGACGCCGTCGCGGTCACCAGCGGGCCCGGCCTCGCCGGTGCGCTCATGGTGGGCGTCGGCGCCGCGAAGGCGCTCTCCCTCTCGCTCGAGGTGCCGATCTACGCCGTCAACCACCTCGTGGGGCACGTCGGCGCCGACCTGCTCGGCGACGACGAGCCGCTCGCGACCCCCACGGTGGCGCTGCTCGTCTCGGGCGGGCACACCTCGCTGCTGCTCGTGCGCGACCTGGACTCCGACGTCGAGCTGCTCGGCGAGACCATCGACGACGCCGCGGGCGAGGCCTTCGACAAGGTCGCGCGACTGCTCGGGCTGCCCTATCCCGGCGGGCCCGAGATCGACCGCGCCGCGGTCGGCGGCGACCCCGACGCAATCCGCTTCCCGCGCGGACTGACCCGTGCGAACGACCTCGAGCGGCACCGGTACGACTTCTCGTTCTCGGGGCTGAAGACCGCCGTCGCGCGGTGGGTCGAGCAGCGAGAGGCGTCGGGCGAGCCGGTGCCCCTCGCCGACGTGGCGGCGAGCTTCCGCGAGGCCGTCGTCGACGTGCTCGTCGACAAGGCGATCGCCGCGTGCGCCGACCTCGGCGTGCCGAGGCTCCTGCTCGGCGGCGGCGTGGTCGCGAATCGGCGCCTCCGCGAAGTGGCCGAAGCGCGAGCGGATGCCGCGGGCATCGCGCTGCGCATCCCGCCGCTGTCGCTCTGCACCGACAACGGCGCCATGATCGCGGCGCTCGGCGCCCGGCTCATCATGGCCGGACACGAGCCCTCTGGCCTCGGATTCGGCGCCGACTCGACGCTTCCGGTGACCGACATCCAGATGTGAGCGTGACCCGAGGTGACCTTGGTCCGATGCAGGGAGTTCCCTGTGAGCGCTAGTGTGAGCATCGCGGCGCCACGCCTCGCCGGTCGTTGACACCGTGCGCGGCCGCTGCCAGCATGGCGGAGCCGCACCGCAATCACCATTTCTGAGGGGAAACCACATCATGACCGACCCGTCCGACCAGCCGTCCGTCCCGCCCGTCCCCCCCACGCAGCCGGCACCGCCTGCTCCGCCCGCGGCTCCGGCGTACGCGCCCGCACCGGCCGCACCGGCCGCCCCCGCCTACGCAGCGGCTCCCGCCGGGCCGAAGACCAACGTGCTCGCGATCGTGTCGCTCGTCTCGGCGTTCTTCATCTCGCTCGTGGCGATCATCACGGGGCACATCGCCCTGAGCCAGATCAAGAAGACCGGTGAGCAGGGCCGCGGCCTCGCGATCGCCGGGCTCGTGCTCGGCTACCTCGGCCTCGTCGCGGGCATCATCGTCGGCATCGTGTGGATCGCGATCTTCAGCGCCGCCGTCTCGAGCGGCACCGTCACCACCTACTGATCGGTACGCGCCGAGAGGAGGCTCTGCCATGAGCGATCCGAACAACCCAGAGGAGCCCCAGGTTCCCGCCGAGCCGGCCGTTCCGGCCGAACCGGTGGTGCCTCCGGCTCCGGAGCCGGCGGTCCCGCCTGAACCCCCCGCCCCCGAGCCCGCGCCGCCGGCGCCTCCGGTCGCTCCCGCAGCGCCCGTGCCGCCGGTCGCGCCGCCGCCTCCCGCTCCGGCGCCCG
>NZ_RHHB01000025.1 GCF_003710805.1 Agromyces tardus | reverse complement strand
CGGCGACCGGGGCGCGCCCCGGCGGCGACAGGGCGGTCGGATGCCGCGGCCCCCTGCCCGGCGGCCCGGCCGGCGCGCCCGACGGCGACCACGTTGCCCAGCGTGATGAGCGCGAGCCCGACGACCTGCCACGCGCCGAGCGTCTGCCCGAGCACGACGAGCCCGGCGAGGGCCGCTGCGGCGGGATGCACGCTCTGCAGCACGCCGAAGAGCTGTCGCGGGAGCCGGCGCAGCACCAGCAGGTCGATCGAGTAGGGCACCGCCGACGAGAGGATGCCGGCGGCGAGCCCGACCAGGACGACGTGGAGGAGTTGCCGCGGGTCGAGTCCGAGCAGGGCGACGACGAGGAGCGGCGACGTGAGCACCGCCGCGACGAGACTCGCGATGGCGGTGCCGTCGACGCCGGGCAGGTCGCGGCCCGCGCGCTGGCTCAGGACGATGTACGCCGCCCATGCCGCGGCCGCGGTGAGCGCGAGCAGGACCCCGATCGGGTCGAGCCCGGGCACGGTGCCCGTGAGCAGCGCCACGCCGATGCCCGCGATCGCCGCGCAGGCGAGGTCGAGCCTGCGGCGCGAGCCGACGAGGGCGAGCGTGAGCGGTCCGAGGAACTCGAGTGTCACGGCGAGCCCGAGTCCGATGCGCTCGACGGCGCCGTACACGGTGAGGTTCATCACGACGAGCACGAGCCCGAGCAGCAGCGCGGGCCGAACGCGCGCCCAGCCCAGGGACCTGAACGACGGGCGGGCGACGGAGAGGAGCGCCGCGGCCGCGACCGCCTGCCGGAGGGCGACGACGCCGCCCGGGCCGACGAGGGGGAAGATCGTGGCGCCGATCGCGGCGCCGGCCTGCACCGAGACGGCGCCGCCGACGGCGGCACCCGCTGCGATCCGCTCTCGTGTCATGTCCCCGACGCTACGACGGTATTGGTGCAATCAGAAATGCAATGGGTGCGGATTGATACGCTCTACGTATGGACATCTAGCTCCGCCAACTCCGGGCCCTCGTCGCGATCGACGACGAACGTTCGTTCACGGCGGCCGCCGACGTGCTGGGGATGTCGCAGGCGTCGGTCTCCCGCGCGCTCGCCGCGCTCGAGCACGCGCTCGGCACGCCGCTCATGCACCGCACGACCCGCCGAGTCGAGCCCACCGACGCGGGCGCCGACTTCGCGGGCACCGCCCGCCGGGTGCTCGCCGAGCTCGACCGCGCCGTCGCCCAGGTGCGCGGGGAGCGCTCGGTCATCCGCCTCGGCTACGCGTGGGCGGCGCTCGGCGCCCAGACGACGCCGGTGCTCCGCGACTGGAATCGCCGACACGAATCGACCCCCATCCGCCTCGTGCGCGTCAACCTGCGCGATGCCGGGCTCGTCGACGGCCTCGTCGACCTCGCGGTGGTGCGGCACCCGATCGACCGTGCCGACCTCGACTCGGAGGTCGTCGGCGTGGAGCCGCGCTTCGTCGTGCTGCCCGTCGACCACCCGCTGGCCGACGATGACTCGGTGGGGCTCGCCGACCTCGTAGCCGACGTGGTGGGCGTCGACCGCCGAGCCGGAACGACCACGCCGGAGCTGTGGACCGCGGCCGGACTGGCCGCCCCCCGCATGACCGAGACGGGCGACGTCGAGGAGTGGCTCGACCTCATCGCCGCGGGCGACGCGGTCGGCGTCACGGCCGAGGCGACGGCCCACCACTATCCCCGTCCCGGCGTGGTGTTCGTGCGGCTGCGCGACGCGCCGCCCATCGAGGTGCGCCTCGCCTGGCACCGCCGGTACCGCCACCCCGCCGCCGGACGCATCGCCCGCGCGATCCGGGCCGCCTACGAGGGCGGCGGATCGGCGCCGACGACGGCGGCCTGATCTAGGCTGGGTTCCCGTGGCAGACGCACCGATCGGGATCTTCGACTCCGGAGTCGGCGGGCTCACCGTCGCCCGCGCGGTCAAGGACCAGCTGCCCAACGAATCGATCCTCTACGTGGGCGACCTCGAGCACTCGCCGTACGGACCGAAGCCCATCGCCGACGTGCGCCGCTACGCGCTCGCCGTGCTCGACGACCTCGTCGACCAGGGCGTGAAGATGCTCGTGATCGCCTGCAACACCGCATCGGCGGCGATGCTGCGCGACGCGCGCGAGCGCTACGACGTGCCCGTCGTCGAGGTCATCCAGCCCGCCGTCCGGCGTGCCGTGGCCACCACGCGCAGCGGCCGGGTGGGCGTGATCGGCACCGCCGGCACGATCCAGTCGCGCGCGTACGACGACGCCTTCGCCGCCGCGCCGCACCTGCGGCTCTTCTCGCAGGCCTGCCCGCGCTTCGTGGAGTTCGTCGAGGCCGGCGTGACCACGGGCGACGAACTGCTCGCGATCACCGAGGAGTACCTCGCGCCGCTGCGGGCGGCGGACATCGACACCCTCGTGCTGGGCTGCACCCACTATCCGTTCCTCAAGGGCGCGATCTCGTACGTGATGGGCGAGCGCGTCACGCTCGTCTCGAGCGACGTCGAGACGGCGAACGACGTCTACCGGGTGCTCGTCTCGAGCGGGCTCGAACGCCGCACGCCGACGCCGCCGACCACGCACTACGAGGCCACGGGGGAGTCCACGACCGCGTTCCTCGACCTCGCGCACCGGCTCCTCGGCGGCGGCGTGTCGGCCGTCGAGCTCGTGCAGACCGGAGCCGTCACCCTGCCGCACCGAACTCCGGCGCACCGCGCGCCGTCCCGCTGACCGCGGGGGCCCACGCGGCATCCGCCCACCCGAACACCACCGCCGACCACCACCGACCGCCCTTCCGACAGGAGACCACGTGACCGAGACATCCGCCCCCGACCTGGTGCGCGCCGACGGCCGCACGCCCGACGCCCTGCGCGAGGTCACCATCGAGCGCGGCTGGAGCGCCCACGCCGAGGGCAGCGCCCTCATCTCGTTCGGCCGCACGAAGGTGCTCTGCACGGCGTCGTTCACGAACGGCGTGCCGCGCTGGATGAACGGCACGGGCAAGGGCTGGGTCACCGCCGAGTACGCGATGCTGCCGCGCGCCACGAACACCCGCAACGACCGCGAGGCCGTGAAGGGCCGCATCGGCGGGCGCACGCACGAGATCAGCCGCCTCATCGGCCGCAGCCTGCGCGCCGTCGTCGACACCAAGGCGCTCGGCGAGAACACCATCCAGATCGACTGCGACGTGCTGCAGGCCGACGGCGGCACCCGCACGGCCGCCATCACCGGCGCCTACGTCGCGCTCGCCGACGCGATCGAGTGGTCTCGCACGAAGAAGTTCATCGGCCAGAAGGCGACGCCGCTGCTCGACACCGTCTCGGCCGTCTCCGTCGGCATCGTCGACGGCACGCCCATGCTCGACCTCGCCTACACCGAGGACGTGCGCGCCGAGACCGACATGAACGTCGTCGCCACCGGCCGCGGCCTCTTCGTCGAGGTGCAGGGCACCGCCGAGGGTGCGCCGTTCGACCGTCGCGAGCTCGACCAGCTGCTCGACCTCGCGCTCGCGGGCACCGCCTCGCTCGCCGAGATCCAGCGTGCGGTGCTCGCCGAGGCGCGGGCGACGGCGACGGCGACGGCCTGAGCATGGCCGCGATGCCCCTGGAGGTCGTGCTCGCGACCCACAATGCGCACAAGGTCGCCGAGTTCCAGCACATCCTCGGCGAGCGGATGCCCGGGCTCACCGTGCTGCCCTACGACGGCCCCGAGCCGGTCGAGGACGGCACGAGCTTCGACGAGAACGCGTTCATCAAGGCCCGCGCCGCGGCATCCCACACCGGACGGATCGCACTCGCCGACGACTCGGGCATCGCGGTCGACGTCATGGGCGGGTCGCCCGGCATCTTCTCGGCACGGTGGGCCGGGCCCGGCCGCGGCGCCGAGGCGAACCTCGAGCTGCTGCTCGCGCAGCTCGGCGACATCCGCGACCCGCATCGCACCGCGCGCTTCCACTGCACGATCGCAGTGGTGGTGCCGGATGCCGCGGGCACGCCGCTCGAGTACGCCGCCGTGGGCGAATGGCCCGGCCGCGTCGCCACCGAGCGCGCAGGCATGAACGGCTTCGGCTACGACCCGATCTTCCTGCCCGACGGATTCGACGTGTCGGCCGCGGAGCTCGCGCCCGAGGTGAAGAACGCGCACAGCCACCGAGCGCGGGCGTTCCGGGCGCTCATTCCGCAGCTCGAGCGGCTGCTCGACGGAGTTGCGGGATCGGGCGCACCCGCCTGAGCGCCGCACCCGGTCGACCTCGCCGTCGTCTCGGGGACTCGTACCACGGTACGAGCCGGCCGTCCGAGGTCGGCACCACGGTCTGACGACGCCGGTGGCGCGACTGCCTACCTTCGACTCATGCACTCCCGCCGGAACCTCCGGCCGGGGCACGAGATTCGAAGGAATGGTCGATCACCATGATCGAAGCAGCACATCTCACCAAGCGATTCGGGGCGACCACCGCGGTCGACGACCTCTCGTTCACGGTGAAGCCGGGAACCGTCACGGGGTTCCTCGGTCCCAACGGCGCGGGCAAGTCCACGGCCATGCGCGCCATCGCCGGCCTCATCCGCCCGACGTCGGGCACCACCCGCGTCAACGGCCGGGCCATCGCGGAGCACGCCGCCCCGCTCACCGAGATCGGCACCCTGCTGGGCCGGGCACGATGCACCCCGGGCGCTCCGCGCGATCCCACCTGCTCGCCCTCGCCGCGACGCACGGCATCGGCCGCGCCCGCGTGCAGGAGGTGCTCGAGCTCACGGGGATCGAGGCGGTCGCGGGCAAGCGGGTCGGCACGTTCTCGATGGGCATGGGGCAGCGCCTCGGCCTCGCCGCCGCCCTGCTCGGCGACCCGCAGACCGTGATGCTCGACGAGCCGATCAACGGGCTCGACCCCGACGGCATCGTGTGGGTGCGGCACTTCCTCCGCAGCCTCGCCGCCGAGGGGCGCACCGTGTTCCTCTCGTCCCACCTCATGAGCGAGATGGCGCAGACCGCCGACCACCTCATCGTCATCGGCCGCGGCCGGCTCATCGCCGACGCGCCCATGGCCGACGTGCTCGCCGGTGTCGGGACGACCCGCGTCTCGGTGAAGACGCCTGATGCCGATCGGCTCGCGGCCGCGCTCTCGGGGCCCGGTGTCACGGTCACGAGCGTCGCGCGCGACGAGCTCGAGATCACCGGACTCGACGCGGAGGCGATCGCCGTCGCCGCCCGCGACCGGGGCGTGCTCCTGCATGAGCTCGCCACGCACACCGCCTCGCTCGAGGAGGCGTACCTCTCACTCACCGACACCGCGCTCGACTACGCGGCGGTGCCGGCGGCGACCCGCTGAGCCGGGCGCACCGACTTCCGAAGGGATCCTCCACCATGTCCGCACTCACCACCACCGACCCCGCCGCCGACGCGCGCGAGCGCACGTCGGCGCCCCGCGTCACGTTCGCCCGGGTCGTCCGCTCCGAACGGATCAAGGCCACCTCCGTTCGTTCGACCTACTGGACGGCCGCCGTCACGGTGGCGTTCACCCTGCTGTTCGCCGGCGGGATCATGTTCGCGGTCGCGTTCGCGCCCACCGCCGACGTCCCCGATCCGGTCGCCGTCATCACCGACAACTACGGCGCCACGCCGAGCCTCGGCGTGCTCGGCATCGCGTTGCTGTTCGCGTACGCACTGGTGGCCGTCTTCGGCGTGCTGCTCATCGGCCCCGAGCGATCGTCGGGGCTGCTCACCGCCACGCTGGCCGCCGTGCCGCGGCGCACGCCCGTCTACGCGGCGAAGCTGCTCGTGTCGGCCATCGCCGGCGCCGCGATCGGCCTCATCGGTTCCGTCGCCTCGTTCCTCGTCGTGCAGCCGGTGCTCGCGGGATTCGGGCTCGGTTCCACACTCGCCGACCCGGAGGTGCTGCAGGTGCTGGCGGGTGGCACCGTGTTCCTGGCACTCATCGCCGTGCTGTCGACCGCGATCGGCTCGCTCTTCCGCAGCACCGCGGCGGCCATGGGCGCCGTGCTCGGGCTGCTGCTCGTGGCGCCGGGGCTCCTGCCGATCATTCGCGGGATCGGCGGCCAGCTCGCCGGATTCCTGCCCAGCACCGCCGGTATGATGCTGGTGCAGTCGGCCGCCCAGTCCGGCTGGCAGCCGATCCTGACCGGCGGGCTCGTGCTGGTCGGGTGGACCGCCGGGGCCGTCGTCCTGGGCGGGGTGCGCTTCACGAGACGAGACGTGTGATGGCTGAGCGGGGACCCTCCACCGGCCGGGCGGTCGACCCGGTCGACGCCGGGTCCCCGCCTGCCGCCGCTCCACCGCTCCGCCGCCTGCTCGGGTCCCGCCCGTGGCTCGTCGACGTGGCGGTCTCGGTCGTCTTCACGACCATCGTCCTGGTCACGCTGGCCTCCGAGGTCATCACGGGCGACACCGAGTTCTCGCCCTGGCAGCTGCTCCCCATCGCCGGCACGGCGATCGCGCTGCTGTTCCGCCGGCGCGCTCCGGTCACGGTGCTCGTCGTCGTGACGCTCCTCACGACCGTGCTGACGTTCGCCGCCGAATCCAACCTCGTGCTCGCGGTGCCCATCGCCCTGTACGCGGTCGCCGCATTCCGGTCTCCGACGGCAGGGTGGATCGCCGGAGCGGCCGCATTCGCCGCCACCGCCGCGAGCCTCTTCCTCTGGCTTCCCGAGCTCGAGCGGCGCCTCGGCAGCCCGTCGGCACTCGACGTGCCCCTCGTGCTGCTCACCCTCGGGATGGCCGACGCCGTCGGTGTGCTGCTCGGCGCGAACACCTGGCAGCGCGGCGAACGGGTGCGGGCGCTCACCGAGCGGGCCGAGCAGCTCGCGCGCGAGCGCGACAACCAGGCGCAGATCGCCACCCTCGCCGAGCGCGGCCGCATCGCGCGCGAGATGCACGACATCGTGGCGCACAGCCTCTCGGTCATGATCGCGCTCGCCGACGGGGCGAGCGCCTCGCTCGACCGGGACCCCGCGACGGCGCGGCGCGCGCTCGACCAGCTGGGCGAGACCGGCCGGGGCGCCCTGCACGACATGCGGCAGCTGCTGTCGGTGCTCGGTGAGACTTCGGATGCCGCTCAGGCACGTGAGCCCGCGCCGGGCCACTCGGACCTCGCCGAGCTCGTCGCCCGGTTCCGCGACGCCGGACTCCCGGTGCGGTTCTCCGTCACGGGCGCCCCCGTCTACGACGCGGCACTCGAGCTCGCCGTGTACCGCATCGTGCAGGAGGCGCTCACGAATGCGCTGCGCTACGCGCAGGAGCCGAAGCTCGTGACGGTCTCGGTGGCCTACGCCGGCGACGCCACCGTGATCACGGTCACCGACGACGGCCGTACGGCGCCGGGCGTCGCATCCGGCGCGCCCTCGGTCGGAGCGGGTCGCGGCATCATCGGCATCGGCGAGCGGGCAGCCGTGTTCGGCGGCACCGTCGAGGCGGGGCCGCTCCCGGCGGGCGGGTGGCGCGTGCGAGCGGTGCTGCCGGTCGGGCGCGACGATGCGCAGACGGGCGGGCACGACGATGAGTGACGACTCGGGGCGCGGCGCGCGGGGCGACGAGCAGGCGTCGCCCCGCGGCATCCGCGTGCTGCTCGTCGACGACCAGTCGCTCATCCGCATGGGGTTCCGGATGGTGCTCGAGAGCGAGGACGACCTTATGGTGGTCGGCGAGGCCGACGACGGCGCCGAGGCGGTGGCCCTCGCCACCGAGCTCCGGCCCGACGTGGTGATCATGGACGTGCGCATGCCCGGGATGGACGGCATCACGGCCACCGAGCGCATCGCCGAGCTCCTGCCCGGCGTGCGGGTGCTCATCGTGACCACGTACGACCTCGACGAGTACGCGTTCGCGGGGCTGCGGGCGGGTGCGAGCGGCTTCCTGCTCAAGAACGCGCGGCCCGCGGAGCTCGTGCGAGCGGTGCGGACGGTCGCCGCCGGCGACGCGATCGTCGAACCGCGCGTCACGCGGCGCCTGCTCGACCTGTTCGGCGCGCAGCTCCCGGCGGGCGGCACGGCTGCCTCGGCGGGGCCCGGGTCGGTCGGGGCGTCGGATGCCTCGACCGCGACTGCGACACCGCCCGTCGCGGACCCCTTCGGCGACCCCCGCCTCGCGTCGCTCACCGAGCGCGAGGCGGAGGTGTTCACGGCGATCGCCCGCGGCATGAGCAACGCCGAGATCTCCGCGGCGTTCTACCTCTCGGAGTCCACGGTGAAGACGCACGTGGGCCGCATCCTGCTCAAGCTCGGGCTCCGCGACCGCATCCACGCCGTGGTGCTCGGCTACGAGACGGGCGTCGTCACCCCGGGCGAGCACGGCGAGCACGGCGAGCACGGCGGGCGCGGCGCGCGCTGAGAACGCGACTCATTCCCGTCAGCGGCGGCCGGGCGGCATCCGGCCTACCCTTGAAGTGACATGGGACACGGACACGACCACGCCCGCCAGGCGGCGGGCGACCGCCGGCGCCTCGGCATCGCGATCGCGATCGTCGCGTCGGTGCTCGTGGTGGAGGTGCTCGGGGCCTGGCTGAGCGGATCGCTCGCGCTGCTCGCCGACGCCGGCCACATGCTGAGCGACCTCATCGGGCTCGTGATCGCGCTCATCGCGGCGTTCGTCGCAGCGCGGCCGGCGACCGACCGGCAGACCTACGGCTACCAGCGGGTCGAGGTGTTCGCGGCGCTCATCAACGGCGTGATCCTGCTCGTCGTCGCGGCATCCGTCACCGTCGAGGCGGTGGGCCGGCTCGTCGCGGCTGCGCCTCCCGAGGTGCAGAGCGGTCCGATGCTCGTCATCGCGGTGATCGGCCTCGTGGCGAACTTCGCGGCGCTGCTCGTGCTGCGCGGCGGGTCGCGCGACTCGATGAACCTCCGCGGCGCGCGGCTCGAGGTGTTCGGCGACCTGCTCGGCTCGATCGCCGTGATCATCGCCGCCGTCGTGCTCATCGTGACCGGCTACGAGCAGGCCGACTCGATCGCGTCGCTCGTGATCGCCGCCATGATCGTGCCGCGCGCACTGCTGCTGCTGCGGGACGTGCTGCGGGTGCTGAGCGAGTCGGCGCCGGCCGAGACGGATGTCGCCGAGATCCGCGAGCACATCCTGCGCACCCGGGGCGTGGTGGCCGTGCACGACGTGCACGTGTGGGCGATCACCTCGGGGTCGCACGTGTTCAGCGCCCACGTCGAGGTCGAACCCGAGGTGTTCGAGTCGGGCCGCACGGGCGAACTGCTCGACGAGCTCGGCGGATGCCTCGACGCGCACTTCGACGTCGAGCATTCGACGTTCCAGCTCGAGCCCGCGGGTCGCGGCGAGCACGAGCACGCGGCGCACCCGTGAACGCCGACGGCGGCCCCGCTGCTCGCGAGGCCGCCGACGGACGGGGACCGGTGACCCGGCTCAGCAGGACAGGCTCGGGTTGAACGGTGCGTAGAGCCCCGCGGGGTTGTGCTTGCCGATCCAGACGTGCAGGTCGTAGTGCTCGGGCATGCCCGGTTCGTGACCGGCCATCGGACCGTCGAACGGTTGCGTGCCGAGCATGGGCCGGGCCTGGCCGATGTCGGGCTCGAAGAACTCGGCGCTCCACAGCTCGAGCTCGCCGGAGGCCGACGGGCCGTAGGTGAGCACCTGCGGCTGCGTCGGGTCGACGGGCGCGCCGGGGGCGATGAGCGCGGGGTTGACGAAGTGGTAGCCCATGGCGCCGTCGGGGCTGCTCGAGCACTCCGCGCTCGGGAGGTAGCCGGCGGCGATCGCGGCATCCACGTCGTGGAAGCTCGCGGTCGCGGCGCGGACCTCGGCGATCAGCGCGGCCTGGGCGGCGCGGTCGGGACGGTCGACAGCGGTCGGCGCGGCCGATGCGGGCGCAACCGAGCCGGTGAGGGCGAGTGCGGCGATGAGGCCGGCGGTGGCGGCGGTCGCCGCGGTGCGGTGGGTGGTCATGGAGGTCTCCTCGGTTCGATTCGGGTTGGGGCGTGAGCTCGCGCGGGTGCGCATCAGCGGGGTTCGATCTCGTGTGCCGCGACGAAGACGCGGTGGGGATCGAACGACCGGCGCACGTCGCCGAGCTTCGCCCAGGCCTCGGCGTCGAACGCGGTCGCGACGTCGACCGTGCGGTCGGCGAAGTTCAGGAAGGTGCCCGTCGACGCCCACGGGCGCAGCGCGGCGGCGACGGACGCGGTGGCGGCGGAGCCGGCGGCCGCCATCTCGGGGGTGGCCGCGACCGCGATGGCGTAGAGCGCGTAGGCGCCGTCGAGCCGGCCGAGTGCGCCGTCGTGCGGCCGGTCGAGCGCGCCGCCCAGGTGGCGAAGTTCGGCGAACATCAGGGGCACGTCGACGTCGGGGCCGGCGACCGCGAGGAACGCCTCGATCGCCGCATCCGGGAGTTCGGCGATCATCGCGTGATCGCTCACTCCCGGCACCGGTCCGGGCGGGTCCATGTGCACCGGGATCAGCTCGGCCGCCGGGATGCGCGCGAAGGTGTCCATCTCCGGCGCCAGGGCACGCAGCGGGGCCAGGAGCTCGGCCGCCCGCTCGTCGTCCTCGAGGACGGCGCCGTCGATGACGACCAGTCGTCGCCCGCTGAGGAACGGGGGCAGCTCGGGAAGGGGCGGGAACCGCATCAGGCGCAGGGAGGTCGTCACCGACTCGGGCAGGTCGGCGGTCCACTCCGCCCACGCTCGGACGACCTCCGGTGCGCGCTCGAGATCCCACAGGAGCATGCCGGCGACGACATCGGCGATCGCCAGCAGGTCGATCTCGAGGGCGACGACGACGCCGAAGTTGCCGCCCGTGCCGCCGCGCAGCGCCCAGAACAGCTCGGGGTGCTCGTCGGCGCTGGCTCGCACGATCGAGCCGTCGGCCGTCACCAGCTCGACGGCGCGCAGGTGCGACGCGGCGAGCCCGTGCTTGCGGCCGTAGAACGAGAGTCCGCCGCCGAGCACGTAGCCGGCCACCGCCACGTCGCCCGCGCTGCCGTGCAGGGCGGTCAGGCCGTGCGGCGCCGCGGCGGCGACGACGTCCTGCCAGAGCGTCCCGCCGAGCACGCGGGCCGTGCGCGCCTCCGGGTCGACGACGACGCCGGTGAGCTCGTGCAGCCGCATGAGCAGCACGTCGTCGAGCGGGCGCTCGCCGAGCGGGGCGGCGCCGTGACCCGTGCTCTGCGGCGCGATGCGCAGGCCGAGACCGACCGCCGCGCGCACGATGCGCGCGACCTCGTCGATGGACCGGGGGACGGCGACGGCCGCGGGCAGCTGGTTCACCGCCAGGTTCCACGGCGTGCGGGTCGCGTCGTACCAGGGATCGCCGGGGAGGTGCACGGTACCGGCCGCGCGGAGCACGGAGAGATCGGTGAGGAGGGGGTTCATGTCAGTCCTTCGGTTCGTGGTCGGATTCGTCGGGTTCGCGGTCGAGGGTGGTGTCCGTCACGTCGGCGGAGAGCGCGACGAGCATGCCCGGCGAGGTCATCCGCCCCACGTGCAGGCAACGGATCTCCGGCGCCGCGCCGATGGGCTGGAAGCGCTCCAGCGCGAGGTCCGCGAGCTCGGCCGCCTCGTTCGGGTCGACGGCGAGCACGCGCATCCGCACGACGTCGGACAGGCCGAGCCCCCGTGCGGTGAGCTCCGCCTCGAGGCGCACGAGCGCCAGGCAGAGCTGCGCGACCGCGTCGTCGGCGTGGACGAAGCGGCCGCCCTCGTCGACGGACGCGGTGTCGATCGTGATGGTCACGTCGGCAATCCTGCGGACGGTCGCGTCGCCGGGGAATCCCACGGGACTGGGGACCTGTCCTCCCAGTGTTCTGGGATACCCGCCGCCGGCCGGCCCAACGCATACTGGACGCGTGACGTCTTCGCTGACCCTCGCCCGCGTGCAGGGCGACCTCGATGTGCTCTCCCGCGCCGGGCTCGACCTCGACGACTTCCTCGCCGAGGCGACGGCGTCGGTGGGACGCGCAGTGCCGTGGGTCGGCGCGTGCGTGGGCACGCACGACCCGGCCACGATGATGCTCACGAGCGCCCGCAAGTACGGCGTGCTCGAGGCCGACAACGAGCACGACCGGCTGTTCGGCATCATCGAGTACGGCACCGACGACGCGACGTCGTTCCGCGCGCTCGCGACCTCCGATCATCGCGCCGTCGGCGTGCACGTCGTCACGGCGGGCGACGTCGAGCGATCCGAGCGGATGACGCGGCTCATGCAGCCGGTCTTCGGCTTCGCCGACGAGGCGCGCCTGCTGTTCCGCGACGGCTCGGGCGTCTGGGGCTGCATGGCGGTCTTCCGCGGGGGCGACGAGGCGCGGTTCGGCGAGCAGGAGGTGGACTTCCTCGGCACGCTGTCGGCGTCGTTCGCGCGGGGCGTGCGCGCCGGCATCCTCACCCGCCTCGCCGCCGCGCCGGCGCCGGCCCTGTCGACCGGCGGTCCGGCGGTCGTCATCGTCGATGCGCACGACGACATCGCCCAGATCAGCCTGGGCGCCGAGGAGCGGCTCGCGCAGCTCGGCGGCGACGCCCATCGGGGCGATCCGCTCAGCCTCGTGACCTCGCTCGTGGGCGCGGCGCGTCGCTCGGCGAGTGCGCCCGGCGCCGCGTTGCCGCGCGCGCGGGTGCGCACCGCGTCAGGGGAGTGGCTGCTGTTGCACGCCTCGCCGCTCTCGGGTGCGCGCGGCGCGGTGGGCGACGTGGTCGTGACGATCGAGGAGGCGCGCCCGCCCGAGATCGTCGCGCTCGTCGTCGCCGCGTTCGGGCTCACGCCGCGCGAGCGCGACGTCACGCGGCTCGTGCTGCAGGGCGTCGAGACGAAGGAGATCGCCGCGGGCCTGCACATGTCGGCCTACACCGTGCAGGACCACCTGAAGTCGGTGTTCGAGAAGGCGGGCGTGCGCAGCCGCCGCGAGCTCATCTCGCGGGTGTACTTCGACCAGTACGTGCCGAGGATGGGCGACGACGTCGGCCCGCTGGGCTGGTTCGTCGGCTGACCGTCGGGTGGCCCCGGCGGGCTACTTCTGGTCGGGCTCGCCGCCGTGACCGTCGTGGCCGTGGTGCGGGTGCTCGTGGCCGTCGAGGTGCGGGGGGCGATCGAACACGTCGGGGTCGAGCACGAGCTCCTCGGCCTCCTCGTGGTCGGTGACGACGTCTTCGCCGGCGGCCTCGGCCTTGCGGGCCTTGTTCCGCTCGCTGAAGTAGTGCCACACCGTGACGAGGGCGGTGCCGCCCACCGCGATGAGCAGGATGATGTCGATGTAGTTCCGAACGAGGTCGGCGACCGGTGGAATGAAGCTGACGGCGTAGCCGAACATCGTGAGCCCGAAGCCCCACAGCAGGGCGCCCGCGAGGTTGTACAGCGTGTACCGGCTGCGCTTCATGTGGCCGACGCCGGCGGCCACCGGGGCGAACGTGCGCACGATGGGCACGAACCGGGCCAGGATGATCGTGAGCCCGCCGAACCGCTCGAAGAACGCGTTGGTGCGCTCGACGTTCTTGCGACTGAACAGGCCGCTCTCCTTGCGCTCGAACACGGCCGGGCCGCCACGATGGCCGATCTCGTACCCGACCTCGCCGCCGATGAACGCGGACAGGCCGATGAGGAACGCCACGATCCAGACGGAGACGCCGAACACCCCGCTCGGCGGCACCACCTCGGAGTTCGACAGCAGGCCCGAGATCACGAGCAGCGTGTCACCCGGCAGGAGGAACCCGACGAGCAGGCCCGTCTCGGCGAACACGATGAAGCAGACCACGAGCAGCGCCCACGGCCCGGCGCTCTGGATGATCGTCTCCGGGTCGAGCCACGGAATGAGCGCGGTATGGATCACGGGGAGCTCCTGTCGTCGTCGGACACGGCGGACACCGGGTCGCTGGCGGCGTGGTGTCCGTGAAGTCTACCGAGCCGATGTCGCGCCTCGCTGGGTTCCCCCTCCGAAATCAGCCCGGCGGATGACGCGACTCGGCGTCATCCGCGGACGACGCTCGCCTGCCGTAGTCAACCTTGGCCGGCTCGGGCTGCGGAGTGGGTGTTGAGAGCACCCCGCGACGAGGTGCCAATCAGTAACCGCTACCCGTTCGCGGATCCGGACGCATCAGTTGACCTCGGAGGGCGATCTCCACGTTCCGCACCTTGTCCGCCATACGGGGCCAGAAGTCGTCGCCGCTCAAGAAGCGCTGCGTCGCAGGCAGTCCGTGGAGGCTTGCGCCGTCGGTCGCCAAGGCAACCGTGTTGCGATGTGTCTTGTACTCGTCGAGGACCCCATTCAAGTAGTCCTCGACGGAGCCGAACAGTGCGTGCAATGGAACCTTCTTTCCTTGGATGTCTATCGAGACACCCGAGAGAAGTGGAACCGATCGACTCATCCGCTTGAGTCGCTCAAACTCCAGTTGTTCGTTCATGAGCACGTCGATGTACTCGTCGTACACGCCGAGTCTCATTGTCCCGTCGCCGGCGTCGTAGGTCTTGGCGTACATCAGACGGCGGGCGCGTTTGACTCGGTTGTATGACTGAATGGTGTTCGTCAGGACATCGCGCACGGCGTCGTCTTCTTTGGCTTGGAGATCTCGCGCGAACGCCTCGCTCAGCCGTTTGTCGGACTGTCGCTCTTGGAGGTAGGAGGTAACCAGGGAGATCACCGCACCGATCACGGCAACCGAGAACACTTGGAACGAACTCTTCGCGACCTCGAATCGGAGGGTATCGGGGGCCGCGCCGGTACCGACCGTGAACGCGACAAGCAAGGCGGCGCCACCGATGACGGCGAGGCAGAGCACGACAGTCACTGCTGGTCGGCGCCAGAATCCCGCACTTTCCTGACGATTCTTCACACCCCGAATATGGCCCCGTCGGTTCGCGACAGCGTATCGCCACGCCGAGACATCGTTCCCTCGCGTCTTGTGCCTCACGTGGCGTCCGCCCCGGGGAAGGCGCGAGCGTCGCCCTTGTCAGCGTCGCCGGTACTCGACCTCGGGACGGCCCGGGGTGCCGTAGCGGCTGGCGCGCTCGACGATGCCCGCGTCGGCGAGGTGCTCGAGGTAGCGGCGGGCGGTGACGCGGGAGAGGTCGAGGTCGGCGGCGAGCTCGGCCGCGGAGACGCCATCGCGCGGGCTCGTGCGGATCGCCGCGCGCACGCGCTCGAGGGTGTCGCGCGTGAGGCCCTTCGGCAGGTCGCCGCTCGCCGAGGTGCGGAGGGCGGCGAACGAGGCGTCGACCTCCTGCTGGTCGGTGACCACGGCGGTGCCCACGCGCGAGTGGTACTCGCGGTACGCGCCGAGCTTCTCGGCGAACGCGGCGAACCCGAACGGCTTGATGAGGTACTGCACGATGCCGAGCGACACCGCCGATCGCACGACCGCCGCGTCGCGCACCGCGGTCACGGCGATCACGTCGATCTCGATGCCCGCGGCGCGCAGCGAACGGCACAGCTCGATGCCGGTCGCGTCGGGCAGGTTCACGTCGAGCAGGATGAGGTCGATCGACGGCTGGGCGGATGCCGCGCGGAGCAGCCGGATCGCCTCGGATCCCGTGTGGGCGATGCCGGCCACCTCGAACCCGCCGACCCGCTCGAGGTAGGCGGCGTGCGCCTCGGCGGTGACCGGTTCGTCCTCGACGATGAGCACCCGGAGCGGCGCTGCGGCGTGCGGCTCAGTCATCCGTCGCGGCTCCCGTCGCAGCGCTCGCCGGGCCGGCTCCTGCCCCCGCCCCGGCCCTCGCGGCCGCGGCCGTCGCGAGCGGCAGCTCGACGTCG
Source organism: Agromyces tardus (assembly GCF_003710805.1). GTDB lineage: Bacteria > Actinomycetota > Actinomycetes > Actinomycetales > Microbacteriaceae > Agromyces > Agromyces tardus. The sequence goes on along the minus strand of NZ_RHHB01000025.1, from coordinate 28,159 downwards.
AACCGCGAGCCGGTGACGCGGATGCCGCCGCCCAGGCGGGCGACGCTCTGGCGCACGAGGGCGAGCCCGATGCCGTGGCCGTGGGTCGGGGCGGCCGGATCCGCCACGCCGTCCGGCCCCGCGGCATCCGCCTTCGTCGTCACGCCGAGGTCGAACACGCGTACGCCCTCGCGCGGGCCCGGGCCGCTGTCGGCGACGCCGATGCGCAGCAGGCCGTCGCCCGTCGCGATCGACACGTCGACTCGGGGCGCACTCGTGGCGGCGGCCGCGTCGAGGGCGTTGTCGATGAGGTTGCCCACGATCGTGATGAGGTCGCGCGGGTCGAGGTGCGTGGCCGCGAGGCGGTCGGGCAACTCGACCTCGAACGCGATGCCGCGCTCGCCGGCCTGCGCGGCCTTGCCCAGCAGCAGCGCGAGCAGCACGGGCTCCTCCACCGCCGACAGCAGCCGGTCGGCGAGCGCCTGGCTGAGCGCGAGCTCGCTCGACGCGAGCTCGACGGCCTCGTCGCTGCGCCCGAGCTCGATGAGCGCGATGATCGTGTGCAGCCGGTTCGCGAATTCGTGGGCCTGCGACCGCAGCGCGTCGCTCAGCGTCGTCATGGTGGCGAGCTCGCCCGTCAGTTCCTGCAGGCGGGTGTGGTCGCGCAGCGTCGTGACGGTGCCCACCCGGCGGGCGCCGCGGTCGCCGGGCCGCTCCCGCGAGACGATCACGTCGCGGTCGACGACGAGCACGTGCGTCTCGGTGATGACGATCTCGTCGACCACCGCGTCGGAGCGCGCGAGCACCTCGGCGACGGGTGCCGGGAGCCCGAGCTGCGCGAGCGGGATCGGCGCACCGTCGCGGCTCGTGCTGCGGGGGAGCTGCGGGGGCAGCCCGAGCAGCTCCGCGGCGCGGTCGTTCGCGAGCACGATCGCGTTCGCGGCATCCTGCAGCACGAGGCCCTCGCCGATGGAATGCAGCACGCCCTCGTAGTAGGCGAACATGCGGCTCATCTCCTCGGCGCCGCGACCCCACGTGACGCGGCGCAGGTAACGGCTGAGCAGCCAGGCGCCGAGCGCGCCGAGCGCGATCATCACGGCGGCCGCGGCGATGACCGTGGCGATGCGGCCCCCGAGCGCGACCTGCGTGTTCGAGACGGTGATGCCGGCCGACACGAGCGCGATCACCTCGCCCGCGGCATCCTCGATGGGCACGACCGCGCGCACAGACGGGCCGAGCGTGCCCGTGTAGGTCTCGGTGAACGCCTCGCCGGCGAGCGCCCGGTCGATGTTGCCGAGGAACTCCTTGCCGATCTGCGACGGGTCGGGATGGGTGTACCGGATGCGGTCGGGCGCCATGATCGTGATGAAGTCGACGCCCGCCTCGCGCATGATGTCGACGGCGTACGGCTGCAGCTCGGCCGTGGGGTCGTCGGTCGCGAGCGCGTCGTGCACGAACGGGTCGACGGCGATCGTCTCGGCCACCGCGAGGGTCTTCGCGGCGGCGTCGTGCTCGACGTCGGCGCGGGCGTCGGCCCAGATCCACGCGACGGCGATCACGGCGAGCGTGACGATCACGACGAGCTGCAGGGCGAACAGCTTCCCGGCGATGCTCCAGCTCCGGATGCCTCGCATGCCGCCTCCTCTCGCCGCGTCGCGTCGCCCTCAGCCTAGACACGCGAGCGCGTGCCGCGGCCGGCGGTGCGGAACCCCGTCGCGAACAGTATGAACACAAGCGGATGCCGCGGTATCCGCCCCTGCAGTCTTGGCGCACACCCCGCAGTTCGTCGCCGCCGGCGATGACCGACCAAGGAAGGCAGGGACGGCAATGGCGCTCCAGTCTCGCATCGAGGGCACGAAGCCCCGTCGCAGGATCGACTCCTCGCACTACCTCTACATGGCGGTGATCTTCGCCGTGCTGGCCGGCGTCGTCGTCGGCCTCGCCGCCCCCGAGTTCGCCGTGGGCCTGAAGCCCATCGGCGACGCGTTCGTGCTGCTCATCAAGATGATGATCGCCCCGATCATCTTCTGCACGATCGTGCTCGGGGTCGGCTCGATCGCGAAGGCCGCGACCGTCGGCAAGGTCGGCGGGCTCGCGCTGCTCTACTTCATGGTGATGTCGACGTTCGCGCTCGGCATCGGCCTCGTGGTCGGAAACCTCATCCACCCGGGCGAGGGCCTCAACATCGCGAACTCGACGTACGACACGAGCACGCTCGAGCCGAAGACGACGAGCGAGTTCCTGCTCGGCATCATCCCCACGTCGCTGCTGTCGTCGCTCGTCGAGGGCAACATCCTGCAGGTGCTGTTCGTGGCGCTGCTCGTGGGCTTCGCCCTGCAGAAGATGGGTGCGAAGGGCGCTCCGGTCCTCGGCGCGATCCGCCAGATCCAGGCGCTCGTGTTCCGCATCCTCGCAATGATCATGTGGGTCGCCCCGATCGGCGCGTTCGGCGCGATCGCCGCGGTCGTCGGCAACACGGGCGTCGCCGCGATCTTCGCGCTCGGCACCCTGATGGTGGCCTTCTACATCACGTGCGCGCTGTTCATCGTGGTCGTGCTCGGCTCGCTGCTGTGGTTCGTCGCCCGCGTCAACATCTTCCGCATGATGAAGTACCTGGGCCGCGAGTACCTGCTCATCGTCTCGACCTCGTCGAGCGAGGTCGTGCTGCCGCGCCTCATCGCGAAGATGGAGCACGCGGGCGTCTCGAAGCCGGTCGCCGGCATCACGATCCCCACGGGCTACTCGTTCAACCTCGACGGCACGGCGATCTACCTCACGATGGCGTCGCTGTTCATCGCCAGCGCGATGGGCACGCCGCTCTCGATCCCCGAGCAGGTCTCGCTTCTGCTGTTCATGATGATCGCCTCGAAGGGCGCCGCGGGTGTCACCGGCGCCGGCCTCGCGACGCTCGCGGGCGGCCTGCAGGCGCACCGTCCCGACCTCGTCGACGGCGTGGGCGTGATCGTGGGCATCGACCGGTTCATGTCGGAGGCGCGTGCGCTCACCAACTTCACCGGCAACGCGGTGGCGACCCTGCTCATCGGCACCTGGACGAAGCAGCTCGACCGCGAGCAGCTGAGCGGCGTGCTCTCGGGCGAGCGCCCCTTCGACGAGGCCACGATGAGCGTCGACGACCACCTCTCGGCCGACGAGCAGGCCGAGGTGGCCCGCGAGGAGCGCCCGTCGACGGCGACGATCGCCGCCATCGTCGGCGAGCTCGACGACGACAAGGCGGGACAGCGCGGTGGCCGCTGAGCAGGTCCTGGCGACGAGCGTCCCGGTGGGCACCGCAGCTGCGGTGCCCGCCGGGCTCGCCCGCTCGTGGCTGCTCGTGCCGGGGTCGGCGCCGGCGCTCCCGGGTCGGCTCGCGACGTCGGCGGCCGACGTGGTGGTCGTCGACCTCGAGGACGGGGTCGCGCCGGCCGACAAGCCAGCGGCGCGGCGTGCGCTCGCCGGAGCGAGCGACGGCGCTCGGAACGGGTTGCGCCCCTGGGCGCGCATCGCCGACGTGTCGAGCGATCACTGGCGAGCGGATGTCGCGCTGCTCGGCAGCGCCGACCTCGTCGCGGGCGTCGTGCTCGCGAAGGTCGAGTCGCCCCGCGACATCCGCGTGACCCTCGAGGCACTCGGGGGAGAGGTGCCGCTCGTCGCCCTCATCGAGAGCGCCCGCGGCGTGGAGTCGGCCCTCGAGATCGCCGAGGCGCCCGGCGTGACCCGGCTCGCGTTCGGCAGCGGCGACTTCCGCCGCGACACCGGCGCCGCCGACGACTCGATCGCCCTGCTGTTCGCGCGCTCGCGCCTGGTGACGGCGAGCCGCGCGGCGGGCCTTCCCGGGCCCATCGACGGGCCCACGGTGCCCCGCGACGCGGCCGTGCTTGCGGAGGCGTCGCGCCACGCGGCATCCCTCGGCATGACCGGCCGGCTCTGCCTGCGCGAGGAGCAGGCGCCCGTGGTGAACGCGGCGCTCAGCCCCTCGGCCGCCGAGCTCGCGTGGGCGCTCGACGTGCTCGACACCCTCGAGCGCCACGGCATCCGCGACGGCAGCGACCTGCCCCGCATCGCTCGCGCCCAGGCCCTGCTGGCCGCGGCCGGGTCCTTCGGCATCGACGCCCATACCGCGGGGCCGCACGTGTCGGACTACGCCTGAGCTGTAGGTGCTTTCGCCGCGCGACTACGGCACTGATGCGATTCCAGCATCAGTGCCGTAGTCAGCGGAGAGCAGCCCGATGACGGCGGTACGTGCGCGCGTGAGCAGGTCAGTAGACTTCGCGGATGCAACCCGGGGACCGACACCGCTGGATGGACGCGCTGCGCGGCGCGGCCGTACTGCTCGTCGCGCTGTGGCATGCGTTCGAGATCCCGTATCCGACGGTCCCTGCCGGGATCGAGTGGGCGAGCAACTTCCTGTCGGTGTATCGGATCCCGCTCCTGATGTTCCTCTCGGGTCTCCTGCTCGACCAGTCACTCTCGAAGCCCGCCCCGGCCTACGTCGAAGGGAAGCTGCGTCGCATCGCCTGGCCGCTGCTCGTCTGGTCGGCCGTCCTGGTGCTGGTGGCCTGGCCCACCGCCCGCCCTTCCGACGTCTGGTTCTGGCTGGGCGACGGGGCGCACCTCTGGTACCTCGGCGTGCTGCTGGCCTGCTACGCCGTCGGGTATCTCACGAAGTGGATCCACCCCGTCGTCGTCCTCGTGGGGGGCCTGATCGCCATGGAGTCGGTGCACTCCGACATCGCGTTCGTGAACAACACGCTCTGGTTCGGTCTGTACTTCTTCGCCGGGGCGACGATGTCGCGTTGGCTCGAGCGCTGGCTCCGGCTCGGCCCGATCATCCCCGTCCTGTGCCTGGTCGCCGCGTCGGCGTGGGGTGCCTACTCGGCGACCGTCAACGGGTACGTGCCGATCGCTCACTGGCGACCGTTCGCCTTGTCGATCCTCGGCGTCGTGGGCGTCGTCTGGTTCGCGACCCGTCTTCGGCGTGCGAGGTGGCTCGAGTGGGTGGGGCAGCGGTCGATCGTGTTCTACGTTGCGCACGTGCCGTTCATCTGGATCACTGCGCTGCTGATTGCAGGCGTCGTCCCGGCCGCAGTGACCTACGCGGTCGCCCTGGTCGTCACGCTCGCCGGATGCTTCCTGCTCGCGCGCTACCTCAACGGCACGCTGCTGTTCGAATTCCCGCGGATCCGGATGCGACGGGGTGCCGTCGACGGCCGAGAGCCGGTTCCAGGGGAAGCGGCGCCGTTGCGCTGACGCTGCGAGCCGTGCGGAGGCATCAGAAGAGGTTGAGTGCGCCGAGCATGGCGCCCGTCGAGAGGATCTGATGATCGAACGCTTCCAGGGGCTGTGTATCCAATGAGACCGAGTGACCTTCGTGCGCGATGGCAGACGCCGCGCGGGCGTCCCCTCCAAGTCGCCGCCGTCGGGTGGCTTCTCGGGAGAACCAGCCGGCCCATCGGCCTGGGGAACGTTGAAGGGCGGGTAGACCTTCGGGGGCTCACCTTTCCGGGTGCCGAGCCGGGCGGAGTCGTCGGATCAGGGGGGCTGTCGGCGATCACTCGCGACTGGGTCCCGACTATTCGGCGCGGTCGATGGAGGAAGCTCGATCTCTCCTACTCGCGCCTCTCGCAGATCAGGTTCTTCGACAGCGCGATCTCCGACTGCGTCTTCGATGGCGCGGAGTGCCGGGACTGGCGGATGTGGCGGACCAAGCTCACCGACTCTTCGTTCACGAGAACCGACCTCCGGGAGTCCGCCCTGGGAACATGGCAGCAGGGAGCTGGGAACACCTGGCGCGGGATCAGGTTCGACGGAGCAGATCTGCGCGACGGCGTGTTCTGGGGCGCGGCGTTCACGGACTGCGCTTTCATCGATTGTCGGCTCCGTGGTGTGCAGTTCGAGCAATGCGAACTCCATCGCTGCGAGTTTCAGGGGGACCTTCGCGACGTCCTCTTCGATTGTCGGCAGCTCCCGGGGAAGCGAGAAGTCGGACCGCTCAAGTCGGTTGATTTTCGCGAAGCACGCTTCGAAGATGTCGAGTTCCGGGGTTCCCGGTTCGAGCCGGCGCTGCTACCGCATGACGTGAAGCCGATCCGGAACTACCCGAGCGTTGCGCGTCAGATCGTGGCGCTGTTGGCGAACGAGTCGTCAACAGAAGCGAGGATCGCCGTCGCCATTCTCGTCGAGAGTCTGAGGATGCCGGGTCGAGAGGACTCAGTCGCTGTCTACAACCGAGGCGACTATCTCCGATACGGCGGTGAACCACTCGCTGCACTGATGGATGATGCACTGGAGCGGGTCGGCGCGGACACGAGCGTCGAGGGCAGACGGTGGAAGCGCCCGATCGGGAGAAGATCGAGGGCCGATCGTTCAGTAGCGAGGCCCGGTGCGGAAGGTGGGACTCGAACCCTACTCGACCACCTGTGAACACACGTCGGAGGCCCTAGAACCGCGGAATCATGCGGATCTAGGGCCCTCTTCGATTAGCTGAATCGGCGTGGATTGGCACCGAGTGTTGCCAAATTGTTGCCACGCCGCAGTGCGTCGCTAGACCTTCACGCGGTGGTTGCAGTCACCGCACGACGCGTTCGTGTCGAGGCCCAGGCGCGGGTCGTGGGACAGCTTCCCGCCGCACTCAGGGCACGGGGCAGTGATCGGGGCCAGCACCGGCTCAGCCCTTCGGCGGGTGGGGGTCATTGCCGTACGAGTTCTTCTCGCCGACAGTCCCGTCCAGCTTCGTGATGATGTGCTCGACGCCTCGCTCCTGGGCCATTCGCTGGCCAGTCGCAGACTGCTCGGCCTTCGTGCCGCCGGTATGAGCGGCACGCGAGCTGCCGTCCACCTTCGACTTCCACACGCCGTCTTCGTTGTACGTCCTGATGTCGCCCTTGGCCATGGCGTCCTACTTCCTGAGAGGTGCGCGGTCTCAGAACCGAGCCGCGCCTCATGATCTCCCGAACGACTGACATCTCCAATCAGCGTCAATCCGCAGTGCACGCTTATTCGCGCGGGGATATCAGCGCCAACCCGCGGGCGTGGTGGGCGATCCCCGCGGTGATTTCGGCATTGTTGAGGGGCTCGAACGCGCCAGCAGATCAGCGTGGAGGGTGCTACTGCCGGGACCGACGCCTCCGACGACTGAGCGCGCCGAGCACAGCGAACGCTGCGACCATCGCTGCCACGATCAGCCATGGTCCTGGATCGCGCACAAACATCGTCCAGAGCTGGGCGGGCACGCCAAGCAGCACGTTCAGGATCATGTCGCCGACACCGGGAGCTTCCATGGCCGGAGCCTACGGGAAGCCGCCCACACGGACTCAGCGGCGTCGCCCTAGCCCGGGAAGTCCACCCTTGACGGTGCTGTAGCCATCGGTTGCGTAGATCCGCCGGTCGAGCCCGGACGCAGAGGGCTTGCGCCGCTCGTGCCGCTCCGTATTCGCGAAGTCGACCGCCCGTTGGAACTCGCTGTCCCGAGGCTCGTCGTCTCGACGTGCGGGCTGACGAGGCGCGCGCTCCGGGGCTCGGCCGGCCCGTCGGCTCGGCTTCGGCTGCGGGGGTGCCTTCAGCTCCGGCTCGACGCACCGCTCGCCGGTCGCGTTCGAGTGGATCGACATGCGGCCATCGCGGCGCAGGGCGTGGGATTCGCCGCACTCTCGGCAGTCACGGAACTGAAGCATCGGACCCCCTATTGCTGTGGAGGATACACGCCCCCGGTGGCACGGCGTGGCATCGAACCGCGCGAGCCGGTGCGCCGTCAAGCACCCCGGAACCCTACGCCCGACCACTGACATGCCGCCGCCCTCTCGTGCGTACCGGCCTGATCGACTAGCCTCCGGGCATGGTGACGCGCTACACGCTGCAGTACGGGCCTCAGACCTACCACGTCTGGCCCGAAGACCTCGACGCGGTCAAGCACGCGTTGCGTGAACGGCAGAAGCATGGCCGGACCATCATGGTCCACACCGAGCAGGGCGACGAGATCGCCGTGCTCATCAGCCCAGCCATCCCGGTTCGGTTGATCGCCGTGGACAGTTGAGAGCAACCCGTCGTCGTTCTCCCCAGGGTCTACGGGTAGAGCCGTGCCCACCGTTCGCAACCGTTCCGATACCCGGAGTGCTCGAATCCGTGGCGGCCGAAGGCGCTCTGTGCCGCGATGTTGTCCCGGTCGATCAATCCCTCGACAATGAAGTCGCGGCTGATGTCGTACCTCGCGAGAAGGATGGGCGCGCGATCGATCGCTTCGCCTGCGATTCCTCTTCCGCTGACGCGGTGCGCCACGGCCAGTGTGTGGATGAAGCACCCACGATCGAACTCGCTGACGGTCATCTCGACCACCGCCGCTAAGCCGTCCTCATCGAAGCCGAGGTCCAGAAACGAGGGCGCGTGAAGGGGCGGGATGAGTTCGGTGTTGATATGGTCCTGGACCCTCAGTTCCCACGGGAAGTCGTGACACTCGAAACCGCGTTCCTCATCGAATGAGACGGTTGCTGGATCAGTGCAGCGGAACAGGCTCAGATCGTTGCGGTGATCCTGCGTGGCACTATGCCAGTCGAGCACGTCGCTCGAGCACGGCGCGGAGCTCGGTCCACTCCTCGCTGCTGGGCGGCTGACCCTCGCGCGTGTTGTACGGCTCGCGGTTCACAATCCGCGGGGCGTTGGCATCACGGCGCCGTCTCTCGGCCTTCAGTACGAGCGGCTTGGTCATGCGTCCAAGATACGACACATCACCCGAGGATCCCCAGAGGGCCGACTGGATCGTTATGTCCCATCTTTTGGGGACACGGCGCGCAATGTTCGGCCACGCGAGCCGAGGACATCACCTCACCGGGTGCGTATATCGCCTCTGCTCGCCGGCTTCGGTCCAGTGGACCGTGACCGTCCTCGTCGACGGGGAAGAGAGGCGGCGGATGAACGTGAACCCCACTGCCTCTCCGGCCGGCACATCGACCGCGGCGCCGATGTCGGGCACGATCCACTGCTCGCCGGCGCCGTCCGGCGTCAACAGATGTACATCGGCGGCATCGAACCCGGTGCGGTTCACTGCCCGCCACCTCTGGTCCATGTCCGCCGGCGAGAGGGCCTCGAATACCCATGGCACGGGCGGCCTTGCGGCCTCCTCGGCGAGCTGCGTCTGCCGCTCGAGCGCATCCGCTACCCGCCGTTGAGCGTCCCACGCACCCTGCTCATGCGCAGAGGCGTCCCGGTTCGCTCGCCGAGCCTCCCATGCCTGCCAGACCGCGGCTGTGGCCGCCAGGAAAGCGATCGCGACCGCAACCCACTCCACGGCCTACTCGTCGTCCGAGCGGGTCGCGTACACGGTGCGCGCCGGGAGCTCAGGCGTGGGTGCGACGCCGTCCTGGCTGCGGTAGCCCTCGAACAGAGCGACGTACGCGGAAGGCTCGATCACCGGTGCCGGCGGAACGATCACAGCGGGCGGCGGCGGGGTCTGGTAGTTCGCATCGTTCGACATGGGATTGGCTCCGATCAGTTAGGCGGTGAGGGTCAGGAGAGCTGAGATCAGGATGAACAGCACCGACGCCGCGAACGTCGCGAACCCGAACCGGAGCAGCACCGCACCATTCGTCACACGCACCTCATTCGCGTTGAGCTGGTTGATCTTGTGGTCGATGAGCCACAGCAGGCCCCCGCCCTTTGTCATGCCGTAGACACGTTGCCGGATATTCCACAGGTCCATCGACGCCGAACGCATCGGCAACAGCGCCAGAGCGCCGAGCACGGCGGCCGCGAACGCGAACACGATCGCCATGATGGTCGCCCAGTTCAGCGATGTGCTTGACGCGAGGGAGCCGCCGATCGACGCACCAGCGACGAGCACGCCAGCACGGGACTGCATCGACTGGAACCGCTGCGCGTACGACTGCAGCTGCGCCTCAACCTCGGCATGGATGAGCTCAAGCTGATCGATGCGCTCGTCTGGTTGCCCCACGGTCTCGGTCACGAGATGATGCTACGGCCGCCCACCCACACCGCCGCGCGGCGTGCTTTGAGTTCACGTCGCGCGTGTGTTCGTCGCTCCAACGAGGTGCCAGTCGCCCACCGCGCGTACGCCCCTGTGCCTCAAGATCCCCAGCTGGTCGTACGTGTAGACGACGTCTGGATCCTCAGGATCCATCCTCCGCAGCGCAGCGGTGGTGAAATCATCCGGGCGGAGCAGCTCGGTCGTCCCATCGAGAGGTCCGCCGCGGAAGGTGACTTCTACCTCTGTGATGTAGGGCGCGAAGGGCGATAGATCGCTCAGATCGTTCATGGGCGGCCGAGGGTCGGGCCGCGACGGTCCGAGGATCGTCACAGCGTGCGCGGCGGGGATCGGCCCGTACGTCTCATCGTTGCCTCCGTAGACGCCGGGATGGTGCAAGCGGAGCGCAAAGCCCGGGCGGCGCATGTTGCCGCGCATGTAGTCCTGCTGCTCGACACCCAAGAGGTTGCCCTTGACGACCACCCGGCCGATGTCGATCGTGCCAGGACGGCGGAACGTGATGCTGTAGCCCACGTAGTCCCGAAGGTCCTGCGCCTTCACGTCGACAGGTTGGAATCGTTGAGTGCTCACCGCAGCAACGTATCGGCAGCCACCGACACTTCGAGCGGGGCTCGACGGCGATTCGCTGCGAGCGGTCGCCCCGTGAGCGGCGGGTCTAGCTCGACGCGCGGAGCCGGGCTCTCACACTTCCGCGTCCGCCCGCTCGACGCTCGCCCGGTCTTCCTCCGACCGCGGCCGCGCCCGGTCCTCAGGCCGCACACGCCACCGCCGCATGAACGCCTCGAGCTTGTTCGGAGGCTGCTCACGCACCGACTCGTCGCCGGTAGCTCGCCGCGGTTTCGCAGACCCCTGTGCGGCCGCCACACGCGTCAGCCGGCCCACCGCCGACTGATACGCATTCACCACCGAGATCGGCGGATCACCCTCACCAGCGGAATCCATGCGTCGCGCGAGATTCCGGGCCAGATCCACCAACGCAGCATGCTCACCCCGCTCCGACAACCCCGAGGCGACGATCTGCCGATTCACCGCGACCAGATGCTTCCGACTAGCCATCAGAACGCCTCCAGAGTGATGATTTTCTGAGCCGGGGAGAGCGGAACACTCCTCCGGGCGGTGGTCCCCCTCCGGGTGGGGCGCTGGATTTTATGGCCGTTCCGTGGGGTGTTGCGGGTCTCGCGGCGGCTGGTGGCCGCGTGGTAGCGTGCGACGTCGATCGGGTGGCCGGCGTCTGCTCCCTCTCCCCAGGGATCGCGTGGTGCGTGCCTGTTCGTGGGAGTGGGGTCGCAGCACGGGCGTTCGGGTGTCGTGCTGGTGCCGGCCCCACTCCGCTTCGAGGTCGAGGGCGGCGCCGCCGGACCGCTGATGCTGCGTGAGGGTGATGGGGGGCTCGCCTGCTCGTGTCGTCTGGGTCGCGAGCAGCAACCGAGCGAGCCCCCCGCAAGTCCCGTGAGCGCCGCCCACCGAGCAGGAGTTGCTCTTTTCCGGTCGTCCACGGGAGTCGATGACCTCTAGCCGGCCCAGGTCGCTTCAGCGCTCGGGACGGCGATGGCCGGGATGCCTTCGCGCCGGCGCTTGACGAGCTTGGCGCGCACCTCGGCCGGGGTGTTGAGCCGGAGGCCGCCGGCTGCGAGGGCGAGCCAGTTGAGTGCGCCGTCGATGCGTTCGTGCAGGTAGTAGTTCCCGGTGGTCGACCAGTTGTCCCCAGCGGCGAAGCACACGCTGTAGTCGACGTGGGCTCCTGAGCCGCCCATGATCAGTGAGAACGGGTCGTTGATCTCCTGCAGGGTCGGGCTGACGTGGAACGCCGTCGAGATCGCCTTGCGGAGCTTCACGATCCGGCTGAGCGCGCCGATCGCCGCTCCTGTTGCTCGCCATGCGGCGGAGGCCTTCTCGTTGGCCATGTCGATGACCTGGTCACTGGTGGTCTGCCAGGTGAATCCGAAGTCGCGGGCCGCGACCTCGAGCGGCTTGGAGAGCTCCGCGAAGGTCGGCTGCAGCTGCTCCACGATGCTGTCGAGCTCGGGGAGCATCGCCTCGCGGATCTCGCTGAGCAGCTGCTCGTGGAACAGCTCCACGCCGGTCTTGAGGCCGATGCTCGAGTGGGCGCCCTGGTGGCTGCGGAGCGCGAGAACGTCGACGCGGCCGCGAGCCTGCTCGTCCGTCATCGAGAGCAAGTCACCCGTGGGAGTGGCCTGGTGAGCGCGGATGACCTCGAGCAGCTCGAAGCCACGCTCGATCGGCTTCGGCAGGGCGATCCCATTGGCGGACAGCTGCGCCTGAATGACGTACAAGTCGGCGATGTTGACCGCGTACTCGCCGGCCATCACTCGCTCCCCTCGATCCGCCTGATCAGGTTGACGTCGAGGAGGTGTTCGACGTGGCTAGGCATCGCGTCGACAGGCACCCATTCGTTCTTCTTGAGGTCGCGCCACTTGCCGTTGATGAGCTGGACCGACACGCCCTCGCGGAGCACCTGATAGCGGGTGTCGTGCATCTTGCCGAGCAGGTACATGTTCACGTCAGGCGCCCTTCTCGTCGTCGCCCCACGCCTTCGCGTACAGCGACTGATCGGCGGCTTCGAGGGGCTGCCGCGGCTGCCGCGTCTGCCGCTCCCCGCCCCACGCGAGGTCGTAGAGATCGGCGCCGGGGCCCGCCGGCGCCGCGATCTTGGCAGGGTCCACCGGATCCGAGTTTGAGCCGCCAGCGCCGTCGAGCGCGGCGAACACCGCTTCGTTCGATGCGTCGGCATCAAGGCCGAGGCGAGCGGCGACGCGCTCGCGAAGGTCCGGTACGGCGCCCGGGTCGCGGGCCGCAGCAGTCGCGTGGCCGCGTTCGAGCGCGGCCTGCACACGAGCCGGGTTGGCGTCGCTGAGCGGGTTGAACGGGTGGAAGGTCATGATCTGCTCCCGGGTCTAGGTGAGTGACACGCGATGGCTCCGCCTACCCGCGTGTGCCCGCCCGGGGCTTCCGACTGCGACTGAGCGGCCTCCGGCTCCTTCTCAACCCGTCCGAATCAGTGTACGACGATCAGGCATGAATGCGCGCATCACTGTCGGCGTTTTGTCCGAGGGACGGATGCTGCCGCACCAGCGCGTCGACGCGGACCCTCAGCTCGACCATGTCGAGCCGGCCGTCATCATCCACCACCGCCTCGAGGCCGACGAACCGGTCGAAGACCGCCGGCTCCGTCAGCCTCGTCGCGACGTACTGGCGCACGAGCAGGCCGGCGTACTCCAATGCGACTCCGAGGCGCCGAGCCGATCTCTTCTCCTCGGCGCGCAGCTTCACCCGGTAGTCGCCGGCCTCCTTGGCTGCGGCCAGGGCTCGTCGCTCGGCGATCGCCTCGGCCGCGGGATGCATGTCGTTCATCGCCTCGGCCGCGGGATGCATGTCGTTCATCGTCAGTCCTTCCGAGGGCGCCCGAGCGGGCGCGGGTACTTGATGCCGGCCCAGAACCCGGCCGCGGGTCGCTCAGCGGCCGCGTACGCCGCGCACGCAGCCCGGAGCGGGCAGAGCGCGCACAGCTCGGCCATCTCGCGCTGGTCGACGGCCTCGAGCTCGTCAGCGACGAACCGGTCATCGTTCCGGCATGCAGGGCTCCTGCGCAGCATCTGCTGCTTCAAGGCCTGGAACGCGACGCTCATGCGCGATACATCCATTCCTCGACACCGAAATCCGGGACGTCGGGGGCCACGACGCGTCCACCGCGAATCACCTTCCGGTCGTCGCTGGCCTGCGTCGCTGACTCCGGCAGATCGTCGTTCCACCGCTCGCCGTTCAACCAGGTCGCCGGGTAGGGGATGAACTGCTCCTCCGGGAGCCCCGGGTTGTCCCGATACGCGACGGCCGCAGCGAGGATCTCCTCAGCCGGACACTTGGTCACGGCCTTGTCCCACGCGCGTCGAGCGGCAGGCTTGTTCACCTTCTTCGGCCAGATCGCATAGAACTCATCGAAGAGATCCCCGCTGGCGTTAACTGGATGATCTTCTGGATGATCTATCTGGATGATCTCTTCTGCGCCTGCACCGTGCCCGGTAGGTGACGGCTGTGCGCCGGTTAGGTTGCGGCGCTCTGCCTTGTAGGCGCTCTGCCTACTAGGTGCTCTGCCTACTGGGCTGTGTGCCGTGAAGGTAGGGTCCACCACCGTGAGATCTGACGTCCGATACCCGCCCGCGCCCGCCCGCCTCGACCGACTGATGGCGCCCATCGCCTCGAGCTCACGGAGCGCCCGCCGTACCGAGTCGACGGACGCCCCGGTCATTGACGCGATGCGACCCTGACCGACGATGGTCTCGTGCGTCTTGTCGTCGGTTGCGAAACACACGGCCGCGAGCACCACCTTCTGCATCATCGGCAGCGCGAGCCCGTAGGCCCAACTCGCGTCCTTGAATCCCACGGGTCATCCCTTCGAATCAGCTCGCAGCATCGCGGCCGCCTCGGCGATCGACGCCGCCTCACCATCGACGACCAGCTCAGCGAGCGCGGCCGCCAGGGCAGCCTCTTCGTCCTCCCGCAGGATCCGCTCCGCGATATCGAGGAGGATCTCGGCCGCGCGCTCGAAGCGCTCCTCCCGGGTGGCCATCACGCACCGCCCACAGCGAGCAGCTGCCGAGCCTGAGGCACCGCGGCCGACAGCTCCTCGAGCCTCGTGGCGGCGAATCCGAGCTCGCACCACCCGTGGCCGCCCTCGTATCGGAACTTCGGCGGGAACCGGCGCACCTCAGCGGTGCGGGCATCGACGACGAACTCCTGCCGCACCTGCGTACCGTCGACGACGTCCGACATGAACGCCACCAGGACGCTGCGGTGGCGCCAGTCGTGCTCGACAGACGCAGCCCACGCTGGCGCCGGCACTGGAGGGACGTCGAGCGTCGGGCCGACGAACACCGTGAAGTACGAGTCCTGAAGAGCCCGGCGCGACCACCCGCGGAGCGACTTGAACGCATTCGGGTAGCGCTCGAACACCTGCTCTGCGCGCGGGTCATCCTGCGGGATCGGACCCACATCCTTGTGCGCCTGGCGCACCCGCGCGCACCACTCGCGAAGCTCCGGGCTGTTACTGAGTTCGTCGACCTCGTAGCCTGCGATGATGGTCTCCATGGTCGTTCCTTCCTGGTAGTTGGTTTCGATCTCGCCCCGGCCAGGCGTGGCCGGGGCGTCCCGCTGTCCGGTCACTGCGTCTGCTCCTCGCGCGACTGGATCCGCTCCAGCTGCCGCTCGATCGACGCGACGGCCGCCGGCAGCGCCTCGCGCATCGTCGACGCCGACACTGGACCCCTCGCGATCCGCACGGTCGTCACGAACCGGCTCGATCCCGCCTCGAGCGTCAGGCGCGCCTCGCCGGCGCCGACGCCCGCCATCAGGCGCTCGCCTTCGCCCGGTCCGTGATGGTCTGCTCGCTCGCCTCGAGCCACTCGAGAATGTCCCGCTCACGGTAGACCACGGTGCGAGGCGTGGGCTTCAGAAACTTCGGGCCCTTCCCGGTGAACCGCAGCTGCGCGAGGTTCGTCTTCGTCATGCCCGGGATCAGGTCACACACCTGCTCCGGCTTCAGGTACTTCTCCATCGTCTCCTCCTCTGGGTATGCACTGGTGACGCCACTACGTAATCACACTGATTGTGTTGCGTCAAGCG
This sequence comes from Agromyces tardus, assembly GCF_003710805.1. GTDB lineage: Bacteria > Actinomycetota > Actinomycetes > Actinomycetales > Microbacteriaceae > Agromyces > Agromyces tardus. The sequence continues at coordinate 12,552 of NZ_RHHB01000025.1, read as the reverse complement.
TGCATAAGGTAATCGCGTCACATATGCTTCGCTTATGGCAGTTGGGTATGGGGGAGCGCTCGTCGGTGACCTCGTGGAGAGCGCACCGGACCTCCGTGTGCACGCCGAGGTTGAGCTCTACGTGGACGACCCGGCCATCGACGCCCGAATCACACTCCAGGCGTCCTACGATCTTGCCGCTGGCCGATACGTGATTGATTCGGTGACGGCGGCGCGCGCGGACGGTGGTGAGGAGGTCAACGGCGCCATGCTGCGCGACCTGCGCCTGCAGGAGTACGTGCGCGACGGCCTGACGGCGCTGGGTGCCGTGGAGCTCGAGGGTTCCGGCGCATTCCGTCTTGAGGATGTTGTCGCGCGTCGCGCGGATATCGTGGCGGCTGGCCCTTCCGACCCTGACACGCTGCGCTGGGTTGCGCGCATCTACAGGGCGGCCGAGATCGTCAGTGCTCGACCGGCCAAGGCTGTGCAGGACGCGCTCGGCCTCACGCAACCCACCGCCACGGTCTGGATCCGCCGTGCCCGCGACCGTCGGTTGATCTTCCCGTTCGGATTCACGGAATGGGACCGTCCCAATGGGTAGCGTCCACTCGTACGAGAGTGCCGCCGGCCGTCGCTATCGAGTCGCGTACCGGAAGCCGGACCGCTCTCAGGGCCAGAAGCGCGGCTTCACGACCAAACGCGACGCCGAGCTCTTCCTCGCCCAGGTCGAGGTGTCGAAGGCCCGCGGCGAGTTCATCGACGCCAACGCGGCCCGCGCGACGATCGGCCAGCTCGGTGCCGAGTGGCTCGCCACGCAGACGCACCTCAAGCCTTCCTCCCTCCGGCCAGTGGAGATCGCCTGGCGAGTGCACGTCGAACCCGTCTGGGGCGACCGCGGGATCGGCTCCGTGCGGCACTCCGAAGTGCAGGCGTGGGTGTCCAAGCTCGGCACAAGGAAGAGTGCCACGACTGTCCTGCGGGCGTACGGCGTGCTCGCCGGCATCCTCGACGTCGCCGTGAAGGATCGCCGGCTGGCGTCGAACCCTGCCCGCGGCGTCAACCTCCCACGGAAGGGCAAGCGCGCCCGGGTCTACCTCACGCACGACCAGGTCGAGCGCCTGGCGGCCGCATCGGGGGAGCACGCGACGATCGTGCACACGCTCGCGTACACGGGACTGCGGTGGGGCGAGGTGACCGCGCTGCGCGTGCGCCACGTCGACGCGCTCAGGCAGCGCCTGCAGGTCGCCGAGAACGCCGTCGCGGTCGGGCGCGAGATCCACGTCGGCACCCCGAAGAGCCACGAGGAGCGCAGCGTGCCCTTCCCGCCGTTCCTCGCCGAGCCGATCGCGCGCGCCTGCGAGGGCAAGGAGCGTGACGAGCTCGTGTTTGCGGGCCCGTATGGTGAGCACCTGCGGCGCCCGAACACGAGCGAGAACACGACGTCGTGGTTCCTCCGTGCGCTCACCGCGGCCGGTCTCGAGCGGATGACGATCCATGATCTTCGGCACACCGCGGCGAGCCTCGCGATCAGCGCCGGCGCGAACGTGAAGGCCGTGCAGCGGATGCTCGGTCACGCCTCCGCGGCGATGACCCTCGACGTCTACGCCGACCTGTTCGACGACGACCTGACCGCGGTTTCGACGGCCCTCGATGAGGCACGCACCGCTGCGATTGTTGCCAAGCCGTTGTCACGCGAGGCTACGAGGGGCGGCGAGGTGGTCGAACTTCCGCGGAAATCCGGGGGAGTTGTGGTGAAATCCTGAGTGCGGAAGGTGGGACTCGAACCCACACGCCCGAAGGCACAGGAACCTAAATCCTGCGTGTCTACCATTTCACCACTCCCGCGAGTGCCCGATCAGTCTAGGCGTCGTGAGGCGGCCGGCTCCGCGGCGCGAGGCGGCGGCATCCGACGCCCTGAACCGCCGGCAGCAGCGCGTCAGACCGTGACGCTGCCCGGCAGCTGCGCGGCGAAGAGCTCGGCGAACTGCATCCAGCTGCCCGCAGAGACGGGGCCGCCCGCGGCGAAGGCCTCGAGCGCGGCCGCCGCGTTCCCCGAGGGGTCGGTGAGCACCGGGTACCACACGCGCCCCCACTCCCAGCTGGCGTGGTCGGCGTTGCGTCGCACCGCGCGCATGGCGAAGAGGTCGAACTCGCGCGCCTCGATCTCGCGGAACTCGCCGGCCCCGGACCACTCGCGCCACGCCGCCGAGAACGCGGGCTCGATGCGCGCCCGACTCGCGGGCAGCCGGTCGGTGGCGATCGCGAGGCAGCCGAGCGCGAGGCCCTGCAGCACCACGTTCCACTCGTCGTACCTGCGCGCGAAGTCCGGCATGGCCCCGACTGTAGCGGCGGCGCGGGGCGGATCTGCGGTTCGAAAGTCCTGAACGCGCCGTGTCGGCGCGCAGCCGCGGCATCCGCTCGCCGTGCCTCGAAGCCGAGCGGCACGCGCGCGGCTCAGGCCGACTGCTCCGCCTCGCGACGGGCCGAGACGACGACGGATGCCACCTGCTCGAGCCGTGGGTGCAGCTCGTCGCCGTGGTCGATCACGCCGGTGTGCCACGTCATCGCCAGACCGTCGGGGCCGTCCTGCAGCACCGCGAGGTTGTTGTCGAACCACGGCCCCTCGATCGTGTGCCAGTCGAACGGCGGATCGGGCACCTTCACCGATCGCGCGGCCGCCGCGCCGATCGGGGTGGCCACGCCGTACGACATCACGACCGCGAACCAGCGCAGGAACCGGGGGAGCGGGTTGCGCACCGGCGAGCACACGGCCTGCACGATGCGGCTCCCGTCGTCGCGGTCGACCTCGGCGAGGTAGGAGTAGTGCACGTCGCCCGAGAGGAAGGTGATGCTCTGCGGCGCGGGCCCGCGGTCGCCGTCGCCGTCGGCCAGCTCGGTGACGAATCGGGCGACCGCCTGGAAGCTGTTCTGGAACGCCGCCCAGTGCTCGAGGTCGACGGCCTGCCGCAGCCGCTCGCCGACCCACGCGGCCGGCCGGCCCCACGCGCCCTGCGCGATCGCCTCGTCCCACGCCTCGACGTTGTGCAAGCCCATCGGCAGCAGGAACGGCAGGGAGGTCGCCACGAGCACATGCCGGAAGCCCCCGCGCAGGTGCTCGTCGAACCACGCGAGCTCCTGCGCGTTCACCAGTCCGCGGTGCGACGGCGTGAGGTCGCGCGACACCCGCGAGTCGACGACGATGAGCCGCACGTCGTCGAGGTCGCGGCAGTAGCTCCAGCGGTAGGTGTTCGGGTGCGAGTCGCACCGGTCGGCGAACGCGTCGATGACCTCGGTGAGGTCGAGCTCGTCCGGGCCGTCGTACCCGCCGATCCGCTGCCACAGCTCGTCGTCCGCGCGCTCCTGCGGCGAGAGGTTGCCGAGGTGCTGGTACACCCAGTACGCGGCGAGCCCGGCGACGATGCGGCCGTGCCACCACGACGTGGCCTGCATCTTCTTCTTCCAGTCGAGCGAGGCGTTCCAGTCGTCGCGGATGTCGTGGTCGTCGAAGATCATCGCGGTCGGCAGGCACGACAGCAGCCACCGGTTCGCGGCATCCGACCACGCCAGTTGGTAGAGGTGCGCGTACTCCTCGTAGTCCTTCAGCTCCTTGCCGGGCTCCTCGCGGATGTCGCGGCGACTGCGGATGAACTCCTGCATCTCCTTCGACGTCGAGTCGGCGTACACCTGGTCGCCGAGGAAGAGCAGCAGGTCGGGTCGGATGCCGCGGTCCTCCGCCACCGCGAGCGCGAACGCCCGCAGCGAATCGACGCCGTGCGTGCGGTTGCCCGCGCGGTCGTGCGGAACACTCGTGCGGCACGACCCGAACGCCATGCGGAGCGGCTTGCCCGGCGTGCGGGTGGCGATCACCGACGGCGGGTACTCGGACCCGGACTCGGGCCACACCTGCTCGTCGTCGAGCCGCACCTCGTACGAGCGTTCGGTGCCGGGCTCGAGCCCGTCGACCGCGACGAGCGCGTAGTGGTGCCCGTGCACGCCGAACGTGCGGGCCCGCCACGACCGCCCGTCGGCGTGCACGCTCACCCGGCACGCCGAGCGCGTCTCGACCCAGACGCTCGCGGACGTCTCGTCGACGTACCGCAGCATCGGGCCGAGCAGCAGCGCCGACGTTGTCATGCCCCCTGTTCTACGCCGTCTTCCTTCGAGTTCGCCACGGGTTGCGCTGAACGCCGCGCACGCTCGGTGACGAGCCGCGGACCTACTCGACGTCGGGTCCCGAGACCTCCACGTCGACGTAGTAGATGCGCTTCCCGACGGGCCCGCCCGCCTGCGCCCTCCACCCGACGACCGTGTAGTCGCGTGGTGTGTTCGTGGTCGGCGCATGCTCGTCCAGCACCCCGGCGAACGCCTCCACGAGCCCGTCGAACGACGACCCCGTCACCTGCTTCGTTCCCATTGCGGTCCCCCCTCACGCCGACCCGACCGCGAGCCGACGCGCCGAACGCTACGCCGGTCGCGCGGCGTGGGTCAACCGTGGCATCCGAGTGCCCGATGTGGATAAGTCCGCGGCGGCATCCGGCCGGTTCTCCAAGATGGACCGCATGACCGATCCCGTGCGCACCATCGCCGAGCGCGTGCGCACGCGGGTGCTGCGGGAGGGCGTCGATCTCGCCCGAGATGAGTCGGTCGCGGCCCGCTACGCACACGAGGAGGTGCGCCGGTACTCCGAGCGGGCGCTCGGCGGGGCGCACGCGCAGCTGGGCGACGAGGCGGGCACGGCCCGCGACGTCGTGGCGTCGCTCACCGGCTACGGCCCGCTGCAGCCGTTCTTCGACGACCCCACCGTCGAAGAGATCTGGCTGAATTCGCCGACGCGGGTGTTCATCGCCCGCGACGGCGTGCCCGAGCTCACGACGCTCGTGCTCTCCGACCGAGAGGTGCGCGACCTGGTCGAGCGGATGCTGCAGCCCTCCGGTCGTCGCGTCGACCTGTCGTCGCCGTTCGTCGACGCGTCGCTGCCCGATGGTTCGCGGCTCCATGTCGTGATCCCGGATGTCACGCGCGCCCACTGGGCGGTGAACATCCGCAAGTTCCGGCAGCGCATCCGCTCGCTCCCGGAGCTCGTCGAGCTCGGATCCCTCACCCAGCAGGCGGCGGAGTTCCTGCGCATGAGCGTGCTCGCCGGCGCGAACATCCTCGTCTCGGGGGCGACGCACACGGGCAAGACCACGATGCTCAACGCGCTCATGTCCGGCGCGCGCAGCGGCGACCGCGTCGTGACGGTCGAGGAGACGTTCGAACTCGACCTGGACGTGCGCGACCTCGTGTCGATGCAGTGCCGTCAGCCGAGCCTGGAGGGCACGGGCGAGGTCACGCTCCGCCGCCTCATCAAGGAGGCACTGCGCATGCGGCCCGACCGGCTCATCGTCGGAGAGGTGCGCGAGGCCGAGAGCCTCGACCTGCTCATCGCCCTGAACTCCGGCCTGCCGGGCATGTGCACGATCCACGCGAACTCGGCGCGCGACGCGCTCATCAAGCTCAGCACGCTGCCGCTCCTCGCCGGGCGCAACATCGACGCGTCCTTCGTCGTACCGACCGTCGCGAGCTGCATCGACCTCGTGGTGCATCTCACGATCGACCGCAACGGTCGTCGTCGCGTCGCCGAGATCGCGGCACCGAACGGGCTGGTCGCCGACGCGATGGTCGACTCCGAACTGCTCTTCACGACGGTCGACGGATGCCTCTCGCCCACCGGCGCGCGACCGGCCCGACTCGGGAAGTATCGCGCTGCCGGCTTCGACCCCGACGTCGTCCTCGACGGTGCCGCCGCATGAGCCTCGCCCTCGGAGCACTGCTCGGACTCGGCCTGCTCCTCGTCGTGTCGCCGCTCCTCTGGCCCGCAGGCTCGTCACCTGCGACGCAGGCACGCATCGGGTCGCCCGTGCGCGACGAACTCGCGCTCGCCGGCCTCGGCACGGTTCCGTTGGGAGTCGTGGTCGTCGTCGCACTGTTGCTCGCCGTCGTCGGCACCGCCCTCGCGCAAGCCGTTTTCGGGGTCCCCGTGCTCACGATCGTGGCGGGCGTGCTCGGCGCTGCGCTCGTGCCGGTCGTGATCCGCGGCCGCGCGAACCGGCGGCGCACCGCGAACCGCGCGATCTGGCCCGACGTCGTCGACCACCTGGTGTCGTCGGTGCGCGCGGGCATGTCGCTGCCCGACAGCATCGGGGCGCTGGCCGAACTCGGTCCGGCCGCCACCCGGGGCGCCTTCGCCGCGTTCGCCGACGAGTTCCGGCGCACCGGCAACTTCGGGGCGAGCCTCGACAGCCTGAAGTCCGCGCTCGCCGACCCGGTCGCCGACCGGATCCTCGAGACCCTGCGCATGGCGCGCGAGGTCGGCGGCACGGATGTCACCGCGGTGCTCCGCGGACTGTCGGGCTACCTGCGCGAGGATGCGGCGCTCCGTGCCGAGGTGGTCGCGCGCCAGTCGTGGATCCGCAACGCGGCCCGCCTCGGGGTCGCAGCCCCCTGGCTGCTGCTCGTGGTGCTCGCCAGTCGTCCCGAGACGCTCGTCGCGTACGACTCCGTGGCCGGCACCGCCCTCATCCTGTGCGGTGTCGCAGTGACGCTGATCGCCTACCGGCTCATGATCGGGCTCGGTCGGCTCCCCGAGGAGCGCCGATGGTTCCACTGAACGCGGTCCCCGCGGTGAGCGTGCTGCTCGGCGTCGTGCTCGGCCTCGGCCTCTGGCTCGTCGTCGTGGCGACCCCTCGATTCGGACGACCCCGGCTCATGGCGCGCGTCGCGCCCTACGTCGCGGACATCTCCGCCGAGGCGCGCCAGCTGCTCGCGCGACGCTCGTCGGACCCGAGTCCCGTGTTCGGGGTGATGCTCGGACCGCTCGCCGCGAGCCTTCGCGCGACGGCATCGCAACTCCTCGGCGGCAACGATGCGATCGCGAAGCGACTCCGTCAGGCGGGATCCGCATCGACGGTGGAGCGCTTCCGCGGCGAACAGCTCGCCTGGGCGGCAGCCGCATTCGCCGGCACGTCGGCGCTCGTGCTGCTCGCTCCCGGCTTCGCGACGGCACCCGGCGTCGTCCGCATCGCGGCGCCCTTCATCGCCGCGGCACTCGGTGCCGCAGTCCGGGACTGGTTGCTGCAACGCTCCGCGCGTCGGCGGCTCGCTCGCGTCTCCGCCGAGCTCGCGACCGTGCTCGAGTTCCTCACCCTGAGCCTGACCGCTGGCGAGGGAATGCTCGACTCGATCCGCCGGGTCGCCCGCATCGGTTCGGGCGAGCTGCCCGGCGAGTTCGCGGGGGTCGTGGCGGCGGTCGGTGCCGGCGTGCCGCTGGCATCCGCCCTCGCCGACCTGCGCGACGGGCTCGACCACCCGGGCCTGGCACGCGCGATCGACCAGGTGCTCGGCGCTCTCGAACGTGGCGCCCCCCTCGCCGCGGTCCTTCGCGCCCAGGCGGGCGACGCCCGTGCCGAGGCGAAGCGAACTCTCATCGAGCTCGCCGGCCGCAAGGAGATCGCGATGCTCGTGCCCCTCATCTTCCTGATCCTGCCGGTCACGATCGCGTTCGCGCTGTTCCCCGGCTACCTCGTGCTGCAGGCGGGCTTCTGATGCGTCGCTCGCCGATCCTCCACCTCCACGAAAGGAACGCCGATGCCACATCGGATCGCACGCCGGCTCAGCGACGAGCGGGGCGACGTGCCCGGCTGGGTGCTCATCACGCTCATGACCGCCGGGCTCGTGATCGTGATCTGGGGGCTGGCGGGGCCAGCGCTCAGCGGCGTGTTCGACCAGGCGATCTCCCGCGTCGTGGGATTCTGACCGGGTTCATCGGCGACGAGCGCGGCTCGGCGGTTGCGGAGTTCTCGCTCGTCGGCGTGCTGCTCACGACGCTCGTGCTCGCCGTGGTGCAGCTCGCGCTCGCCCTGCACGTGCGCAACACCGTGCTCGACGCGGCGGCCGAAGGAGCGCGCTACGCGGCGCTCGCGGGATCCTCGCCCGCCGCCGGTGTGGAGCGCACACGGGAGCTCATCGGCGCCGCCGTCGCGCCGTCGTATGGCACCGACGTCAGCGCCGCGACGACGAGCGCCGCCGGGGTCCCGGCGATCTCGGTCACGGTGGTCACGGCGCTCCCGGTCGTCGGACTGATCGGTCCGCCACGCGGATTGGAGGTCACCGGCCATGCCGCGGTCGAGTCGGTCGACTGAGGCGCGGTGTACGAGCGAGCGCGGGTCTGCGTCGCTCGAGTTCCTCACCGTCGGCATGATCCTCCTCGTTTCGCTGGTCTACCTCGTGCTCGCCGTCGCCGCGATCCAGGCGGGTGCGTTCGGCGTCGAGGGCGCTGCCCGGCAGGCGGCCCGCATCGCCGCGCAGCAGGCCGCGACGGGTGAGGGCGGTGACGGCGGAGCGACGGGAGCGGTCGATCGAGCGGTGCGGATCGCGCTCGCCGACTACGGGGTCGACGCGGGCTCGGCGACCGTCACGCTCTCGTGCAGCGGGGACTGCACGCAACCTGGATCGCGGGTCACCGCTCGAGTGCGAGCCGCCGTCGCGCTCCCGCTCATGCCGGAGGTGCTCGCGATCACTCCGATCGCCAGCGTGCCGCTCGAGGCGAGCGCCACCCAGACGGTCTCGCGCTTCGGGGTCGGCGCGCCGTGAACCCAGAGCAGCCGCACCGAACCGACCCGAGCGACGAGACCGGGTCCACGCTCCTGCTCACGATCTTCTACTGCGTGCTCGGCCTCGCGCTCGTGCTCGTCGTGGTCTCGGCGAGTTCGCTCTACCTCGAACGCAAGCGGCTCTTCACGCTTGCCGACGGCGCCGCGCTCGCCGCCGCCGAGGCGTGGGAGCTCGACAGCGTGCGCATCGAGGGGGAGCGGCTCGAACTCGAACTCGACTCCGTCGCGGTCGCGGATGCCGCGGCGGACTACCTGGGCGATGCCGGCCACAGCCTCGAAGGCCTCGAGCTCGTGCGCGCGGCATCCGACGACGGACAGAGCGCCACCATCACGTTGCGGGCGGTGTGGCACGCGCCGATCAGCACCGACTTCGTGCCGGTGACCGTGCCGATCGAGGTCACGGCGACGGCTCGGTCGGTGTTCCACTGACCGGGAGCGCCGTCCGGCGGCGCGAGGCAGGGGCCTGCGGCTAGGGTTGCGGTGAGACTCGAGCGAAGCGCGGCACGATCCACCCGTCGCGCTCGACCGTCTCGGCGAACATCGCGGCCGGGCGCACCCAATGGCCGCCGTCGCCGTAGAGCTGCCGGTACACGACGAACTCCTCCTCGGTCTCGCTGTGCCGGGCGACGAAGAGCACCTCGTAGCGGGCGCCCTTGTAATGCTCGTAGACGCCGGGCTCGATCGCCGCGGCATCCGTCGGTTCGGTCATCAGGCCATCGTACGGACGCCGCGGTCAGGCGCTCGGGTCGGCGGCGGATCCGGGTTCGGGCGCGGCGCCGTCGGCGGGGATCGTGTCGATCGGTCGTGTGGGCGGATGAGGCGCCGCCTCCTCGGTTGCCGCGGGCGCCGCCGCCGGTCGCGCGACCCGCAGCGCCGTGTACCCGAGGCGCACGCCCGACACGATGACGCGGATGCCGAACCCGATCGCGAGCACCACGAGCGTCGTGAAGGGCACGAAGAACACGATGATCGCGAGCGCGATCTCGACGATGCCCCGCGTGACCGTGAGCAGGCGCGTGCGCTCGCCGCGAAGGAGCGGTGCGAGGATGCGGCCCATGCCCGCGAGTCCGAGCACGCCGGCGATCGCGTAGGCGAGCACCACCGGATAGCGCGGTCCCCAGGCTGCGGCGAGCACGCCGAACACGATGAACGAGACGCCGATGATCACGGGCACCGGTCGTGGGCGCGGCTCGTCGAGGATGAGGAGGTCGTCGAGACCGCACACGAGGAACCCGAGCGCGATCAGCAGGAAGATCTCCGGCAGCGGGGCGTTCGCGTCGAGGCACAGCGCGAGTCCGATCGCGACGGCGCCGACGCCGAGCACGAGGAGCAGCCACCAGGGTGTGCGCGCAGGCCAAGGACGCGTCAGCGCCGAGGCGCCGGCACCGGACGTCTCCCGCTCGCGGTGGGCCACGCTCCATCCTCGCACTGCGCGGCGCCGACATCGCCATACGGCGCGGTCGCGTCGCAGCCCCGGTTCGCGGCATCCGCTCGCCTGCGCGGCGGCCTCACGACCGCGCCGCGCGGGCCCGATCAGTCGGAGTCGGCCGGGCTGAGGTCGGAGCCCAGGCGCGCGAACAGTCGCATCTTGCGCTCGATCGCCTCGGAATCGGTGGGCAGGTCCCAGATGTACACGGAGTCCGACGGGGCGTACTCGAGGCGGTGCCACGAGGTCACGACCTCGACGACCTCACGTCGCTGTCCGTCGTCGCCGGTGGTCGAATGGCTCGCGGTGCTCACGATCGGGCCCAGCGAGTCGCCGCCCGGCGTGGCGAGCACGTGGCCGACGTGCTGGGCGCGCAGTCCGCGGGCCTGCAGCTTGCGCAGCGGTCGCGGCTCGCTGCCATGCACGTTGGGCCAGCAGACCTTGCAGCTGCGCACGGGGTCGAGGCTTCGGGCGTCGTCGCGGGTCAGGAGCGTGGGGAGCGGCAGCCGGTACGAGTGGTCGGCCAGGAGTCGCGCGCGGCGCGCGTCGGTCCACTGCGCACGGCGGTCGAGCTGCGGCTCGAGCACCGAGCATTCGAGCCGATGGAGCACCCGCTCGCGCTCCGAGTCCATGCGGGTGACGGCGTACTCGGCACCGGCCCGGAAGCCCTGATGCAGCACTTCGGATTCCTCCGCGATGACGCGGTCGAGCAGCACGTCGGCCACGTCGCGCACCGGGCGCACCGCCACCGGCGCAGGCGTACCGCCTACCGACTGCAACGAGCCGAAGAATTCCCTCAGTGCTCGATCGGACCGTTCCATCCGCATTCCGTTCTCTCGGTGCCTGGCGGGCCGTTCGACGACCGATCGTCCTGCCTTGAGCCTGAATGTATCGGTTTGCATGACTTCTGCGGGCTCAGCCGCGCGGTGACACGAGCGAATGGCTCCGCGCGCGAAGCGACAGGCCGACGTGGGCGGTCGGACGCGGCATCCGCTCGCCCGCCGCCCGGCTCGGCGGCGCACGGTGCCGGAGTGCGGTTGACTGGGACGCATGACCGTGGAGATCGACGAGCACTTCGCCCGCATCCTCGCCGCGCCCGTCTTCGGCCACCTCGGCACGGTGCGGCCCGACGGGAGCGTGCAGGTGAACCCGATGTGGTTCGAACGCGACGGCGACACGCTGCGCTTCACCCACACGACGAAGCGCAAGAAGTTCCGCAACCTGCAGGGCGACCCGCGGATGACGCTCGAGGCGATCGATCCCGAGGCGCCGTACAAGTACGTCGAGGTGCGCGGCCGCCTGGTCGAGGTGATCCCCGACCCCGAGGGGGCGTTCTACGTGCGCCTCGGCCGGAGGTACGGCAACCCCGGCACGCAGGCGCCCGCCGATCGGGCCGACCGCGTCATCCTCGTGATGCGCATCGAGAAGGTGACCGGGCGATGAGCGCGAACCGCACGGGCGACGGCGACGCGCAGCCGCGCCGCCTCTCGCTCGCCGCGATCGCCGGGGTGCTGCTCGCGATCGCGTCGGTGCTGCTGCCCGCCACCTGGGCGCTTCCCGTCGCGCTCATCGCGATCGTGCTCGGCGTCATCGGGTATCGGCAGGCTCGTCGCGACCCGCGCACGGGACCGCAGTGGGTCTCGGTCGTGGCGATGGTCGTGGGCGCGTTCGTCGCCATCAGCCAGGGGATCATCCTCGTGCTCGTCGCAACGGGGTGACCGGCGGGCGAAGACACGGGATGACTGGCGAGCCACGACACGGGCTGACCGACGGGCCAAGATGGACGGCATGGCGACCGACGCGCTGACCGTCGCGGCCGAGGAGCTCTACGCGCTCGTGCCCGAGGAGTTCACGGCGGCGCGGAACGCCCGGGCCAAGGCGGCCAAGCCCGGCGATCCCGAGCTCGCCGCGCGCATCGGCGGGCTGCGCAAGCCGTCGCCCGCGGCGTGGATCGCGAACGCCGTCGCCCGCGAGCACGCCGACGGGCTCGACGAGCTCGTGGCACTGGGCGCCGAACTCCGCGAGGCGCAAGCCGCCGGCGATGGCCGGGAGTTGACCCGTCTCGCCGGCGAGCGGCGCAAGCTCGTGGCCTCGTTGCTGCAGCAGGCGGCCGCACTGGGCGATGCCGCCGACCGCAGCCCGTCGCGCGCGGTGCTCGACGAGGTGGAGCAGACCCTCATCGCGGGCACCATCGACGCGGCCGCGGGGGAGGCGGTGCGCACCGGCCGACTCGTGCGGAGCCTGCAGGCCGTCGGCCTCGACGCGGTCGACCTCGACGGGGCCGTCGCCGGCGAGGCAACCGCGGGTCGGCCGACGACGGCGAGGCGCGCGCCTGCCTCGCGGGCGGGCACCGCAGACGACGGAGCCGCCGGACGCGATGCGGCGAAGGCCTCCACGGATGCCGCCGGCGAACGCAGCGCGGAACAGGGCGCCGCGGAACGGGCCCGCGCCGAGCGCGACCGCGCCGAAGCCGACGCGCGTGACGCGCGCGACCGC
>NZ_RHHB01000024.1 GCF_003710805.1 Agromyces tardus | reverse complement strand
AGGTGGCGAGCGGGAGCCCGACCTGCTGCTTGAACCGCTCGACGCCGCCGTCGGCCGCGAGCCGGTCGACGATCGACTGGGTGCGGGTGTCCTGCCACACGATCGCGTTGTAGACGGGCTCGCCGGTGTTCTTGTCCCACACGACGGCGGTCTCGCGCTGGTTCGTGATGCCCACCGCGGCGATGTCGTGGCGGGTCAGGTCGGCCTTGCCGAGGGCCTGGCCGATCACCTCCCGGGTGTTGCGCCAGATCTCGGCGGGGTCGTGCTCGACCCAGCCGGCCTTGGGGAAGATCTGCTCGTGCTCGAGCTGCCCGGTCGAGACGATCGAGCCCTTCTTGTCGAAGATGATCGCGCGCGTACTGGTGGTTCCCTGGTCGATCGCCAGGATGTAGTCGGCCATGCCGTCCTCTCATTTCTTCGATCACCGGTCATCCTCGACCGGTCTGGTGCAGTCGGTTCACGCAGATGGGCCACGCAGACGGGCCGGCTCATTCGAGCCGGCCCGTCGCGAGGTCAACCGAGGATCGGGAGCAGCGGGATCGCCGCCCATCCGGCGAGCAGGCCCCCGATGATGGGACCGACGACCGGCACCCACGAGTAGCTCCAGTCGCTCGCGCCCTTGCCCTTGATGGGCAGCAGCGCGTGCGCGATGCGCGGACCGAGGTCGCGCGCCGGGTTGATCGCGTAGCCGGTGGGACCACCGAGGGACACGCCGATGCCGATCACGAGGAGCGCCACGGGCAGAGCGCCGAGCGCCGCGAGTCCGCTCCCGTCGCCGTTGCGGCCGAAGCCGATCACCACGAACACGAGCACGAAGGTGCCGATGATCTCGGTCACGAGGTTCCACGCGTACGAGCGGATCGCCGGGCCGGTCGAGAAGACGCCGAGCTTCGCAGCGGGCTCGGGAGCCTCGTCGAAGTGCTGCTTGTAGGCGAGCCACACGATCACGGCGCCGATGATCGCGCCGATGAGCTGCGCGACGATGTAGGCGCTCACGCTCAGGAAGTCGACGGGGACGGTGACGCCCAGCGCCGCGTTCCCGAACTCGGTGGCGCCGTTGGCGACGAGCCCGAGCGTCACCGCGGGGTTGATGTGCGCGCCCGAGATGTAGGCCACGATCACGCCGGCGAACACCGCGAAGCCCCAGCCGAAGGTCACCATCAGGAACCCGCCGTTGAAGCCCTTCGTCTTCGCGAGCGCGACGTTCGCAACGACGCCACAGCCGAGCAGCACGAGCATCGCCGTGCCGATGAGTTCAGAGAGGAACAACAAACCGAGATCGTCCACGTTGACCTTCCATCCTTTCGCCGAGCCCGAGGGCCGCGCCCAGGGGCGGAACTAGGCCCACCCTACCCACGTGCCGGACGCGCGGGGAAGGGCTGGCGGCATTTCCCGGATTGCCCTTACCAACAGCCTCGATGCGGGGGTAGCTTGGGCGAGGGGAGTGCTGCCTCAGCGTCGATGCAACGTCGCAGGGCGCGTGCAGCCGAGGGGAAGGGATCTCCGTGAAGAAGATCATCAACGATCCGAAGCGCGTCGTCGACGAGTCCGTGGCCGGGTTCGCGATCGCGCACGCCGACATCGTCCGCGTCGTGACGGACCCGATCCACGTCGTGCGGGCCGACGCGCCGATCGCCGGCAAGGTGGGCATCGTCTCGGGTGGCGGAAGCGGTCATGAGCCGCTCCACGCGGGCTACGTGGGCTTCGGGATGCTCGACGCCGCGGTTCCCGGCGCGGTCTTCACCTCCCCGACGCCCGACCCGATCCTCGCGGCGACGAAGGCCGTCGACGGCGGTGCGGGGGTGCTCCACATCGTGAAGAACTACACGGGCGACGTGCTGAACTTCGAGACGGCAGCCGAACTCGCGGGCGCCGACGGCATCGAGGTCCGGGCGGTCGTCACGAACGACGACGTCGCCGTGAAGGACTCGCTCTACACCGCGGGGCGACGCGGCGTCGGCGGCACAGTGCTCGTCGAGAAGATCGCCGGGGCCGCCGCTGAGCAGGGCCTGTCGCTCGACGAGGTCGCCGCGGTCGCCGAGCGCGTCAACGCGAACGCCCGGTCGATGGGCATGGCGCTCACTCCCTGCACCGTGCCCCACGCAGGCGAGCCGAGCTTCACCCTCGCGGAGGACGAGGTCGAGATCGGCATCGGCATCCACGGCGAGCCCGGGCGCGAGCGCATCAAGCTCGAGCCGGCCGACAAGATCGTCGATCGGCTGCTGCATCCGATCCTCGAGGACCTTCCGTACGCATCCGGCGACCGCGTGCTCCTGTTCGTCAACGGCATGGGCGGCACGCCGCAGATCGAGTTGTACCTCGCCTACCGTCGGGCGGCGGAGGTGCTCGCAGAGCAGGGGATAACGATCGAGCGCTCGCTCGTGGGCAACTACATCACCTCGCTCGAGATGCAGGGCTTCTCCATCACCCTGCTGAAGCTCGACGACGAGATGATCCGATACTGGGACGCCCCCGTGCAGACGGCGGCCCTCCGGTGGGGCCGTTAGGGGCGCGCCGGTGGGGCTCGACATCAACTGGGCGGTGGACTGGGTCCGCCGCAGCGCCGACGTCGTCTCGGAGCACCGCGTCGAACTGATCAACCTCGACCGGGAGATCGGCGACGGCGACCACGGCGAGAACATGGATCGCGGCTTCCAGGCCGTGCTGCCGAAGCTCGACGACCTGCCCGCCGGATCCACGCCGGGCGACGTGCTGAAGCTCGTCGCGACGACGCTCATCTCCACCGTCGGCGGCGCGGCGGGTCCGCTCTACGGCACCGCGTACCTGCGGGCGTCGAGCGCGGTCGGCGGCGAGGTCTCCCTCGACGGCAACGCGGTCGCCGCCCTGCTCCAGGCGGGCCGCGACGGCATCGTCGCGCGCGGTAAGGCCGAGTCGGGCGACAAGACGATGGTCGACGCGTGGACTCCTGCCGTCGACGCCGCCGCGAGCGCGGCTGCGGGCGGTGCGGATGCCGCTGCCGTGCTGCGTGCGGCGGCCGACGCCGCGGCCGCAGGAGCCGTGGCAACCGAGCCGCTCGTCGCTCGCAAGGGTCGCGCGAGCTACCTCGGCGAGCGGTCGGCCGGACACCGGGATCCCGGCGCCCAGTCCTCGGCGTTGCTGCTCGAGGCTGCGGCGGAGGCCGCGTCGAACGGGACGAGCGCGTGAGATGACGTCGGCTGGTCGTGTCGGCGTCGTCTTCGTCTCGCATTCGGAACGCATCGCCGAGGGCCTCGTCGACCTCGCACGCCAGATGGCGCCGACCGCCGCGCTCGTCGCGGCCGGGGGCACCGACGACGGTCGCATCGGCACGAGCTTCGATCGGGTGAACACGGCGATCGGCGAGGCGGATGCCGGTGCAGGCGTCGTCGTGCTCTGCGACCTCGGTTCCGCGATCCTCACCGCCGAGACGGTGCTCGACTTCCTCGACGACGAGCAACGCGGCCGCGTGCGGATCGTCGACGCGCCGCTCGTCGAGGGCGGTGTCGCGGCATCCGTTGCGGCCGAGTCGGGCGCGCCGCTCGAGGAGGTCGTGCGGGCCGCGGAGTCGGCGCGCGGGTCGGGGCCGCCCGGCGCCGGGGTCGGCGAGGCGGGTGCGGCCGCGACCGCGGTCGAGGCGACGCCCGCATCGACGACGCACGCGCGCCGGATCACGCTCCAGAACGCCGACGGGCTGCACGCTCGGCCGGCCGCCGAGCTCGTGAAGCTCGCGACGACGTTCCCGCAGCGGGTCACGGTGAACGGCACCGACGCGAAGAGCCTCCTGAGCATCATGGCCCTCGGCCTCGTCAAGGGCGACGAGGTCGAGATCGCGAGCAGCGACCCCGACGGGGCGGCGGCGGTCGACGCGCTCGCCGAGCTCGCGGCATCCGGGTTCGGCGAGGCCTGACCGGACCGAGCGCGGCGCGGCTCAGCGGGCGACGGATGCCGCGGAGTCGCCGACCTGCGATGGAGCCTCGCTGCGTGATGCGACCCCGAGCGTGACGGCGACGGCGAGGAGTGCGGCCGCCCAGAGCGTCAGGCTTGCGACGATCGTGGCACCGCCGGGCGCCACGATCGACTCGCCGGCGAGGGCCTGGAACGTCACGATCGCCACGGTGCCCAAGTAGACCGCGACGAGCACGCGCATGACGCCGAGTCGCGTCGCGGGACGTCGGAGCTGCGGGATGCGTCGCGCCGCGAGTTCGAGGAGGATCGCGGCGAGCGGGAGGAGCTGCAGCGCGTGCATGCCGATGAAGTGCGGGATGCGCAGGTCGCCGCCCTCGGTGCTCCAGCCGAGGATCGGGATGCCGGCGCCGCCGTCGGCGACCCCGACGGAGTGCGCCCCGGCGACCCCCCGGAAGTCCTGCAGCTGCGCCGCCGTCGGTCCGGTCATGAGGAACGCGAGACCCATGCCGAGGAGCGCGACGAGCGCGCCGGCGCGGATCGCGAGGGTTCGGGCGCGGTCGCCGAGCGGCGCGCGGAACAGGGCGAGCGACACGAGGAGGGACGCCACCCAGACGACGACGATGGAGGCCGCCATCACGGCCCAGAGCGTCGTGTTCAGCGGGGTCGACACATTGAAGTGGCTCGTGGTGCCGGCGACGACCGCGCCGACGATGACGGCCATCTCGACGAGGAGTGCGGCCGCGGCGATGGTGCCCGCCCACCACGCGACGCGGCGCAGCCGTCCGCGCGTGAGGCCGATGAGCCACGAGAACGTGACCGAATAGATGAGGATCGAGACCGAGAACTTGAGGGGCTTGGCCCAGATCGGCTGGCCGAGCAGCTCGCGCTCGTCGAGCAGGAGTCCGGCGACGCTCGCCGCGGTGAGTGCCACCATGAGCAGGACGAGCACGGCGAGTGGTCGGTGCCAGGTCACGGCGCGAACGGTGAGGCGGGTGTCGACGTCCTGCGCGGTGGCGCGGACCTCAGTGCTGACGGACATCTGGATGCTCCCGGTGGTCGGGCTCGACCGGTGCGACCGGCTCGTAGCGAAGGGTGGAGACGTGCTCCTGGGCGGCCCGCCGCAGCGCGGCGAACAGGGCGTCGCCGAGGGCCGTTCCCACGACGACGGTCTCGGCCTGGGCGTCGCGCCCCTGTCGGCGTTCGACCATGTCGAGGTCGGCCTCCGCGACGACGAGCGCGGCCTCGAGAGAGCGGCGATACCAGTCGGGCTCATGCCGCTGGCCGGTGGACTCGAATGCGGCGATCACGGCGGCGGCGGCCTCGCGCCCCGGATTGGACGGGTGGATCCGCAGGCCGGCGAGCAGTTCGTCCACTCTGGCGAGGGCCTCGTCGTCGCCTCCGAGGCCGGTGAGGCGCACGGATGCCGCGCGCTGGGCGATGCCGAAGACATGGTTGATCGGCAGGTCGGAGTCGATCGCAGCGACGACGTCCTTCGCGGTCGCGACATCCAGCCCGCCGGGACCGAGCAGCGCGCGGACGAGGCGGATGCGGCGGACGTGCGCGTCGCCGTAGTTCGCCTGGTTCGGGCTCGTGCGCTCGCCCGGCGCGAGGAGTCCCTCGCGGAGGTAGTACTTGATGGTCGCGATCGGCGCACCGGTCGCGGCGCTGAGTTCCGACATCCGCATATGGATACTGTAACTATCGATAGTGCCACTGTCTATAGCTCGAGACCCCCCGAACGCCTCTGGCGGGCCCGCCGCCGCGGGAGTACCATTCGCGGCATGACAGGGGACAAGGCGGTTCCAGAGTCCGGAAATCGATTCACCCGATTCTTCGAACGGGTCGACGAGGTCATGTCGCCGGCGTTCGAGAACAAGCCGGTGCTCGACGAGGGTCCCGACGATCGGAGCGACCTGGGGGAGCGCCCGTGTCCGCTCTGCGGCCACCCGATGTTCGAGCACCACATCGACGAATCGACGCCGAACGTGCTGCTCGAGTGCCCGACCGACGAACGGCTTCCCGAACGCGTGGCCAGCGGGCCGCTCAACGAGTTCGGGATGCCCGCGTCGGGACGGCGCCTCGAGAAGTACGAGCGGCGCACGGGCCAGGCCGAGGCCTGAGCCGCGAACGCGGCACGCGCGGCGTCCGGCCGGACGCGGCGCGTGCTCCTTCGCCGCCGGCCACTCGAGCGCGCCGGACACGTCGCAGCCGGAGGAGTGGCGCGCCGCGGCACCGCGGGCGGTGCACATAGACTGACGTCTATGGAATCGCGGTCGGCGAATCGAAGCGCGGCGAGCGCCGCCCTCATCACCGATCCGACGCGCGCGCGCATGCTCGGCCTCATCCTTCAGAGCCCCGATGCGCGCGCGACGGTGACGGCCCTCGCCGAAGCGCTCGGGCTCACGCAGCCGACGGTGTCGCACCACGCGAAGGCCCTCGCCGACGAGGGCGTGCTCGTGCGCCGGCCGGAGGGTCGTCGCGCCTGGTACTCGATCGCGCCCGACCAGGTCGATCGCGTGACCGACCTGCTCGGCGAGCCGGCGGGCGGGGGAGCGGCCGCGCTCGACGAGGCGGTCCTCGAGCGCATCACGCGCGACCTCGCGGAGCGATTCGCCGGCATCTTCGGCCGCGAGACCGTGCGGCGCTATGTACGCGAGAGCGCGGCGCTCCTCACGTCGGAGTCGCGGATGACGCGGCAACTCGCATCGTCGACCGCGGTGTTCGCCCGAGATCGCCTCGAGGCGCTGGCACGCACGCCGGTGCGGTCGGGAGGCACCCCCGAGGTGCTCTTCGTCTGCGTGCAGAACGCCGGGCGGTCGCAGATGGCGGCGGCGATCCTGCGCCACCTCGCGGGAGATCGCGTGCACGTGCGCACGGCGGGCTCGGCGCCGGCCGACGCCGTGCGGTCCGTCGTCGTCACGGCGCTCGACGAGATCGGGGTGCCGATCGGGGGAGAGTTCCCGAAACCGCTCACCGACGAGGTCGTACGCGCGGCCGACGTCGTGGTGACGATGGGCTGCGGCGACGCGTGTCCCGTGTATCCCGGGCGCCGGTACCTCGATTGGGAACTCGACGACCCGGTGGGGCTTCCGCTCCCTCGCGTGCGCGACATCCGTGACGAGATCGAGCACCACGTGCGGGAGCTGCTCGCGACGCTCGTGTGAGGTGACGCGTGGGGCGAGTCGCACGCTGCATCGCACCGGGGGCGAGGTGACGCGGCATCCGTCGATCGGCGTCGATGCTCGGCAACGGGGATTGCAATGCATAGATCGTGATCTATGCTTGAGGTAACGAGCGATTGGAGTCCAGATGACCGACAAGCCCACCGTGCTGTTCGTGTGCGTGCACAACGCCGGCCGTTCGCAGATGGCCGCCGGGTGGCTGCGCGCGATCGCGGGGGATCGTGTGGAGGTGCTCTCTGCGGGATCCGCGCCGAAGGACCAGATCAACCCGGTCGCCGTCGAGGCGATGGCCGAGGCGGGCGTCGACATCGCGAACAACGTTCCGAAGGTGCTCACGACCGACGCGGTGCGCGAGTCCGACGTGGTGATCACGATGGGATGCGGCGACGTATGCCCGATCTTCCCGGGCAAGCGCTACGAGGACTGGGAGCTCGACGACCCGGCCGGCCAGGGCATCGAGGCGGTGCGACCGATCCGCGACGAGATCCGGGCACGCGTCGAGCGACTGGTGGCGGAGGTGCTCCCGGAGCCCGCGTCGGCATGACCTGCTGACAGCGCCTCGGAGCCGCTGGTTTCGGCTCCGAGGCGCTGCGACGGCGGTCGGATGCGAGCAAGGGAGGAGTGGCGTCATCCTCGTCGATTCGAATTGATGGTGAAATCCCATAACCGCTTTTCCACAAAGCTCGCTCCCGCTTGAAGCGTTTGGGCGCCCGTCACCGGGACGGTGTCGCGGGCAGGTCACACGGGAACCTCGACCGGTTGGCCACCTGGTGCTTCGCTCGAGCACGGGCGCGGGTGGGGGACCCGCCTGCGGGCGTCCCCGGGCCGACCCCTCAGAGCGAGATCGTCACTGCTGGTGCTGCGTGAGCTGTGACTTCGCCAACCATGCCTCGCATCGGTGAACCATCTCATCTCGATCAAAGATGTACTCATGATCGTCGTCGAGCGAGGGCGCATGCCAAACGCGACTTCCCCCGTCGCCCACGAGGTCGAATCCGTGCACATACTGGGCACCGGAGTGCGCCCTGCCGCTCGTCGGTAGATCTCCCTCGACCCAGGGGGCGACAAATCGACATGCGACGGGACGCGTTATTTCTCCGGAGATCAGCAAGTGCATGACAAGGGCGACGGTTTCCTCGGTGAGGCACATCGCAGGTCGCGGTTCAATCACATTTCCATTGTGAGCCTGCTCCGGCCACATCGTTCACGGAGCCAGAAAACTCGGCGAGTGCTGCCCGATACCGATCCACTTGCGGGCGTCGATCACGGACCGGCTTGCGGGCATGTCCGGCAACGCACGAGCGGCAGGCTAGCCGGACGCAAAGCACCGCCTCGCCAGAACGTAGGCTCGGCTCATGGAGCAGCTGGTTATCACGGTGGGAGATTCGCCTGACGACATTGTCGCGCGGTTCGCAGACACGATCGTCAGATGCCTGACTGCCTTGAGTCGCGAATACATCGGATTCGAACGGCCCGCCGTTGGCCAGCCCATGGCGCTGCGGACGCGAGAGGCGCAGGGCACCCTGCGGTCTGGTGCCCTCGAGGGAATCGGCCGTTTCCAAATTCATGGACGAGGCTGCCGGTTCGAGCTGATGGATGGAGCGGAAGTTGACGTCGATTGGGCCGAAGACGGCAGGGTCCAGTTCGACTCGTGGAAGATCCTGATGTTCGCGAGATCGGTTGGAAGGTCGTCGATCGACAGAGATGCTTTGCGGGCTGCGGCGGGGACTGCTCCGACGATCGAGCAGATCGATGACGACAGCTTCACCATCGCGGGGGATGACTTCACCGTTTCCTGGGGTCAGGACTGATGATCGCCAAGGGGCTTGCGCGATGCCGCCTCCCTCTGAGGGACCCTCTCGCGGGCGGGCCTTACGGCTTCGTTAGTGAAATAGTGGTAGGCGTGTTGACGCGCTTGGATGCGGCGTATCCGCCCATATAGACGCCGGCGCGTTCGGCGTGCGCGCTGAGGGTCTTCGGTGCGTATCCGAGCGTTTCAGCGAGGGAGCGCACGTCGATCTGTCCGGTGAGGCTCTTCAGGGTGGTGTTGCGCGTGCGCTGTGGGTCGAGGCCGAGGACGTTGAAGCGCTGTTGGAGGGTTGGTACGGAGAGGTGCTGGCCGGCACGGTAGCCGGGGAAGAGCCAGTCCGTGCCCACGTTCGTGGTCTGCTGGTTCGTGCGGTCCTCGAGATGCTGCCAGAACAACGGGGCGAGAAACTCTGGGATCGCACTTGGGGTGGGTCCTAGCGCGATGTGCATTCCGTCTGGTCGGAGCTCGATGCAGTCCATCTTGAGCTGGGCCAACCGCGTCAACGGTGTCGCCCAGAGCAGATGGATCAGTGCCGCCACTCGTGTTCCGAGTGCGACCTGGTCGAATTCGATCGCGTTCCGGATCACCTGCAGGCGGTGCTGCTGTGTCAGAGCGGGAAGCGGGAGTACGGCTCTGCGCTTCGGGACGAAGAGCTGACGGCGCCCGCTTCGACCTCGTGAGAGCCATGAGATGAAGTTCTTGATCTCGTATCGGGTGCTCACGGCGTCGGTCAGGTATTCGTCGATGTGCAGTTGCGAGAAGGTTTCAACGGTGAGGTGGGCGTGATCTTCGACCCAGATCAGAAACTTGCCTGCTTCGGTGATCTGCTGCCGTGCATCTCGTGCCGCGACGTCCATGTTGGTGATTCCGACCCGTTTCCGCAGCCTGCTGAGGTGGTGCCAAGTGGCGTACCGCTCGATGATCGATGCGATCTGGGGTCGATCGTGAAGTTCATCGAGGCGCTTGGCCAGCCAGCGTTCGAAGATCGCGAGGTAATGGTCGGCCGGTGCGGTGATCATGCGGTGGTGGATGAGGATGGCGCGGAGATGTTCGACCGCGGGGGAGCTGGGTAGTTGATCGAGTCCGTCGTGGGTGAGTTCGATCTCGCGTTCACCGATCGCGGTTAGGAGTTCTCGGGCTCTTTTTCCTCGCATCCATGTGTAGGTGCTTTCCGGTCGCTCGGCGCTCGCGAGTGCCTGCACAAGCCGCACGAGGCGAAGGTCCGGGGGCGTGGTCGGCTTGAGAAGGGATTCGAGGTCTTCGGTGACGACGCAGCGGGCGCATGCGCCGCCGCGGAAGCGTTCTGCCTCGGTTTCGCAGCGGACGCACTGCATTTCTGGGCGGGTGATGCCGGCGCAGTCCCTGCAGATGGCGGTGCCGTCGGGGTGGCGGCCGGGGAGGAGTCGTTCGTCGCCGCAGCCTGGGCAGCGCCCGTGTGTGTGGAGCGCTTCGGTGAAGCAGATCCCGCATATGGCGCCGTCCGGCCATCGCACGCGGATCTTTGCGACCAACCGGTGGCAACGGTCGCAGGTCTTGGTGCCCGTGGTTCTCGGTCGTCCTCGAGGCTGGGGAGGTTCGAGTGACATGATGGTGGCGGCCCGTGTTTTGCCGTAGGTGCGTGGCCTAGCCATCATCTTCGTCAATCACCCGGGCTCGTACTGGCCGGTAGTTGCGGAGGTCCGGGATGTCCGGACCGCCGTTTGCTGCGGTCTTGCGCCGCATGGTCCGTGCGTCGGTTGCGGTGAAGGTGACGAGGTCGTTGACCTCGCAGTGGAGGATGTCGCACAGGGCGACGAGGACCTTGAATGCGATGCGTTCGGGGTCTTGCGCGACGAGGCGGTAGATCTGGGATGGCGACAGCGTGATTCCGCGTTCGCGGAGCGGCTCGACGAGATCGGCGCTGCTCTTGATGCGTTGTCGAGCCATGAGCTCGCGCACGCGCCATTGGTACTCGATTTCGCGTTTCATGATTGGCCTCGGTTCGGTTGGCGGCTTCGACGAGCTGCGGGGAGGGGAGGGAGCTTGAGTCGGTGATTGAGGCGGACTTGGGATGCTCCGCTCTGTTCGAGTGTTGCCGCGTGGACGCGGGCGAGTTCTCTGACCTGGAAGTCAGCCGCAGGCAGCGTGTAGATGGATGTGGTCGCGGCATGTTCATGTCCGAGTTGGTACTGCACGAACCTGAGATCGAATCCGTACACCGTTGCGAGGTTGGTCGCGTACGCGCGCCGGAGCGAGTGAAAGTCGAGCCCGGGCGGGAAGCCGAGCTCGTCGACGAACTCGCTGAGGCGTAGCCAGAGTTTGTTGCTCGTGACGATGCTGCCGCTGCTGGTGGGGAACAGATCCGTGATCGGTTCGCCGTATCTCGGCAATCCGAGGTGAACCCAGTCGTGGACGACCTCGGCTGACCAGTCGAAGACCGTTAACACGTTCCGTGGCTTGTATGCGCGGCCGGCCTTGGATTTCCCGTACCGTACGTGCAGATTGCCGTAGTCGCCGAAGTACGGGGCGCGAGCGTTGGGGGAGAAGTCCACGACCTGGAGGTGTCGTACCTCGTTGACGCGAAGCCCCCACGCATACGCGATCTTCAATACCGCAGAGTCGCGCAGCACGCTGAGAGCACCTTTGCGACCGGACTCGAGCACTCGTTCGAACTCCAGATCGGCCAGGTCGAAGAGTTGCTGCAGCTCCCGGACCGTGAAGGGTCGCTTGGCGGGCCTCGCTTCGTTGGCCTGGGAATGCTTGACCCGGTTGAACTCGGTGATCACCTGCGCGAAGACCCGACCGAACAGTCGGGCGGACTGCTCGCTCCAGTCGTACGCGGGACTGGTCGCGTACTCGCAAAAGCCCTCGATCGCTCCTTGGTATCGACGGGTGGTCGAGTGCGCGAGTCCTCGAACTCCGCGAAGGTGAGCTAGCCATTCATCGGCATCGCCGGGTGACCATTCCCAAGGATACTTTCCTGAGGAGTCACAGAGCTGCAGCACGACCGCGCGGCTCGTTCTGATGTAGTCGCGCCCGAGTCCTCGCGCCGTCATCGCGGAGCCCCACCCGTCAAGTACCAGCGCAAGAAACGCGTCCGGATCCGGAACGCCGCCTGGGACCAGCAGGTACGAGATCGTCCCGCCCGAACGTGACATCGTCAACACCTCCTGCGTCTGCAATTTTTGCAGGATTCCTGCATATTCTGCAAGATCCGACGCGGAATTTCCTGATCAGCAGCAAATCGGGGTGGCGTGAGTCTGGCGAATCTGACGGGCACCACTTAGTGCAATGGACAAGCGCCGCGACGGCAATTATCGAGATCAGATGGCAATTATCGAGATCAGATGGGATTTCTGAACACGGTATCGGACGTTAGCCATCCTTCTCCTATCTGCATTTCCTGCAGATAGGGGATTTACGAACCGACATAATGTGCATTATCGGCGCATCGATGACGGACGGAAGTGGGCAGACCGACGGCCGCGGAAGGGTCCGGAGAAGCTGTCCCGATTCAGGTCCTCGCGACCTGCGGTTCCCCGCGGCCGACCGAGCGCCGCTCGCCCAACACGATCGCGAGGATGACGGCCAACGCCAGCCCGAACTCGAAGATCGCCGAGAGCCAGAGTTCCGGCGCCGTGACGACGAGCGAGACGCCGAGCACCAGGTGCATCGCAGAGATCGTCAGCACGATCGCACGACCGGCCGCCACCTGCGCCCGGTGCACGAGCACGACGCCGACGATGATGGCCGCGCCCATGAGCATGTTGTAGACGCCCACATTCCTCGTCCAGAGTGCCACGGCGTCGTAGTCGTCGGGCTCGATCAGGAAGATCGGGTACAGCTCCGGCGTGCGGTAGAAGAACGACTCCAGCACCCCGATCGTGATCAGCGTGAGGGCCTCGAGGACGGCGAGCACTTGCGCGACGCGATTCATGAGCGCATTCTCGTCCGGCCTCGGGCTCCCCGCATCCGTGCATGCGAACGGATGGATTCGTCCGTCTCGTGGCGCCGATGCGAGCCTGCGCCGTCAGACGGCCGAGCGAGCCCGCGTACGCCGGGGACTTCGGACGGACTTCCCGCATCTCCATTGGCGAGCGTTGGGAATTCGTTTTCCAGCCGCTCCCCCAGCCTCAGCCGATGGTGAGGAGCACCTTGATGGCCCGCCGCTCGTCCATGGCGCGGTAGCCCTCGGCCGCTTCCTCGAGCGGCAGGGAGAGGTCGAAGACCTTGCCGGGGTCGATCTTCCGGTCCCAGATCAGCTGGATCAGCTCGGGCAGGAACCGCCGCACGGGCGCGGGACCGCCGTGCAGGTGCACCCCCGAGAAGAACAGGTCCAGGCCGTCGAGGGACACGTCGTGCGAGACGCCGACGTAGCCTACGTGCCCTCCGGGGCGCGTGGCGCGGATCGCCTGCATCATCGACTCCTGGGTGCCCACCGCCTCGATGACGCTGTGCGCACCGAGTCCGTTCGTGAGCGCCTTGATGGCGGCCACGCCGGCGTCGCCGCGCTCCTCGACGATGTCGGTCGCGCCGAACTCGCGGGCAAGGGCCTGTCGGTCGGCGTGCCGGGACATCGCGATGATGCGCTCCGCTCCGAGCTCCTTCGCGGCGAGGATGCCGAGCAGCCCCACGGCGCCGTCGCCGACGACCGCGACGGTCTTGCCCGGGCCGGCTTCGGCGGCGACGGCGGCGAACCAGCCGGTGCCGAGCACGTCGGATGCCGCCAGGAGCGACGGAATCAGCTCGGGATCGGGGTGACCGGGCGTGGCGACGAGGGTTCCGTCGGCGAGCGGGATTCGGCAGTACTCCGACTGCGCACCCGTGGCCGCCCCCGGCTGGCGATGCACGCAGTGCGTCTGGTAGCCCGCCCGGCAGATCTCGCACGTGTTGTCGGATGCGAAGAACGATCCGACGACGAAGTCGCCGACCTTCACGTTCCGGACCGCGTCGCCGACCTCGGTGACCACGCCGACGTACTCGTGCCCCATCGGGGTGTGATCGACCGGCTCGGCGCCACGGTAGGGCCACAGGTCGGAACCGCAGATGCACGACGCGGACAGGCGGATGATCGCATCGGTGGGTTCGAGGATGGTCGGCTCGTCGCGCTCCTCGACGCGCACGTCGCCGGCCGAGTGCATGATGACTCCACGCATGTGGTGGGCTCCTTCGGGTTTGGTGTTCTCGGGGTCGGGAGCTGCTCAGGCGTCTGCCGACAGGGCCGGCGCGGGGATGAAGGGACTCGCTTTCGGGCGGGCGGCGAGCGCGGCGTACGCAGCGCCCGCGAGGGCGACGCACACGACCGTCACGATGCCGAGCGGCAGGATCGAGGCGGCGCCGGCGATGCCGACGAGCGGGGCGGAGACCCCGCCGAACCCGAATCGCACCATGCCGAGCAGCGACGACGCCGTGCCCGCCGTCGCCGGGTGCTCCGCGAGCGCGAGGGTCGTGGCCGGCGGCGACGTGACGGCCACGCCGCTGACCATCACGAAGAGCGCGACGATCACCACGCCGAGCGGCATCGGGAACACCCCAGCAGCGAGGAGCCCCAGTGCACCGAGCAGGCACATGAGGATGCCGATGAGGAGGGTTCCGTGCAGGCTCCACCGCTCGGCGGCCCGGCCGGCGAGGTAGCCGAAGAGCATGAATCCGGCGGAGTTGAGCCCGAACGCGAGCGCGTACTCCTGCGGAGTGAGCCCGTAGATCCCCTGCAGCACGAACGTGGCGCCGGCGAGGTAGGCGAACAGGGCTGCGTACAGGAGGCCCTGCAGCAGCACCGTGCCGAGGAAGACTCGATCCGACAGCAGCATCCGGAAGTCGCGTCTGGTCTGCGCGAAGCCGCCGCGCGTGCGCCGTTCGAGCGGCAGGGTCTCCCGGAACAGTGCGAGCACCGCCAGCAGGATCAGCACCCCGACGCCCGCGAGGAAGAGGAAGAGGCCGCGCCAGTCGGTGACGGTGGCGAGCTGCCCGCCCAGCAGCGGACCGACGATCGCGGCCAGGCCGCCGAGCACGGTCAGGCGACCGTAGTAGCGGATGAGTGGCCCACCGGAGTAGAGGTCGCGGCCGGCGGCCTGCGCGATCACGATTCCCACTCCCCCGGCCAGCCCCTGCACGAGACGGGCGACGATCAGGGTTCCCACCGTCGGGCTCATCGCGCACAGCGTCGAGGTGACGATGTAGGCGACGACGCCGACGAGGAGCACGCCGCGTCGGCCGAACCGGTCCGAGGCGGGCCCGGCGATGAGCTGCCCCGCGGCGAGCCCGACGAGGCAGGCGGTCACGGTCAGCTGTGCGACGGAGGTCGCAGCGCCCAGCTCGAGCGTCAGCGCCGGCAGCACCGGGAGGTAGAGGTCCATGGAGATCGGCCCGAACACGGTCAGCAGCAGGAGCAGCGCGGGCAGCACGCGGCCGAACGGATGCTGCGGGGCCTTCGGGGAGTCGGACATGGAGGCAAGCCAACTCTCCCCCGTTGCCCGGAGGGAGTTCCTGACGAGAGGTGTACCAGGAGAGCACCCATCGCGCGAAGCCGGCGACCTATCCTTGCCGCATGGACAATCGAGCCGAGGTGCGCGAGTTCCTCATGTCGCGCCGCGCCAAGCTCACCCCCGAGCGAGCGGGCATTCCGGCGGGTCCGAACCGCCGCGTCGCGGGCCTGCGTCGCTCCGAGGTCGCGACCCTCGCGGGCGTCAGCGTCGAGTACTACGCGAAGCTCGAGCGCGGCGCGATCGCCGGGGCATCCGCTGCGGTGCTCGACGCGATCGCGCGCGCGTTGCAGCTGAATGACACCGAGCGATCGCACCTGCTCGACCTCGCCCGCGCGGCCGACGGCATCCCCTCCTCCGGCCGCGCTCGCCGGCGCGTGAAGAGCCAGGTCGTGACGCGGCCGAGCCTGCACTGGGCGCTGGCGGCGATCACCGACGGTGTGGCGTTCGTGCGCGACCAGCACCAGGACATCCTCGCCACCAATGAACTCGGGCGCGCGTTCTACTCGCCGGTCATCGGCGACGGTGGCCGTACGCCCAACCTCGCGCGATTCCAGTTCCTCGACCCCGTCTCGCGGGAGTTCTACCCCGATTGGGACCTGTTCGCCGAGATGTGCGTGGCGATCATGCGCAGCGAAGCCGGCCGCGACCCGCACGACACCGGGCTGCAGGACCTCATCGGCGAACTGTCCACCCGCAGCGACACCTTCCGCAGGCTCTGGGGTGCCCACGACGTCAGGACTCACGGCAGCGGCACCAAGCGCTTCCACCACCCGGTCGTCGGCGACCTCACGCTGGCGTACGAAGAGCTCGCGATCACCGCGGAACCCGGGCAGGTGCTCATGATCTACACGGCCGAGCCGGGCTCCCCCTCCGCCGAGCGTCTCCGACTGCTCGCCTCGTGGGGCGTTTCCAACCGAACAGTTGGAATCGGCACCGCCTAGTCTGGGAGACGATCCCGCGCGGCATCCGTCGCCCGCGGGCGGTGCAGCGGGAGGGCGAGGATGATCGCGGGACGCGCGACCCGACAGGTGGCCGAGCCGCGCAGCAGCGTGGAGGTGACCGGCGAGCACTCGCAGTTCCGGCTCGACCTCGAGCGCATCCGCTTCTCCCCGTACTTCTCCCGGCTCTCCGCGGTCACGCAGGTCATCGCGCAGCCCGGCGCCGGCCCGCTCATCCACAACCGGCTCACCCACTCGATCAAGGTGACGGCCGTCGCGCGGGCGATCGCAGTCGGGCTGACGGATGCCGCATCACCGGCGCGCGAGTTCGCCCTCGAGCACGGCTGCGACGCCGTGGTCGTGCAGGCGGCAGCGAGTGCGCACGATCTCGGACACCCGCCCTTCGGCCACCTCGGCGAACGCGTGCTCGACCGCCTGGCCCGCGAGAGCCTCGGCCTCGCCGACGGGTTCGAGGGCAACGCGCAGACGTACCGGATCATCACCGCGCTCGATGTCTGCGCCGCCGCGCCGCGTGGACTGAACCTCACTGCGGCCGTCCGGAGCGCGGTGGCGAAGTACCCGTGGACCCGCTTCGTCGATGCCGCGGACCTCGGCGATGCACTCCCCCGCGGCCTCCGGCGCACCGAGGCCGGGATCGACGTCGTGAAGTTCTCCGCCTACGACCTCGACGCCGACGACCTCATCGCCGCCCGACGCGGGCTGCCGGCGATGGAGCAGTCGCTCGAGTGCTCGATCATGGACATCGCCGACGACATCGCCTACTCGATCCACGACGTCGACGACTTCTATCGTGCGGGCCTGCTGAGCCACGGCTCGGTCGCGCGCGAGTTCCGGGGCTGGATCTCGGGCGCACCGCAGTTGCGCGACCTCTCCGACGCCGCGTTGTCGTCGCGCTCGGCTCCCGCCGGGTCCGCGCTCGAGCGGCTCCGGCGGAAGATCGGGCGCAGCGACGCCTGGGTCGCCGACGACGAGGTGTTCGCGCGGGCCGTCGACGAGGTGGCCGACGATCTCGTCGACGGGCTCCTCGCGACCCCATTCGACGGATCCATCCTCTCCGAGCGTGCGCTGTCGTCGTTCACGAACCGGTGGATCTCGCACCTGCAGACCTCGGTGGTGCCGGCGCCCGGGGGCGTCGCGCGGTCCGGACTCGTGACGCTCGACCGGCGCGCGTGGCACGAGGTCGAGATCCTGAAGTTCGTGCACCGCTACTTCATCCTCGACCGGGCCGACATCACGATGTACCAGCGCGGGCTCAGTCGCGTGCTGACGCGAGCCGTGAAGGGCCTCACGGCATGGGTGACCGACGACGACGATCGCGACCGCGTGCCCCAGCGGCTCAAGGAGCTCGTCGACATCGCGTCCGACGGCTACGCGCGGCTTCGCGCCGTGCGCCCCGAGGGAGTGCCCGTCCCCGCGGCATCCGAGGTGCAGCGCCTCGGGGTGGCGCGCGGCGTGGTGGACTACGTCGCCTCGCTGTCCGACGACCAGGCGCTCGCCGTCTCGGAGGCGCTCGACGGCCGACCCGACCGCCTGTGGGAGATCGGGCACAGCCTCTGACGGCGACTCGCCTCGTCGAAGCGAGGGACGTTGTCGATCGATCAGGAATGGAGAAGCAGGCCCGGACGGCGCCGCCATACGCTGAGACCGACGCCTCGACCAGCGCGGTGTCGACGAAGAGAAGTCGAAGGAGAGACGACGATGACCGAGAAGACCGACACCTCTGCGGGCCTCAGCAAGGAGGAGCGCGATGCGGTGAAGCAGCGCGCAAAGGAGCTTCGCGAACAGGAGAAGGCCGGGAAGAACCGGGCCGCCGGCGAGAAGGCCGTCCTCGACGCCATCGCGCAACTCGAGCCCGAGGACAAGGTTCTCGCCGAAGGGTTCTACCGCGTCGTCGCTGACGTCGCGCCCGACCTGGTCCCCAAGACCTACTACGGGATGCCCGGCTTCGCCAACGCCGAGGGCAAGATGGTCCTGTTCATCCAGCCGGCGAAGAAGTTCAACACGCGGTACGCCACGATCGGGTTCGAAGACCGGGCGAATCTCGATGACGGGGACCTGTGGCCGGTCGCGTTCGCCGTCCGCAACTGGACGCAGGCGGTCGAGCAGGCGTTCACCGAGCTCGTTCGGAGGGCCATCGGCTGAGGATCCGCCGATCACGTCGGCATCACCCGGCCCTCGGACCGGCCGATCCCGTCGAGATCACCCGGCCCGCTGGACGGGTGCGGCCCAAGCGCTCAGGCGCCGACGTAGGCCGCGAGGTGCTCCCCCGTGAGCGTCGAGCGGGCGGCGACGAGGTCGGCCGGGGTGCCCTCGAAGACGATCCGGCCGCCGTCGTGCCCCGCGCCGGGGCCGAGGTCGATGATCCAGTCCGCGTGGGCCATGACCGCTTGGTGGTGCTCGATGACGATGACGGACTTGCCCGACTCGACGAGACGGTCGAGCAGGCCGAGCAGCTGCTCGACGTCGGCGAGGTGGAGGCCGGTGGTCGGCTCGTCGAGGACGTAGACCCCGCCCTGCTCCCCCATGCGCGTGGCCAGCTTGAGCCGTTGCCGCTCGCCGCCGGACAGGGTCGTGAGCGGCTGGCCGATCGTGAGGTAGCCCAGTCCGACGTCGGCGAGGCGGTGCAGGATCGCGTGGGCCGCCGGGATCCGCGACTCGCCGGCACCGAAGAACGCCTCGGCCTCGGTCACCGACATGCCGAGCACCTCGCTGATGTCGCGCCCGCCGAGGCGGTAGTCGAGCACGGATGCATCGAACCGCTTCCCCTCGCACACCTCGCACACGGTTGCGACGCTCGCCATCGGCCCGAGGTCGGTGTAGATGACCCCGGCTCCGTTGCAGTTGGGGCAGGCGCCTTCGGAGTTCGCGCTGAACAGTGCCGGCTTGACTCCGTTGGCCTTCGCGAACGCCTTGCGGATCGGCTCGAGCAGACCCGTGTAGGTTGCCGGATTGCTGCGTCGTGAGCCCTTGATCGCACCCTGGTCGATGGCGACGACGCCCTCGCGGCCGGACACCGAGCCCTGGATCAACGAGCTCTTGCCCGACCCGGCGACGCCGGTGACGACCACGAGCACGCCGAGCGGAATGTCGACGTCGACATTACGCAGGTTGTTGGCGTCGGCGCCCCGCACCTCGAGGGCGCCCGTCGGAGTTCGCACGGAGGGCTTCACCGAGGCCCGATCACCGAGATGCCGGCCCGTCAGCGTGCCGCTGGCGCGGAGCCCGTCGACGGTGCCCTCGAAGACCACCTCTCCCCCGTCAGCACCGGCGCCCGGTCCGAGGTCGACGACGTGGTCGCCGATCTCGATCGCCTCCGGCTTGTGTTCGACCACGAGCACCGTGTTGCCCTTGTCGCGCAACTGCAGCAGGAGGCGGTTCATCCGCTGGATGTCGTGTGGATGCAGTCCGACCGTCGGCTCGTCGAAGACGTAGGTGACGTCGGTGAGCGAGGACCCGAGGTGGCGGATCATCTTCGTGCGCTGGGCCTCGCCGCCCGAGAGCGTGCCCGACGACCGATCGAGCGAGAGGTAGCCCAGCCCGATCTCGACGAACGAGCGGAAGATCTGCCGGAGCGTCGCGAGCAGCGGCGCAAGCGACGGTTCGTCGAGAGCACCCACCCATTCGGCGAGGTCGCTGATCTGCATCGCGCAGGCGTCGGCGATGCTGATCCCATCGATCTTGGAGGAGCGCGCCCCCGCGTTCAGGCGGGTGCCGTCGCACTCCGGGCAGGGCGCGAACGTCACCGCCCGCTCCACGAACGCCCGGATGTGCGGCTGCATGGCATCGACATCCTTCGACAGCATGGACTTCTGGAGCTTCGGCACCAGGCCCTCGTACGTGAGGTTGATGCCGTTGATCCTCACCTTGGCGGGCTCGCGGTACAGGAAGTCGTGCAGCTCCGATTCGCTGAACTCGCGGACGGGCTTGCCCGGGTCGAAGAAGCCCGATTCGGAGAAGACGCGGGTCGACCACCCGTCGGCCGTGTAGCCGGGCACCGTGATGGCGCCCTCCGAAAGCGAACGGCTCTCGTCGTAGAGCTGCGTCAGGTCGATGTCGGTCACCGTGCCCATGCCCTCGCAGCGCGGACACATGCCGCCGAGCTGCGTGAACGTGCGCTGCAGGGTCGTCTCGTCGCCGCGTTCGATCGTGATCGCGCCGCTTCCGTGCACGGTCGGGATGTTGAACGAGAACGCCTGGGGTGAGCCGATGTGCGGGCGGCCGAGTCGGCTGAAGAGGATGCGCAGCATGGCGTTGGCATCGGTGACCGTCCCCACCGTGGAGCGCGCATTCGCCCCCATGCGCTCCTGGTCGACGAGGATCGCCGTCGTCAGGCCGTCGAGCACGTCGACGTCGGGCCGCGCCAGCGTCGGCATGAACCCCTGCACGAAGGCGCTGTAGGTCTCGTTGATCATGCGCTGCGACTCCGCGGCGATCGTGTCGAACACCAGGGAGCTCTTGCCGGAGCCGGACACCCCCGTGAACACCGTGAGGCGGCGCTTGGGGATCTCGACGCTCACGTCCTTGAGGTTGTTCTCCCGCGCGCCCTGCACGCGGATCAGGTCATGGCTGTCGGCCGGGTGGCCGATGGATCGATCGTCGTCGGTCTCGGTCCGGGTCATGCTGTCTCCATCCGCGTTGCACATGCCGGCGCCCGATGGCGCGGCTCGACCAGGGGCGAACGGGTCAGCGCGGCTCCTGGATCCTGACCATGTTGCCTGCCGGATCCCGGAACGCGCAGTCCCGCACGCCGTAGGGCTGGTCGATCGGCTCCTGGGCGACCTCCGCGCCACTGGCCTGCACCTGGTCGAACGCGCCGTCGACATCGTCGGTCGCGAGGACGATGCTCGCGTACGTGCCCTTCGCCATCATCTCGGCGATCGTGCGGCGCTCCTCGTCGGTGATCCCGGGGTCCGCTGCCGGCGGATGCAGCACGACCGACGTGCCCGCCTGCCCGACCGGACCGACCGTGATCCAGCGCATCCCGTCGTAGCCGACGTCGTTGCGCACCTCGAATCCGAGGACGTCGCGATAGAACGCGAGCGACGCCTCCGGGTCCGTGTGCGGCAGGAACGTGTACTGAATCGTGATGTCCATGTCGGCCACGCTACCGCTGCCCGGTGGGCCTCGCTTCTCGATTCCTGACCGGTCTCGCCACCCGCTTCGACACGACCGACGGCACGCCCGCCACGACGGAGGACACGCCCTCGGTCGGTTCCCGGGACTCCCGCCGGTACACGCTCGGCGGCACGCCGACGAGTTCCGTGAACCGCGTGCTGAAGGTGCCGAGCGAGGAACAGCCGACCTCGAAGCACACCTCCGTGACGGAGAGGTCGCCGCGCTGGAGCAGGGCCATGGCCCGCTCGATGCGCCGGGTCATCAGGTAGCTGTACGGCGACTCGCCGTAGGCGGCGCGGAACTCCCGGCTCAGGTGCCCGGCCGACATGTTCACGCCGCGCGCCAGGGCGTCGACGTCGAGGGGCTTCGCGTACTCACGATCGATGCGATCGCGGACGCGACGCAGCCGCGCGAGATCCCGCAGGCGTTGTTCCTCGGCCGGATCGCTGGTCACCTGCGGCATGCTGCCACGTCGGGCTGGAGTTGTCCACCGCGCGCTGCCCCGTGGGAGCCCGCTGCGGGTCGTCGCTCACGTGGCCGTCGCGGCGTCGGCGCGGAACGCCTCGACCGCGTCGAGCACGGTCGGGTAGATGCGGGAGTTGTCGAAATCCTCGAGCGTGCCGTAGTCGCGCAGCGCCTCCATGAGCACCGGATCGACCTCCGCGAGGGCGAAGACGCGCCCCTCCGCGTGCAGCGCCGCGATGAGGTTCGCGAGGTTGAGGCCGGCCGAGTAGTCGATGTCGCCGATCGAGGAGCAGTCCAGGATGAGCCAACGGATCTTGGTCGGCGCCGCCGCGATCAGTGCCCGGATGTCGTCGACGAAGAGGCTGGCGTTCGCGAAGAAGAGCCGCGCGTCGAACCGGAACACGAGCAGCCCGGGAAGGCTCTCGCTTCCGGGCGTGGCCGCCGTGAACACGGGCTTCCCCTCCTTCGACACGCCGACGAGGAAGTCCCGCGGCGAGTAGGCCCGCCGCACGAGCTCGAGGATCGAGAGCACGATCGCCAGGATGATCCCCTGCTCGACGCCCCAGGCGAAGACGACGATCGCCGTGACGCAGGCGATGAGGAACTCGCTGACGCGGGCGGCGCGGATGCGCGCCAAGCCCCGGAAGTCCACGAGTCCGAGCCCGATCATGAACACGATCGCGGCGAGCACCGCGGTGGGCATGTTGGTGAGGTACCCGGTGAGGAACAGCACGACCACGAGCACGACGAGCGACATCGTGATGTTCGCGAGCTGGGTGCGGCCGCGCTGCTCATCGAGGATCTCGGTCTTCGTCGGGCTGCCGTTGACGACGAACGTGCCCGTGAGGCCGGCGGCGATGTTGGCGCCGCTGAGCCCGATGATGTCCCGGTTGATGTCGACGCGCTGGTCGTGCTTCATCGCGAAGCTGCGCGAGGTCGCGGCGCTCTGCGCGATGATCAGGAAGAAGCACGAGAGCGCGATCCCGAGCACCGCGGGGATCTCGCCGAGGTCCACGCCCGCGGGCAGCCCGATGGGCGGGAAGCCGCCCTGTACCGGGCCGATGACGGCCACTCCGTAGCTCGTCGCGTCGAACGCGTTCGAGAGGATGATCGACAGGATCACCGCGATCACGGCACCGGGCACCTTCGGGCTGATGAGCTTGCTCCCGACGATGATGACCAGCGTGCCCGCCGCGAACACGACGGTCCAGCCGTTCGCCTGGCCCAGGTTCGTGAGGGTGTGCCATTGCTGCTCGAACCAGTTGCCGGTTCCCTTGGGTATGCCCAGCATGTCCGGCAGCTGCCCGGTCAGCACCTGGATGCCGACCCCGGTCAGGAAGCCGATGAGCACCGACGCGCTGAGGAAGTCGCCGAGGAACCCGAGCCTCAGCAGCCTCGCCAGGATGAGCAGCGCACCGCACACCAGCGCGACGAGACTCGAGTACGCGACCCACTCGGACGAGTTCGGTGCGAGCCCCGCGATGCCGAGGCTCGCGAGTCCCGCGGCCATGATGGCCGCCGTCGCCGAGTCCGCGCCGACGACGAGCAGCCGGGAGGAGCCGAGCAGCGCGAACACGACGGTCGGGAAGAGGACGGTGTACAGGCCGGTGATGACCGGCGTCTGGGCGATGGACGTGTAGCCCATCGTCTCGGGGATGGCGACCGCGGCGAGGGTCACTCCCGCGATGATGTCGCCGCCGAGCCAACTCCGCTGGTACTCGCGCATCCACTGCGGGACCACCTTGGCGAACACCGTCATCGCGCACCCCTCACCGCTCGACGAGCCGCGACGAGGTATGCCGGAGTCGGGGGAAGCTCCCCGCCGCGGCATGCAACAGGTTGGTCCGGATGCTACCCGGCGTTGCGTTCCTGCGACAAGCACTCGAACGGGGGCGGCGCGGGCGCCGGGCCGCCGCACCCTCCGCGACATGCCAGCACGCCGGTCGTCGTGCGACGTGAACGGCGTGCGACACGCCGATGACGGTCGCATTCACATCCGGCGCGCGGCGCGCATTCAGCAATAGCCTGATCGCGCGCGCATCATCCGGATGCCGTCGAAAGGAGTCGCCATGTCCACGCCGCAGTCCAACGCGATGTTCGCGGGGTTCGCGCTCGACGGAGCCGGGCTCACGAAGTCCGCGGTCAACGCGATCCGCGTCACGCTCGGCATCACGGGTGCCGTCGCCCTCATCATCGGCATCCTCATCACCTTCTGGCCGCAGAAGACGGCGATGGTGATCGCCGTGTTCATCGGCATCTACCTCATCATCGCCGGCCTCGCCTACGCCGGCCTCGGGATCTTCTCCCGTGGGATCTCGGGCGGCGCGAGAGCGCTCGACATCATCCTCGGCATCCTCTTCGTGGTCGGCGGCGTCCTGGCCCTCGCCAACCTGCAGGCGACCACGGAGTTCCTCGCGGTGTTCCTCGGGGTGCTCATCGGCATCGTGTGGATCATCGAGGGGATCGTGGCCCTCGTGCAGCTCGGCGACGCACCCTCGAAGGGCTGGGCGGTCTTCTTCGGCATCCTCAGCATCGTGGCGGGCATCCTCGTGCTCTCCGCGCCGCTCTGGGCCGTCGCGATCATCTTCATCATCCTCGGCATCAGCCTGATCATCCTCGGCATCGTGCAGATCGTGCGTGCCTTCACGTTCGGCCGGGGCCTCACCCTCGCGGACTGATCGATCCGACGGCGATACGCGCGAAACGGCCGGCCGGGGGTGCTCCCCCGGCCGGCCGTTTCGCGTCATCCGCTCGCGCGACGCGAGCGCGCGCGGGGTTGCTCAGCCCTCGGGCGCGAAACCCGAGGTGTCGCCAACGTAGCGCGTGTGGTCGGCAGGCACCGGGTCGACGGTCGCCGCTGCGACCTCGGCCGCGAACTCCGACACGTTGTACAGGCGACCCGCGTCCTCCTTGCGGGCTGCGATGGCACCCGGGTTGGCGCGCTCGAGCAGCGTCGCGGTGATGGTGCCCTCGATCATGTCGCCCGACACCACGACGAACTCGACCCCGGCCGCCTCGAGCTCGGGCAGCTTCGCGCGCAGCGCGTCCTCGCCGGCGCGCTTCGAGAGCGCGACGGGCTCGTACTCCGGCATGGTCGGCGTGGTGCGGATGAAGTGCGCCTGGTGGCTCGTGACGAACACGATGCGGGCGCCGTCGGCGAGGTGCGGCAGCGCGCCCTCGACGACGTTGAGCTGGGCATCGCGATTGAGGCGCATCGCGTAGTCCTCGCCCATGTTGCTCTCCATGCCGCCCGAGGCGTTGAGGACGAGCACGTCGATGGGCCCGAGCTCCGCGACCGTGCGTTCGAACATCGAGGCGACGGATGCGGCATCCGTGAGGTCCGCCCCCACTGCGATCGCGCGACCGCCGGCCGATTCGATCTCGGTCACGATCTTCTCGGCGCGCGGCGCCTTGCTGCGGTAGTTGACGACGACCGCGGCGCCGGCCTCGGCGAGATAGCGGGCCGTGTCGGCGCCGATGCCGCGCGACGATCCCGTGACGAGGGCGACACGGCCGGCGAGCGATCCGGGGGCGAGGGGGTTGGTCACGTGGGGCTCCTCTGTGGGGCTGTGGTGCGCGGAGATGAGCACGCCTCGGGGACGCGCCGAACCGAGACTATCAACTCCCCCGTCGGCACCTCCGCCCTGATAGTTTCGGATGCGGGGCACCCCCGAAGGAGGCCAATTGGATGTGCTGACGCAGTACGCGTGGATCGTCTGGCTCGTGCTGATCCTCGCGTTCGCGACGATCGAGGTGTTCACCCTCGAGATGACCTTCCTGATGCTCGCGCTGGGCAGCGTCGCCGGGCTCCTGTCGGGGCTGTTCGGCATCCCCTGGTGGGCCCAGTTCATCGTCGCGGCGGTCGTCGCCGTCGCCCTGATCCTCACGCTGCGGCCGCCCCTGCTGCGGATGCTGCGCCGTGGCGGCGACCCGGCCCGCAGCAACATCGACGCGCTCATCGGCATCGACGGCGCGGTCGTGCGCACGGTGACCCCGTCGGGTGGCCAGGTGCGCCTGCAGAACGGCGACGTGTGGACCGCCCGGCTGTCGCCGGTGACCGAGCAGGCGGATGTCGCCGTGGGCGAGCGCGTGCTCGTCACCGGCATCGACGGCGCGACCGCCGTCGTCGTCCCCGTTGAGAGGAGCACGCCCCAGTGATCGACAACATCGGATCGATCGTCGTGACCGTGGTGGTGGTGGCCATCACGATCTTCGTGATCGTGGTCATCGCGCGATCGGTCCGCATCATCCCGCAGGCCTACGCGGGGGTCATCGAGCGGCTCGGCCGCTACCACAAGACGCTCTCCCCCGGCCTGAACCTCCTCGTGCCCTTCATCGATCGGCTGCGCCCCCTCGTCGACCTCCGCGAGACCGTGGTCTCGTTCCCGCCGCAGCCGGTCATCA
Source organism: Agromyces tardus (assembly GCF_003710805.1). GTDB lineage: Bacteria > Actinomycetota > Actinomycetes > Actinomycetales > Microbacteriaceae > Agromyces > Agromyces tardus. The sequence goes on along the minus strand of NZ_RHHB01000024.1, from coordinate 17,620 downwards.
CCGAGGACAACCTCGTGGTCTCGATCGACACGGTGGTGTACTTCCAGGTCACCGACGCCCGGGCAGCGACCTACGAGATCGCGAACTACCTCGGTGCGGTCGAGCAGCTCACCACCACGACGCTCCGCAACGTGGTCGGCGGCCTCAACCTCGAAGAGGCGCTCACGAGCCGCGACAACATCAACGGGCAGCTGCGCATCGTGCTCGACGAGGCGACGGGCAAATGGGGCATCCGCGTGTCGCGGGTCGAACTGAAGGCGATCGATCCGCCCCTCTCCATCCAGGATTCGATGGAGAAGCAGATGCGCGCCGAGCGCGACCGTCGTGCGCTCATCCTCACCGCGGAGGGAACGAAGCAGTCGGCGATCCTCACCGCCGAAGGACAGCGGCAGGCTGCGATCCTCGAGGCGGAGGGCCAGGCGAAGGCGGCCGTGCTCCGCGCGCAGGGCGAAGCCGAGGCGATCCTCACGGTGTTCGACGCCATCCACAAGGGCGATCCCGACTCGAAGCTCCTCGCTTACCAGTACCTGCAGACGCTCCCGCAGCTCGCGCAGGGCGACGCCAACAAGCTCTGGATCATCCCGAGCGAGCTCACCGAGGCGCTCAAGGGCATCGGGCGCGCGTTCGGTCCCGGCGGCGCACCCGCAGACGAGTCGCGACCGGCGCCGCAGAGCTGACGGGGGTCGTGCGCAGCACCTACTTCGATCCGCCGGGTCCGCGGGTGCTCGCGCACCGCGGCCTCGCGCTCGACGCACCCGAGAACACGCTCCTCGCGTTCGCACGCGCCGTCGCGGCCGGCGCGGTCTACGTCGAGACCGACGTGCACGTCAGTGCCGACGGCGTCGCGGTGATCGCCCACGACCCCACGCTCGATCGCGTCGCGGGGCGCCCCGTCGCGGTCGCCGATCTGAGCCTCGCCGAGCTCGAGCGGGTCGACCTCGGTGCGGGCCAGGGGTTCACCACGCTCGCCGAGGCCCTCCACCAGTTCCCCGCCGTGCGGTTCAACATCGACGTCAAGGCGGATGCCGCGGCCGACGCGACGGTCGACGCGGTCGAGCGCACCGGCGCGCAGCAGCGGGTCCTCCTCACCTCCTTCTCCGATCGACGTCGTCGACGGCTCGCGGCGCGCCTGCCCGGAGTCGCCACGTCCGTCGGGAGCAGCGGTGTCATCCGCTCGCGCGTCGCCGCCGCCGGCCGCAGCCGCTCGCTCTTCGTCCGTGCACTCGCGGGCGCGGGAGCGTTGCAGATCCCCGAGCGGCTCGGCGCCTTCCGGGTGCTCTCCCCCGCGCTCGTCCTCGCGGCCCATCGCGCCGGGGTCGAGGTGCACGTCTGGACCGTCAACGACCCGGGCGACATGGCGCGACTGCTGGACCTCGGCGTCGACGGCCTCGTCACCGATCGGGCCGACCTCGCCCTCGCCGTCGTCGCGTCCCGAACCTGAGAATTCCCCGACAAAAGCCCAGCCCGCGGAAAGAGAACGCACAGCTTGATCGTTTATACATGGAGACGATCGAGAGGAGAACGCCATGGCGGACCGGAGCCTTCGGGGCATGCGTATCGGCGCCCAGAGCCTGCAGAGTGAGGACGGCGTGGTGTTCGCCGACCGCGCGGACTACACCTATCGCTGCGAGACGTGCGGACGCGAGACGGTGATGACCTTCTCGACCGAGGCGGACCTCCCCCAGGAGTGGGAGTGCAAGCACTGCGGCAACGCCGCGACCCTGCTCGTCGACTCGAAGCCGGTCGAGGTCGATCGCTCGGGCGAGAAGGTCGCACGCACCCACTGGGACATGCTGCTCGAGCGCCGCACGCGCGCCGAGCTCGAGGAGCTGCTCGAGGAGCGGCTGACCTACCTCCGCGCGCGACGCGGACAGCAGAAGATCGGCGCGTAGCTCCGGGAGACCGGCGCTACGCCTCTGGCCCGTCCACCGGACGGGCCTTCTTCTTGCGCGCGAGCACGCCCGCGGCGATGAGTCCGCCGAGCGACCCCAGCACGATGAGGCCGGGTACGAACCCGCCGAGCACCACCGAGGGCGTCAGTCCGTCGCGGAGCTCGACGTCGGTCACCATCGCGCCGGCCTCGTAGGCCGGCAACGAGTCGATCGTGCGACCGCTGGGGTCGATGACCTGGCTCGTCCCCACCGTCGAGATGTTCACCACCGACCGGCCCGTCTCGATGGCGCGCAGCCGAGCGATCGCGAGCTGCTGCTCGTTCTCGTCGGTGCCGCGGAAGTCGGCGTTGTTCGTCTGGAACATGTAGACCTGCGCGCCGTCGCGTGCGCCCTCCCAGATCAGCCCGTCGTAGATGACGTCGAAGCAGATCGCGAGTCCGGTCATCGTGCCGCCGAGATCGAAGACTGGCGGTTCGGCCCCGGGCGTGTAGCCGCGCTGGATCAGCCCGGTGAGATCGGGCGCGAGGGCGTCGTAGAACCAGCGATCGGGGATGTACTCGCCGAACGGAACGGGGTTGCGCTTCGAGAAGCGGTCCACCGCGCCCTCGCCCGCGCGCCACAGCAGCGAGGTGTTGTAGTACAGGTCGTCGCGTGTGGTGACGGTGTTGAGGATGACCGGTGCGTCGAGCTGCGTGCTGAGCGAGTCGAAGAGTCGCGCGGCCGTCTCGTCGCGGGTCGGGTCGATGTCGGACCCGCCCTCGGGCCAGAGGAGCACGTCGATGCCCGGCTCGTCGAGCACGGGCTCGGTGGCGTCGAGCTGCGAGTTCAGGATGTCGCCCTGCGTCCGGCGGTCGAAGTAGCCGGCCGGCCCGTTGCCCTGCACGCTCGCGACCCGCAGCGACCCCGCCGGCGTCGTCTGCCACGCCGGGGTCAGCAGCGCGACGACGAGCAGCGCGGCGACCGGGATGCCGGTGCGGAGGTCTCGCCAGCCGCGCAGGCGGATCCACTCGATGATGCCCGCGACGAGGGCGACCATGATGAAGCCGAGTCCCGTCGAGCCGACCCAGGAGACGAGCGGGGCGAAGGGACTCTCCGCCTGGCTGAGTGCCGCTCGGCCCCAGGGGAACCCGCCGTACGGCATGGACCCCATCGCCGCCTCCCGGACGCACCACAGTCCCGCGACGAGCAGCGGCAGCACGACGAGGCGAACCCACCGCGACCCGTTCGCCTGCGGGACCCAGCGATACGCGAGCGCGATCAGCACCGCGCCACCGGCGACGAAGAGCGACTCGAGGATCGAGAGCGCGAGCCACGGCACCGGTCCGAGATAGAGCGAGGTCCAGGAGACGTGCTGCAGGTAGAACGCGAGCCCGAACGCGAATCCGACGAAGAACGCCGCCCACGACGTGCGCCCGATCAGCGTCACGAGCGCGATCGCGATGCCCGCGAAGGCGAGCGGCCAGAAGCCGACCCCCGGGAACCCGAGGTCGTAGACGAGGCCGCCGACGATCGCCGCGGGCACCGCCGCCCAGAGGGGCAGCAGCGGCCCGGTGCCCGAGCGTTCCACGGGTTCGGCGCGCACGACCGCCGGTTCCACCGCGCCGGTCACGCGGCGGACCCGTAGGCGACGACGCCGCGGCGCACCGCGTCGATCGCAGCGCGCGCCGTGACGCCGAGCTCGGCGTCGGCGACGATGGAGATCTGGTCGAGCAGGTCGACGACCTGCTTCGCGAGCCGCACGAAGTCGCCGGCCGCGAGGTCGGTGTCGGCGAGCACGGCCCCGAGTCCGGCGCCCCGTGCCCACGCGTGCATCGCCGTGGCGAGGGCCGGCGACGGCTGGTCGGTGCCCGGGAGCCGGTGCTCGTGCTCGAGATCGTCGAGCTCGCTCCAGACATCCGTCGTGCGCTCGAACGCCTCACGGAAGCCGTTGCGCGGGAGCCGGAACTGCTCGCCGCGGTCGTCGCGCCGCGGTTCGTAGACGAGCGCCGCGGCCATCGCGGCGATGCCGGCCACGTCGAGCCGATCCCACAGTCCGCGGCGCAGCGACTCGGCGACCAGCAGGTCGCGTTCGCCGTAGATGCGCTTCAGGATGCGTCCCGCCGGCGTCGAGACGATCGAACCGTGTCGATCGCGCTCGAGGTACCCGAGCGACTCGAGCACCTCGGCGACCCGGTCGAATCGCTTGGCCACCTGGCCGGTGCGACTGCGGATCTGCTTGGACAGCTCGTCGTGCTCGCGCTTGAGTCGCCACCACCGCTCCGCCCAGCGGGCGTGCTGCTCGCGTTCGGCGCAGCCGTGGCACGGATGGGCGCGGAGCGCCTTGCGCTGGGACGCCAGCTCCCGTTGCATCCGCTCGCGCTGGGCATGAGTGGGGTTGCCCTTCGCGGCCTGCCGCTCGAGGTCGCCGATGCGGCGGCGGAGCGCGGCGTACTCGCCGAAGTCGCCGAGGTGGCAGCGCATCGCCTCCTCGTAGCCGGACATGGACTCCTCCTGCTTGCGCAGGGTGCGGGCGAGGTCGACGACGGCCCGGTCGGCCTGGAACTGGGCGAAGGAGAGCTCGAGGATCTGGCGCGCGCGCTCGCGACCGAACTGGTCGACGAGGTTCACCGCCATGTTGTACGTGGGCTTGAAGCTCGAGTTGAGGGGGTAGCTGCGGCGCGAGGCGAGAGAGGCCACGGCCTCGGGGTCGAGCCCGTCGGCCCACTGGATCACCGAGTGGCCCTCGATGTCGATGCCGCGGCGACCCGCGCGACCGGTGAGCTGCGTGTACTCCCCCGGCGTGATCGGCACGCGCGCCTCGCCGTTGAACTTCTCGAGCTTCTCGAGCACGACGGATCGCGCGGGCATGTTCACGCCGAGCGCGAGCGTCTCGGTCGCGAAGACGACCTTGAGCAGCTTCTTCTGGAAGAGCTCCTCGACGATCTCCTTGAAGGCCGGCAGCATGCCCGCATGGTGGGCCGCCACGCCACGCTGCAGGCCCTCGAGCCACTCCCAGTAGCCGAGCACCGCCAGGTCGTCGTCGCGCAGCATCCGCGCACGATCCTCGACGATCGCGCGGATCTCGTCGCGCTCCGCGGTCTCGGTGAGACGGATGCCGCTGCGCAGCACCTGGCGTACCGCCTGGTCGCAGCCGACCCGCGAGAAGATGAACACGATCGCCGGAAGCAGGTTCTTGCCGTGCAGCATCTCGATGACGTCGGGACGCTCGAGCCGGCCGGAGGCCTGCGCAGACTGGTGGAACCGGCCCCGGTCACCGCCGCGTCGCCCGCGCTGCGATCGGGCGCCGATCGAGCGGCCGCCCGATCGCGCGAGGCGCTGGAGCTCGGGGTTCACCCTGTGCGTCGCCGCCTGCCCCGACGAGTCGAAGAGGTCGAGGAACTTGGACTTTACGAGCACGTGCTGCTCCAGCGGAACCGGCCGCTCCTCGGAGACGATGACGTCGGTGTCGCCGCGCACCGCCTGCAGCCAATCTCCGAACTCCTCGGCGTTCGAGACCGTGGCGCTCAGCGAGACGAGCCGCACCGGCTCGGGGAGGTGGATGATGACCTCCTCCCACACGGCGCCGCGGAAGCGGTCGGCGAGGTAGTGCACCTCGTCCATCACCACGTAGGCGAGGCGGTCGAGCAGCGGCGAGTCGGCGTAGAGCATGTTGCGCAGCACCTCGGTCGTCATCACGACGATGCGCGCGCCCGAGTTGATGTTGGTGTCGCCCGTGAGGAGGCCGACCTCGGGGTGACCCCACGTCTCGACGAACTCCTGGTACTTCTGGTTCGACAGCGCCTTGATGGGCGTCGTGTAGAAGACCTTCGCGTCGACGTCGCGCATCGCGAGGTGCACGGCGAACTCGGCGACCACGGTCTTGCCGGCTCCCGTGGGGGCGGCCACGAGCACGCTGCGTCCCTCGTCGAGCGCGGCGCAGGCGGCGCGCTGGAACGGATCGAGATCGAACGAGAGACCCGAGGCGAACTCCTGGAGCCGCGGCTGGCGACGCTGCTGGCGTGAGAGCGCGTAGCGTTCCGCCGGTGAGAGGGTGGTCACCCTCCAAGCCTAGACAGCGTCGCCGAACTGCAGCTGATTGCGCTTCGCCACGCGTCGATCGTGCAGGTGCGCGACCCCCCACGCGCCGAAGTACAGGGCGATCATCGGCACCGCGAGCATGAACATCGAGATGATGTCGGCCGACGGGGTCGCGATCGCCGTGAACAGCACGATCACGAGGATCGCGACGCGCCACGACTTGATGATCGACTCCGCGCTGATCACGCCGGCGAAGTTCAGCAGCACGATGAACACCGGCACGACGAATGCGATGCCGATCGCCACGACGAGCTTGAGCACGAAGTCGATGTACTCCTTCGCCGTGAGCAGCGACTCGCCCCCGTCGGGCACGAAGCTCGTCATGAGCTTCACGATGTTCGGCAGCACGAACCATCCGGCCGCGCAGCCCGCGAAGAACAGCGGGATGGCGCTCGCGAAGAACCCGAAGGTGAACTTGCGCTCCTTCGAGTTCAGCCCCGGCACGAGGAAGGCGAAGATCTGGTACAGCCACACCGGGCTCGAGATCACGATGCCGAGCGTGAACGCCACCTGCAGGCGCAGGTCGAAGGCGCTCGAGATCGTCGGGAAGATGATCGCCGAGCTGCTGCCCTGCGCCTTCGCGACGGCGTCGACGGGCGCCTGGATGGCATCCCACACGGCGACGTCGGTGAGCCACCAGCCGAGGGCGGCGCCCACCACGATCGACGCGGCCGAGATGAACAGCCGCTTGCGCAACTCGATCAGGTGCGCCCCGATCGACATCCGCTTCTCGCGGTTCGCCGCGCGGTCCTTCACGGCGGACACGGTCGTCAGACGGCCTGGCCGGAGTCCGTGCGCTTCGCGGCCGGCGTCTCCTCGGTGGAGCTCACCGTTCCGGCAGCGCTCGTCGTGCCCGCGGGGCCGGCCGTGCCGGCTGCATCCGTGGGCTCGACGCCCTCAACCGAGTCGTCCTTGTCGGTGCGGACCTCGTTCTTGAGGATCTTCATCGACTGCCCGAGGCTCTTCGCCAGCGCAGGGAGCTTGGGCGCGCCGAACAGAAGCAGGATCACCACGAGGATGATCAGTGCGTGCCAACCAGTGAAGCCTTGCCACATAAGCGTTCGTCCAATTCTGACGGGATGTTCGGGTCAGTCTACCCGGTCGGACCGGTGCTCTGCGCATCGTCCGGGACGGATGACGGGGCGTCGCGGTAGCCGGCGAGTCCGGCATCCGCCCAATCCGCGACGACGGCTCGAGCCTCCTCGGGCGCCACGACCGTCACGAGGCCCGGAAGCCCGGCGATCAACCGCTTGAGCCCGTGGTAGTGCGCGAGCCGGAGGGTGACGCGCAGGCGCCCGTCGACGTCCTCGGTGCGGGAGTCGGCGAGGTAGTCGGCGAGCAGCGGCAGCGCGTCGGGTGCGACGTCGACGACCACGTCGAGGTCGGAGTCGGAGCCCTGGAACAGGGTGTCGGGCACCTCGCGGTCGGAGTGGTCCTCGATCGGTGCGTCGGCGACCACGAGATCGCTCATGCGGTCGACGCGGAAGTTGCGGAAGTCCTCGCGGGTGTGGCACCAGGCCTGCAGGTACCAGTCCGCGCCGAGCGACGCGATGCGCAGCGGGTCCACGCGGCGCCGGCCCTCGTGGCCGAGCGCGTTGCGATACGTGAACTCGAGCTGCCGGCCGCCCGCGACCGCCTCCCGGATGCGGGCGAGCGAGGCGTCGGCCTCGGATTCCGCGACGGCGAGCCGGCTCGGCGCGGCGGACGCCCCCTCGGTGAGCTTCGCCATGAGCGACGCGAGCTGCGCGCTCCCGGCGTTCTCGGGGGACGCGGAGAGGTACTGGAGTCCCGCGATCAGGGCGGCGGCCTCGCGTGCGGACAGCCGCGGGGCGTCGTCGATCGCCACGTGGTGCACGATGACGATCACGTCGTCGTCCTCGAAGGAGTCCCAGTCGATGTCGAACAGGTCGTTGGGCTGGTAGGTCCCGGTCTCTCCGGGCAGCCCGGATGTCGCGATCAGGCGCACCGCGTCGCGGATCTCCTGCTCGCCCGTGCCGAAGTGGGCTGCCGCGTCGGCGACGTCGACGACCCGCTGCTCGAGCAGGTAGGGCACGAGCGACAACAGGAACACGAGCTTGTCGGGTGCCTTGAGCTGGGCGGGGCGCTTCGCGCCGCGGGCGGCCATCAGTCGCCGCCCCCGGCGCCGCGGTGCGCCGCGGCCACCGACGCGAGGCGTTCCCGCACGGCGTCGCGCAGGGATGCGGGCGCGATCACGCGCACCTCGGGGCCGTAGGACGCGAGCTCGTCGGCGAACACCGCGACATCCGTGTAGTGCAGCCGGATGACCCCCGCGTCGTCGTCGGCGAGCACCGCGCGCTTGCCCAGTCGCACCTCCGCGTCGCTGCCGGCGGTGACCGCGAGGTCGGCGGAGTTCGCGAGGAACAGCTCGTGCAGGTCGGCGAGCACGCGATCCTGGATGCCGGGCGGCGGTGCCGCGAACGTGGACCCCGGAACGACCTCGACCCCGCCGACGATGCGCGAGAGGAGGAACGTGCGCGACCCCTTCGCCTCCACGTCGAACGCGTGCAGGTGCCAGCGCCCCTCGTGGAGCACGACCGCGAGCGGATTCACGGTGCGGACGCGGGGCGACTGCTCGCCCGGCTTGATGTAGCGGAACCGCACGGTCTGGCGGCGATCGAGCGCCTGCCGGATCGGTTCGAATGCGGCATCCCGCACCCGCAGCCGCGGCGCATAGCCGATGACCGGCTCGCGCGGCTCGATGCCGAGTGACCGCAGCTTCGTGAGCGCGCGCTGCGAGTCGGCCGACAGGGACGCCTCGCGCCAGACCTCCGCGGCCAAGCCGAGGAGCGCGAGCTCGTCGGGCGTGAAGCGCACGTCGACCGGCAGGTCGTACTCGCCCTTGGGGATGCGGTACCGCAGCGACTGGTTGTCGCCGGGCCGATCGGGCGACTCCACCGTCTCGAGCGGGATGCCCAGTTCGCGGATGTCGTCCTTGTCGCGCTCGAACTGGCGCTCGAGGTTGGCGTTCGCGCCCGAAGGGTCGTAGCGCTCGGCGTAGCCGCGCACGGTCGACAGGATCTCGGCCTTCAGCAATCCCGTCTCGGTGGCGAGCAGCGCGAGGACGAGGCTGAAGAGGCGGTCCTCGACCGCGATCCTCGGCTCCCCCTTGCCCCTCTGCACCGCCACGTCAGCGATCATACTGAAGCGCCGGGAGCTGCCGGCCGGCGGCGGCTATTCGACGACCCCGAGGATGTCGATCACGAAGAAGAGCGTGGAGCCCGCCGGGATGCCCGCCTGCTCCTGGTCGCCGTAGCCGTCGGACGGCGGCACGATGACGCCGATCTGCGAGCCGACCTTCTGGCCGATGATCGCCTCGGAGAAGCCGGGGATGACCTGCGAGTCGCTGCCGTCGCTCACGACGAACGAGGCCGGCGCGCCCTTCTCCCAGGTGGAGTCGAACACGGAGTTGTCGTCCCACAGCACGCCCGTGTAGTGCACGACCACGCGGTCGCCCGACTCGACGACCTGGCCAGAGCCCTCCTTGAGCACCTCGACCTGGGTGCTCTTCTGCGGGTCGGTCTTCGGCACCGTGATTCCGGGGCGCCCGTCGGGCGCGAGCACGACCGCGGGGAAGCCGTCGCGGCTCGGGCGCACGGCACCGTCGGCCCGCGTGAGGAAGGCCTGCCGCACGTCGTAGACGACCACGAGGCTGTCGTCGGGGCCGACGCCGATCGACTGGTTGCCCTCGTCGCCGAAGGCGTCGGCGGGCGGGATCACGACCGCGACCCGCGAGCCCACGCTGCCGCAGCTGAGTCCCTTGAGCAGGCCGGGGAGGGTGTTGCCGCCGAGGACGATCGGGATGGCGTCTTCGGAGTCCGTGAAGCCCGTGGGCGCCTGCAGCTCCTCGCCCGTGCTGCCGTTGTACACCGAGAGGCCGATGAGCGCCTGCTGTCCCTCGACGAGGCGCTCGCCGTCGCCCGCGATGACCTCGGTGCACTGCGTCGCCTTCGGGCTCACGGGCGTCGGGAAGTCGACCCTCGGGTTCGCGCCGAGCTTGCCGGTGACCTCGATCGCGTCGGACGAGGCGCCCGACGTCGCGAGGGGCTCCGGCGCGGGCGCGGTGCACCCCGTGAGGGCGAGCGCGACGAGTGCCGCGGTGGCGGTGAGTGCGAGTGACGAGCGCACTGATCCTCGATTCTTGAGTGGACGCGATTCCGAGGTGGAAGCGACGGGCGGAGACAGCCTAGCGGGCGTCGCCCGCGTGGTCGTCGTGTTCGACGGTCTCGATGCGGGCGGGCGGCTGCGCGGCATCCGGCTCGGCGGCCCCGTGGTCGGCGGCTGCCGCGGAGCCGTCGCCCTCGCGCGAGCGCCGCGCCGCGGCATCCGCTGCCCGGACCCGCTTGCGGAGGCTCTTGTCGCTCACGGAACGCTCGCCGAGCGCCCCGGGCGTCCACGCCTCGAAGTCCTCGTCGCTGAACTCGGTCTTCGACGGGCGGCGCTTGAGCTCGGGCAGTTCGGCGCCGGGCGCGAGCCGACGCGCGGTGAGCAGGAACCCGGTGTGGGCGATCATGCGGTGATCGGGACGCACCGCGAGCCCCTGCACGTGCCAGCCGCGCACCATCGTCTCGTTCGCGACGGGATCGGTGTACCAGCCCGTCGCGCGGATGGCCTCGGCGACGCGGGAGAGCTGCGTGACCGTCGCGACGTAGCAGAGCAGCACGCCGCCGGGCTTCAGTGCGGTCGAGACGGCGTCGACGCACTCCCACGGCGCGAGCATGTCGAGCACGACGCGATCGACGGATGCCGCGGGCGCCTGCTCGGGCAGGGCCTGCGCGAGGTCGCCGAGCGTGATGGACCAGTTCGCGGGGTCCTCGCCGTGGAACGTCGCGACGTTGCCGCGGGCGACGTCGGCGAACTCCTCGCGTCGCTCGAAGGAGAGGAGCCGGCCCTGCGGTCCGATGGCGCGGAGCAGCCAGAGGGAGAGCGCGCCCGATCCGACGCCCGCCTCGACGACGGTCGCGCCGGGGAAGACGTCGGCCTGCGCGAGGATCTGCGCGGCATCCTTCGGGTAGACGATCGCGGCGCCGCGCGGCATCGACATGACGAAGTCGCTGAGCAGCGGGCGCAGCGCGAGGTACTCGATGCCCACCTGGTTCGCCACGACGGAACCGTCGGGCAGGCCGATGAGGTCGTCGTGCGCGATGGGGCCCTTGTGCGAGTGGAACAGGGCACCCGGCTGCAGCGTGATCGTGTGCATGCGGCCCTTGGGACCGGTGAGCTGCACGCGGTCGCCGACGCGGAAGGGACCGCTCGCCTCCCCGCGGCTCACTTCGAGGCTCCCGCGAGCTCGGCGACGGCGGCGATGTCGTCGACGCCGCGCCCGTCGAGCGTCGGCCAGATCACGCTCGCCGCGGCCTCGTCGAGTGCCACCATGTGCGGCACGCCGATCGCGACGGCGCCCGCGGAGGACGCGGACGCGAGCCCGGGGGGCGAGTCCTCGATCGCCACGCAGTCGGCGATGTCGACGCCGAGACGCTTCGCCGCGGTGAGGTACGGCTCGGGGTGCGGCTTGGGCTCGGCGACCTGGTCGCCCGTCACGAGCTCGTCGAAGGCGTGGAACGGGATCGCCGAGACGATGTCCTCGGCCATCGACCGGATCGACATCGTCACGAGCGCCGTGCGCACCCCCGCGTCGCGCAGCTCCTGCAGGAGCTCCCGCGCGCCGGGCTGCCACGGCACGCCGTGGAGCTGCAACTGCTCGCGCACCCGCTCGGTGAGGCGCTCGACGATGGCGTCGGCATCGAGGTCGACACCGGCGCGCTGGAGGATGGCGGCACTCTCCCACAGGCCGGCTCCGACGACGCCGAGCGCGTCCTCGTGGCTCCAGGAACCGCCGAACGACTGGACCAGCTCGGTCTCGGCGGTCATCCAATAGGGCTCGGTGTCGACGAGGGTGCCGTCCATGTCCCACAGGACGGCGGCGGGGAGTCTGGTCACAACGGGTGATTCTACGGGCACGTCCTATTGTGGAGGTGAGCCCGGAGGAACCGGGCTCGGGAAGCGGGGCGAGCGGAGTGCAGCATCCGACCGGGTTCGAGGGCGGACGACTCCTCATCGTGGCGTTCGAGGGATGGAACGACGCGGGCGAGGCGGCCACCGGCGCCGCCCGACTCCTCGCCGAACGCCTCGAGCTCGAGGAGATCGCCGCGGTCGACCCGGAGCTCTACTTCGACTACCAGTTCACGCGACCGACGATCCAGATCGACGACGACGGCGAACGCCGGCTGAGCTGGCCGGGCGCCGCGATCCTCGGCCCGAGCGGCATGCCGGCGGCCGACGACGACGAGAGCGTCACCGGCCCCGGCGCCTCGACGCTGCACGTGCTGCTCGGCGCCGAGCCGGCCCGCACCTGGAAGGGCTTCGCGGCCGAGCTCATCGATGCGGCGCTCGCCGCCGACATCGACGGCATCGTGCTGCTCGGTGCCATGCTCGCCGACGCGCCGCACACGCGGCCGCTGTCTGTCTTCGCGTCGAGCGAGAACCCCGAGGTGCGCGCCGCCCTCGGCGTCGAGCGGTCGAGCTACGAGGGCCCCGTCGGCATCCTCAGCGTGATCGCCGACCAGGCCGAGCGCGTGGGCATCCCCACGGTGTCGCTCTGGGCCTCGGTCCCCCACTACGTGCACAACGCGCCGTCGCCCAAGGCCGTGCTCGCGCTCCTCGGCAAGGTCGAGGAGCTCACCGGCCTCAGCATCCCCCGCGGCAGCCTCGAGGTGGAGGCCAAGGCATGGGAGGCGGGCGTCGACGCGCTCGCGGCCGACGACGAGGAGATGGCGGGCTACATCGCCCAGCTCGAGCAGGCCCGCGACGCGGTCGACGCGCCCGAGGCATCCGGCGAGGCGATCGCGCAGGAGTTCGAGCGCTACCTGCGCCGCCGCGGCGAGGGCCCCGGCGGCGAGCCGTGGAAGCCGCGCGACGCGGGTTGACGCGCGCCCACCGCCTCCGCGGCATCCGTCGCCCCTGAACCGGCGCAGCGGATGCCGCGCAGCCGCTAGTAGGGCTGGATGACGCCGGCGCCGAGCATGATGAAGATCGCCGTGCCGAGCGCGATGCGGTAGATCACGAACGGCAGGAAGCTGTGCTTCGAGATCCAGTTCATGAAGAACGCGATGATGAGGATCGCCACGACGAATGCGACGAGCGTCGCCGCCGCCGTCTCGAGCGGGCCGTACACGGCGGGTTCGCCCATGCTCTTGAACAGCTGGTAGAGGCCGGAGCCGAACACCGCGGGGATCGCGAGGAGGAACGCGTAGCGCGCCGCCGCGGCGCGCTCGTAGCCGAGCAGCAGGCCCATCGTGATGGTGCCGCCCGACCGAGAGACGCCCGGGATGAGCGCGAGCGACTGCGCCAGCCCGAAGTAGATGCCGTGGGGCACCGTGAGCCGGTCGAGCCCGCGGTTCTTCGCGCCCGCCCAGTCGGCGAGGCCCAGCACGATGCCGAAGACGATGAGCATCGTCGCGACGATGTACAGCGACCGGAACGTGGTCTCGATCTGGTCCTGGAAGACGAGCCCGAGCACGACGATCGGCAGCGAGCCGATGATGATGAGCCAGCCCATGCGCGCATCGGGGTCGTTGCGCGGCACCCGGCCGGTGAACGAGCCGAACCAGTGCGACACGATCCGCACGATGTCGCGCCAGAAGAACACGATCACCGCGGTCTCGGTGCCGAGCTGGGTGATCGCGGTGAAGGCGGCGCCGGGATCCTGTGCGCCCGGCAGGAACTCGCCGACGATGCGCAGGTGCGCGCTCGACGAGATCGGGAGGAACTCGGTGAGTCCCTGGACGAGGCCGAGGATGAGGGCTTCGAGCACGTGGAGCATCCGCCTTCCCCCTCCGCGACAGCGGAGGGCATGGGACCGTCGCGGTCGGGGTTCTGGAGGGTTCGCCGGTTCAGTACGCGAGGAGGAGGTCGCGCAGAACCTGCCTACCGAAGACTAGTGCGTCGAGCGGCACGCGCTCGTCGACACCGTGGAACATCGCAGGGAAGTCGAGGCCGGCCGGGAGCCGGAGCGGTGCGAAGCCGTAGCCGGCGATGCCGAGCCGCGACAGCGACTTGTTGTCGGTACCGCCCGAGAGCAGGTAGGGGAACACGGGCGCGCCCGGGTCGTGCGCGTGCAGCGCCGCCGTGACGGCGTCGACGAGGGCGCCGGATGTCGGCGCCTCGAGCCCGACGTCGCGGTGCACGATCTCGATCTCGATCTCGTCGCCGATGAGCTCGCGGATCTGTGCGAGCACGGCGTCCTCCTCGCCGGGGAGCGTGCGGATGTCGACGAGCGCCTCGGCGTGGTCGGGGATCACGTTGTGCTTGTAGCCCGCCTGCAGGAGCGTCGGGTTCGACGTCGTGCGGAGCGTCGCCGTGATGAAGCCCGACGCCGAACCGGTGGCGACCGCGAGCTCGTCGGGCGACACCTGCTCGGGGTCGACGCCGAGCACCCCGGCGATGGCACCGAGGAGTTCGCGCGTGGTGTCCGTGAGCCGGATGGGCCACTCGGTTCGGCCGATGCGGGCGATCGCCTCGGCGAGCTTCGTGACCGCGTTGTCGCGGATGAGCCGGGAACCATGCGCCGCGACGCCGCGCGCGTGCAGGCGCACCCAGATCAGCGACTTCTCCCCCGTCTGCAGCAGGTAGGCGCGCGTGCCCCCCACGGCGATCGAGTAGCCGCCGACTTCGCTGATCGCCTCGGTCGCCCCCGCGAAGAGCTCGGGATGGTGGTCGACGAGCCAGCTCGCGCCGCGCCCGCCCCCGGCCTCCTCGTCGGCGAAGAACGCGACCACGAGCTCGCGCTCGGGCAGGTCGCCGGCGCGCAGGATGTCGCCGAGCGCGGCGAGCATCATGGCGTCCATGTCCTTCATGTCGACGGCGCCGCGTCCCCACAACATGCCGTCGCGCACCTCTCCGGCGAACGGGTCGACGCTCCAGTTGCGGGGATCGGCCGGCACCACGTCGAGGTGGCCGTGCAGCACGAGCGCGGGCTTGTCGGGATTCCTGCCCGGCACGCGCGCGACGACGCTCGTGCGGCGCGGCTCGGGCTCGAAGAGCCGGGGCTCGAGGCCGAGCGCGCGCAGCTCCGCCTCGACGTACTCGGCGGCCTCGCGCTCGCCGTTCGCCCGGCCCTCGCCGTGGTTCGTGGTGTCGAACCGGATCAGGTCGCGTGCGATCACCGCGGTCGCGTCGAGCTCCAGCCCGGCCCCCTCCGACCGCCGCTCGGCGTCGTGCACGGTCGTCGGCAGGGGTTCGGATGACGCGGCCATGCCCATCACGCTAGCCGCCGGCGGGTGCGGCGGCCACCGTGTTCGGAGGCCCTCCGAAACCGTGCTAATGTCTTCTCCGGGCCGCCGAGCGATCGGAAGCCCGGACACAACGCGCGGGTGGCGGAAATGGCAGACGCGCTAGCTTGAGGTGCTAGTGCCCTAACGGGCGTGGGGGTTCAAGTCCCCCCTCGCGCACGATGTGTCGAGAAGGCCGGATCGGATGATCCGGCCTTCTCGTGTTTCCGGGCGGTGTCGTGTCGGGAGGCTCCCGGCGGCGAGCCTCCCGTCTGCGGCGCCGAGCCGCGGCAGGCCCTTCGGCCGTATCCCGGTTCCGGGGCGCTGCGACGCTGGCCCCATGAGCGAGCTCTCCCGGCTGGAGCCCCCGATCGAGCGTCATCCCGGGTTCAACCGGGCGATGCATCCGGATCGGCTCTGGATCCGCCTGCCACGGCTCGCGGTGGGCGTGCTGGTGCTCGTTGCCCTCGTGCAGAAGACGTACGACGTGACCCTTCCCGGCAGCGACGTGGACCTGGGCCAGCTCTACTCGGAGTTCACGGTGCAGTCGAACCTCGCCTTCGGGATCGTGCTCATCGCATCCGCGGCGTTGCCGCGCGAACGCCTCCCGCACCGGTGGGACCACCTGTTCGGCGCACTCGTGTTCTATCTGGTCATGACGGGGCTCATCTACGCCCTGCTCGTGGCTCCGCCGGGCGAGCCGTGGTGGACCTGGGACATCTACTGGCCCCAGATGGTGCATCACCGCCTCGCGCCGTTGTTCGCGGCGCTCGACTGGCTGCTCGTCACGCGAACGGTGCGCGGGCGGTGGTGGCGGCCGCTCGCGTGGCTCGTCTACCCCGTGGTGTTCCTCGCGTGGACGTGGCTGCGCGGCGCGATCGACGGCTGGTACGTCTACGACTTCCTCGACCCGACGCTCGAGGGCGGCTGGCCCACGGTGCTGACGATGACGGCGCGGGTGCTCCTGGCGTTCCTCGTGGTGGCGCTCCTCGTGCACGTCGCGGGCATCGGACGAGCCGCGCTCGCGGCGCCCCGCGAGCGGCACGTGCGGGCGGAACGCGTGCACGCGTAGCATCCGGGGCGCAGGGGTCGCACCGAACCGCCCGGCACCCCCAGTGCGGTGGACAGTCGGCCGGATCGACTTGCCGTATTCGAACATGTGTTCGAAACTGGAGCGTGACCATGACCGCTCCCTCCCCCGGCCCCGCGGGCCGGATCGAGCGCGTCGACGAGCTGCAGGCCCGCATCCGCGGGATGCAGGCGACGCGGCTCGACTCGCGCGCCGTGCCGACGCATCCCGCCCTCGCCGCGGTGCTGCCGGGCGGGGCGCTGCGCGAGGGTGCGGTCGTGCAGGTCCAGGGGTCGATCACCCTCCTCATGGCGGCGCTCGCGGGTCCGTCGGCGAGCGGCCGCTGGGTCGCCGTCGCGGGCATCCCCGAGTTCGGCGTCGAGGCGGCCGCGCGCTTCGGCATCGAGCTCGAGCGGCTCGTGCTGGTGCCCGAGCCGGGCCGGCAGTGGCTCACCGTCGCGGCGGCGCTCGCCGACGTCATCCCCGTCGTCGCCGTGCGGCCGGAGGGGCGGCTCGCGCCGGCCGAGGCGTCGCGGTTCGCGGCCCGGCTCCGGCAGCGCGGCACCCTGCTCCTGGTCGACGGCGAGTGGCCGGGCAGCGACGCGCGGCTCGAGCTCGAGCACAGCGACTGGAGCGGCCTCGAGCGCGGTCACGGGCACCTCGTCGAGCGCGAGGTCGTCGTGCGGGTCACGGGGCGCGGCGAGGTCGGCCGCGGCGGGCTCCGGCGGCTGCGGCTCCCCGGGCCCGACCTCCGGTTCGCGCCCGTCGGCGACGCGGCATCCGACGCCGTCGTGCACCATCACGACTTCGGTGCGAGGGCCGCCGGATGAGCGGCGGCCCGACCCGCACCATCGTGCTCTGGTGCCCCGACTGGCCCATCCTCGCGGCAGCGCGCGAGGCGGGGCTCGACGCCGCGCAACCCCTCGCGCTCACCGAGGCGGGGCTCGTGCACTCCTGCTCCGCGGCAGCCCGCCGCGACGGGGTGGCGCGCGGGCTCCGGCTCCGCGAAGCGCAGTACCGCTCCCCCGCCCTCACCGTGCTGCCCTACGATCCGGCGCTCGACCACCGGCTCTTCGAACCGGTCGTGCGGGGCATCGAGGCGATCGTGCCGGGCGTGCAGCTGCTTCGCCCCGGCACCCTCGCGATGCGCGCCCGCGGCCCCGCCCGCTTCTACGGCGACGAGGATGCCGCGGCGCGGGCGCTCCTCGCCGCGGCCGCGGGGCTCGGCGTGCCTGACGCCCGGGTCGGCATCGCCGACGGCCCCTTCGCGGCGGAGCAGGCCGCGCGGGCGGCGG
>NZ_RHHB01000023.1 GCF_003710805.1 Agromyces tardus | reverse complement strand
CGCACCTCGCGCGCGCCGCCACGGCGCTCCGACGCGGCGACGTGCAGGGCGCAGCGGCCGCGGTGCCGGCGGTGCTCGGCGCCGGGGCGGCCACCGCCGCCACGATGCTGATGCCCCAGCAGGGCGCCACCGCGGCGACCACCGTGCTCCCCGCGGGCGGGGCGATCGTCGAGACCGAGGAAGAGGCGGTCGAGGAGAAGAAGCGCAGCCCGTGGACGTGGCCGCTGATCGTGCTCATCGCGATCCTCGCGATCGTGCTCATCGGCACGATCATCGCGCTCGCACTCAACTCCGGCGGCGACAAGCCGGCGGCCAGCACGACGAAGCCGCCGGCCTCGTCGACCGCGGCGCCGCCCTCGTCGAGCACGCCTCCGCCGCCGCCCACGAGCGAGGCGCCCGAAACGGTGCAGATCGACCGCGCCGCCTACATCGGCATGAACGTCGACGACGCGCGCGCCGCGATCGAGGCCCTCGGCCTGCCCGTGAGCACCCAGGAGGGCGCGGCCGCGACCACGCCCGACCAGGCGAACACGGTGTCCGACGTGAACCCGAGCGGTCCTGTGGCGCCCGGCACCACCATCACGCTCACCTACCTCGCCGAACCGGTCTCCCCCGATGCACCCGGCGCCGCGCCGACCGTGAACCCCGCGGTCGCTCCGGCCGGCAGCCTCGTCAATGTGAGCTGGCCGGCCGCGTCGTGCCCGGCGGGCCAGACGCTCAGCGGGTACGAGGTCGCCGTCACCGGCGACGCGACCCCGCCGAGCCCGGTGGGCGCGAACACGACCAACGTGAACGTGCAGGCCGGCACCCAATCGTTCGAGGTCACCTACCGCTACTTCTGCGGCCAGCTCGACTCGCCGTTCTCGCCTGCGGCGCCGGTCACGATCGCACCGTAGGCCGACCCGACACCGAATCCCATCGACAGCAGGCAGACCGAGGACGGAGGCACCGTGGAGGATGACGGACGCATGCTCGCGGGACGCTACCGCGTGGGCGCCCTCATCGGGCGCGGTGGCATGGCCGACGTGCATGTCGGGACCGACACCCGCCTCGGTCGCCGGGTCGCGATCAAGCTGCTGAAGCCGCAGCTCGCGACCGACCCCGCGTTCCGCATGCGGTTCCGCCAGGAGGCGCAGTCCGCCGCCCGCATGGCGCATCCGACGATCGTGCGGGTGTTCGATGCCGGCGAGGAGACGGTGATCGACCCCTCCGGCCACGAGGTGCAGCTGCCGTTCATCGTGATGGAGTTCGTCGAGGGCCGGCTCCTCAAGGACATCATCCACGAGGGCCCGCTCGACCCGGCCGCGGCCGTGCGCGTGATCGACGGGGTGCTCACCGCGCTCGAGTACTCGCATCGCGCCGGAGTCGTGCACCGCGACATCAAGCCCGGGAACATCATGATCACCACCACCGGCCAGGTGAAGGTCATGGACTTCGGGATCGCCCGCGCCGTCTCCGACTCGGCGACGACCGTCGCGCAGACCACCGCGATCCTCGGCACCGCCTCGTACTTCTCGCCCGAGCAGGCGAAGGGCGAGACCGTCGACGCGCGCACCGACCTCTACTCCACGGGCGTGGTGCTCTTCGAGATGCTCACCGGGCGGCCGCCGTTCCGCGGCGACACGCCCGTCGCGGTGGCGTACCAGCACGTCAGCGAGCGGCCCGTGAAGCCGAGCGTCATCAATCCCAAGGTCTCCCCTGCGCTCGACGCGGTCGTCATGCACGCACTGGCGAAGGATCGCGACGTGCGGTACCAGACGGCGGCCGAGTTCCGTGCCGACGTCGACACCGCGGCATCCGGTCGTGTTCCGGTGCACGAGAAGCCCGACGAGACCGCGCTCCTCTTCGGCGCGCCCACCGGGTCGCTCTCCTCGTCGGAGCTCGCACTGCGGCAGCTCACCGAGGACGACACGATGGCGCGCACGCAGCGGCGTCCGCCGGCCGTCTGGATCTGGTCGGGCATCATCGGCGTGGTCGTGATCGTCGTCGCCGTCATGTACTGGGCGTTCAACCTGCAGCCTGCCGACGAGATCCCGTCGAACGCCCGCGAGGTTCCCACGCTCACGGGCCTCACGTGGGAGGAGGCCGCCGACAAGCTCCAGTCGCTCACGCTCCCGGCGACGAAGCTCGAGGAGACGAGCGACACGGTGCCGGCCGGACAGGTGATCCGCTCCGAGCCCGCCGCGGGCGAGATCGTCGACACGGGCACGCCGGTGAACGTCTACGTCTCGAGCGGACGCGCCGCAGTCCAGGTTCCCGAGCTGAAGAACAAGCTCATCGACCAGGCGAAGGCCGATCTCCAAGCGGCAGGCCTCACGCCCGGCAGTGAGACGCGCCAGAACTCGCCGACCGCGGCTGCCGGCACCGTGCTGTCCACCTCGCCGGCCGGCGGCGAGTTCGT
This sequence comes from Agromyces tardus, assembly GCF_003710805.1. Classification (GTDB taxonomy): domain Bacteria; phylum Actinomycetota; class Actinomycetes; order Actinomycetales; family Microbacteriaceae; genus Agromyces; species Agromyces tardus. The sequence continues at coordinate 42,130 of NZ_RHHB01000023.1, read as the reverse complement.
CGAGGCCGGCACCACCGTGAACTTCACGATCTCGAGCGGCAACGTGACGCTTCCCGACCTGATCGGACAATCCCTGGCCGCGGCATCCTCGTACCTGACCGCCGACAACCTGCAGCTCGTGGCGACGCCCGTGCCCGATCCGAGCTGCAAGTCGGAGCCGGGCTCGCCCATCACGAAGCAGTCGCTCGCCCCCGGCGACGTGCCGCAGCGATCCGAGGTCGAACTCACCTACTGCGCCGGCTGATCCGCTCGGCGGCGCAGGATCGCCGGCGGCATCGAGCGGGGCGCGCACCGGGTGTCCGCCCGCGGGCGTCAGTCAGTTCGAGCGCACCAACGGGTTGAGCGACAGCGCCCGATGCTTCGCCTCGGGAAGGCCGGCGGTCGCGAGCCAGTTGCCGAGCATGCGATACCCGCCCTCGGTGAGCACCGACTCCGGATGGAACTGCACGCCGTAGATGGGTGCGCTCACGTGGCGGAGGCCCATGATGACCCCGCCCTGGGTGCGGCTCGTCACGATGAGGTCGTCGGGCACGGTGCCGTCGACGACCGCGAGGGAGTGGTAGCGGGTCGCGGTGAAGGGTTGCGGCACGCCGTCGTAGAACTCGCTGTCGTCGTGGGTGATGCGCGACGTCTTGCCGTGCATGAGCTCCTCGGCGTTGGTGACCGTGGCTCCGAACGCCTCGGCGATGGCCTGGTGCCCGAGGCAGACCCCGAGCAGTGGCTGGCCGGTCGCCAGCGCCGCCTCGACGACGGGGATCGACACTCCCGCATCCGCCGGCTTGCCGGGCCCCGGTGAGATGAGCACCCCGTCGTACTCGGCGATGCGGGCGGGCACGTCGGCGACCGCGATGTCGTCGTTGCGCACGACCTCGGTCTCGGCGCCGAGCTCCTGCAGGTAGCCGTTCAGCGTGTAGACGAAGCTGTCGTAGTTGTCGATGACGAGGATCCGGGTCATTGCTCCACCGTGACGTCTCTGGGGGTGATGATGCCGTCGACCCAGGGGAAGACCCAGGTGAACAGCGCGTACACGACGCCGGCGGCGATCGCGATCAGGATGATGACGCGGACCCACACCGGACCGGGGAGGATGCGCCAGAGGGCTCCGTACATGCTCACGCCCCCCACGTCGCGACCTGCGCCGCGATCTCGGCCGGCGGACCCGCGGAGGCGGGCTGCCAGGACTCGAGCACGCCGTAGGCGATGATGCGCTCGGCGGTCGAGTAGAGCGGGTTGCAGCTGGTGAGCGTGATGATGCGGTCCGTCGGAGTCAGGTCGGGGTGGTGCGGCACCGGCGCGAGCACTCCGACGGCATCGGGCGTGACGTACTCGAGGTCGCGGAACCGGTAGGTGTACCACCCGTCGCGCGTCTGGATGTAGATGGCGTCGTCGAGCTGCAGTTGCTCGATCTCGTGCATGCCGCCGCCGTAGGCGCTGCGGTGCGAGGCGATCGCGAAGTTGCCGATCTCGCCGGGCATCTGCGTGCCCGGATAGTGCCCCACGCCGGTGTCGTAGCTGTTGAGCACGTCGAATCCCGTGCCTTCGGCGATTCCGCGCTGCGATCCCTCGCCGAACCGCGGCACGTACATGATCGCGAACGCCTCTCCGTTCGCGTGGTCGCTCGTGTCGACGAGCGGGTCGCCGTAGTCCCCGGTCGCGGGCGCCGCCGCGTCGCCGTGCGTCGCGCGATCCTCCTCGGCCCATTGCGCCGAGAGTCCGGATGCCGCGTCGGACTGCTGCGCGGCCATGATCGCGTCGTTCCACCAGAGCTGCCAGCCGAGGAAGAGCAGGATCAGCGCTCCGGCGGTGAGCAGGAGCTCGCCGAGCACGCCGACCACGCTGACGCGCCGCCGCGCCGCAGGCGCGGACTGGTGCGCGAGCGTCGTCGCGTCGGGATCCGGCTCGGGCATACGGGAGATTCTATTCGGCCCGGATCGGGGGGCGCTCGGGAAGGGGCCCGCGTCGATTAGAATCACCCGCATGGCACGTACGAATTCCTCGAAGCCCGCGCGCGCGGAGCAGCCGAGCGGCGAAGAAGCGCCGAACCCAGTCTGGTTCAAGCCCGTCATGTTCGGCTTCATGCTGCTCGGGCTCGCGTGGATCATCGTGTTCTACGTGAGCCAGGGCGCGTACCCGGTCGCGGCGCTCGGCTCGTGGAACATCCTCATCGGCTTCGGCATCGCATTCGTCGGCTTCCTCATGACCACTCGCTGGCGCTGACCGGCTGATTCGAACCCAGGGCGGATGCTGCGGCATCCGCCCTTCGTCGTGTCCGGGATGCTTCTCCCCAGTTTTCTCCACATTCTCCACAGGCTGTGGAGAGACGGTTCTCGCGTGTTTCCGGGCGACTGCCGGAATCACAGCCGTGTAACTCTCCCCAACTGTGGACGGTGTTGTGGATAACTCCGGGCCGCCGGTCTAGAAGGCGGGGAGATAGAAGTAGCGCAGGCTGAGCACGACGAGCACGAGCACGAGGGCGACGAGCAATCCGATCTGCAACGCCTTCTGCTCGCGCTTGCGCGTCTCGACGAAGATGAGACCGACGAGCGCGCCGCCGACCAGCCCGCCGAGGTGCGCCTGCCAGGCGATGTTGAAGCCCGGCACGAAGCCGATCACGAGGTTGATGCCGACGAGCACGAACAGCTGCGTCGCGTTGCCGCCGAGTCGACGCTGGATGACGAGGAAGGCGCCCATGAGGCCGAAGATCGCGCCCGATGCGCCGACGACGCCCGTGAGCGGATTGCCCAGCCAGAGCACGCCCACCGACCCCGCGAAGCCCGAGATCAGGTAGAGGGTCAGGAAACGCCCCCGCCCGAGCAGCCCTTCGAGCAGTTGCCCGAAGATCCACAGCGTGTACATGTTGAGCAGCACATGGAACAGCAGGGTGGTCGAGTGCACGAACACGGAGGTGAGCATGCGCCAGGGCTCGAAGTTGCCGGGCGTGGAGTAGAGCCCCGCGTACAACAACCGGTCGGTGAGGGCCAGGCCCGGGATCAACTGCAGCACGAAGATCGCGAGAGTGATGCCGATGAGGGAATACGTCACCACCGGGGCGCCGCGACCCGCGGCCGAGCGCACGCGCGTGAGCACGGCCGGCTTGGTGCGAGGCGCGGTGGCGCGCTGCTGCGCCATGCACTCCGGGCAGATCACGCCGACCGGCGCCGGCGTCTGGCATTCACCGCAGATGGTGCGACCACACCGCTGGCACAGCACGAAGCTCTGCCGATCGGGATGCCGATAGCAGAAGTTCGAGCGCTCCGGCGTCTGGTCGGTCACCGACGCAGGCTCAGAGCTGTTCGATCGTCACGTGCTCGAGCACGACGTCGTCGAGCGGGCGGTCGCGACCGTCGGTGGGCACGGAGGCGAGCTTCTCGACGACCGCCTGGCTCGCGGCATCCGTCACCTTGCCGAAGATGGTGTGCTTGCCCTGCAGCCACGTGGTGGGACCGACGGTGATGAAGAACTGCGAGCCGTTCGTGCCGCGGCCGCCCTGCGTGCCCGCGTTGGCCATCGCGAGCACGTACGGCTCGGTGAAGTCGAGCTCGGGGTTGATCTCGTCGTCGAAGCGATAGCCGGGGCCGCCGACACCCTGGCCGAGCGGGTCGCCGCCCTGGATCATGAAGCCGGGGATGATGCGGTGGAAGACGACGCCGTCGTAGAGCGGCGCGTTGGACTTCTCGCCGGTGGCCGGGTGCGTCCACTCGATCTCGCCGGTCGCGAGCCCGACGAAGTTCTTGACGGTCTTGGGCGCGTGGTGCCCGTAGAGGTCGACCTTGATGTCGCCGTGGTTGGTCGTGAGGGTGGCGATCGCGGTGGGATTCGGCATGTCGTCCATTCTCGCATGGTCGGATTCGCCGATCGGCATGGAAACCCGGCACTCCCACCTCGCTTCCAGCCGGTTCGGTGGCAAGATGGAGTGGTTCGCTGCACAACGATGGAGGTCGAGATGAGCCTGTCACGCAAGCGCCGGAAGGAACTCAAGCGGCTGCGCAGTAGTGCGGAGGAACTGTGGGGGAACCAGCAGAACGTGCTCGAGCACGCGAACGCCGTCGCACGTGAGGCCAGCCGGCAACTCGGTTACCTCACTCGCGAGGAGGTCGTTCCGCGTGTGCGCACGGGCTACGAGAGCTACGTACGTCCCGGACTCACGCAGGCGCGCAACGTCGCGCGTGGTGCCGGCGACTCGGTGGAGCGCGGACTGGGCACTGCGCTCGGGTCCGTGCTGTCGATCGGCGACATCGCCAACGACGCCCGCGTCCGTCGCGCGCTCGAGCGCGTGACGCCTCGCTCCGTCGTGGTCGAGAAGAAGGGCCCCGGCGTGGGCACCTATCTCGCCATCGGGGCCGGCATCATCGCCGCGGCGGGTGTCGCCTACGCGGTCTGGCAGACGTTCCGCGCCGACGACGAGCTGTGGGTCGCCGACGACGAGCCCACGCCGGCCGAACCGGCGTCGCCGTCGATCTGACCCCCGGAGTTCCGACGCTCCCGAAAGCCCCGCCTGCACCAGCAGGCGGGGCTTTCGATGTGTCCGCGTGCTCACCGAGAGCTGGATTCGCATGTTTTCGGCGAGAACACTTGCGGCGCTGCACGGGATGCCGCTATCGTCGTCACTCGGCCAGAGATTCTGAGCTGTGAGAGGAGGGATACCCGATGTTCATCACGCCGCACATTCACGTTGCCGCCCACACCGGAGGAACCCTCCGCGTGTACACGGCCTGCTAGCACCGGTGTTTCGGCGCGCCTGATTCGCGCGCTCCGCACGCCCTGTCGCCCCTGACCGCTTCGACGCCTTCCGTCGTCCGCGCTGTCGCTCCCCGGTCCTCGAGACGATCGTCCGACTGACCGGGTCTCCCACCCAGCACGCATTCGCCGTCGCGCGAGTCCGGGTCGAGCCACCTGCGTTCGTCCGGTCGCGCGCGCCTGCATCCGAGGCGGCACGTGCCGTCGACCCGGCGTGAGGCGATCGCCCACGCCGTCACCACACCGATACCGATGAAGGAATCACCGTGAATACCACCTCACTCACCGCAAGCCGATCCGGTTCGGATCAAGCTGCCGTCGTGCGCGATGGCGCGCGCCGCGTACGCGAACGCGCGTCCGTGCGGCTCGGCCTGGCGCTCGTCGCCTGGGGTCGCCGTGCCGACGCGCGACGCACTCGCGAGGCGCTCGCGCTCCGTCGCTCCAACGAGCTCGCAGCCGACCGACTGCGCGAGGGCAACTTCGCATCCATCGTGCTCCGCACCGGTCCGTCGTTCTGACGGCCGTGATCGACATGGAGCGGCCGATCGCAACGGCCCCGTCTGCTGGTCAGACGGGGCCGTCTGCGTCTGCGGCCGGTGCGATGCCGTCGGCCGGCTCGGCCTCGTTGAGCCGCAGCGCGATGTCGAGCAGGCTCACGCGCTTGAGCCGCGAGACCTCGTCGAGGGTGAACCATCGCGCCTCGTCGCTCGAACCGCCGACCTCGTTCCGCAATGAGCCGCCGATGACGCTCGCCCGGTACACCACGCGCATCGCGTACAGCGGCGCGGCTCCGGAGTGCCGCTTCGCGGCAGGGACGACCATCGTGTCGATGCCGAGCAGCCGGTCGATGGATGCCTCGTAGCCCGTCTCCTCGAGGATCTCGCGCCTGGCCGCGGCCGCCGGGTGCTCCGCGCCCTCGATGCCGCCACCGGGCAACGTCCATCCGGACCGTCCGTGCTCGTTCCAGTGGGACAGCAGGATCCGGCCGTCTCGGATGATGACCCCGTACGCGGCGATGCGGATGTCCATCCCGCAACTGTACGTCGTGCGCGACGCCCGCGTCGGGCCGGCGCCCCGCCCCGATGCAGGCGGTGGGACACGCCGGCGCGGTGCGACCTCCGGCAGTGGGCAGCTGCCGAGCAGACGAGCGACGACGAACGCTGCGGTTCGACGGGCGCGGAGGGAAACTGTGGAGCCTAGGAGATTCGAACTCCTGACATCCTGCTTGCAAAGCAGGCGCTCTACCAACTGAGCTAAGGCCCCGGGCGGATGCCGTGGCATCCAGGTGTGGAGTTGTTCGGAGTGGGGATACGAGGACTTGAACCTCGGACCTCTTCGTTATCAGCGAAGCGCTCTAACCGCCTGAGCTATATCCCCGAATTTCGGCCGAACAAGAGACTACCCGACGCTGCGGGAATCTCCGAATCGGGCCGAGATCGGCCTCAGTTGTTGGTGAAGCCCACCAGGATGCCGCCGGTGATCTTGACGCTGAGGTTGTACAGCACGGCGATGATCGCGCCGAGCGCCGTCGTGACGACGAGGTTCAGCAGCGACGCGACGACGGCGAACCCCATGACGTTGCCGAGCGAGAGGATCGACGAGAGGTCGCCGCTCGAGCCCGCGACATCCCGAACCAGGTTGTTGACCTGGTCGAAGATGCCGGTGGAGTTCAGGACCGTGTAGATCAGCAGTGTCGCGACGATGTTGATGACCGCGAGGCAGACCGCGACGAGGAACGACAGCTTCACTGCCGACCAGAAGTCGATGTAGACGAGCCGGAGGCGCACCTGCTTGGCAGGGGGCTTTCGGTTCGACTTGCGGGCCAGCTTCTCGGCGACGCTACTCATGGACGGTTACTCCTCTCCCGCGGGCTCGGCCGCTTCGGACTCTGCGGCCTCATCCACGAGATTCCGTTCGGAATTCTGCGCGATGGCGATGATGCGGTCGTCGTCCGCGAACTTCGCGAACACGACGCCCATCGTGTCCCTGCCCTTGGCGGGGACTTCGGCGACGTCAGAGCGTATCACCTTGCCGCTGGCAAGAACCACGAGGACCTCGTCGCCCGACGCGACGATGAGGGTGCCGGCGAGGTCGCCGCGCTCTTCGCTCAGCTTTGCCACCTTGATGCCCAGGCCGCCGCGCTGCTGCTTGCGGTAGTCCTCGACGCGCGTGCGCTTCGCGAAGCCGCCCTCGGTGACGACGAACACGTAGGTGTCGCTCGGGCTCGAGCCGTTCCCCTCGGCCTCGACCGCCGCGGCATCCGCGGAACCGGAGACGACGGATGCGGCGAGCAGTTCGTCGCCCGAACGGAACGACATGCCCTTCACGCCCGAGGTCGACCGGCCCATGGGGCGCAGCGCCTCGTCGGTCGCGGCGAACCGCAGCGACATGCCCTTCTTGGAGACGAGCAGGATCTCGTCGTGCTCGTCGGCGAGCATGGTCGAAACGAGCTCGTCGCCCTCGCGGAGGTTGATCGCGATGATGCCGCGCGAGCGGTTGGTGTCGTACGCGGTGAGCTCGGTCTTCTTGACGAGGCCGTCGCGCGTGGCGAGCACGAGGTACTGCGCCACTCCGTAGTCGCGGATGTCGAGGATCTCGGCGATCTGCTCGTCGGGCTGCATCTCGAGCAGGTTCGCGACGTGCTGGCCCTTGGCGTCGCGGCCCGCCTCCTGGATCTCGTAGGCCTTCGCGCGGTACACGCGCCCCTGGTTGGTGAAGAACAGGAGCCAATGGTGCGTCGTGGTCACGAAGAAGTGGTCGACCACGTCGTCGGCGCGCAGCTGCGCGCCCTTCACGCCCTTGCCGCCGCGGTGCTGCGAGCGGTAGTTGTCGCTGCGGGTGCGCTTGACGTAGCCGCCGCGCGTGACCGTGACCACCATCTCCTCTTCTGGGATCAGGTCTTCGACCGACATGTCGCCGTCGAAGCCCGGGAGGATGTGGGTGCGACGCTCATCGCCGTACTTGGCCACGATCTCGGCGAGCTCGTCGGAGATGATCGAACGCTGGCGCGCCGGGGTCGCGAGGATGTCGCGGTAGTCGGTGATGTCGGCCTCGAGCGCCTCGGCCTCGTCCATGATCTTCTGGCGTTCGAGGGCGGCCAGGCGTCGAAGCTGGAGCTCGAGGATCGCGCGGGCCTGCAGCTCGTCGATCTCGAGGAGCTGCATGAGCCCGTCGCGGGCCTCCTCGACCGTGGGCGAGCGCCGGATGAGGGCGATGACCTCGTCGAGCGCGTCGAGCGCCTTGAGGTAGGCGCGCAGGATGTGCATGCGCGCCTCGGCCTCGCGGAGGAGGAACTGGGTGCGGCGCACGATGACGTCGACCTGGTGGTCGACCCAGTGGGCGATGAAGCCGTCGATCGAGAGGGTGCGCGGCACGCCGTCGACGATCGCGAGCATGTTGGCGCCGAAGTTGTCCTGCAGCTGCGTGTGCTTGTACAGGTTGTTGAGCACGACCTTCGCCACCGCGTCGCGCTTCAGCACGATCACGAGGCGCTGGCCGGTGCGGCCCGAGGTCTCGTCGCGGATGTCGGCGATGCCGCCGATCTTCCCGTCTTTCACGAGGTCGGCGATCTTGATCGCCAGGTTGTCGGGGTTGACCTGGTACGGCAGCTCGGTGACGACGAGGCAGGTGCGGCCCTGCAGCTCCTCCACGTTCACGACGGCCCGCATGGTGATCGAGCCGCGACCGGTGCGGTAGGCGTCGTTGATGCCCTTGACGCCGAGGATCTGCGCGCCGGTCGGGAAGTCGGGACCCTTGATGCGGGTGAGCAGCGCCTCGAGCAGTTCCTCGCGCGAGGCCTCGGGGTGCTCGAGGTACCACTGCGCACCGGATGCCACCTCGCGGAGGTTGTGCGGCGGGATGTTCGTCGCCATGCCCACGGCGATGCCGACCGAGCCGTTCACGAGCAGGTTCGGGAAGCGCGCCGGCAGGATGGCGGGCTCCTGGGTGCGACCGTCGTAGTTGTCCTGGAAGTCGACGGTCTCCTTGTCGATGTCGCGCACCATCTCGAGCGCGAGCGGAGCCATCTTCGTCTCGGTGTACCGGGGTGCGGCCGCGCCGTCGTTGCCCGGCGAGCCGAAGTTGCCCTGGCCGAGGGCGAGCGGATACCGCAGGCTCCAGGGCTGCACGAGTCGCACGAGGGCGTCGTAGATCGCGGTGTCGCCGTGCGGGTGGAACTGCCCCATCACGTCGCCGACGACGCGGGCGCACTTCGAGAACGCCTTGTCGGGGCGGTAGCCGCCGTCGTACATCGCGTAGATCACGCGGCGGTGCACGGGCTTGAGTCCGTCGCGCACGTCGGGAAGCGCGCGGCCCACGATCACGCTCATCGCGTAGTCGAGGTAGGAGCGCTGCATCTCGAGCTGCAGGTCGACCTGGTCGATGCGACCGTGGATGCCGGGGTCCTCGCCCTCGGCTGCGCCGGGGTTCACAACGTCAGATGTCAAGGAAACGCACGTCCTTCGCGTTCTTCTGGATGAAGTTGCGGCGGCTTTCGACGTCTTCGCCCATGAGCGTGGAGAAGATCTCGTCGGCGGCGGCCGCGTCGTCCATGGTGACCTGCAGCAGCGTACGGGTCTCGGGGTTCATCGTGGTCTCCCAGAGTTCCTGGTAGCTCATCTCGCCGAGGCCCTTGTAGCGCTGGATGCCGTTGTCCTTCGGGATGCGCCAGCCCTTGGCCTGCCCGTCGACGAGCAGCGCGTCCCGCTCGCGGTCGGAGTAGACGAACTGGTGCTCGGCGTTCGACCACTTGAGACGGTAGAGCGGCGGCTGCGCGAGGTAGACGTAGCCGAGCTCGATGAGCGGCCGCATGTAGCGGAAGAGCAGGGTGAGCAGCAGCGTGGTGATGTGCTGGCCGTCGACGTCGGCGTCGGCCATGAGCACGATCTTGTGGTACCGGGCCTTCTCGGGGTTGAAGTCCTCGCCGATGCCGGCGCCGAACGCCGTGATCATCGCCTGCACCTCGTTGTTCGCGAGCGCCCGATCGAGGCGGGCCTTCTCGACGTTCAGGATCTTGCCGCGCAGCGGCAGGATCGCCTGCGTCTCGGGGTTGCGGCCCTGCACGGCGGAGCCGCCGGCCGAGTCGCCCTCGACGATGAAGATCTCGCTGGCCGAGGGGTCCTTCGAGGAGCAGTCCTTGAGCTTGCCGGGCATGCCGCCCGACTCGAGGAGCCCCTTGCGACGGGTCGCCTCGCGCGCCTTGCGGGCGGCGAGCCGGGCGTTGGCCGCTTGGATCGCCTTGCGGATGATGTCGCGCGCCTGCGACGGATTGCGTTCGAACCAGTCGCCGAGCTGGTCGCCCGTGACCTTCTGCACGAACGACTTCGCCTCGGTGTTGCCGAGCTTCGTCTTGGTCTGGCCCTCGAACTGCGGCTCGGAGAGCTTGACCGAGATGACGGCGGTGAGTCCCTCGCGCACGTCGTCGCCGGAGAGGTTGTCGTCCTTCTCCTTGATGATGCCCTTCTCGCGCGCGTAGCGGTTGACGAGCGTCGTCAGCGCAGCGCGGAAGCCCTCTTCGTGGGTGCCGCCCTCGTGGGTGTTGATCGTGTTGGCATAGGTGTGCACGGACTCGGTGTAGGCCGTCGTCCACTGCATCGCGACCTCGAGCGCGATCCGGCGATCGGTGTCCTCGGATTCGAAGGAGATGATCTCCTCGTTGACGAGGTCGGACTTCTTCGAGCGGTTGAGGTACTCGACGTAGTCGACGAGGCCCCGCTCGTAGAGGTAGGTGTCGGTGCGCGGGGCGGATGCCTCGCCGGTCTCGGCGGTCTCGGCCGTGTCGTCGGGGTCGATCTCGACGTGGCCGCTGCGCAGGTCGGTGAGGGTGATGCGCAGTCCCTTGTTGAGGAACGCGTACTGCTGGAACCGGGTGCGGAGGGTCTCGTAGTCGAACTCGACGGTCTCGAAGATGTCGGGGCTGGGCCAGAAGGTGATGGTGGTGCCGGTCTGGTCGCTCGCGCCGCCCTTCGCGAGCGGTGCGTCGGGAACGCCCACCGTGTACGACTGCGTGTAGACGGCGCCCTGCCGTCGCACCTCGACATCGAGGCGCGACGAGAGGGCGTTGACCACCGACGAGCCGACGCCATGCAGGCCGCCCGACACGGCGTACCCGCCGCCGCCGAATTTGCCGCCGGCGTGCAGCACGGTGAGCACGACCTCGACCGTGGAGCGCCCCTCTGCCTTGTGGATGTCGACCGGGATGCCGCGGCCGTTGTCGGCGACGCGGACGCCGCCGTCGGCGAGGATGGTGACGTCGATCGTGTCGCAGTAACCGGCGAGGGCCTCGTCGACCGAGTTGTCGACGATCTCGTACACGAGGTGATGCAGGCCTCTGGGCCCGGTCGAGCCGATGTACATGCCCGGCCGCTTGCGAACCGCTTCGAGGCCCTCGAGTACCTGGATCTCATCAGCGCCGTATTCGGGCTGCTGCTGGGCCTTCGTGGGTTCGGCTGTCATGTGTGAATCGGGCTCCTGACCGTCATTCTGGCGACCCTTCATCCTATCAAGTCCAGGGCTCGCCGCAGGCCGGAAGCGCCGATCTGGGGCGTTCGGACGGCACGAGTGACCGATTTTGCCTTGTCAGCCGTAGGTATCGCGTGGACCGCGCCCTGGGACCGATCTGGGACCCTTTTTCCAGGTGGGGGCGTCGGGCCCTTGGAAGCGGATCGTCTCGACCCCCGCCCCGGGGTACCGCTCGAGGATCGCGGAGAGGAGGTCGACGCGCATGAGCCGCAGTTGCGTCGCCCACGCCGTGGACTCGCACCGGACCTGCAGCACACCGCCCTCGACGGCGATGGGCTCCGAGTGCCGGGCGGTCTCCTCGCCGGCGATCTCGCCCCAGGATGCGAGGAGCTCGTGCTGTGAGAGCGGCCCGCTCCAGCCGAGCTGCGAGGTGAGCGCGTCGATCGTCGCGCCGAGCGGCTTCGGATCGCGGCCCGGCGTGAACGGCTCGCTCCCGGATGTCTCGCGCACGCGAGTACGGCTCCGTCCGGGTCGCTGGCGGGGCTCGCCGCCAAAGATCTCACGGAAGTGCTGGTAGGTGCGTGCGGCCTCAGACATCGGATGCCTCCGGCACGGCCGGTGACGGAACCGGCGCATCCACGATGCGCCCCGCCTCGATGTGCACGACCCGCGCCGCGAGCGGCGCCGGCACGTCTTCGAGCACGGCGGCGGTGACCAGTACCTGCTCGAACCCGCCGATCGCGGCGGCGAGCCGCTCCCGCCGAAGGCGGTCGAGTTCGGCGAACACGTCGTCGAGCACGAGCACCGGATCGCCCGTCGTCGAGTCGCGGCGCAGCAGCTCGGCCGAGGCGAGCCGCAGCGCGAGCGCGAACGACCACGACTCGCCGTGGCTCGCGTAGCCCTTGGCAGGCAGTCCGTTGAGCAGCAGCAGCACGTCGTCGCGGTGGGGGCCTGCGAGGGTCACGCCGCGCTCGAGCTCCTTTCGCCGCAGCGTGCGGAGTGCCTCGGTGAAGCGCGTCGCGGTGTCTCCGGCGGATGCCGCGGCATCCGTGCCTGCGCCGGCTGCGTCGCCGCCCGTGGTGTCGCCATCGTCGGGGTCGGCCCCGTCGATCGAGAGCACGGCACGCAGTTCGGGTGCGTGGTCGTCGTCGACGATCGAGCGATAGGCGGCGGCGAGCGGCTCGGCCAGGTCGGCGATGAGCGCGAGCCGGCGATCGATGAGCTCGGTGCCGAGCGCGACGAGCCGCTCGTCCCAGATGTCGAGCGTGGTGAGCTGCGCGGCCGCGAGTCCGCGGGCGCGGGCGCTCTTCAGAAGCGAGTTGCGCTGGCGGAGCACGCGGTCGTAGTCGGCCATGACACCGGAGAGGCGCGGGCTCTGCTGCACGAGCAGCTCGTCGAGCAGTCGCCGACGCACCGAGGGCTCGCCGCGCACGATCGCGAGATCCTCCGGGGCGAAGAGCACGGAGTGCGCGTAGCGCGGAAGCTCCCTCGTCTTCGCGGGCGCGCGATTGAGCTGCGCGCGGTTCGCGCCCTGCCGGTTGAGCTGCAGTTCGATGAGGAGCTCGCGCCCCTCGTGCGAGAGCACGGCGCGGATGATGGCGGCATCCGCCCCGGCCCGGATCAGCGCCTGGTCACCGGACACCCGGTGGGAGCCGAGGGTGGCGAGGTAGCCGATCGACTCCACGAGGTTGGTCTTGCCCTGGCCGTTGCGCCCGACGAGCACCGTGGCGCCCGGCTCGAGCGCGAGCTCGGCCGTGCGGTAGTTGCGGTAATCGGTGAGCGAGAGCCGGGCGACGTGCACGGTGGGCTCCCTTCGACGAGGCACCACGCTACCGCGCGGCACCGACAGCCGGATGTCAGCGCAGGAGCAGGTTGGGCTGCAGCAGGTAGCGGTAGGTGTCGGCGCCCGCCTGCTCGCGCGAGGTCTGGCTGGTGATGAGCACGGGGCCCGGCTTGTTGGGGTTCTCCGTCTTCGTGAACGAGATACGCACGAACTCGGAGTGCACGGCGCCGAGGCCGTCGAGGAGGAACTGGGGCTTGAGCGACACGACCGTGTCGTCGCCCGTGAGTATGGCGTCGATCGACTCGGACGCCTGGGCCTGCTCGCTGCCGATCGCCTCGAGGGTCAGGCCGTCGGTCGTGAACGTGTAGCGCAGGGCGGCCTCGCGTTCGAGCACGAGCGCGACGCGGCGGGTGGCCTCGATGAGGTCGGCGGTGTTCATGACCGCGTAGTTGTCGACGCTCTCGGGGAACAGCCGGCGCACGGGCGGGAAGTTGCCCTTGATGAGCAGCGACGTGACGGTCTTGCGGTCGGCGCTGAACGCGATGAGCTCGCGATCGTCGCGGCTCGTGATCGCGACGGAGATCGTGCCCGAGTGGCCGAAGGTCTTGCCGACCTCCTGCAGCGTGCGCGCCGGGACGAGCGCGGTGACGGCGGTGTCGGATGCTTCGCCGGCGGCGACGCTGCCGCCGTCCCAGTCGATCTCGCGTACGGCCACCCGGTAGCGGTCGGTGGCGACGAGGCTCAGGCTGTTCTGGCGCACCTCGAGCTGCACGCCCGTGATGACCGGGGTGACATCGTCGCGGGATGCGGCGACCGCGACCTGCGCGACCGCCGACGCGAACTCCTCGGCGGGCACGACACCCGACTGCTCGCCCATCTCCGGGATCGCGGGATACTCCTCGACCGGCATCGACAGCAGGGTGAAGCTCGCGGAACCGCAGGCGACGGTGATGCGCGAGCCGTCGGTCGCGACGGTGACCGGGGCGTTCGGAAGCCGGCCGGCGATCTCGGCGAGCAGGCGACCCGAGACGAGCACGGTTCCCGGCTCCTCGACGTCGGCCTGGATCTCGGTCTGCGACGACACCTCGTAGTCGAACGAGGAGAGCACGAGGCCGTCGCCGTTCGCCTGGATGAGCACGCCCGAGAGGATCGGCAGCGTCGTTCGCTGCGGCAGCAGCTTGACGGCGAACGAGACAGCCTCGCTGAAGACATCGCGATTGACCTGGAACTTCACGGTTCTCCCGTCGTGGAGGTGCTTGATCGCTCCCATGCTATCCGCAGCGTCGTTCCGGACGCGGGGAGAAACGGGGCGAGCTGGGGACTCGGCGACTCGATCCACCACGAGGTTGTGGGGTGCCCACCCTTAACCCTCTATCTCTTAACGGTGTTAACCGGTGTGGAAACTGTGGATGGTGTTCGGTGATCCGCGGAACGACGGGCGAAGCGGCCCCTCGGAGCTGTGCACAGTGTGTGGACATCGAGCCGTCGACCTCGACCGGCGTCCGGTGCCGTCCGGCGGTTGTGCACAGGCGGCTTCCCCGTCTCAACAGTGGTGGCGCGGTTGCTCGTTAACAATCCACAGGTTCTCCACAACTGTGGGGAAGCCCTCGAACGGGGTGCAAACGGGCGCCGTGCGGCCGCCTGAGGGCGCTGCGGATGCCTCGTGGCGCGCGGTCGCGATGGGACCCGTCCGCTGCGCGGCATCCGCTCATTCGACGATGCAGCGTCTCAGCGGTAGCGCGAGACCTGCTTGATGCGGGCGGTGAGTTCGGTCACCTGGTTGTAGATGGAGCGCCGTTCCTTCATGAGCTCGGAGATCTTCTTGTTCGCGTACATCACCGTCGTGTGGTCGCGGTTGCCGAAGAGCTGCCCGATCTTGGGGAGCGAGAGGCTCGTGAGCTCGCGGCAGAGGTACATCGCGATCTGCCGCGCGGTCGCGACCGCCTGCGACCGGCTCGAGCCGTAGAGGTCGTCGACCGTGAGCTTGAAGTAGTCGGCGGTGGCCGTGATGATGTCGACCGGCGCCACGACGTTGTCGGTGTCGTCGGTGATGAGGTCCTTCAGGACCGTCTGCACGAGCGGCATGTCGACGGGCGTGCGGTTGAGGCTCGCGAACGCGGTCACGCGGATGAGCGTGCCCTCGAGCTCGCGGATGTTGCTCGAGACCTTGGAGGCCATGTACTCGAGGATGTCGTCGGGCACCTGGAGGCGTTCGCTCTGCGCCTTCTTGCGCAGGATCGCGATGCGGGTCTCGAGGTCGGGCGCCTGCACGTCGGTGATGAGGCCCCACTCGAAGCGGCTGCGCATCCGGTCCTCGAAGCCCGTGAGGTGCTTCGGCGGCACGTCGCTCGTGATCACGACCTGCTTGTTGTGGTCGTGCAGCGTGTTGAAGGTGTGGAAGAACGCTTCCTGCGTCTCCGCCTTGCCCTGCAGGAACTGGATGTCGTCGATCAGGAGGATGTCGATGTTGCGGTAGCGCTGCTGGAAGAGCGATCCGCGGTTGTTCGCGATCGAGTTGATGAAGTCGTTCGTGAACTCCTCGGAGCTCACGTAGCGCACGCGGATGCCCGGGTACAGGCTCATCGCGTAGTGGCCGATCGCGTGCAGGAGGTGCGTCTTGCCCAGCCCCGAGTCGCCGTAGATGAAGAGCGGGTTGTAGGCCTTCGCCGGCGCCTCGGCCACGGCGACCGCGGCCGCGTGCGCGAAGCGGTTGGACTGGCCGATGACGAAGCTGTCGAACCCGTACTTCGGGTTGAGGCGGGAGTCGCGCGGCCGGTCGGGATTGTTGTTCTCGAACACCGACTGGGGCGAGGCCGGGAGCTCGACCGAATCGGCCAGGGGGTCGGGCATGCCACCGAGGGCACCGGGGCCCATGCCGCCCATGCCGACGCCGGCCGGCCCGGCCGGTACGCCGAGTCCGGCCTGGGGTTCGGCCGGGCGCGACTCCTCGAGTTCGGGATTGACGACCACGTAGAAGGAGGTGACGGGTGACGGGGCATCGATGACGCTCATCGCCGAGAGCAGGGAGACCCGCATCCGCTGGTTGAGCATGCTCGCCGTGAAGTCGTTGGGCACTTCGAGGTAGAAGGTGCCGGCCGCGATGCCCTTGGGCTCGACGAGGTTGAGGAAGCCCTGCAGCATCGGCGTGATCGCCTCGTCGCCCGACAACCGGTCGAGAACCGTCGCCCACGTATCGGAAATGGGCTGTTCTGTCATGGCTCCCCGCATTCTTGATGCATGTTCGTCTCCCGCTCGTCGATCCCCCGATCGATGGGTCGAGCGGTGCGAGGCGATTCTTCACAACGTTATCCACGCCTGTGGGGAGAATCCGGGAGTTGCCCGGGATTCCGCGCGACAGGCTGGGGATAACTGGTGTCACACGCTAGCGAATCCCGGTGGCTGCGACAAATGCCCGTCGGGTGATCGACAGACCCGGGCGTGTCGTTCCCGGCTCGAAGCTGGGGATCGGTGCAGAATGTGGGGTTACGACTGTGCCCGGTTTGACCGCAGCCCCGCCAGGCCCTAGTTTTAATCAGTTGACCCCAGCCCTTTCGGGCACCCAGTTTTCCCGCCGGACGCACTGTCGACGCTGCCGCGCGAGGAGATCCGAAGCCGGAGTAGAAGAATGAGCAAGCGTACCTTCCAGCCCAACAACCGTCGTCGCGCCAAGAAGCACGGCTTCCGCCTGCGGATGCGCACCCGTGCGGGCCGCGCCATCCTCTCGGCCCGCCGCGCCAAGGGCCGCACCGAACTCTCCGCGTAGTTCGTCGGTGCTCGCCAAAGCCAACCGCATCACGAGCGCCGACGACTATCGGGTCATCGTGCGCCGTGGTGCCAAGGTTGCCGGTGCCCACACCGTGAGCTATCTGCGCTCTCGGGAGTCGGGCACCGACGCACGCTTCGGCTTCATCGTCTCCAAGAAGGTCGGTTCGGCCGTGCGACGCAATCTCGTTCGTCGGCGGCTCAAGGCCGCCTGTCGTGAACTCGTCGACGACGGCACTGCCGGCGTCGACGTCGTCGTACGCGCGCTGCCGTCGGCGTCCGGAGCGGACTTCGGCGCGCTGCGTGCCGACGTCGTCTCCGCCGTCACGTCACGGCGGTTCCGCACCGCTGCGGTGACGAGCCATCCGAAAGATTCGTGACGTGCGCGACCTCGCCTGGTTCCTGCTGCTGATCCCCCGCAACCTCGGGGTACTGCTCATCCGGGCCTATCGCGCCGTGATCTCGCCGCTGTACGGCGACGTCTGCCGGTACTACCCGTCGTGCTCGGCATATGGCCTCGGCTCCGTGCAGCAGCGGGGCCTCATCGTCGGGTCGCTGCTCACGGGCTGGCGGATCCTGCGATGCAACCCCTGGTCAGCGGGTGGCATCGACGATGTGCGGGCCGCCGAGCATGACCGCTACCGCGTGACGCGCTTCGGCTGGGTCGTTCCGGCCGGGTGGTCGGCGCCCGCGGCCGGCGGTGCGGATGCCGCCGCCGCCCTGCACGCAGCAGATCTGCACGATCACGCGAACCACTCACACACCCGCTCGCCGCGAGCCGAGGCATCCGCCCCGCACGACGTGAGCCGCACACTCTCCCCCACCGTGTCCCGGAAGGACTGATCCGACCCAATGGATATCATCAGCATCATCCTCTGGCCCATCAAGTGGGCTATCGAGCTGATCCTCGTGGCGTTCCACTCCATGTGGGACGCCTTCGGGTTGGACCCCAACGCGGGCATCACGTGGGTGCTCTCCATCGTCGGCCTTGTGATCGTGGTGCGGGCCGCTCTCATCCCGATCTTCGTGCGCCAGATCAAGAGCCAGCGCCGCATGCTCGAGGTCGCGCCGCAGCTCAAGAAGATCCAGGACAAGTACAAGGGCAAGAAGGACCAGTTCTCGCGCGAGGCGATGTCGCGCGAGACCATGGAGCTCTACAAGCGCACCGGCACCAACCCTCTCTCCTCGTGCCTCCCCCTCCTGCTGCAGATGCCGATCTTCTTCGGCCTGTTCTCGGTGCTCAACGACGCCCAGCACGACAAGGCCGGCGTCGGAGCGATGACGCAGGAGCTGGCGAACTCCTTCGCGAACTCCGAGTTCCTCGGGGCACCGCTGAAGTCGACGTTCATCGGCGAGTGGAACCTCATGATCGCCGGGCAGCCCTACAGCGTGTCGACGCTCTGGATCGCGCTCACGATGATCGTCCTGATGACCGCCTCGCAATTCATCACGCAGCTGCAGATCGTCTCGAAGAACATGTCGCCCGAGACCAAGGCGAGCCCGATGTTCCGGCAGCAGCGCATCCTCCTCTACCTGCTCCCCCTCGTCTTCGCGTTCTCCGGCGTCGCCTTCCCGCTCGGCGTGATGTTCTACTGGCTCACCTCGAACTTCTGGACCATGGGGCAGCAGTTCGTCGTCATCCGCAACATGCCGACCCCCGGCAGTGAGGCCGCGAAGGCCCGCGAGGCCCGACTCGCCAAGAAGGGCAAGCTCGTCAACGAGGAGCAACAGGAGCCCGAAGACGACGCCGCGCCGAAGAAGCCGACCACGACCCAGCGCCAGCAGCCCACGGGCAAGAACCGCGCGAAGAAGCAGAACCGGAAGTAGACACCCATGACCGACGTGCAGCACGAGACCGCCGACCGCACCCTCGCCCAGCTCGAGGAAGAAGGCGACATCGCCGCGGACTACATCGAGGAGCTCCTCGACATCTGCGACCTCGATGGCGACATCGACATCGACGCCCGGAACGGTCGGGCGTACATCTCGGTCAACGCGGCGGACAGCTCGAGCCTCTCGCTCCTCTCCCGCGCCGAGACGGTGAGCGCGCTCCAGGAGCTCACCCGCCTCGCGGTGCAGACCAAGACCGGCGCGTTCTCGCGGCTCATCCTCGACATCGGCGGTTCCCGCGACGCCCGCCGCGACGAGCTCGGCCGCCTCGTGTCGCGTGCCGCTGAGCGCATCGAGGCCGGCGCAGCCGAAGCCGCCCTGCCCCCGATGTCGTCGTACGAGCGCAAGCTGGTGCACGACCTCGTGGCGGAGCAGGGCTTGCACTCGGAGTCCCGCGGCGAGGGTGCCGAGCGTCACACCGTCATCACCCGCGGTCACTGACCGTTCCACGTGAAACATCGATGATCGACGCACTGGAACCCGAGCCGGAGGTCGCCGCCACCGTGTTCGGCGAGCACCTCGATGGCGTCCGCGCGTTCACGGAGGCGCTTGCGCGACACGGCGAGGAACTCGGACTCATCGGCCCCCTCGAGTTGCCGCGGCTGTGGACGCGCCACATCATCAACAGCGGGCTCGTCGCGCCGCTGTTGCGCCCGGGTCGCGTCGGTGATGTCGGGTCGGGCGCCGGCCTGCCCGGTCTCGTGCTCGCGATCAGTCGGCCGGATGTCTCGTTCACGCTCATCGAGCCGATGGAGCGCCGTGTCGCGTGGCTCGAGCGACAGGTCGCCGAACTGGGTCTTTCGAACGTCGAGGTCGTGCGGGCGCGTGCCGAGGAGACGAAGCTCAAGGGGCGACTCGACCAGGTCACTGCGCGCGCGGTGAGCGCGCTGCGCACCCTGATCCCGATCACCGCTCCCCTGGTCCGACCCGGTGGCGAGCTCGTGCTCATGAAGGGCGCCGGCGTCGATGGTGAGATCACCGCCGCCGAGAAGGTGATCCGCAAGTTCCGCCTCTACGATGTCGAGGTCATCGTGCTCGGGGAGGGTGTCGCCACGGAGGTCACTCGCGTCTTCCGGGCCACCGTGGGTACTTCGGCCTGAGGGTCGTCGTCGCGTCCGCGCCCACTGTTTCACCGACCACGGTTGCCGAGACGGCGATGTGTCGGAACCGCGTCACCTGCTCGGCACCTTCGCTCAGCCACCCGCGACACGTCCGACGAGCGTCTGACCGATCCCTTCGGATGGCGCGAGCGGTCCGAACGCCCGCACGTGTTCGCCTCGGCTGCCTCCCTTCTCGCCGCCGACCGGAGTGGTTGGCCGTGCACCCGTGACCTGCGCGGCAAGGTCCTTTCCCCTGCGCTGGGCGCTGAGTCACGCCTGGCTGCGACCAGGTAGACCGGATCTGTCGGGTGACGTGTCGCTGGGCGCTCGTCGTGAGCGCGTCTGTTTCGGCGGCGAGGCGCAGCCGTGCTCTGGCGCGGCCAACGAGGGCTCGTGCAGGCCGCACCCCACATCGAGCGGCGATGAGGCAGCGACATCCCCGTGGCCATACCGTCTCGTCGGCGCGATGGGCCGCGCAGCTACTCCCCCGGCGACTCCCGGCTGCTCAGCACGGCCACAACCCGAGAGGTGGGTTCGTCGCAGTCCTTTCCCGCTTCGAATGCGCGTCATCTCCATGCGCCGCCGCCGGGGTCGGATCGACTGTCCGGCGGTCGTCGGCAGGATCCCGTCCCGCGCCGCCGCCGACGTCGGCAGGCTCGGCGATCCTGACGGAGGGCCCACAGGTCGACGTCTCAGTCACCCCGCCTGGTCTCAGCCACCCCGCCTGTACCCATGGTGAGCCTACGGATCGCCGTTTCACGTGAAACATCTGATGGTCCGGCCCACCTTGCTCCTCGCGGCCACGACTGGTCTCCGGCGAGGCGCGGGCGATGCTGGACCGTTCCTGACGCTGCCGGCGCGCAATCCGGCTCCGGAGTCGGAAGTTGGCGTGCGATCCGACCAAGCCAGGTCGGCCCGACGCGCTGAGGGGGCTGAAGACGCTGTGACCGGTCGCTCGAATGGGAGCTGTTCGTTCCACGCCTTCGGAGGTTTGGTGGGAGCGCGCGTCACATGTTTCACGTGAAACATGTGCGCCAATGCCATATGTGGCGGTGCCTGCTGCAATTGCGTCCCGCGCAAGCAGGCGGAGACCGCCTGGCCCGCGTCCGTCGGTCTCAACCGGGTGGCATCGAGGTCGACCCGACGGTCGACGGATGTCGCAGCCTCGTTCGCGCGCGAGGCCGTCTCCGCCCCGGACGTGACGGCGGCGACCGGAGTTGTCGCTCAGCCGTTCCGCGCTGCGGTCCGCGTCTTCCGTGACACGGTCCCCCAGGGTCGAGGGCTCGCCGTGTCACGACGACAGGCTGCTCCGCGGAAAGTCGGCGCAGTCGGACCGGCTGACCGTTGTGGGAAGTGGATCCTTGAGCGCTCGAGCTCGGCCGCGGCGGGCATCCCTCGGAGGAGCTTCCGAGCGCGCCG
The DNA here is from genome assembly GCF_003710805.1 of Agromyces tardus. Classification (GTDB taxonomy): domain Bacteria; phylum Actinomycetota; class Actinomycetes; order Actinomycetales; family Microbacteriaceae; genus Agromyces; species Agromyces tardus. Next base: position 20,980 of record NZ_RHHB01000023.1, on the reverse strand, counting down.
GCTCAACGGAGCGCACCGCCCGACGACGTGCTTCCGGCAGTCACAGTGGACCACCCCCGAGGAGCCGTCGATCTGGAGGGCGTCCGACGGAACTCTTCGGCCCGCTGAGTGCGTTCTCGACCGTGACGTGGACACCGCGCCCGCAGCGGAGTGGTCGCGAGAACCCGCGTGCGGCGTGGAGCTCAGACCTGCGGGTACGACATGGTGATGCGGAGAGATCGGGTGTGCGGCGAACCGGCGAGGCGCGCACCGGCCAAGCTCCCCCAGGCGCATCGGGCGATTCGCCCGCCGAGCGGCGGACACGGTCACCGGGAGCGCGCGCAGGGCGGGATCCTCATACGGCGGCGGCCGGTCGATCGCCCGCGTTCAGTACGCGGGCTGGGCAAAGCTCAGCCCACGCGCGCCGACGGCGATGTGCGCTCGGCATGGGCGTCGCGGGCCGCGCCGAGCAGCATGGTGATCTGGATGCGCGCCGGACGCGTCGCCGAGACGCGATGCCGCTCGCCGGCGTCAGGAAGGTGGACGAATCCAGGGGCTTGTATCGCATAGACGGAGCCGCCGACCTCGAAGTCCACGGCCCCGTCGAGGACCTGGACGATGATCGGCGCGGGCGCCGAGTGCTCAGTGAGCTCCGCGCCGGGACCGAACGCGATCTCCACCACGCGCAGCGCAGCGGTGCTGAGCACGGTCTGCGATGCGACGCGGGAATCGTCGGGAATCGGTCCATCCGTCGGCGTCGCCACGACCAGAGCGGGCAGCTCCTCCATGTCCAGACCCCTTCTCTTCTGAGCGATGTCCCGCTCCACCGTGGCGGTCATCGGATTCGACAGCCCGCACGGTGTCACTGAACCACACGCGCCGGCCCACCGCCACGTACTGCTCAGGCGGTCCGCGTGCTCGTGGCGGCAGGAAGATGGCCCGCTCGGACCGTGCGCAGCATGCGCGTGGGAGAGGTGCCTCTCCGTTGGCACCACGGGGCACCACGAGCTCGCGCCCGCCGCGCTGGAGATGGCGGCGTACCGCGGGACGCCGGTCGGGGCACGCCGCGTTGCAGTGAGAGACGGGTTTGGCTACGCAGACGCAGCGAGGTGCCACGCTCCCGCACCAAGCGGCGGCAAAACTTCGACCGTTTCACGTGAAACGTCGCGTTTCCGGCATCCGGAGGACGATTCGGCCAATGGTCGTCGTTCCACCGTGCACCATCGGAGGCGGCCGTTAGGCTGGGAGATCGGAAGTCCGTCAGGCCTACAGCCCGATGGTACGCAGGAGATGGGCGGGAGTACTCGGATGGCGCAAGGCGGGGGGCGTGGCTGGTTCCGGAGGCGCACGAAGACCTCGCCGGAGCCGGAGGCAGCGACCATCGAGCAACGGTCACCGGGAATCCAGGTGGGTCCCTCGCCGGTTGACGTCACGTCCGGCACCGACCAGCTCGACGAGCTCTTCGGTGAAGCGCAGTGGAGCCCCGAGGCTCGTCGAACACGTGGCTCCGAGAGCCTCACCGACGAGATCCAGGCCGACGTCGTCCCTGGGGACTCGCATCAATCCGCGTCCCTTTCCGCACCGAGCTTCACGCCGCCCACCGCCGGGTTCCCCGCACCTGAGCCCGCCACGCAGTCATCGCCTCCGGTCGTCCGCGATTCCGACGCGCCGCCGTCCCCCGATCGCGTGCAGGCCGCCGACTCCCGGCTCCAGGTCGAGCAGGCGCCGAGTACCCTTCCGCCGGAGGTGGCGTGGACTCCCACCGTCGTCGCACCGCAGAAGGGGCTGAGTGTCCCAGCGGGAGACGACACACTGCAGGAGTCCACACCGGTCGCCGAGCCATCCGCGATTCCGGAAGCCCCGAACGTGTCGGAGCAGTTCCCGCCCGCCGCGGCGCTGCCCGCCCCCGACATCTCGGCTGCACACCACGATGGACTCGAGGGCTCCGCTGATGCCGCCGCGCCTGCGTCCGTCGCGCACGACGCCCGGTTCGACTGGGATGCTGCGACCGCTGCAGCATTGAGCGGGGATCCCCTCGATGCGCGCGACACGATGGCGCCGAGCGCCGTGCGAGGAGACGCCGACCGGCTGCTCGAGGACATCATCCGCGAGATCGTGGGCGATGCGGCCGCGGAGACCGTGTCGAGCCTGCAGCAACCGCGCACGCGCACGGGTTCGCCGCCACTCGACGAGCCGCTCCGATACTCCGCCCCCGGTGGGGCGGCCGACAGGAGTGATCGCGCCGCTGGCGAATCTGTCATGGATGCGGATGCCGAAACCGCGCAAGCAGGAGAGAATGGTGTGTTCGCGACCGAGGGGCCAGTCTCTCCGGTCTCACCCGCAGGAGTGGTGTCGCAGGCATCCACTCCGCCGTCCGGCGACGTAGCCCAAGCAGCCCAGACGAGCGCCGTGCCCGTCGAGCCATCGACGAGCTCGGTGCCTGATGCGACACCGAGCTACGACACCGCCCGCTTCGTCCCCGATGTTTCACGTGAAACGCACCAAGTCAACGGAGGAACTCCCCTGGCCGATCAGATCGCCGACGAGACACGTCGTCGGCTCGCGCTCGAAGAAGCGGTGCTCCCCCTGCCCCCGGCGACCCGCGTCTTCACGATCTCCAACCAGAAGGGCGGCGTCGGCAAGACGACGTCCGCCGTGAACCTCGCGGCAGCCCTCGCTCGTTCCGGCGCCAAGGTGCTCGTCGTCGATCTCGACCCGCAGGGCAACGCATCCACGGCACTCGGCGTCGACCATCGATCCGACCAGCAGAGTGTGTACGAAGTGCTCGTCGCCGACCTCCCACTCTCGCAGGTCGTACGCCCCTCGACCGAGCACGAGCGACTCGACTGCGTTCCCGCGACCATCCACCTCGCGGGCGCCGAGATCGAGCTGGTCTCGCTGGTCGCCCGCGAGCAGCGGCTTCGCCGCGCGCTCGACGTGCACCTGGCCGAAATGGACGAACCGTACGACTACGTCTTCATCGATTGCCCGCCATCACTCGGCCTGCTGACGATCAACGCGTTCGTCGCCGCGCGCGAGGTGCTCATCCCCATCCAGTGCGAGTACTACGCGCTCGAGGGTCTCTCCCAGCTGCTCAGCAATATCGAGCTCATCGAGAAGCACCTCAATCCCGACCTGCGACTCTCGACCATCCTGCTGACCATGTACGACTCGCGGACCAACCTCGCGCAGCAGGTCGCGCAGGAGGTTCGCGACCACTTCCCCAAGCAGACGCTCGACACGATCATTCCCCGATCCGTGCGCGTATCCGAGGCGCCGAGCTACGGGCAGAGCGTGATCAGTTACGACTTCGGATCGACCGGATCCCTGTCGTACCGCGAAGCCGCCGCTGAGATCGCCTGGCGCGGTGCATCCGAATCCAAGGAGTCCAACTGATGGCCACCAAGCGAACCGGTCTCGGTCGAGGCATCGGCGCCCTCATCCCCACCGACGACGCGCCCCGCGCGAACCGTCCGGTCGACGTCTTCTTCCCCGATTCGGATGCCCCGGCTCCCGCCATGGCAGCGGTCGAGGTCGCTGCGAACGCGGAGGGCCTCGTCACGGTTCCCGGCGCGCGGCTCATGCACCTCGACCCCGACGACATCGTGCCGAACGCCGCCCAGCCGCGCAGCGTCTTCGATCCGGAGGACCTCGCCGAGCTCGTCCACAGCATCCGCGAGTTCGGCGTGCTGCAGCCGGTCGTCGTGCGCCCCCACCCAGACCTGCCCGACAAGTACGAACTCGTCATGGGTGAGCGCCGTCTCCGGGCCACGAAGGCCGCCGGGCTCGACGCAATCCCTGCGGTCGTCAAGGACACCGCCGACGAGGCGATGCTTCGCGACGCGCTGCTCGAGAACCTGCACCGCTCCCAGCTCAACCCGCTGGAAGAGGCATCCGCCTACCAGCAGCTGCTCGCCGACTTCGGCATCACGCAGGAGGAGCTCGCGTCCCGCATCGGTCGCTCTCGACCGCAGATCTCGAACACGCTCCGCCTCCTGAAGCTCCCCGAGGCGGTGCAGCTCCGGGTCGCAGCCGGCGTCCTGAGCGCCGGCCACGCACGCGCGATCCTCGCCACGGGGGATCCCGAGGCGATGCAGCGTCTCGCTGACAAGATCGTCAACGAGGAGCTCTCGGTGCGCGCCGCGGAAGCGATCGCCGCCGCAGGGCCGAAGCCCGCCGCCCGCCCCAAGCCCGCGGCAGGAAAGCGACAGGACTTCCTCGACGACCTCGCGACGCGCCTGGGCGACCGGCTCAACACCCGGGTCAAGATTGCACTCGGTGCTCGTAAAGGCCAGATCAGCATTGATTTCGCTACAGTTCAGGATCTTCGTCGGATCCTCAACGACCTCGGCGAGGAGCTCGAAGGGGTCTAGAGACGGGGCATCCGATCCCCACGACCTGGCCCCAGGAACTGGTGGAGACGATGCCGACGGCCGATTCCGATCGGCGCGGCGCTCCGGAGCGCGCGGCTCGATGCGACGGGGCGGCGCGCCTTCCGGCTCAGCCGCGGGCGAGCGCCGCGCGCACGAGCGCGTCGTAGACGGTCGGTGCGTCCGTGTCGGACGCCTCGATGGCCAGGGGGACGAGCGAGGTCTCGGTGAGTCCCGGAAGCACGTTCGCCTCGAGGAACCACGGACGACCGCTCCCGTCGACGATGAAGTCGACGCGCGAGAGGTCGCGCAGGCCGAGCGTCTCGTGGGCGAGCACCGCGGCATCCGTCACGGCCTGTACCGCCGCCTCGTCGAGACGGCAGGGTGCGTAGAACGTGGTCTCCCCCGCGTTGTACCGCGCTTGGAAGCTGTACACGCCGTCGGTCGGCTCGATCTCCACCGCCGTGAGTGCGCGCGGGCCGTCGCCGGAGTCGATCACGGCGATGGCGATCTCGGAGCCGACGATGCGCCGCTCGACCACCGCGACATCGGCGTACGTGAAGGCGTCGACCATCGCTCGGGGTAGGTCGTTCGGATCGCCGACGATCGTCACGCCCTGCGCCGATCCGCCGGAGCCGGGCTTCACGACGAGATCGCCCTCGAGCGCCTGCCGTACGACGCGAAGCACGCTCGCGGCGCCGAGTTCGCGGAACGCCTCGTGCGACAGCACGATCGACTCCGGCACCGCGATGCCGGCACCGGCGACGATCGAGCTCGCGACGGGCTTCGACCAGGCCCGCCGTGCCGCGGCGCCCGACGAGCCGACGGTGGGCACCCCGAGGGCCGCCAGGAGCTCGAGCAGGGATCCGTCCTCACCGCTCGACCCGTGCAGTGCCGGGAACACGACGTCGGGCCGGCGCTCCGCGAGGAACGGCAGGAGACCGGCATCCGGATCGCGCAGCTCGACGCGGTGCCCGGCGGCGATGAGCGCGTCGGCGACACGACGGCCGGATCGCAACGAGACGTCCCGTTCGTGCGAGATGCCACCCGCGAGGACGACGACGTAGAGACCGGTGGAATCGCTCATGATCAGGGTTTTCTCCACTACTTGAGGTCGGTGGGCGGCGCGGCCTCGATGCCCGGCCGATCGGGGAGCTGGAGCGTGCCGGTGCCGGCGAAGGTGTCGAGCAGGTCGAGCTCGCCGTTCACCACGGTCGCCAGTCGACGGATGCCGAGCCGGATCGCGTCGGGCGTCGGGTAGCAGAACGACAGCCGCATCGCGTGGCGACCTCGCCCGTCGGCGAAGAAGGCGGTGCCCGGCGTGTACGCCACGAGCTCCCGAACCGCGCGCGGCAGCATCTGCTTGGAGTCGAGCACGTCGGGCATCGTGACCCAGACGTAGAACCCGCCGTTCGGGTTGGTCCACGAGAGCTGCGGCAGGTACTCCCCCAGCGCTTCGATCATCGCGTCCTTGCGCTCGCGATACACCCCGCGGAAGGTGTCGATCTGGCCGCGCCAGTCGGCCTGCGACAGGTACTCCGAGACGGCCAGCTGGCTGAACGAGCTCGGCGAGAGGATCGCCGACTCGGCCGCGAGGATGAGCTTCTCGCGGATGGCGTGCGGCGCGAGCGCCCAGCCCACCCGGAATCCGGGTGCGAGGGTCTTCGAGAACGAGCCGAGGTAGATGACGCCTTCGGGGTCCATCGACCGCAGTGCGTTCGGCGCCGGCTCGTCGAAGTGGAGGAGACCGTAGGGGTTGTCCTCGAGCACGAGGATCTCGTTGGAGCGGCAGATCTCGAGGATCTCGGGTCGCCGCTCGGCAGAGAGGGTCACGCCGGCGGGGTTGTGGAAGTTCGGGATCGTGTACAGGAACTTGATGCGCCGCCCCTGGCCGCGCAGGTACGAGATCGTCTCGCGCAGCGCTTCGGGGATGAGTCCGTGCTCGTCCATCGCGACGTGCACGACGCTGGCCTGGTACGACCGGAACACGCCCATCGCGCCGACGTAGCTCGGCGCCTCGGCGAGCACGACGTCGCCCGGGTCGAGGAACAGCTTCGCCACGAAGTCGAGGGCCTGCTGCGATCCGGTCGACGTCACGACGTTGTCGACCGACCCGCGGATGCCCTCGAGCGCCATGACCTCGAGGATCTGCTCGCGCAGCGCGGGGATGCCCTGGCCGGAACCGTACTGCAGCGCGACCGGCCCTTGGTCGCGCATGACGCGCTCCATGGCCTGTGTGATCAGGTCTTGCGGCAGAGCCGAGACGAACGGCATTCCCCCCGCCAGCGAGACGACCTCGGGGCGCGAGGCGACGGCGAACAGGGCCCGGACCTCGGACGCGGCGAAGCCGGCGGCTCGCTCGGCGTAGTTCGCGTACCAGGGGTCGAGGTTGTTGCCGGTCCGCTGGGGGACGCCGTCAGAGGTCACTGCGATTTCCGTTCTGCTCAGGATTCTCATGGTAGTCACCGTGCGAGGACGGTGACGCGGATGCGGCGACGCAGCGTCATCCGCAGTGCATGCCGCTCGCGGCATCCGTCGGTCGCCGCGCCCGGAGAGCGTGAACGACCAGCCCGGGTACGCGAAAGACCCGCCCGGGTACGCGAAAGACCCGCCCGGCGTGCGCCGGACGGGTCTCGATGCGTGAGGCCGCCGACTAGTGGATGTAGGCGGCGAGGTCGGCCTCGAGTGCGGGCTTCGGCTTGGCGCCGATGACGGTCTTCACGACCTCGCCCTTCTCGAAGACCTTGAACGCGGGGATCGCGGTGATCTGGTACTTCATCGCGAGGTTCGGGTTCTCATCGACGTTGAGCTTGACGATGTCGAGCTTCTCGGAGTGCTCCGAGGCGATCTGGTCGAGGATCGGGCTCACCGCGCGACACGGGCCGCACCACTCGGCCCAGAAGTCGACCAGGACGGCCTTGTCGTTGTTGAGGACCTCCTGCTCGAAGGTGGCCTCGGTCACTGCGCGTGCAGTCATTTGCGTTCTCCTTTTGCGTGAAGCGTGAAGCGTGCGGGGTAGGGCGGATGTCGCGAGGCGGAACGCGCCGGAGCGGTCAGTTCACCTCGGCGAACCGGGCGATGGCGGCGGCCTCCTCGGCCGCTTCGGACTCGGACTCCGCCTCCTCGGGCGACGAGGTGTCTTCGAGCGCGGCCAGGTAGTGCTCCGCGTCGAGGGCGGCGACGGTGCCCGAGCCGGCGGCGGTGACTGCCTGCCGATAGAACGGGTCGATCACGTCGCCCGCGGCGAAGACGCCCGCGACCGAGGTGCGCGACGAACGGCCGTGCACCGCGATGGTGCCCTCGGGGGTGAGGTCGAGCTTGCCGTGCACGAGGTGGGTGCGGGGGTCGTTGCCGATCGCGACGAACAGGCCGTCGAGGTCGAGCGCGCGCACGTCGCCCGTGACGGTGTCGCGCAGGGTGACACCGTTGACCTGGCCGTCGCCGTGGATCGCGGCGACCTCGGAGTTCCAGATGAACTCGATCTTGGGGTTGTCGAATGCACGCTGCTGCATGATCTTCGACGCCTTGAGCGAGTCGCGGCGGTGGATCACGTAGACCTTGTCGGCGAAGCGGGTGAGGAAGGTCGCCTCCTCCATCGCGGAGTCGCCGCCGCCGACCACGGCGATCTGCTTCTCGCGGAAGAAGAACCCGTCGCACGTGGCGCACCACGAGAGGCCGTGGCCCGAGAGGACCTCCTCCTCGGGGAGGCCGAGCTTGCGGTATGCCGAGCCGGTCGCGAAGATGAGCGACTTCGCCTCGTGCACCTCACCGCTGCCGAGCTCGACCCGCTTGACGGGGCCCTCGAGCTCGAGCTCCACGACGTCGTCGTAGACGACCTCGGTGCCGAAGCGCTCGGCCTGCGCCTGCATCTTGCCCATCAGGTCGGGGCCCATGATCGCCTCGGGGAAACCGGGGAAGTTCTCGACCTCGGTCGTGTTCATGAGCTCGCCGCCGATCTCGACGGAGCTCGCGATGAGGAGGGGCTTCAGCTCGGCGCGAGCGGCGTAGATGGCGGCGGTGAAGCCGGCCGGTCCCGAGCCGATGATGATGATGTCGCGCAAAGCCGCTCCTGTCGTCTGTGTGATGCCCGCGGCATCCTACCCACCGGACGCCACGACAAGGTGAACACAGTCTAGGCGGCGCCTATTCCGCGTTCCTGAGGGCGTGCGGCGTGCGCTCAGGTTGGCCCGCCGGGGCCCGAGGCGGCGCCGATCGTGGCCGCCGCCGGTCCGTCGGCAGTCTGTCACCGGGCGTCACGGATGCCGCGGAGCGGTCGGCATCCGCCGGTCACCGTCGTCGCAGGCGCGCCACGACCGGCTCGGCGAACCCGCGCAGCTCGGGCGAGCGCAGGAGCCACAGGATGCCGAGGTAGAGCACGGCCATGACGGAGCCGATGATCGCCATCGACACGATCGCGCCGACGCGGCTGCCGATCGCGAAGCCGTCGTCGCGGAACCCGCCGAGCGCGATGAGCAGGCCGACGCCCGCGGCGATCGGCAGGATCACGGCGGCGAGGTCGCGCAGGAGGCTCACGACCACGCGCTTGCCGTCGAGGCGGGCGAGCGGCCGACGCAGCAGCACCACCGCGAGGATCAGCTGCACCGTGGTGGCGATCGTCGTCGACAGCGCGACGCCCACCGCGATCCACTCGACGGGGAGCAGGGTCGAGGCGAGCGCAGCGAGGGTGAACACGATCACCTGCACGAGGGTGAAGACGAACGGGGTGCGCGTGTCGCCGAGCGCGTAGAACGTGCGTTGCACGACGAACAGGATGCTGAAGCCCACGAGCCCGATCGCGAACGCGATGATCACGTTGCCGAGCGCTGAGGCGTTCGCCAGGTCGCCGGGCTGGAAGACCGCCGCGAAGGGGTATGCGATCACGACGAGCACGGCAGTCGCGAGCATGAGGATGAGCGAGACGCCGCGGATCGCGCCCGAGAGGTCGTCGCGCACGAGGTCGAGCTTGCCGTCGCGCGCGTGCTCGCTCATGCGTGTGAAGTACGCGGTGGCGATCGACACGGTGATGACCGAGTGCGGCAGCATGAACACCAGCCAGGCGCTGTCGATGGCCGCGATCGATGCGTCGTCGCCGGATGCGAGGCTCACCACGTTCGTCTGCACGATGCCCGCGAAGGTCGTGAGCAGCAGCATGCCGAAGGTCCAGCCGGCCATGCGGCCTGCCGCTCCGAGGCCGACCCCGCGCCACCGGAAATCGGGCCGGTAACGAAGCCCGATGCGGCGCCAGAACCACAGGAGCACGAGCGCCTGCGCCGCGATGCCGAGCGTGGCGGATCCGGCGAGCAGCGCGATCATGCCCGGCGTCCAGTCGCCCGGCGGACGTTCGCCCGTGGCGTCGAAGCCGAACGCGAGGCCGAAGACCACGAGCCCGGCGAGGGCGACCACGTTGTTGAGCACCGGGACCCACGTGAACGGGCCGAAGCTGCGGCGTGCGTTGAGCACCTCGCCGAGCAGGGTGTACAGGCCGTAGAAGAAGATCTGCGGCATGCACCAGAACGCGAACGCGGTGGCGAGCTGGAGCGTCGAGTCGGGGAGCCGACCGCCGTAGATCCATGCGAGCACGGGGGCGAGCGCGGTCGCCACGACGGTGGCGGCGCCGATCACGACGAGCGCGAGGGTCAGCAGCTTGTTGATGTAGGCGCTGCCGCCGTCGGCGTGGGCGCTCGCGCGCACGATCTGGGGCACGAGCACGGCGCTCAGCACGCCGCCAGCGACGATGACGTACACGGTGTTGGGCAGTCCGTTCGCGACCGCGAACGCGTCGGCGCTCGCGGATCCCACCACGCCGATCGTCGCGGCGAGCACGATCGCCTTCACGAAGCCGAGCACGCGGGAGACGATCGTGCCCGACGCGAGGAACATGCTCGCGCGGGCGATGCGGTCGTCAGCCATCTCGGGGGTTCTCCAGGGGTCGGTCGGGCGACGGGGCGGTATCGGTATCGGTATCGGTATCGGTATCGGTATCGGTATCGGTATCGGGATCGGTATCGGGAGCGGTGGCGGTGGCGGTGGCGGCTTCGGGCTCGGTTCCGGATGCCGCGGCGTCGGCGTCGGCGGCATCCGCACCGCTCGCCTCGGCGGCCTCGGCGCCCTCGGACCCCTCGCTCCGGCGCCGGCGTCGACGGACGATGTTGCGCCACAGGCCGACGCCGAACACGATCACCGCGATCGTCGCGAGGATCGTGGCGCCCAGACCCTCCCAGTCGGCATGCACGTTGGCGGGGATGAGCACGGGATCGCCCACCGGGGTGTCGTCCTGCGCCGTGAGCGACACCTCGAGCGACACCTCGCCGTTGCCGACGCCCGCCGCGACCGGCACCACCACCGTGCTGCGCGACTCGGGCTCCACGGTGACGTCGACGGGCTCCTCCACGATGAGGCGGCCGTTGGTGGGCTGCACGTGCACCACGACGTCGACCTGGTAGGGCAGCGAGTTCTGCACGGTGATGGGAATCCCGGTCTCGCTCGCGACGACGAGCACGCTGCTCGACGGGACGACCGAGACCCCGTTGGTGATCGCGCGCTGGTCGATGAGCCACGTGCCGACGGCGCTCGTCCACTCCTCGCCCTGCGGAATCCATGCGACATCGAGCAGTGACAGCAGTTGGCGCCGCGTCGGCGCGGTGAGGACCGTGGGATCGTCGAGCACGGCCGAGAACTCGTCGACCGACCGCTCGGCCTGCAGCATCCGGTCGACGTTCGAACGCCGCTGGTCGTCCTCGGGCAGGTCGATGAGGGTGCGGGGCGTCGGAGGCGCGCCGATCGCGTCGGTCAGCGTCGCCGGCGTCGACCACGGCACGCCGTTGATCGCGTCGATGGTGGCCTGCACGCGCTCGGCCTTGTCGCCGGCCGAACGGTCGAACGTGGCGAGCAGCGTGACCGGCTGCGCCGCCCCTGCGTCGCCGGCCGCCACGGCGAGCTCGGCGAGGAGGCGACCGGTGCTGCTGCGCCACTCGGTGTCGGATGCCGCGGCCGCCGCCTGCCGGAGGGCGCCGGTGACGCGACCGTCGGCCACCACCGCAGTGGAGCCTCCGATCGTCGACGCCGCGCTCACGAGTGCGTCGGGCGATGCGACGTTGGCCGGGCCGAGGATCGTCGTCGTGAGGCCGGCACCGGCGAACCAGCCCAGGTTGTCGCTCGCGACGGTGGCGTCGGCCGGCCACGCGAGATCGGTGCGGGTGTACGACCAGTCGAGCAGGGCGGCGTCGTCGGGGAGCGTGGTCGGCATCGGCGTGGCCGTCGCGGCTCCGCCCGTGGCGTCGGCGCCGTCGGCGGGCGCGGCGAAGTCGCCGGGGTCGAGTGCGTCGTCGAATGAGATCGGCTCGAGCGGGGCGTCGAGTCCGAGCTGGGCCTGCACCGCGAGGTCGGCGTCGCCGTACTGGAGTGGGAAGATCTCGTTGGGCAGCGCGGCGAGTCGCTCGAGCCATGCCACGGCGGATGCGGGTGCCGAACTGCCGAGGGCGCGGATCGAGGCGATGATGCGCGGATCGACGCCGATCGCGACCGACCGATCGCCCAAGGCGTCGAGCTGCCGGGTGAGCAGGCCCGCGGGCGCCGTCCAGGTCTCGAGAAGGTCGGCGGGCAGTAGACCCGTGGATTGCGCGGGCACCGTCAGGGGAGCGGCGAGGGCGAGCCCGACCGGGGCGGATGCAGGAGCCGAGGCGCTCGCCAAGGCAGCCGTTCCCGTGGCGAGCAGCTCGCCGTCGACCTCGAGCTCGGCCGCGACGCCGACCACCGCGGCCTCGGCGTCGAAGGCCCCGGCCGGCACGGGGATGCGCACGGTCGCCGCCGATCCGGGGAGGATTCCGCGCACCTCGGCACGTCCGACCTCGGTCGATGCGGGGGCGTCGCCGGAGTCGCCTGCGCCGAGCGTGGACCACGCGTCGATGCCCGCCGTTCCATCGAGGGGATCGTCGGACACGAGGAGCCGCAGCATCCCGGCCGCCAGCGGTTCCGCCGTGTCGTTCGCGACCTCGACCGCCATCTCCTGGGCTGCGGTGGTGGTGACGTCGGCGGCGTCGGCGGGGGCGACGCTGATGCGGATGCCCGGCTCGGAGTCGTCGGGAGCGGCGGTCGCGGTGGTGGTGCGTGCCGCGGATGCCTCGGGGTCGCCCGCCTGGGCCCCGGCGATCGCGGCACCCGCGCCGACGGAGCACCAGACCACCGCGGCGGCCGCGAGAACGGGGACGATGAGTCGGCGGAGTCGACGCACAGGGTTCGACTCGGCCGTCATGCACGCGATTCTACGGCGTGGCACCTGCGCCCCTGATCCGTCTCCACGGCCCACCTCCGCCGCCACGCCCACGGGACCCGCCCGCTTAACATGGACGGATGCAGAGTGTCGCGGCGGCCCTCGACCGGCTGGGTGAGCTGGCGGCTTCGCCGACCGTCTCAACCCTCGCCTCGGCATTCGAAGCCGCGGGCCATGAGGTCGCCCTCGTCGGCGGCCCCGTGCGCGACGCGTTCCTCGGTCGGCCCACCAACGACCTCGACTTCACGACGGATGCCACGCCCGACGAGATCCTCGCGGTCGTCAAGCCGATCGCCGAGGTGCACTGGGACATCGGCCGCGCGTTCGGCACCATCGGCGCGAAGGTCGCCGGAGAGACGGTGGAGATCACCACGTATCGCGCCGACTCGTACGACGGAGCGTCCCGCAAGCCCGAGGTCGTGTTCGGCACGAGCCTCGACGAGGACCTCACCCGCCGCGACTTCACCGTCAACGCGCTCGCGTTACGGCTGCCTCGACTCGAGCTCGTCGACCCGTCCGGCGGCATCGACGACCTCATCGCGAAGGTGCTGCGCACCCCGGCGCCGCCCGAGGTCTCCTTCGGCGACGACCCCCTGCGGATGCTGCGCGCCGCGCGATTCTCGGCCCAGCTCGGCTTCGAGGTCGAACACGCCACGCGCGAGGCCATGACGGCCCTCGCGCCCGAGATCGACCGCATCTCCGCGGAGCGGGTGCGCGATGAGCTGTCGAAGCTCCTGCTGACCGCGGCGCCGCGCGGCGGCATCCGACTGCTCGTGGAATCGGGCCTCGCAGAGCGGGTGCTGCCCGAGATCCCGGCCCTGCGCCTCGAGGTCGACGAGCACCACCACCACAAGGACGTCTACGAGCACAGCCTCACCGTGCTCGACCAGGCCATCGACTACGAGCTCGCACGCGGCAAGCTCGACTCCCCCGACCTCATCGTGCGCCTCGCCGCGCTGCTGCACGACATCGGGAAGCCCGCGACGCGGCGCCTCGAACCGGGTGGGGTCGTGAGCTTCCACCACCACGACCTCGTGGGCGCGAAGCTCGCGAAGAAGCGCCTGCGCGCGCTGCGCTTCGACAACGACACGATCAACGCGGTGTCGCGCCTCATCGAGCTGCACCTGCGCTTCTTCGGCTACACCGACGGCGCGTGGTCCGACTCGGCGGTGCGCCGCTACGTGCGCGACGCGGGCGACCAGCTCGAACGGCTGCACATCCTCACGCGGGCAGATGTGACGACGCGCAACCGGCGCAAGGCCGACCGGCTCGGATTCGCGTACGACGACCTCGAGGAGCGCATCGCGAAGCTCGCCGAGGAGGAGGAGATCGCGGCAGTGCGCCCCGAGCTCGACGGTGCCGAGATCATGGCGGCGCTCGGCATCCGCCCCGGGCCGGTCGTCGGCGAGGCCTACCGCTTCCTGCTCGACGTGCGGCTCGACGAGGGGCCCATCGGCGCGGATGCTGCGCGCGAGCGCCTGCTCGCCTGGTGGGCGCAGCGCGACCCCGCCTGATCCGGGCCCGGCGGCGCGTCACTTCGCGACGTCTCCGTGTGCGATCCGTGCGGTCTGCGGCGCGAAGTGACGAGTTCGGCGGCGGACTCGTCCTGCACGCGGCGGGACCCACCCCGCGATCCCACCGGAAGCGCGGCGCCGCGTCATCCGTGTTCCCCTCGCCGTGAGGCTGGTCGCGTGTCCGACTTCGACCCTGATGCGCGCCCGCTCGAACTCCGCCTCGCCGGTGCGCCGGGCGCGATGTCTGCGCGCACCCTCCAGCGACGTGCATCGAGCGGGGAGCTGCAGCGCGTCCGTCGTGGCGTCTATGCAGCGGCAGACGAGTGGAGCTCCACGTCGTCGGCCCATCGCGCTCGCTCGGCGCTCGGGGCCGTCGTGGCCAAGAGGGCGCAACGCCCCGTGCTGTGCGGCGAGTCCGCCGCGCTGATCTGGGGCCTGCCGCGACTGGGGCGCTGGCCGATCGAAGCGCAACTCGCCGACACCCGGCGCAGCCGGCCTCGTTCCCGACACGGCGTGCGCTGGATCCAGGCGGAGTTCGATCCCGCCGAGATCGTGGAGCTCGACGGCTACCTGCTCACCGACCTGCGCCGCACGCTGGTCGACGTCGCCCGCACGAGGTCCTTCGCGAATGCCGTCGTCGCGCTGGACCACGGGACCAAACGGTGGGTGCTGCTTCCGACGGGCATCGAGGTACCGGGGGTCGGCCGAGCGGCGCTGCTGGATCGCCTCGACGGATGCGGATCGGGACGCGGCATCCGCGGTGCTCGAAGTGCGATCGGGTTCTCCGACCCGGCGGCGGCGAATCCCGGCGAATCGCTCAGCGTGCGGGGAGCGGGTGCGGGGTTCGGGAGTGCGCGGGCGGAGCGGAGCGGCGCCGAAGTGCGCCGGCACGCGGCATCCGCTATGCTGTCAAGGTTGCCCGTGTGCCGCATTGCGCGGCCTCCACGACGCGACGTATGCACAACCCTCCTGCTGCAGAGATCCTGCAGCCGTTTGAGTCCGAAGGAGGTGGGTTAGTCATGCACCAGTACGAGCTGATGGTCATCCTCGATCCCGAGATCGACGAGCGCACCGTTGCTCCCAGCCTTGACAAGTTCCTCAACGTCATCCGTAACGATGGCGGCACCGTCGACAAGGTCGACATCTGGGGTAAGCGTCGTCTGGCCTACGAGATCAACAAGAAGAACGAGGGCATCTACGCCGTCGTCGACTTCACCGCCGAGTCCGCGACCACCAACGAGCTCGACCGCCAGCTGAACCTCAGCGAGGCAGTCATGCGCACGAAGGTGCTCCGCGCCGAAGAGGCGATCGCCCAGGTCGCCGCGCACGCCAAGGCCGAGGAGGCGAAGGCCGCCAAGAAGGCCGCCGCGTCCGCGAAGGCTGCAGCCAAGAAGGACGCCTAGTCCCCATGGCCGGCGAGACCATCATCACCGTGGTGGGCAACCTCACTGCAGATCCCGAGCTGCGTTACACGCAGAACGGCCTGGCGGTTGCCAACTTCACCATCGCGTCCACTCCCCGCACGTACGACCGTCAGTCGAACGAGTGGAAGGACGGTGAAGCGCTGTTCCTGCGCGCGAGCGTCTGGCGTGAATTCGCCGAGCACGTCGCCGGATCACTCACCAAGGGTTCCCGGGTCATCGCTTCCGGGCGTCTCAAGCAGCGTTCCTACGAGACGAAGGAAGGCGAGAAGCGCACCACCATCGAGCTCGAGGTCGACGAGATCGGCCCGAGCCTGCGCTACGCCACCGCGTCCGTGACGCGCGCCCAGTCCAACCGCGGTGCGGTCGGCGGCGGTTCCTTCGGCGGCGGCCAGTCCGACGACGCGTGGGCACCCAGTGCTCCTGCTGCCTCGTCGGGTGGCGGCGACGTCTGGAACACGCCGGGCACGAGCTACGGCGACGAGACCCCCTTCTAACATTCGGCGGTTCGGAGACGGTCGCTGAGCGATCTCCTCGATCCGCAATTCTCAAGACAGGAAGACCAATGGCTGGAAAGAGCAGCGGCGACCGCCGCAAGCCGAGCCGCGGGAAGGGCGCGAAGAACGCCGCCCCGGCGAAGTCGATCAAGGTCGGCGTCATCGACTACAAGGATGTCGCGACCCTCCGCAAGTTCATCTCGGAGCGTGGAAAGATCCGCGCCCGTCGCATCACCGGCGTTTCCGTGCAGGAGCAGCGCCTCATCGCCCGTGCGGTGAAGAACGCGCGCGAGATGGCGCTCCTGCCCTACTCGGGCTCCGGCCGCTAAGGAGCACGACCATGGCAAAGGTAATTCTCACGCACGAGGTCACCGGCCTCGGCACCGCAGGTGACGTGGTCGAGGTCAAGAACGGCTACGCCCGCAACTACCTCGTCCCCCAGGGCTTCGCGGTCGCATGGACCCGCGGCGGCCAGAAGCAGGTCGACTCGATCAAGGCGGCCCGCGCCGCCCGCGAGCTCCACTCGCTCGAGGACGCCCAGGCACTCAAGGCCAAGCTCGAGTCGGCCAAGGTCAAGCTGGCCGTCAAGGCCGGCGTCGGCGGCCGCCTGTTCGGCTCGGTCAAGACGGCGGATGTCGCGGCAGCGGTCGCAGCGGCCGGCCTCGGCGAGGTCGACAAGCGCAAGATCGAGATCCCGACCCCGATCAAGTCGGTGGGCGAGCACGAGGCGACCGTTCGCCTCCGCGACGAGCTCTCGGCGACGATCACCCTCCAGGTGGTCGCAGCGAAGTAGTTCGCACGCACGCGCGAAGCGGCGGCGGGCCCTCACGGTCCGCCGCCGCTTCTGCGTTCCGGGGGGTGTCCTCGTGTACCCCGTATGCGTTCGCATCGGCGGCTCCGACCGGGCGGAGAGCCCTCTCCGCATACACCTCGTACGGCTGGCTTCGCAAGTCCGCATTTGAGCGGTTTCTCACATGGTTGTACACAGGTGAGAAACCCGGTTCCGTGGAATCTCAAAGAAGTTTTCCCCCACAGGTGTGGAATCAGGAAATGCCAGTTCAGATCAGAATTCAACTCGTGTAATTCACATGAATTCCACAGTTCTCCACAGGCGGAGTGCACACATTCGACGGCGTTTCGCCCAGATTCTCCCCAGAGTTATCCACAGGCCGGGTTGTGCTGTGCAGAGGGCTTCCCTATGGTGAGTCAGCGCCACCCGATCACGTCCCGCACCGGCCCGCCGAAGCGCCGGTGTCGGCAGTCGGTGATATGCCTTGAACCAGGGCACGGCGCACTCGCGCGCGAATCGGAAATCGGAGGTCATCGAGTTGTCGATCGCACACATCGGGCTCGCTGACACCTACGACGACGAAGGGGCCCGGCGCGGCGAACGCACCCCTCCGCACGACCTCCTCGCAGAGCAGAGCACCCTCGGCGGCATGATGCTCTCGAAGGACGCGGTCGCCGACGTGATCGAGACGTTGCGCGGCGTCGACTTCTACGTGCCAAAGCACGAGGTGGTCTTCAACGCGATCCTCACCCTCTACTCGCACGGCGAGCCCACCGACGTCATCGCCGTCACCGACGAGCTCACCAAGTCGGGTGAACTGCAGCGGGCCGGCGGTGTCGAGTACCTCCACACCCTCACGAGCCTCGTGCCCACGGCGGCGAACGCGGGGTACTACGCCGAGATCGTCGCCGAGCGTGCACTCCTGCGCCGCCTCGTCGAGGCCGGCACCCGCATCGTGCAGATGGGCTACGCGGGCGAGGGCGAGGTCGTCGAACTCGTCAACAACGCGCAGGCCGAGATCTACGGCGTCACGGGCTCGGTCGAGACCGAGGACTACGTGCCCCTCACCGACGCGGTCACCGCCGCGATCGACGAGATCGAGGCGGCCAAGCACACCGACGGCAAGTTCACGGGCGTGCCCACGGGCTTCGCCGACCTCGACGACCTCACCAACGGATTCCACCCGGGCCAGATGATCATCGTCGCGGCGCGTCCCGCCATGGGCAAGTCGACCCTCGCACTCGACTTCGCGCGTTCGGCGGCGATCACCCACGACCTGCCCACGATCTTCTTCTCGCTCGAGATGGGGCGCTCCGAGATCGCCATGCGACTGCTCTCGGCCGAGGCATCCGTGCCACTGCAGAACATGCGCAAGGGCACGGTCGACGGCCGCGACTGGACCACGATCGCGTCGACGCGAGGCCGCATCAACGACGCGCCGCTCTACATCGACGACTCCCCCAACATGACCCTCGTCGAGATCCGCGCCAAGTGCCGCAGGCTCAAGCAGCGCGTGGGCCTCAAGATGGTGGTCATCGACTACCTGCAGCTCATGACGAGCGGCAAGCGCGTCGAGAGCCGCCAGCAGGAGGTCTCGGAGTTCTCACGTGCGCTCAAGCTCCTGGCAAAGGAGCTGCAGGTGCCGGTGCTCGCGCTGTCGCAGCTGAACCGTGGCCCCGAGCAGCGTGCCGACAAGATGCCGGCCCTCTCCGACCTGCGCGAGTCGGGTTCGATCGAGCAGGACGCCGACATGGTGATCCTGCTCCACCGCGAGAGCGCCTACGAGCGCGACAGTCCCCGCGCGGGCGAGGCCGACCTCATCGTGGCGAAGCACCGCAACGGCCCGACGCGCACCGTGACTGTGGCCTTCCACGGGCACTTCTCCCGGTTCGCGGACATGGTGCAGGTCTAGCGCCTCCGTCCACGGAGCGACCGTCTTCGCCTGTGACCACATCGGGGGTTGCCGCCCCGGCCGAACCAGAGTAGTTCTGGCGCCAGGGAGGCGCGTCGGCATGAGCAGCACCAGGATCACCGCGTCAACGGGCGCCGAGGCGTCGACGGCTGACCGGCCGAGACCGTCGGCGGCGGCGCACGTCGCGGTCGGCGCAATCGCCGGGCTGGCCTGGGCGGCGGCCTTCCGGGGCTTCATGGCCGGTCTCGCAGGCGGGGCATCCGCCTTCGACTGGTATGGCACGTACGTCGCGATCCTCCTTCCCGGCGTCATCGCCGGAGTCGGACTGGGTTGGGCGGAGTACCTGCGACGAACGGGCGGGCGCCCCCACTGGCGGTGGCTCGCCCTCTCGGTGCTCGCCTTCACCGTCGCCCCGCTCACGATGCCGGGTGCGTTCGAAGCGCTGTTCACCCAGGGGCTGGGCGGCGGAGCGATCGCGGTGCCCCTCGCCGCGCTGGCCGGGGGGTACGCGCTCGCGCGGAACGGCCCGCTCTGGGCGCGGATCGGCTGCGGCATCCTCGCGGCCCTCGTGCTTGCGGCACTCGCGGCCCTTCCGTTCGGCGACGCGACGAGCCGACTGGCACACGACCTGCCACGTGGCGTCTGGGTCGCCACCCTCGCCGCCTCGTGCTTTGCGGTGCTGTGCATCGCGTGCATGATCCCCTTCCGGCGCGTCGATCGAGTCCGGATCCCCCCGAGAGGCGACCGAGCATCCGGTTGAATCCGGGATCGTCGGTCCAGTACCTCGGCCGCGACCCATCCCGCCTGCGTCCGCATGCCGCCGGGTGCTGTGCGAGTTCCGCGGGGTGAAAGATCCGCGGATGTTTCCGTCCGGATCGGACCGAATCGTGGAGCGGGGCGCGCGGCGCGACGTAGGGTGATCCCACGTGCAGCAGCGCCGCGCACCCGGCTCCCGGAGTCCGCGCACCGCTGCACTCGGTGTGAGAGGAGCAGCATCCGTGAGAGTCGGCATCGCCCAGGAGCGGCGTGAGGGAGAGCGACGCGTCGCCGCGACCCCCGAGACGGTGCGGCAGTTGGCGTCGCTCGGGCTCGAGGTGCAGGTCGAGCGAGGTGCGGGCGTGGCATCCGGATTCGCCGACGGCGCGTACGCCGAGGCCGGTGCGGAGCTCGTCGACCGCCTCGATCCGGCCGTCGTCGACGTGCTCGCCCATGTGCGGCCGCTCGAGCCCGAGCAGCCCGGTCGGCTTCGCCCCGGCACGATCACGGTCGGCCTCGCGTCCCCGGCGAGCGAGCTCGGCACGGTGGTGGCGCTCGCCGAGGCGGGCGTGACCGCCTTCGCCCTCGAACTCGTGCCGCGCATCTCCCGCGCGCAGTCGATGGACGCGCTCACGAGCCAGGCGCTCGTCGCGGGCTACCGCTGCGTGCTCGAGGCGGCGATGCGGCTGCCCCGGTTCTTCCCGCTCTTCATGACCGCGGCGGGCACGATCCCGCCCGCCACCGTCGTGGTGCTCGGCGCGGGCGTCGCGGGCCTGCAGGCGATCGGCACCGCGAAGCGCCTCGGAGCGCGGGTCTCGGCGAACGACGTGCGCGCGGCATCCGCCGACGAGGTCGCATCGATGGGCGGCACGTTCATCGACCTCGACCTCGATGCGGCCGCCGATGCGGCAGGCGGCTACGCGAAGGAGCTCGGCGAAGACCGAGCGGCACTGCAGCGCCGGCTCCTCGCACCGCACATCGCGGCGGCCGACGTGCTCATCACCACCGCGGCGATCCCGGGCCGTCCGGCGCCGCTGCTCGTCACCGCCGACATGGTCGCGGCGATGAAGCCCGGCTCGGTCGTCGTCGACCTCGCCGCCGAGTCCGGGGGCAACGTCGAGGGCTCGGTCGCCGGCGAGGATGTCGCCGTCGCGACCGCCGACGGCCTCGGCACGGTCACGATCGTGGGCATGAAGGATGCCGCGTCGCGGATGCCGTCCGACGCCTCCCGCCTCTACGCCAAGAACGTCGCGAACCTCATCGCCCTCATGACCGTCGACGGCGCGGTCGCCCCCGACTTCGACGACGAGGTCGTCGCCGGCGCGTGTCTCACCCACGGCGGCGAGGTGCGGCACGCCCCCACCGCGGCCGCCATCGCCGACGCGCTCGCCGAGGCGGCCGACGAGATGGCGCCGCCCACCGACGTCGCGCCGCCGGCCCCGCCGGCCCCTCCGGCCCCGCCTGCGCCGCCG
>NZ_RHHB01000022.1 GCF_003710805.1 Agromyces tardus | reverse complement strand
CTCGCGTCCGGCGCGGTCGGCGCCCCGGTGGGCTTCGGCGAGCGCCGCGGGCGTGAACCGGTCGGCGAGGCGAGCGAGCGCGGCATCCGCCTCGGCGCGACGGCGCGCGAGCGCGGCCGCCCGATCGCGCAGGGCGGGTGCGTCATCGACGGCACCGCGCTCCGCGGCCCGGCGAGCGGAGAGGTCGGCGGCCGCGGCGCCGAGCACGCCCTCGATGGAGTCGCAGAGTCCCTCGATGCGCGCGCTCCACGTGCGTCGTTCGGCGGCGGTGTGCGCCTCGGCGTCGTCGAGCCGTTGCTGCAGCACGAACGCCTCGCGCAGCCATCCCGCTGCGCGTTCGACGGCGCCGCCGAGCTCGCGTGCCGCCTCGGCGCCGAACTGCGCCTCGACGAACCGCACCTCCCTCTGCGCGTCGCGAACGGCGTCGTCGGCGCGCACGAGCCGCACCTTCGCCCGGGTCTCGAGCTCGCGGGCCGCCGTCGCATCGAGCCGCTCGCGCCGCACGCCGAGCCGGCGGAACCCGACGACGCCGGCGGCGACGAGCACCGCGGCCGATCCGAAGACGACGAGCGACGGGAGGAGGTCGAGTCCGCCGGTCATGTGCGCGAGTCTAGGACGCCCGGCGGCGCGCCCGCCCGGCCCGGCCTGTGAATCCGTCGGGGCGCGTTGCAGCGGCATCCGGCGCAACCTAGCCTCGCTGCATGCGCGTGCTCCTCAAGCTCACCCTCGACTGCGACGTGGATGCCGCGTGGCGCGCCCTGCGCAGCCCCGCCGTGCTGCGCGAGGTGGTCGCGCCCTGGCTCGACTTCTCGTCGCTCGAACCCGGCGGCTTCCCCGCGACCTGGCCCGAGGGACCGCACCGCCTGCGCACGCTCGCCTTCGGCTCGGTGCCCGCGGGCGAGGAGATCATCGACGTCTCGTATCCGGGAGGCCTGCCGCCCGGGGTGCGGATGCTGCGCGACGGCGGCGGCGCGCTCACGGGTCCGTTCGCCGCCTTCGGCAACTGGGACCACCGCATGGCGGTCTCCCCGCTCCCCGACGGGCGCACGCTCTACCGCGACCGGCTGCGCGCGACCGCGGGCGCACTCGACGTGGCGCTGTGGTACCCGACGTGGGCGTTCTGGCAGTGGCGCGGCATCCGCCTGCGGCAGCTCGCCCCGGGGTGGGCGTTCGACCCGCCGGGCACTGCGGATGCCGCGGCGCGCGCCGCGAGCTGACGCCGCATCGATCCCGGGGCCGCCCCCGGGCCCGCTCCGGACACGCCGGGCACTGGTCCGTTGGTCCCGCGGATCGGCGGATGCCGACGGCTACGCTGACGGAATGAGCCTCTCGATCGGCGCCCTGCAGCTCGCGGACTGGCGGCGGCGCGTGTTCGGCCTCTACGCCGGGGTGCGCCAGCTGAGTGCCCACGATCCCGCCGCGGGCCACGAGCTCTGGAAGTCCGGACGCGACGAGCTCTTCGCGGGGCATCCGCAGTCGCCGCTGCTGCCCGACGACCGGTCGCGGTTCACGGGGCTCACGGTCTCGCGCTACGACCCCGACTGGCGGTTCGAGCTCGAGGTGCACCGCGCCGAGGAGCCCGTGCGCATCGTCGTCGACAGCGCGACCGACGGCCCGATCCCCTTCTCGCTCGTCGGGACCGTGCACCTGCCCTACCTCGGCGACCTCGACGTCTGGCGGCTCACGACCTACGGCGGCGGCCTGTTCCTGCCCGTCAAGGACAAGCTCGCCGGCGCTCCCGGCGGCACCTACGGCGGCGGGCGCTACCTGCTCGACACCGTAAAGGGCGCCGACCTCGGCCCGGGAGCCGACGACGACTCGCTCATCGTGGACTTCAACTTCGCCTACAACCCCTCGTGCGCCTACGACGAGTCGTGGTCGTGCCCGCTCGCCCAGCCCGGGAACACCCTCCGCGAGGAGATCCCCGTCGGCGAGCGGATGCCGCGCTGACGCAGTGGCAGCGCCCGCATTCAGGGTTCGCCCCGCAGCATCCGCTACACTCGACCATGGCGGCCGCGATGATCGCGCCGCCTGCGTCGTAGAAACGCTTCCGGGCCTCGAGCCCGTTGACTCTCATACGGCGAACGGATTCGCCGACCGGCGTCTTCGCCAATTCCCCATCGCCGGGCCTCCAGGGCAGCGCCACGCGCCTGCCTGCCGCCCGGATGGATCCCTGAACGGACATCTGTGACTGACATCACCTTCGGCGCGCTCGGCGTGCCCGCTCCCCTCGTCGCCGTGCTCGCGGCCGACGGCAAGACCACCGCGTTCCCGATCCAGGTCGACACGCTGCCCGACACGCTCGCCGGACGCGACGTGCTCGGCCGCGGCAAGACCGGCTCGGGCAAGACCATCGCGTTCGCGCTGCCCATGGTCGCCCGCCTCGGCGGCAAGCTCTCCGGCGGCAACCGCCGCCCGGGCCGCCCGCTCGGCCTCGTGCTCGCCCCCACCCGCGAGCTCGCCACCCAGATCATGCAGACCTTCGAGCCGTTCGCGAAGGCGTACGGCCTCACGGTCACCACGATCTTCGGCGGCATCAACCAGACCCGCCAGGTCGCCGCGCTCCGCGCCGGCGTCGACATCGTCGTGGCCACCCCCGGCCGCCTCGAGGACCTCATGAAGCAGGGCTACCTGCACCTCGACGCGATCGAGATCACCGTGCTCGACGAGGCCGACCACATGGCCGACCTCGGCTTCCTGCCCGTCGTCACGCGCATCATGGACAAGACCCCGCAGGGCGGCCAGCGCATGCTGTTCTCCGCGACGCTCGACAACGGCGTGGACAAGCTCGTGAAGCGCTACCTGCAGAACGAGGTGCGGCACTCGGTCGACGAGGCGAACTCGCCCGTCGCCGCGATGACCCACCACGTCTTCGAGACCGAGGACGTCGACACCAAGAACGAGCTCGTGCGCACCCTCGCGTCCGGCACCGGCCGCCGCATCCTCTTCATGCGCACCAAGCACCACGCGAAGAAGCTCGCGAAGAAGCTCACCGAGCAGGGCATCCCCTCGGTCGACCTGCACGGCAACCTGTCGCAGCCGCAGCGCGACCGCAACCTCGCCGCGTTCGGTGACGGCTCGGTCAGGGTGCTCGTGGCCACGGATGTCGCGGCGCGCGGCGTGCACGTCGACAACGTCGAGCTCGTCATCCACGTCGACCCGCCCATGGAGCACAAGGCGTACCTGCACCGCTCGGGCCGCACCGCCCGTGCCGGCAGCGAGGGCGACGTCGTCACGATCTGCCTGCCCGCGCAGAAGCAGGACCTGAAGACGCTCCTCCGCAAGGCCGACATCCGCGTCACGCCGCAGCAGGTGACCGCCGAGTCCCCCGCCGTCGCGAAGCTCGTCGGCGAGGTGGCACCTTACGTGAAGCCCGTGCCGCGCGAGCAGCAGGTGCAGGGCGGCGGCCGCTCGCAGGGCGCCAACGCCCAGCGCAAGCGTGCGGCCCGCGACGGACAGCAGGGCGGCACCGGCCGCTCGGGCGAGTCGCGCGGCCAGGGCCAGGGCCGTCGCGGCCAGTCGGATGTCGCCGCCGCTCCGCGTCGCGACCGTTCCGGTCGCCCCGCCGAGGCGAAGTCCAATGCCCCGAAGCAGGGCGGCGGACAGGGCCGCGGCGCGCAGACGACCGGCGCGCAGCGCGGGTCATCCGCTCGCTCGAGTGCCGCGAAGCAGCCCCTGCGGGTCGGCAGCCTCGTGTCGCCCTCGCGCAGCACCCGTGGGAACCGCCGCGCGCAGGGCTAGTCACTCGTCATCGCCCGTCGAGTAGCGCCGGCCGCGGGACGACGCGTATCGAGACGCCGTAGCGGGCGTCTCGACACGCGTGCCGCTGCGCGACGCGCTACTCGACGAACGGGAGCGGATCAGTAGGCGGCGTAGAAGCTGCCGAGCACGCGGTCGACGGCGTCGAAGTCCGCATCGCCGATGGCCTGGGCCCCCACGATCACCGTGTAGGTGCCCGCGTAGTCGGTGGCGCCGACGACCACGTAGGTGGCCTCGCCGCCGCATCCGGTGAAGATCTCCCACACGCCCGTGTGCATGCCGTCGTCGTACGGCTCGCGGCCGGTCGACACGCAGCCCTGCTCGGCGAGGCCCTCGGTGAGCAGGTTCGCCGCGTCGTCCGGGGACATGCCGGCCGCCGACTGCGACGCGTACACCGTCGCGCCCGGCGTCGACCACGATCCCTGGTAGCCCGCGAGGTCGGGCGAGGCCGAGACGGACTCCCACGTGGTGCCCGAGCCGTCGGTCACGGCCGCGCCGTCGACATCCGACCACTCGGCCGGCACCTCGAGGCTGATCGCGCCCGAGTCGTCGTTGATCGTCACGTAGTCGCCCGTCGTCGCCGTGCCGGTTCCGCCGCCGTCGACCACCGGAACGGCCGTGAGGGTGTCGCCGTTGAACTGGCCGCGGTAGTACGCGTCCTCCGACGGGCGGTAGAGCTCGACCGCGAGGGTCGCGTCCTGGCCGTGCGTGCGCAGCACGTCGCAGTACTCGGTCATGGTGCCGTTCGCGCCGAGGCTCACGCCCTCCATGCGGGTGAGCAGGTCGCCGGGCTCGACGCCCGCCTCGTCGGCCGTGGAACCCGACTTCACCGAGTTCACCCAGATGCCGAGCCCGGTGCCGTCCTCGCCCACGAGCGCCTCGCCGTTGATGCCGAGGCTCAGCACGTCCTTGCCATCGACGAGGTCGCTGATCACGTCGAGCACGGCGTCGCGGTGGATGGCGAAGTTGTAGTCGAGCTCGTCGTTGCCGGCGTAGTTCACGCCCACGAGCGCGCCCGTCGAGTCGACGAGCGGGCCGCCCGAGTTGCCGCCGCGGATGCGCGCGTCGTGCTCGATCACGCCGTCGATCGACGCCCACGGCGTCTCGCCGTTGGTGTTCGCCTTCGACACGATGCCCTTGGTCTCGGTGAACGTCGGGTCGCCGAGCGGGAAGCCCGCGGCGTAGACGTCGAGCGCGGTGTCGATGTCGCCCTTCCGCCAGTCCATGAAGGGGTAGCCGCCGCCCTCGAGCTGCACGACCGCGAGGTCGAGGCACTCCGACGACCCGAGCACCTTGGCGCTCAGCTCCGTCGAGGCGTCGCCGCCGCGCCACACCTTGAGCGTGCCGGCGCCGGTGACCACGTGGTTGTTCGTGACGGCGAGGCCGTCGGGCGTGATGATGAAGCCGGAGCCGCGCCCGGCGGCCTCGTAGCCGCCCTCCTCGGGCGAGACGAAGGTGCCGACGGCCTCGAGCTGGATGGTGGCCGACTGCACGCCGTCGAAGCCGACGGGGGTCGCGCCGGAGGCGGTGGGAACGCAGCCGGCGAGGCCGAGTGCGAGTGCCGTCGCGCCGACGGCAGCGGTGATCGTGATGGTGTTCGAAGACATGCCTCCGAACGTATGGGGGCACGATGCGACGCGGCACCGGGTTCTCCCTGCTCTGCGCCGGGCTGCACCCTGAGCCTCGCCTGAGTGCTGGCACTGAGCCGTGCCCTCGATTTCGCGACACGCTGGGGCCGGGGTTAGTCTTCCGGCATGAGCACCGAGGTCGTTGCCGAAGTCGTCATCCGTCCCGTCCGCGACTCCGATGCCGAGGCATTGGGGCGCGTGCACGCGAAGTGCTGGCATGAGGACTACGACACCATCGTGAGCGCTGCGACGCTCGAGAACCTCTCCCCGCGGCGCATCGCCGAGCTGTGGACGCACTGGCTCGGCCAGGGCGACGACTACACGCACGTCGCCGCGCTGGTCGACGGCGAGATCGTCGGGTTCGCCGGCGCCGGTCCTGCGCGCGACGACGACGCCCCGCGTGAGCGCGAGCTGTACTTCATCCACCTGCTCGACTCGCACCACGGCCACGGCATCGGGCAGAAGCTCTTCGACGCGGCCGTCGGCGAGGCCTCCGTCTACCTCTGGGTGCCCCCGGCCAACCAGCGCGCCGTGCACTTCTACGAGCGCAACGGGTTCACCGCCGACGGCGCCGCCCACGACGAGCCGTTCCTCGGCGAGACGATCCACGAGATCCGGATGGTGCGCTGAGCCCGGTGGCCCGCGCCCACGGGCGGGCGGATCGCACGCTACCGTGATCCGATGACCGTTCCCGTGATCCTCGACGTCGACACCGGGGTGGACGACGCCCTCGCGATCCTCTTCGCGGTGCGGCATCCGGGGATCGACGTGCTCGCCATCTCCTGCGTCGCGGGCAACGCGCCGCTCGAGCGGGTCGTCGACAACACGCTGCGCGTGCTGGATGCGGCCGATGCCCCCGAGATCCCGGTCGCGGCGGGAGCGGCGCGCCCGCTGCTCGCGCCCGCACGGTCGGCGTCGCACGTGCACGGCGCGAGCGGCCTCGGCGGCGTGGCGCTGCCCCCCACTCGGCGGCGGCCCGAGCCGGTGAGCGCCGTCGAGCTCATGCGGCAGCGCATCCTCGCGCACGACGGGCCGGTCACCCTCGTCGCACTCGCGCCGCAGACGAACCTCGCGCTGCTGCTGCGCACCCACCCCGAGGTCGCCGAGCGCATCGAGCGCATCGTCTTCATGGGCGGATCGGCGAGCGTCGGCAATGCCACCGCGGTCGCCGAGTTCAACGTGTGGCACGACCCGGAGGCCGCGGCGATCGTGCTCGACTCCGGCGTGCCGGCCTACATGTACGGCCTCGACGTGTTCAACCGCGTGGCGATCGACCACGACACCGCCCGTGCGCTCGAGCACGGCGCCGACCCGCTCGGCCGCGTCGTCGGCGCGCTCCTCGGCCACCGCGTCGCGCTCTCGGAGGACCGCACGGCCGAGTACACCGGCCTCATCGGCGACGCGGGCGCGGTGTGCTCGATCGTCGACCCGCTCGCGCTGCGCACCGAAGTGCGGCCGGTGCACGTCGAGCTCACTGGCCACGGGCGCGGCCAGACGCTCGTCGACCGGCGGCGCACGTCGGGCGAGGACACGATGCACGGACTGACGGGCGACTGGGCGCGGGTCGAGGTCGCGCTCGACGTCGATGCCGAACGCGTCGCGCGCCTGTTCCTCACGACGCTCGGGCTCGGCGCGGCGGGATAGCGCAGCGGGTCACCGCGGCGGTTCAGGACGGCGGTTCAGCGCAGCGCGCCGACCGAGGCGAGCGCCTGCCGCATGAGCGCGCCGCGGCCGCCCTCCATCTCGGCTCCGACGGCCTCGCTCGCCGCCTCGGCGGGCGTCATCCAGGTGACCTCGAGGGCGTCCTGTCGCGGCTCGCACGTGCCCGTCACGGGCACCACGTACACGAGCGACACGGCGTGCTGGCGCTCGTCGTGGAACGGCGAGATGCCGGGCATCGGGAAGTACTCGGCGACCGCAGCCGGCACGGGGCTCGCGGGCAGCAGCGGGAACGCCATCGGCCCGAGGTCCTTCTCGAGGTGGCGGAAGAGCGCGTCGCGCAGCGTCTCGCCGTACATGACGCGCCCCGACACGAGGGTGCGGGTCATCTCGCCGACCGCGTTGGCGCGCAGCAGCACGCCGACCTCGGTGACCTGCCCGAGCCCGTCGACACGCACCGGGATCGCCTCCACGTAGAGCAGCGGCAGCCGGCCGCGGATCTGGGCGAGTTCGAGGTCGCTCAGCCAGCCCGGGTTGGCCGGCGGGGTGGCGCCGGGCTCGTCGCCGGGAGTCCAGTCCGGGTCGGGGGTGCGTACGCTCATGCCTCGATTCTGCCCCACGGACGCCCCCGCGCGGCGGGGTACGATTCCGGGATGCGTATCGACGACGAGGCGGTGCTCTGGTCGGCCTCGCCGTCCGACCGGGCCGGGCGCCCGCTCCTGGTGCTCCTGCACGGCTACAACTCGCACGAGGGCGACCTCTTCGGACTCGCGCCCTACCTGCCGCTCGAGCCCGCGATCGCGTCGTTGCGCGCACCGGTCGACACCGGCTACGGGCACGCGTGGTTCCCGCTCGTCGTGCAGGGCGAGGAGCCCGCGATGGAGGGCGCCGACGCGGCCGTCACCGCGATCCTCGAGTGGCTCGACCGGGTCGCGCCCGACGCGGCATCCGTGGGCCTGCTGGGGTTCTCGCAGGGTGCCGCCATGGCGATCGAGCTCCTTCGGCGCTCGCCGGGCCGGTTCGCGTTCGCGGTGAGCCTCGCCGGCTTCGTGCTCCCCGGCGAGCGCGAGGGCGACGAGCGGATGTCGCAGCTCGCGCCGCCCGTGTTCTGGGGTCGCGGCACCGACGACGAGGTCGTGCCCGCGGCATCCGTCGCCCGCACGCAGGCGTGGCTGCCGACGCACGCGGACCTCGACGCGCGCATCTACGAGGGCCTCGGCCACTCGGTCTCCGAGCGCGAGCTCGCCGACGTCACGGCGTTCCTGCGCGCCCGCTACCCGGCACCGCCGCTCGAGTAGCGACGCGCGAAGCCGTCGCGTATCGAGACCTCGTCGCGCCAGCCGGATCAGACCCCGGCGCCGCCGCCCCCGCCGCCCGCTCCCCGCTTCGCGGCACGCTCCCGGTCGCGCTCGGCGACCCGGATCTTCTCGGCACGCACGGCGGCCTGCGTCGCCCGCTCCTCGACGAGCCACGCCGGCGGCGCCTCGAGCAGCGCCTTGATCTCGGCGGTCGTCATGGGGTCGACGATGCCCGATCGGGTGAGGCCGGAGTTCGAGACGCCGAGCTTCGCGGCCACCACGGGCTTGGGGTGCGGACCCTCGCGGCGCAGCGTCTGCAGCCACTCGGGCGGATCGGCCTGCAGCGCGGCGAGCTCGTCGCGCGTGACGACGCCCTCCTGGAACTCCGCGGGGGCTGCGCTGAGCAGGATGCCGAGCTTCTTCGCCGCCGTCTCGGGCTTCATCGACTGGGACGCGCGGGGCTTGGACTCGTTCACCCTCCCACGGTAGTGCGTCGCGCGTCATCCGCCCACCGATCGGCTGCGCCGACGCTAGCCTGTAGGGTGCCGCAGACGCGGCGACGGCGACGGACGGGGGCATCGGTGGCGCTGCGGCTCGACTACGTCGCCGGGGTGAGCCCGGCGAAGTGGCTGCGCGCGTGGGCCGGCCGGCGCCCCGACCTGCCGCTCGAGGCCACCCGGGTCGAGCAGGCCGAGCAGCTGACGTCGCTGCGCGCGGGCGAGGCGGATGTCGCGTTCGTGCGCCTGCCGATCGACGCCGAGGGCCTGCACGCCATCCCCCTGTGGGAGGAGGTCGCGGTCGCCGTGCTCCCCAAGGAGCATCCGCTCGCCGAGGCCGACTCGCTCGAGCTCGCCGACCTCGAGGGCGAGCCGCGTGCGCCCGAGCAGCCCGACGCCGCGATGACCGTCGAACTCGTCGCCGCGGGCACGGGCCTGGCGCTCCTGCCGCACGGCGTCGCGCGGCTGCACCACCGCCGCGACGTCGTGGCGATCCCGGTGACGGATGCGGCGCACACGCGCATCGCGCTCGTGTGGCGCGTCGAGCGCGACGACGCCGACATCCAGGAGTTCGTGGGCGTCGTGCGCGGACGCACGGCCCGCAGCTCGCGCGGCGACGCCGCGGACGACGCGGAGGCCGCGAAATCCGCGCCTTCCAGGCGCCCGGCGCAGGCGAAGGGCACCGCGCCCACGGGCGGCGGCAAGCGAGCCGGCACCGAGAAGAGCGGCGGCACCAGGAAGAGCGGCGGCGGCAAGGGCGGCGGCCGCGGCGCGAAGCAGGCACCGCGCGGAGGGCGGAAGTCGCACGGGCGGGGCGGGCGGGGCCGATGAAGCCGTTCCTCTTCCTCTCCGTGCGGCCCGAGGTCGAGGCGGTGGGCCCCGAGTACGAGTCGGTGCGCCGCGCCATGGGCCTCGACGCCCACCGGCTGGAGCACCAGCGCCTCGACGTCGATCCGCTCGGCGACCTCGCGCCGGAGCGGTTCGCGGGCATCGTCGTGGGCGGGAGCCCCTTCAACGTGACCACCCCCGACGTCGGCAAGCACCCGGTGCAGCGGCGCGTCGAAGCCGACCTGGCGCGGCTCGCCGAGCGCGCGCTCGAGGCCGACCACCGGCTGCTGTTCACCTGCTATGGCATCGGCGTGCTCACCCGGGTGCTCGGCGGCGATGTGGGCCCCGAGTTCGGGGAGGACGCGTCGGCGGTCGAGATCTCGCTCACCGCGGAGGGCGTCGACGACCCGCTCGTCGGGGTGCTTCCCGAGCGATTCGCGGCACTGGTCGGCCACAAGGAGGCCACGACGCGACTGCCCGGCGACGCGGTGCTGCTCGCGTCCTCGCCCGCGTGCCCCGTGCAGGTCTACCGGGTCGGACGCAACGTGTACGCGACGCAGTTCCACCCCGAGGTCACCACCGCGGACTTCGTCGCCCGCGCGCAGGTGTACCGCAACCACGGCTACTTCCCCGCGCGCGAGCTGCGCCAGGTCAGCGAGCGGCTCGCTGCGGCATCCGTGACCGAACCGCGGCGGATGCTGCGCCGCTTCGTGGAGCTCGCCGACGGCTGACGCGCCGGAGGGCCCGCCGACGCGATGTCGGCGGGCCCTCCGGGTCGTGATCGACCGATGGGTCAGGCGGTCTTCCTGCGGTTCACGATGAGCCCGTAGATCAGCAGCACGATGATGGAGCCGCCGATGGCGAGCAGCCACGTGCTGAGCGACCAGAACTCCGTGAGCGGTACTCCGAAGAGCACGCTGCCGAGCCACCCGCCGAGCAGGGCGCCGACGACGCCGAGCAGGAGGGTGATGAGCCATCCGCCACCCTGCTTGCCGGGGAGGATGAGCTTGGCGATCGCCCCGGCGATGAGGCCGAGAATGAGGAATGCGAGGAAACTCATGCGGGTACTCCTTCAGTTGTTAACGTGAGTGTGCTCCTGTGAGCCACCTGAGTGCAAGAGGTTGCGCGCGAGCCGCCGAACGCGCTAATGACGGACGGATCCCGGGCACGGCACCGCGCGATGGCGCGGGGCACCGGATGCGTCCCACCGACCCCGACCGGCG
The DNA here is from genome assembly GCF_003710805.1 of Agromyces tardus. Classification (GTDB taxonomy): domain Bacteria; phylum Actinomycetota; class Actinomycetes; order Actinomycetales; family Microbacteriaceae; genus Agromyces; species Agromyces tardus. Next base: position 36,751 of record NZ_RHHB01000022.1, on the reverse strand, counting down.
CAGGCTTTTGCATCGAATGGTTGACGCCGGGCAACCGCCTCGGGTGTTAGCGTCCCGTCCATGACCTCTCCGCGCACCCGATGGGTCGGGCTCGTCGTCATCAGCGTCGCCGTGGCCCTCATCATCGTCGACTCGACCATCGTGAACGTCGCGGTGCCCTCGATCGTCGACGACCTCGGCCTCACCTCGACCCAGGTGCAGTGGGTGCAGGAGAGCTACACGCTCGTCTTCGCCGCCCTGCTGCTCGTGTTCGGCACCCTCGCCGACCGCTTCGGGCGGCGACGCATGCTCATCATCGGCACGGTCATCTTCGGCCTCGCGAGCGTGTTCGCCGCCCTCGCCCCGAGCGGGGAGGCGCTCATCGCCGCCCGCGTCGTGCAGGGCGTCGGCGGCGCCATGATCCTGCCCTCGACGCTCTCGCTCGTGAACGCCAACTTCCACGGCCGCGAGCGCGGCATCGCCTTCGCGGTGTGGGGGTCCACGATCGGCGGCATGGCGGCCGTCGGCCCGCTCCTCGGCGGTTGGCTCACGACCGCGTACTCGTGGCGGTGGGCGTTCGGCATCAACGTGCCCCTCGGCATCCTCGTCATCATCGGCGCGCTCCTCTACGTGGCCGAATCGCGGTCGGAGCACCCGTCGCGGGTCGACCTCGTCGGGGCCGTCCTCTCCGTCGTCACGAGCGCCTCGCTCGTCTACGGCCTCATCGAGGGGCGCACGCTCGGCTGGTGGGAGGTGGCGAACCCGCCGCTCATGATCGGCGACTGGGAGTGGCCGCTCGACGTGTCGCCGATCCCGTTCGCGTTCCTCACCGCGATCGTCGGCGGCATCCTGTTCGTCGCGTGGGGGCTGCACCGGCAGAAGCAGGGGCGCAGCACCATGATCGCGTTCTCGCTGTTCCGCATCCCGTCGTTCCGCAACGGCAACATCGCGGCGCTGGTCGTATCGCTCGGCGAGTTCGGCCTCATCCTCTCGCTGCCCCTGTGGCTGCAGAACGTGCTCGGCTACGACGCCCTGCAGACCGGCTTCGTGCTGCTCGCGCTCGCGATCGGGTCGTTCGCCGCGAGCGGCCTCGCCGGGTCGCTGTCGGGGCGCGTCGCGGCCGTGTGGGTCGTGCGGGGCGGCATCCTGGCCGAGATCGTGGGCATCGTCATCGTGGCGCTCGTGATCGCGGTCGACACCCCCTGGTGGCAGATCGTCATCGGCCTGTTCGTGTACGGCTTCGGGGTGGGCCTCGCGACCGCGCAGCTCACGGGCGTCGTGCTCGCCGACGTGCCCATCACGGCGAGCGGCCAGGCCTCGGGCACGCAGTCGACGGCCCGTCAGGTGGGCTCGGCGCTCGGCATCGCGATCCTCGGCACGATCCTCTTCACGTCCCTCGCCGCCGACCTCGACGCGAGCCTCGAGTCGACCATCCCCGACGCCGCGGCGCGCGAGCAGGTCGTCGACACGGTCGTCGACAGCGCGGGCACCGCGATCCCCGCGATCGAGGCGCAGTCGCCCGAGGTGGCGGATGCCGCGAAGCAGTCGTTCAGCGACGCGACCCGGTGGGCGGCGCTGGCCGCAGCGGGCTTCCTCGGGGTCGGCCTGCTCGCGACGATCTCGCTCGGCAGCGGACGCGCCCGCGAGGGCGCCGACGAGGCCGCCGACGCGGGTGCCGGTGCCGCGGGGTCCGGCGCAGCGGCATCCGCCCCCAACTGAACAGCGGCCGAGCGGCCTCGGCCGCGGCCCCTCGCGTACCCGCCCGCGGAGGACCTTCGACCCCGTGCGCCACCGCCGGGCCGGAGGAGCCTCGAACCAGACGGAGGAGGAGCCATGTACGGGACGACCGTGGTGGGATGGGACGCCAGCTTCACTGCTGAGAACGCGATCGCGTGGGCGGTCGATCGGGCACTGAGGCAGCCGGCTGGCCCGCGCGTGCTGCGCGTCGTGCGGATCGTCGACGACGCCCTGGCGGTCGACGCCGACGAGCGGGCCGACTGGACCGACACGGCCACATCGGAGCTCGCCGACCTCGCAGGGAGCCTGCGCGACGAGCACCCCGACCTGCAGGTCGAGTCCGAGGTGCTCCACGGCGAACCGGGCGAGGTGCTCGCCGCGCAGGCGGGCGAGGACACGCTCGTCGTCGTGGGCGGCGAGAACGGCCGCACCGACGAGTACTGGTACAGCGCACGCATGGGGGCGCGCGTCTCGGGCATGGCCGACGGTCCCGTGGCCGTCATCCCGGTGGGCGACGACCGATCCCGCTCGGGCGTCATGGTCGCCGTCGACGAGAGCGCCGGGGCCGCGGCGGTGTGCCGCTTCGCCGCCCAGCTCGCCACGGAGCGGGGCGAGGCGCTGCACGCCGTGCACGTGGGGGTGCGCACGCACGACGTGGCGACCGACCAGGAGATCCTCGACCGCATCATCGCCCCGGTGATCGAGGAGTTCCCGGATCTCGACGTGGAGAGCCACCTCGAGTCGGGCGGAACGGTCGGCGCGCTGCTGCGGCGAGCCAAGGAGCGCAGCGTGGTCGTCGTCGGGTCCCGCCGCGTCAGCGCGGTGCGGCGCCTGTTCCTCGGCTCCGTGAGCCACGCGCTCGTGACGAACGCGTGGTGCCCCACGATCGTGGTGCCGCCGCAGGCGCAGGAACCGCGCTGACCCCGCGGGGGCCGCGCCCCCAGGCACGGTTCGGCCGCGGGCCCGCGCGCCGCGGCATCCGGCGTCACAGAGCGGCCGCAGTCCGGCCCGGGCTCCTAGGCTGGATCGATGGCCCGACCCGACAAGCACGACCCGGCATCGCTCAAGTTCCACACCCAGGCGGTGCACGCCGGCAACCGGATCGATACGGGGTCCGGCGCGATCCGCACGCCGATCGTGATGGCCAACTCGTACGCCCTCCCGGAGGATCCGTCGGGGGTGAGTTGGTCGGGCACGGACGTGCCGCTCTACACGCGCAACTCGGGCGTCAACCAGCTGGCGCTGCAGGAGCGGCTCGCCGCGCTCGACGGCGGCGAGGACGCGGTCGTGCTCGCCTCGGGCGTCGCGGCGCTGCACGCCGTGTTCTTCACGCACCTGCGAACGGGCGATCACGTGGTGGTCGGCGACGTCACCTACGAGGCGACGTGGCGGCTCTTCGCCGAGCTCCTCCCGCAGAAGTACGGGATCGAGGCGACGTTCGTGGACACGAGCGACGTGGCCGCGGTCGCGGAGGCGATCCGCGGGAACACGAAGCTCGTCCACGTCGAGGCGATCGCGAACCCCACGACGAAGGTGACCGACATCGCCGCCGTCGCCGGGGTGGCCCACGCCGCGGGCGCCCTGCTCTCGGTCGACTCGACGTTCACCCCGCCGCCGCTGTACCGCCCGCTCGCCGACGGCGCCGATCTCGTCGTGCACTCGCTCACCAAGTACATCAACGGCCACGGGGACGCGATGGGCGGCGCGGTCATCGGCTCGCGCGAGCTCATCCAGCCGATCAAGTCCGACGCGATGGTCGACGTGGGCGGCGTCATCGCGCCCTTCAACGCGTGGCTCATCACGCGGGGCTCCGTGACGCTCCCCCTCCGGCTCCCCCGTCACCTCGAGTCGGCGTCGCGCGTCGCCGAGTTCCTCGCCGCGGATCCGCGCATCGCCTACGTCGCCTACCCGGGACTGGCCGCCCACCCGCAGCACGAACTCGCCGCGCGCCAGTTCGGCGGCCGCGGGTTCGGCGCGATGCTCGCCTTCGCCGTCGACGGCGGGCCCGAGGTGCAGAACCGCTTCGTCGCGAACCTCCGCGTCGTCACGTCGGCCGTCTCGCTCGGGCACGACGAGTCGCTCATCGTGCACGTCGGCACCGAGGGGCCGCGCGTCGCCCGCTACCCCGACGAGTTCCGGCGATGGGGGCACCTGCGCTTCTCCGTCGGGCTCGAGGATCCCGACGACCTCATCGCCGACCTCGACGGGGCGCTCACGGCGACCTTCGACGGGTCGGCATCCAGCTGACGTCGCCCGTGGGGGGCAGACTGGTCGCGTGAGCCTGCACGCCTGGGTGCTGCACGTCGACCTCGACCAGTTCGTCGCGGCCGTCGAGGTGCTGCGGCATCCGGAGCTCGCGGGCAGGCCCGTGATCGTGGGCGGACGGGGCGACCCGACCGAGCGGGCGGTGGTCTCGACCGCGTCGTACGAGGCGCGGGAGTTCGGCGTCGGCTCGGGCATGCCGCTGCGCATCGCCGCGCGCAAGGCGCCCGATGCGGTGTTCCTGCCGGTGGATGCCGCGGCCTACACGGCCGCCTCCGAGGAGGTCATGGCCACCCTGCGGGCGCAGCCCGGTGCGACCGTGCAGGTGCTCGGCTGGGACGAGGCGTTCGTCGGCGTGCAGACCGACGACACCGAGGCCTCTGCCCGCGACATCCAGCAGGCCGTGCTCGACCGAACCCGGCTGCACTGCAGCGTCGGCATCGGCGACACGCTCGTGCGCGCCAAGGTGGCGACGGGGTTCGGCAAGCCGCGCGGCGTGTTCCGGCTGACGGCCGACAACTGGCTCGACGTCATGGGCGACCGGCCGACCATCGAGCTGTGGGGCGTCGGCACGAAGATCTCGCGCCGCCTGGCCGCGCTCGGCATCAGCACGGTCGCCGAACTGGCCGCGGCCGACCTCGACGTGCTGGCAGCCGAGTTCGGCCCGCGGATGGGCCCGTGGTACCTCCTGCTCGGCCGCGGCGAGGGCTCGCGCGTCGTCGATGACACGCCCTGGGTGGCTCGCGGCCACAGTCGCGAGACGACCTACCAGCAGGACCTCACGGAACCCGCGCAGGTCGAGGCGGCGGCGCGCGAGCTCGCCGGCCACGTGCTCGACGACGTCGAGGCCGAGGGCCGCCCGGTCATCGGGCTGACGCTGAAGGTGCGCTACGCGCCGTTCACCACCAAGGTCTTCACGAAGAAGATCCCCGAGACCGCCGATCGCGAGGTCGTGGTGGCCCGCGTGCTCGACCTCGTCGGCCGGATCGAGCCCGATCGGCCCATCCGGTTACTGGGCCTGCGGGCCGAGATGACGATGCCCGACGACGCCCGGGAGGGCCACACGCCGACGCGCGGGGGCTGGTGACGCGGCCGCGCCCACGCCGTCGGCGGCGAACGACGAACGCCCCGGATCCCTGCAATTGCTGGGATCCGGGGCGTTCACGTGGCGGTACCGGTGGGATTTGAACCCACGGTGGGCTTTCACCCACACAACTTTTCGAGAGTTGCACCTTCGGCCGCTCGGACACGGTACCGGGATCGATCTTAGACGACGGCCCGGAATCATCCAAAACGAGCCGATGCCGCCGGCCGGGTCAAGCCCGAGACAGTTCCCAGCACCCTGCCATAGCGTCGGACGATGGCTGAAGAACGTCCGGGCGCCGCATCCGCCCTCATCTCGCTCGCCGTCGTGGGCGGCGTCATCGGCGGCATCGTGCTCGCCGCCAGAGCCGGGTATCGACGGCTGCGCGCGCGGCTCGCCACGAACGCCGCGATCGTCAACGAGACGCTCCCCGTGCACTCGAAGTGGTGGCGCGATCACGCCCGGCAGCCGGGCGAGGTGCTCTACGTGGCGATGGGCGACAGCGCCGCGCAGGGCATCGGCGCGAGCCGCCCCGACCACAGCTACGTGGGCGTGCTCGCCCGCGACATCCGCGACGTCACGGGTCGCAGCGTGCGCGTCGTCAACCTGAGCGTGTCCGGCGCGACGGTCGAGCTCGCAGTGCGCGACCAGCTGCCGAAGTTCGTGAAGTACCGGCCCGACGTGGTGACGGTGGCGATCGGCGCGAACAACATCCGCCACTGGGACCCCGAGGCGTTCGAGCGCGGCATCCGGGAGCTGTTCGCGGCCCTCCCCTCGCACGCGCTCGTGGCCAACCTGCCGTACTTCCACTTCCCGCACAACGAACGCAAGGTGCTGCACGCGAACCGCATCGTGCGCGCCGTCGCCGACGAGCACGGCCTCGCGGTGGTGCCCCTGCACACCGTGACCCGCGTGCAGGGGGTGCGGGCGATCGTCTCGCAGTTCGCGATCGACTTCTTCCACCCCAACGACCACGGCTACCGGGTCTGGGCGCAGGCCTTCCGGCCGTCGCTCGTCGCCGATCTCGTGGCGCGATTCCCGGCGGATGCCACGGCGCCGGCGCCCGTCGATGAGACACCGGATGCCTCGGCGACGCCGCCCACCGGCGCGACGCCGCACACCGCGGTCGAGTCCTCGGCGCAGGCCGACGCGCGTGCCGAGGTCCCCGCTGCCGGTGGCGGTCAGCCGGCCTGACCGGCGAGCTGCCGCACGACCACGTCCGCATCCTCGCCGACGCCCATCAGCAGGGGCGACTTGCGCGTGCGCATCCACGGCACGCCCACGAAGAAGAGGCCCGCGGCGCGCGTGCTCGCGCCATCGTGCTGCACGGGGAAGCCCATGTCGTCGAGCACATCGGGAATGCGGATCCAGCCGTAGGCGGGGCGGAAGCCGCACGCGACGACGATGACGCCGAGGTCGTCCAGCCGCGGTGCCGCCGCCGCCGTGAGCCCCGCCGTCGGCGGCTCGGGGAGGTCGGGTTCGGGCAGCCCCTGCTCGGCCGAGAGGCGGCGGATCATGCCGCAGATGTCGGCGAAGGCCTGGTCGCCGACCGCCACGGACTCGGCGAGGTCGTCGGCGGCCACGATGCGCACCCCGTCGCTGCCGAGCACGTGCCCGATGAGCTGCACGCCCTGCGCCGCGAGCGTGCGGAGGTTGAGGTCGTGGCCGCCGCCGGCGCCCGTCGCGAGCGCGTTCGAGACGAGCCGCACTGCGGGCGACGGCATGTCGGCGAGCGTCTGCTCGAAGAAGCCCGAGTCGAGGAGCCAGTCGACGCCGTCGCGCCCGCCGGCGCGGCGTGGCATGGCGGGCGCCCTGCTCGCGGCGAGCACGACCTCGCGCCCGGCGCGCACGAGCTCCTCGGCGATCTGGCACCCCGACTGGCCGCTGCCGATCACGAGCACCCGGCCCTCGGGAAGCCCGTCGGGCGACCGGTACCGCGTCATGCCCACGACGGGCAGCACGATCTCGAGGTCGGCGACGGATGCCGGGCGGTGCTCGCGCTGGTACGCCCCCGTGCACACGACCACGCGGCGGGCGCGCACGTGGCCGCCGGACGTCTGCATCACGAAGCCACCGTCGTCGGTGCGGAGCGACTCCACCTGGACCCCCTCGACGACGGGTGCGCCGAAGGATGCAGAGTAGCCGCGGAGGTGCGCGACGATCTCGTCGCGCGGCAGGAAGCCGTCGGGGTCCGCGCCGCGATACTCACCGCCCGGGAGGCGGATCGTGTGGTTCGGCGTCACCAGCCGGAAGCTGTCCCACCGCGATCCCCACGCGGAGCCCGCGCGATGCTGCTCGAGGACCACGTGATCGACACCGCGATCGGTGAGCCCGTGGCTGACGGAGAGGCCGGCTTGGCCGGCCCCGATGACGAGGACGTCGACGTCCGTGCGCATGCGCACAGCGTACGCCCGAGGGCCACGCCGCAGTGGGACGATCGGATGTCCGAGGCCACGGCTAGTGTCGGTGACATGGCCCGCCCCACCTCCACCTTCCGATGCACGGAATGCGGCTGGAGCACCGCGAAGTGGGCCGGCCGCTGCGCCGAGTGCCAGCAGTGGGGCACCGTCGTCGACGTCGCCGAGCAGACCGGCATCGTGCGCACCCTGCAGGCGGTCGCCCCGAGCGCCACGCGCGCCGCCCGGCCCATCGGCGAGGTCGAGACCGAGGATGCCGCGCACCGCCCCACCGGCATCGGCGAGTTCGATCGCGTGCTCGGCGGGGGCATCGTCGCGGGCGCCGCGATCCTGCTCTCGGGCGAACCCGGCGTCGGCAAGTCCACGCTGCTCCTCGAGGTCGCGGCACGCGTGGCGGCCACGGGCCGGCGGGTGCTCTACGTGAGCGCCGAGGAGTCCACCGCCCAGGTGCGCCTCCGTGCCGGGCGCACCGACGCGCTGCACGACGAGCTCTACCTCGCCGCCGAGACCGACCTCGCCACGATCCTCGGGCAGGTCGACCAGGTGCGTCCCGAACTGCTCATCGTCGACTCGGTGCAGACGGTGTCGAGTTCGCTCTCCGACGGCCTGCCGGGCCAGCCGAGCCAGGTGCGCGAGGTCGCCTCCACCCTCATCCGCGTCGCGAAAGACCGGCAGCTGCCCGTGCTGCTCGTCGGGCACGTCACGAAAGACGGCTCGATCGCGGGGCCGCGCCTGCTCGAGCACCTCGTCGACGTCGTGTGCCAGTTCGAGGGCGACCGCCAGACCGCGCTCCGCTTCGTGCGCGCGCTCAAGAACCGGTTCGGGCCCACCGACGAGGTGGGCTGCTTCGAGATGACGGGCGAGGGCATCGCCGAGGTGCCCGACCCCTCGGGCCTCTTCCTCAGCCGCTCGCGCACCGCCGTGAGCGGCACGTGCGTCACCGTCGCACTCGAGGGGCGACGTGCCCTGCCCGTCGAGGTGCAGGCGCTCGTCGTCGCCACGAAGGCGCCGCAACCGCGCCGCGTCGTCAATGGCGTCGACACGTCGCGCGTGGCCATGATCATCGCGGTGCTCGAGCGCCGCGCCGGCCTGCGGCAACTCGGCGAGCACGACGTCTACGTCTCCACGGTGGGCGGGGTGCGGCTCATCGAGCCGGGAGCCGACCTCGCGATCGCCGTGGCGATCGCCTCCGCCATGCGCGACCGGGCGGTGCCGCACGACCTCGCCGCGTTCGGCGAGATCAGCCTCGCCGGCGAGGTGCGTCCCGTCGCGGCGGCGAAGCAGCGCGGCGCCGAGGCCCGGCGACTGGGCTACACCACGATCCTCGACGTCGAGGCGGGCAGCGTACGTGCCGCCGTCGACCGCGCCATGCTCGAGTCCGCCGGCGCGCGCGAGCGCGAACTCGACGCCGCGTTCTAGTCCCTCGTGCGGCTCGAGGAGCGCCCTCCGGGCGGGTCTCGAAACCCGTGCCCCGCCCTACGCCTCCAGCACCCGCAGCAGCTCGCCGGGCGGCGCCTGCATCGGGTGCGGCCCCGCGATGTCGAGGAACACCGTCGTGATCGTGGACTCGTAGCGCTTGAGGAACGTGCGCAGCCACGCGGGGCTCTGCAGGCCGACGGCGGGCGGCAGGTTCGCCGGCTTGTTCGCGGCGTCGCTGAACAGGAGCAGCGCGACTTCGCCGGTCTGGGGATCCCGGTAGGTCCACACCTCGCCACCGTCGAGCGGCTTGTCACGCGGCCCCGGCTTGATGAGCGGCACGACCGTGTTGCCGTTGCGGAGCGCGAGCGCCACCGCCGCCATGTCCTGTCGTTCGAGCGCCTCCGCGAGCGCCTGCGACCGGAACTCGACGGGCTCGCCGCCCTTCTTGCGCGCCTTGCCAGCCATCCCACCAGCCTACCCAGCGGATGCCGCGGGCCGCCCACGCCCGCCGGCGATGCCGCGGCCACCTCGCCGCCGCGTGGCGACCGACACGACACGACCTGTGTCCCCCCTTTTCAGGGGCGAACTCACAGCCTCCGTGACCTGTTCGTGACCTACGCTGATCACGCAGCCGGATCGTGAGGGTCCGGGGAGTCGACGAAGACGCCGGCGTTCTCGTAGACCCCACGGTGCCGGCGCAAATCCTCGACGTCGCCCGGTCGGCAGCGCCCCCGATGCGTCAGTACAGCAGGAACTGCTTCGTCGTGGCCGATTCGAACCCGTCGACCGAGACCGCGAGATGGTACGACGCACCGCCCGCCGGCGCAGCCTCACGACCGCCCTGGCACGTGTCGGGGCTCGAGCGGGTGCGGTCCCAGATGATCGGCACGGTCGAACTGATCGGGGTGCCCGGCGTGAGGGACACCTCCGCGTCGATGGGGTCGACCTGGCAGTCCGTCGACCTCCAGTAGACGTCGTCGCCGCTCGTGATCGTGAACACCTGCGCCTTCGTGCCCGCGTTGAGCACGCACACGTTCTTGCCCGTGTTCATGATGGTGACCGAGAGCTGCGGCTGCTCGCCCACTGCGTACTCGGTCTTGTCGGTGATCGCCTCGACCGAGACCTGCTTGTCGGTGCAGGCGTCGCCGTCGGCCGCGGTGGGCTCCGTCGGGATCGCCGTTGGCGGCGCCGTCTCGGGCGTCGCGGTCGTCGTCGCGGGCGCCGACGGCTCGGGCTCGTCGCCCTGACTGGAGCCCGGGCGCACGATGATGAGCACGATCGCCACGATGACGGCGATGAGTCCGAGCAGCACGACGAGCCGCCGACGGCGGTACACCTGCGGCGACAGACGGCCTGTCGGGGTGGGGTTCGTCGACATGCTCACAGGGTACGGCCGCGCCCGCCCGGCGGGCGGCATCCGCTCGGCGCGCCCCACGCCCCGCAGGCAGCGCTCAGGAACGGAGCGGAGGCCGAGACCGCGGGGACCGGAACGGCGGCGAGGCGGCCCCTGGAGCGTTCAGAGCCGCTTGAGCATGCGCGTGTTGCCGAGGGTGTTCTGCTTGACGCGAGCGAGGTCGAGGAACTCCGCGACGCCCTCGTCGTGCGAGCGCACGAGCTCGGCGTAGAGCGACGGGTCGACCGTCTCGGACCCCATGTCCTCGAAGCCGTGCCGGCCGAAGAAGTCGACCTCGAAGGTGAGGCAGAACAGACGCGACAGCCCGAGCTCGCGTGCATCGTGCTCGAGGGCGTCGAGCAGCGCGTGTCCGACCCCGTGTCCGAGCCATGCGTCGTCGACCGCGAGCGTGCGCACCTCGCCGAGGTCCTCCCACATCACGTGCAGCGCGCCGCATCCGATGACCTCGCCGTCGGCCGACTCGGCGATGCGGAACTCCTGCACCGACCCGTAGAGGTCGACCCGCTCCTTGCCGAGCAGGATGCGTCGGGCGACGAGCGGCTCCACGAGCGCGACGATCTTCGGCACATCGCTCGTGCGCGCGCGGCGCACCGTGTAGTCGGTCACCCGCCAATGCTATTGCCGACGGATGCCGCCGACCGACGCTCGCACCGACGACGGCACGCACGACGACGGGGCGGATGCCGCAGCATCCGCCCCGCCGGTTCGATCGTGTCGAGCGACTACCCGGCCGCGAGGTCGGGCGTAGCCGGACCGGTGCCGATCGCCGCACCCGTGTTGACGCCGACGCCCACGGGCAGGGCCCGCTGGGTCGTGGTGAACACGAACTCGCCGTCCTTGAAGTCGACGTGCACGTGGTCGCCCGAGTTGAGCTCGCCGTGCAGGATCTTCTCCGACAGGCGGTCCTCCACCTCGTGCTGCACCGCGCGGCGCAGCGGGCGGGCGCCGAGCGCCGGGTCGAACCCGACCTCGATGAGCCGCTCCTTGGCCGGGACCGTCAGCTCGACCGTCATGTCGCGGTCGAGCATGCGGTCGCTCAGGCGCTTGATGAAGAGGTCGACGATCTGCAGCAGCTCCTCCTTGCTGAGCTGCGGGAACACGATGATCTCATCGACGCGGTTCAGGAACTCGGGCTTGAAGTGCTTCTTCAGCTCCTCGTTCACCTTCGCGCGCATGAGGTCGTAACCCGTGCGCGGGTCGCCCTCGAGCTGGAAGCCCACGGGCCCGCCCGAGATGTCCTTCGTGCCGAGGTTGGTGGTCATGATGATCACGGTGTTCTTGAAGTCCACGACGCGACCCTGGCCGTCGGTGAGGCGGCCCTCCTCCAGGATCTGGAGGAGCGAGTTGAAGATGTCGGGGTGGGCCTTCTCGATCTCGTCGAAGAGCACGACGCTGAACGGCTTGCGGCGCACCTTCTCGGTGAGCTGGCCGCCCTCCTCGAAGCCGACGAAGCCGGGAGGGGCGCCGAACAGGCGCGACACCGTGTGCTTCTCGCCGTACTCCGACATGTCGAGCGAGATCATCGCCGCCTCGTCGTCGAAGAGGAACTCCGCGAGCGCCTTGGCGAGCTCGGTCTTTCCGACGCCCGTGGGGCCGGCGAAGATGAACGAGCCCGAGGGGCGCTTCGGGTCCTTGAGTCCGGCGCGGGTGCGGCGGATCGTCTTCGACAGGGCGGAGATCGCCTCCTCCTGGCCGATGACGCGCTCGTGCAGCGCCTTCTCCATGAAGACGAGCCGGCTCGACTCCTCTTCCGTGAGCTTGAAGACGGGGATGCCGGTGGCCTGCGCGAGCACCTCGGCGATCAGGCCCTCGTCGACGACCGCGGTGGTCTTGACGTCGCCCGACTTCCACTGCTTCTCGAGGCGGAGGCGCTCGCCGAGCAGGTTCTTCTCCTCGTCGCGCAGCGACGCGGCCTTCTCGAAGTCCTGCTCCTCGATCGCGGTCTCCTTCGCAGCACGCACGACGGCGATCTTCTCGTCGAACTCGCGCAGCTCGGGCGGCGACGAGAGGATCGAGAGACGCAGGCGGGCGCCGGCCTCGTCGATCAGGTCGATCGCCTTGTCGGGCAGGAACCGGTCGCTGATGTAGCGGTCGGCGAGGTTGGCGGCAGCGACGATCGCGCCGTCGGTGATCGAGACCTTGTGGTGCGCCTCGTAGCGGTCGCGCAGCCCCTTGAGGATGTTGATCGTGTGGGGCAGGCTCGGCTCGGCGACCTGGATCGGCTGGAAGCGACGCTCGAGCGCGGCATCCTTCTCGAAGTGCTTGCGGTACTCGTCGAGCGTGGTCGCGCCGATGGTCTGCAGCTCACCGCGGGCGAGCAACGGCTTGAGGATCGACGCCGCGTCGATCGCGCCCTCTGCGGCGCCCGCACCCACGAGGGTGTGGATCTCGTCGATGAAGACGATGATGTCGCCGCGGGTGCGGATCTCCTTCGTGACCTTCTTCAGGCGCTCCTCGAAGTCGCCGCGGTAGCGGGAACCCGCGATGAGCGAGCCGAGGTCGAGCGAGTACAGCTGCTTGTCCTTCAGCGTCTCGGGCACCTCGCCCTTGACGATCGCCTGTGCGAGGCCCTCGACGACGGCGGTCTTGCCGACGCCGGGCTCGCCGATCAGCACGGGGTTGTTCTTGGAGCGACGCGAGAGGATCTGCATGACCCGCTCGATCTCCTTCTCACGGCCGATCACGGGGTCGAGCTTCGACTCGCGCGCGGCCTGCGTGAGGTTGCGGCCGAACTGGTCGAGGATCTGCGAGCCGCCCTGCGGCGCCTGCTGCTCGTTCGCGCCGCCGACCTGCACCTGCTCCTTGCCCTGGTAGCCCGAGAGCAGCTGGATGACCTGCTGGCGCACGCGGTTGAGGTCGGCGCCCAGCTTCACGAGCACCTGGGCGGCGACGCCCTCGCCCTCGCGGATGAGGCCGAGCAGGATGTGCTCGGTGCCGATGTAGTTGTGGCCGAGCTGCAGCGCCTCGCGCAGGCTCAGCTCGAGCACCTTCTTGGCGCGCGGCGTGAACGGGATGTGCCCGGTCGGCTGCTGCTGGCCCTGCCCGATGATGTCCTGCACCTGCTCGCGCACCGCGTCGAGCGAGATGCCGAGCGACTCGAGCGCCTTGGCGGCGACGCCCTCACCTTCGTGGATGAGACCGAGCAGGATGTGCTCGGTGCCGATGTAGTTGTGGTTCAGCATCTTGGCCTCTTCTTGGGCCAGGACGACGACACGACGGGCTCGGTCGGTGAATCTCTCGAACATCCTCAACTCCTCACGACCCCTTGGGCAGGGGCGTCGATACATCAACGGTAACGACCGCACCCGGGCGGTGGGCGCGTGTTCGCCGTGGGCGCATCGGTTGTGCGCCGACCGTCGCGGTCATGCGTCGCGGCGGTCCGAGCGGATGCCGCGGCACTCGACCGCGGCCGAGGGTCCGTGGTTGGATGCACGCATGCCCAGACTCGTGCTCACCGTCATCGGCGACGACCGCGCCGGACTCGTCGAGGCGCTCGCCGACGTCGTCGCCGCACACGGCGGCAACTGGGAGCAGAGCCAGATGGCCGAGCTCGCCGGCCAGTTCGCGGGGATCGTCGTCGTGACCGTTCCCGCGGAGCACGCCGCGTCGCTTCGCGAGGCGCTCGACGGGCTCGAGGGACTCATGGAGGTGAGCGCCCACCCCGGCAGTGACGAGACCTCCGCGTCGGCGGCGTGGCCGCACCTGCGGCTCGACCTCATCGGCAGCGATCATCCCGGGATCGTGCGCGACGTCTCGTCGGCGCTCGCACGGCACGGCCTCAGCATCGAGTCGATCACCACCGAGCGGCGCGACGCGCCGATGGCGGGCGGGCAGCTGTTCGAGGCGCACATCCTCGTGCGGGTCCCGCCCGGGGTGGACCCCGCCGACGTGCGCGCCGACCTCGAGCTGGTCGCGAGCGAGCTCTTCGTCGACCTCTCGGTCGGCGAGGCGCCCTGACGCGCGGCGAGGCTACTTGATGGGCACCGTGACCACCGCGTCGCCGATCGTGACCTCGAGCGGCTTCGTGGTCGTGACGTCGTAGGGCGTCGAGAACTCGGTGGTGTGGGGAACGAAGTCCATGGTGCAGGGGCCGTTGTCGGGTTCGGGCAGCACGACCTCCACGGCGTTGCCCTCGTGGGCCTTCGCGGTGACGACGAGGTCCTTGCCCACGACCGGGCACGTCGACGAGCCCCAGATGGTCACGGCCAGGCGGCCTCCGTCGCCGAGGTACTGCACGAACGGCTCGTCGCCCGTGGGCTCCTCGATGGGCACGCCGGGGTCGAGCTCCTCGTTGACGACCGGCAGTCCGGGGTAGTCCGTGACGGGACCGGACCCCGGCGCGCACCCCGTGAGCACGAGCGCGGAGGCGAACACGGTGCCGATGAGCAGGAGGCGGCTGACGCCGGTGTGCTGAGCCATGGTCACATGCTAGTGCGCGCGGCATCCGCTGCCGAGGGAGGACCCGCCGAGGCGCTGTCGCCTGTCGCGGGCCCAGCGCACGGGCCGGAGCGGCCCCGTCGACCCGTCGCCGGGTCGGCCGCCCCGCGTAGGATTCCGGCATGAGCAACCTGGAACGCGACCCCGTCGAACTGCTGTGCGCGGCCGACGTGCCGACCGGCCCGGTGGTGCAGGTGCTCGAGTACCGCGAGGTGCCGCTGGGCGGTCCTCGCGCGATGCCCGTGCGCCGCACGCTCCCCCAGCGCGGTCGCACCACGATCGGCGCGTGGTGCTTCGCCGACCACTACGGGCCCGACGACGTCGCCCTCACCGGCGGCATGGTCGTGCCGCCGCACCCGCACACCGGACTGCAGACCGTGAGCTGGCTCTTCGAGGGCGAGATCGAGCACCGCGATTCCGCCGGCAGCCACGAACTCGTGCGCCCCGGTTCCGTGAACCTGATGACCGCGGGGCGGGGCATCTCCCACTCCGAGGTCTCCACTCCCGGCACCACGCGCCTGCACGGCGTGCAGCTGTGGGTTGCGCTCCCCGACGCATCCCGCCACGTCGCGCCGTTCTTCGAGCACGCCGACACCACGCCGTTCGCGGTCGGCGATGCCACCGTGCGGGTGTTCGTCGGCGAGCTCGCGGGCAGCGCGACGGATGCGGCATCCTCGGCCGTCACCGTCTTCTCACCGCTGCTCGGGGCGCAGGTCGACCTTCCCGCGGGCGGCGTCGTCGAGCTCGCGCTCGACCCCGCGTTCGAGCACGGCGTGCTCGTCGACCTGGGGCCGGTGCGCCTCGAGGCGGCCGGCGCCGACGAGGCCACCGAGGTGGCCTGGAGCGAGCTCGCCTACCTGGAGCCGGGCCGCGACCGGGTGCGGCTCACCGCAGTCGACGGGCCCGCACGGGTCGTGCTGCTCGGCGGCGTGCCCTTCGGCGAGGAGCTCGTGATGTGGTGGAACTTCATCGGGCGGTCGCACGACGAGGTCGTCGAGTTCCGCCGCCGGTGGCAGTCCGACGTGATCGACCGCAACGACCCCGACGGCCCGTTCGGCACCGTCTCCGGGTACGAGGGCAGGCCCCTCCCCGCGCCCGAACTCCCCACGGTGCGGCTGAAGCCGCGACGCTGAACGCCGACGGCCGGCCCCGCGAGGGACCGGCCGTCGGATCGGATCAGGCGGAGCGGCTCAGGCCGTGGCCACCTGGGGCTCGGCCACGCCCACCGACGCCTCGACCGGGCGGCGGTGCGCCCAGCGCTTGAGGGCGATGACCACGAGCGCGGCGGCGACGGAGCCCGCGGCGATCGCGAGCACGAACCAGAGCAGGTTGCCGATCGCGAAGAACACGAAGATGCCGCCGTGGGGGGCCTGCGAGGTGACGCCCATGCCCATGCAGATCGCACCCGCGATCGCACCGCCGATGACCGTCGCCGGGATGACGCGCAGCAGGTCGGCCGCGGCGAACGGGATCGCGCCCTCCGAGATGAACGCGGCGCCGAGCAGCCACGCCGCCTTGCCGTTCTCGCGCTCCACCGGGGTGAAGAGGCGACGGTCGAGCACGGTGGCGAGTGCCATCGCGAGCGGCGGCACCATGCCGGCGGCCATGACGGCGGCCATGATCATCCACGGCGCCTGGTTGTCGGGCGAGCCCGTGCTGAGGCCGGCGACCGCGAACGCGTAGGCGACCTTGTTGACCGGACCACCCAGGTCGAAGCCCATCATGGCGCCGAGGATCAGGCCGAGCACGATCGCGCTCGCGCCGGTGAGGCCCGAGAGCCAGGCGTTCAGGGCGTTCGTGAGGGCTGCGATGGGTCCGCCGAACACGACGAGCATGAGGCCGGATGCCGCGATCGAACCGAGCAGCGGGATGATCACGACGGGCATCAGGCCGGCGAGCCAGCGCGGCACCGAGAGGCGGGTCAGCCAGAGGGCGACGTAGCCCGCGAGCAGGCCGCCCACGAGGCCGCCGAGGAAGCCGGCGCCCATGAGCACGGACACCGAGCCCACCACGAATCCGGGGGCGATACCGGGACGGTCGGCGATCGCGTAGGCGATGTAGCCCGCGAGCGCCGGCACCAGGAAGCCCATCGAGATCGCGCCGATCGAGAAGAACACCGCGCCGAAGTACTCGGCGAGGCCGCCCGGAGGCAGGTTGAAGATCGTGTTGCCGAGCACGATCTCGGTCGCGTTGGCGGTGATGTCGTAGCCGCCGAGCAGGAAGCCGAGGGCGATGAGCAGGCCACCACCTGCGACGAACGGGATCATGTAGCTGACGCCCGTGAGCAGCACGCGCTTGATCTTCTGCCCGAAATGCTCCTCCTTCGCCGAGGTGGCGGCGCCGGCAGCGGCCGCGTCGCCCGCGACGCGAGCGGCGTTGGGGTTGTCGGCCGCGGCGAGCGCCTCGCGGATGAGCCCGGCGGGGTCGTCGATGCCGCGCTTGACCGGCACCTGCACCACGGGCTTGCCCGCGAACCGCGCCTTGTCGCGCACGTCGACGTCGACCGCGAAGATCGCGGCGGACGCGCTCGCGATCACCTCGGGGGCGAGGGGCTTCGCGCCCGACGAGCCCTGCGTCTCGACGTGCAGCTCGACGCCGGCCTTCTCGGCCGCCGCCGAGAGGGCGTCGGCCGCCATGTAGGTGTGGGCGATGCCGGTGGGGCACGCGGTGACGGCGACGAGCACGGGCTTGGCGGCACCGGTGGCGGCTGCGGCATCCGCTGCGCCTGCCGCCGTTGCCGCTGCGCCTGCTGCCGCTGCGGGCACGGCCGCTGCGGCAGGGGCCGGCTCGGCCACCGGGGCGAGCGCCTCGTTCACGAGCGCCACGAACGCCTCGGCGTCGGGGGCCGCGCGCAGCCCTGCGACGAAGTCCTCTCGGATGAGCGAGCGGGCGAGCGTCGAGAGCACCGCGAGGTGGTCCTGCGTGGCCTCCTTCGGCACCGCGATGAGGAAGATGAGGTCGGCGGGCCCGTCGAACGAGCCGAAGTCGACGCCGACGGGGAGCCGGGCCGCCGCGAGTGTGGGCACGCTCACCGCGTCGGACTTGGCGTGCGGGATCGCGATGCCGCCGGGCACGCCGGTGCTGTCCTTCTCCTCGCGCGCCCAGGCGTCGGCGAAGAGCGCTTCGGCGTCGTCGGCGCGGCCCGCGTCGACCACGAGGCCCGCGAGCGCTCGGATGACCTCGGAGCTGGTCGCGCCGAGTTGCTCGTCGAGGGCGACGAGCCGGGGTTCGATGACGGTATCCATGTGCTGGTTCCTCCTAGAGGGGGGTGGGGACGACGACGTCCCGGATCGGGGTTGCGGTGAGTGCGGATGCATCGGCGAGCTCCCGGGAGGGAACCGCGGAGCCGGGAAGCGAGGCGGCGGCCGCCCCGTGGGCGACCGCTTGGGCGAGGGCCCGGTCGGGCCCCGCTCCCTCGGTCACGGCGAGCAGGAACCCGGCGAGCGAGCTGTCGCCCGCTCCCACCGTGCTGCGGGGCACGATGCGGGGAGCCGGGGCGAACCAGGCTCCCTCGCCGGTCACGAGCACGGCACCGGCCGCGCCCAGGGTCACGAGGGCCGAGCGGATGCCGCGGGGCGCGAGCCCCGCTGCGAGGCCGGCGACCCGCTCGTGGTCGGCCTCGAGCGCGTCGACGTCTGCGTCGGGGACGCCGACGAGCTCGGCGAGCTCCTCGCCGTTCGGCTTGATGAGGTCGACGTCCGCTCCGGAGTCGACGAGCGCGGCGAGCGGGGCGCCGGAGGTGTCGACCGCGATGCGGCAGTCGAGTCCGGCGGCGCGCACGGCGCGGACGACGCGCACGTAGAAGTCGGCGGCGAGGTCGGGGGTCAGTGAGCCGGCGAGCACGAGCCACGTGGCATCCGCCGACCGTCGCACGACCTCGTCGACGAGCGCCGCCTGCTCGTCGGCCGACAGTACCGGCCCGGGCTCGTTGAGCTTCGTCGTGGTGCCGTCGGGCTCGGTGAGCGTGAGGTTCGACCGCAGTCGGCCCGCGATCGGCACGACCGCGACGGGCAGCTGCGCCGCGTGCAGGGCGACGACCAGCGGGTCGTCGGCCCGGCCGGGCAGCACCGCGATGCTGTCGACGCCGGATGCGGCGAGCGCGCGGGTGACGTTGACGCCCTTGCCCCCGGGCTCCTCGGTGCTCGCGGCGACGCGCTGCACCTCGCCGCGTTCGAGCGGCTGGGCGAGCTCGACCGTGCGGTCGAGCGACGGGTTCACGGTGAGCGTGACGATCATGCGACCCGCACCTCCACTTCTGCTTCGTCGAGCGCCTCCGCGAGCGCGGGGCCGGGGGGCGCGTCGGTGATGACCACGTCGACCTCGTCGAGGCAGGCGAACCGGTGCAGCGCCTCGTCGTCGTGCTTGGATGCGTCGACGAGCACGACCGCGAGCCGTGAGCGGTCGACCATGGTGCGCTTGACCTGCGCCTCGAGCTCGTCAGGGGTGGAGAGGCCGAACTCGGCGCTCAGCCCGTTGGTGCCGATGAACGCGATGTCGGGCCGGATGTCGGCGAGCTGGGCGACGGCCGTCGGGCCGACCGCGGCGCTCGTGATGCCGCGCACGGTGCCACCGATGACGCGCACGACGAGGCTGGGGTTGCCGTGCAGCAGCGCCGCGATCGGCACGGAGTTCGTGTAGACGGTGAGCGGCGGCACGCCGGCCTCGGGCTGCCAGGTGGCGAGCGCGTCGGCGAGGGCCCCGGTGGTCGTGCCCGCGTCGAGCAGGATGGAGCCGGTGAACGTCGGCGGCACGAGTGCGAGCGCGGCCCGGGCGATCGCCCGCTTCGCCTCGGTGCGGTGACCCGTGCGCTCGATGACGGTGGTCTCGGCGAGGCTCGCCCGCGACGCGCTCACGGCACCGCCGTGGACCCGTCGCACGTGGCCGGCGCGCTCGAGCGCGTCGAGGTCGCGGCGGATGGTCTCTGCGGCGACGTGCAGCTCGTCGGCGAGGCCGGCGACCGAGACCCGGCCCGTCTGGCCGAGCGCGGTGAGGATGTGCTCGTGACGCTCCATCGCGTACATGTGGCCTCCTTGCCCGAGTCTGTCTGCATTCCTGCGTTTATGTGAGTTTAGCGAGGAGTTCTCACAGAATGCAAGAGTTTCGCAGAAATTGTCACATCGGATGCCGCGGGCGGCGCGGGCAACGCCCGATGCAGGCGTTGGAGGGTGCGCGGCACGGTCCGGCGGCCGGCCGGACCGCGGTGCCGGGTGCCCGGGGTGCCGGGGGCGCCGGGGCGAAGGCGGCGCAACCTGCGGACAGCGCCGCGCCGCGGCATCCGCTCGCCCGATGCGCGTCACGGCTCGGCACACCGGGTCGCCGACGCCCGATCGGCCGGGCGAGCGCTACTGCAGGGCCGAGGTCAGGCGCGCGAGGTTGTCGAGGATCGTCGAGCGCACCGGCTGCTGCATCCACTCGTCGAGGGTGAGCTCGCGGCTCTGCTCGCGGTAGCGGTCCTCGACGGCGCGCATGTCGCGCACGAAGGAGGCGCCGCGCACGAGGAGCGAGATCTCCGCGTTGAGCTCGAATGAGCGGATGTCCATGTTGCTCGAGCCGATCACCGCGACGTCGTCGTCGATCGTGAAGTGCTTGGAGTGCAGGATGTAGGGCGATTGGTACATGTAGATGCGAACGCCCGCCCGCAGCAGGGCTTCGTAGTAGGAGCGCTGCGCGTGGTACACGAGCGCCTGGTCGCCGATCTCGGAGACGAACAGCTCGACGTGCACACCGCGCTGGGTGGCGCCGCTGATCGCCCGCAGCATCGCCTCGTCGGGCACGAAGTACGGGCTCGTGAGGATGATCCGCTCCTTCGCCGCGTACATGAGCGCGAGGAAGAGCTTGAGGTTGTTCTCGTTCGGGTAGCCCGGCCCGCTCGGCACCACCTGGCAGTCGAGGTCCTGCGCCTCGCCCTCCTGCTCGAACGGCGTGATGTCGCCGCGCGACGGCGCCTCGCCCGTCTCGAGATACCAGTCGGTCGCGAAGATCGCGTCGAGGCCCGACACGATCGGCCCCTCGACCCGGGCGACGAGCTCCTGCCACTTCAGGCCGCGGCGGAGGTTGCCGGGCTTGTGGTAGCTGCGGTCGATGACGTTCTGCGAGCCCGTGAACCCGACCTCGCCGTCGACCACGAGGATCTTGCGGTGGTTGCGCAGGTCGGGGCGCTGGTACTTGCCCTTGAGCGGCTGCACGGGAAGCATGAACTGCCACGCGACGCCCATGTCGTCGAGGCGCCGGAGGGTCTTGCGGTAGCCCTTCACGCGCACCGACGCGATGTGGTCGAGCAGCACCTTCACCTCGACGCCGCGCTGGACGGCTCGGCCGAGCGCGTCGAAGAAGCCGGCGGTCGTGGTGTCGTACGCGAAGATGTAGAACTCGACGTGCACGTACTGCTTCGCGCCGTCGATCGCGTGGGCCATGGCGTCGAGCGACGCCTGATAGTCGCCGATGAGCGTGGCGCTGTTCGAGCCGATCAGGGGCATCGCCCCGAGGTTGCGGTTCAGCCGCACGACGCCCTCGAACCACGCGGGCCATGCGGCGCTGTCGCTCACCCGCTCGACGCCGAGCGTCGAATCGCGGATGAAGCGGTCGACCTCGGCCTGCTTCTCGCGGCGGTGCTTCGGCAGCTTCGGGTTGCCGATGAGCAGGAAGAAGATGATTCCGACGTAGGGGATGAAGAAGATCGCGAGCAGCCACGCCATGCCCGCGGTGGGACGGCGGTTGCGCGGCACCACGATGACGGCGATGACGCGGATGACGAGGTCGACGAGGATCGCGATGAGTGCGACGACCGTGGTCGTCTGCTCCGCCGTCATCCGGATCAGGCTGCCGGTCGCTCGCGACCGAGCTTGGCGCGCTCCTCGGCCTCGATCCGGGCGTAGGCGTCGCGCTCGTTGCGGTCGGCGCGCACGATCGAGCGCATCACGAACCAGAACAGCAGGCCGATGAGCACGGTCGGCGCGATCGACCAGATCGCGTTCACCCAGAAGTCGTCCATAGCCCCTCCAGAATACGGGGCATTCCTCGGTTTCGTGACACGGATGCCGCGGGCCCGGCCCGAAAGCAGGAGGACACGCCGCGTCGGCAACGAGAACAGGAGCGCATGACATCCGACACGTCCCCGGCTCCTGTTCTCGTGTCAGGAACGGGCGCCTGCGCCGGCCCCGCACTCGCCGACCCCGACCCGCCCGCCGTCCGACCCGCCCGCCGTCCCGCGCGCCCGCCGTCACGAGAACAGGACGCCGCACCGCGTGGGCCTCGAGAACAGGAGCCGGCGACATCCCGACGGACCAGGCTCCTGCTCTCGCGTCACGCGTTGGGGCGCCCGCCGGCCAGCAGCGCACGGATCACCGCGATGCAGCCCGCCAGGTCGTCGATGACCTGCCGATACCCGAATCGGTGCCACCGGTACCCGCGAAGGACGAGCGCGGCGTTCCGCTCGCGATCGAGCTCGATGGCCTCGTGGCCGTCGTGCCAGGCCGATCCGTCGGCCTCGATGACGAGCCAGCCGTCGACCACGAGGTCGACGCGTCCGACCCCTGCGACACGCACCTGCGACTCGACCCGCCATCCTTCCCGCTCGATGGCGAGCCGCAGCAGGGACTCGAGGCCCGATTCGGCGCTGCCGTCGAGCCGGGACCTCAGGCGGCGGATGCGACGCGGCATCCGTTGCATCAACAGCTCGAGCCCGGTCGGGGTGAGCAACCGCCGGTTCAGGGCGCTGTCGAGCGTCGCCACCGCATGTTCCGCCTCGGCCACGCGCGGGAGGTGCTGTGCGAGCGCGTCGACCACCCCGACGCGCCACGGCGAGCCCGGGACGACCGTGCACCGGCGGTGGATCCGGTACTCGCCACGTCCGAGTGCCGGCAGCCTGCTGGCCGTCGGCGGGGAGACGATGCACGTGCCGGTGTCGCGGGACACCCAGATGCCGTGGCTGCGCAACGCGCTCTCGCCACCGAGGATCCCTCGCGCCGCGACGGCACGGACGGCCTCCCGATTCGCCTCGGCCGATGCGATCCACGACCTGCCGATTCGGCGCACCTGTCCCGCGTCGATCGCGGCCCGGATGCTCCGGTGGGTGTGACCCCACGAGCGGAGTTGCGCACTGCGGGCGAGGCCGCCGCAGCGCCGCAGGTCGAAGGCGAGGTCGGACATGCGGCGATCCTCGTGGCAAGGCGCCCCGCCGCGGGCCGGTCGGACCTGTGTTGTGGATGGCGGCTCCTGCGCCGGCAGTGACGAGGACAGGTGGTGGATGCCGCCACGCCGCCGCTCACGCCTGCTTCCGCAGCAGCGACGGCGTGTCGCCCTGCTTCCGTCACGTGCATGGCGGGGTGGGACGTCGGCCGGGCCGGCCGGGCGGCGTCGGGAGCGGTGGGAGCCTCAGCCGCCGGCGACGATGCCCCAGATTCCGGAGCCGACGAGGTAGAGGCCGATGGCGCCCACGATGATCCAGATCGCGAGGCGCGCGGTCGACGGCTTCTTCGGGTCGGGCTCGGGCTCGAGTTCCTTCTTGGGGAGGTAGTCGTTCATGTTCCGATCCGATCGTGGTCTCGATACGCGCTCCGCGCTACTCGACCGACGGCTGTCGCGGCGCCTCGCGCTGCTCGACCGACGCGAGGCGCGGGCGCCTGGCTACTTGACGAGGGGGAAGAGGATGGTCTCACGGATGCCGAGGCCCGTGATCGCCATGAGCAGCCGGTCGATGCCCATGCCCATGCCGCCCGACGGGGGCATGCCGAACTCGAGCGCGCGCAGGAACTCCTCGTCCAGGCGCATCGCCTCGGGGTCGCCGGCCGCGGCGAGGTGCGCCTGCGCGACGAAGCGCTCACGCTGCACCACCGGGTCCACCAGCTCGGAGTAGCCGGTTGCGAGCTCGAAGCCGCGCACGTAGAGGTCCCACTTCTCGACGACGCCCGGGCTCGAGCGGTGCTGCCGCACGAGCGGCGAGGTGTCGAGCGGGAAGTCCATGACGAACGTGGGCCGCTCGAGGCCGCCCTTCACGTGGTGCTCCCACAGTTCCTCGACGAACTTGCCCGGCAGCGGGTGGTCGATCTCGATGCCCTCGGCGTCGGCGAGCTGCTGGAGGCGGGACATGGGGGTCTCGGCGGTGATCTCCTCCCCCACCGCCTCGGAGAGGGAGCCGTACATCGAGAGCCGGTCCCACTCGCCGCCGAGGTCGTACTCGGTGCCGTCGGCCCACGTCACGACGTGCGTGCCGGTGGCCGCGAGCGCGGCATCCTGGATCAGCTTCTGGGTCAGGTCGGCCATGGTGGTGTAGTCGCCGTAGGCCTCGTACGCCTCGAGCATCGCGAACTCGGGGCTGTGCGTGGAATCCGCGCCCTCGTTGCGGAAGTTGCGGTTGATCTCGAAGACGCGCTCGATGCCGCCCACGACGGCGCGCTTGAGGTAGAGCTCGGGCGCGATGCGGAGGTAGAGCTCGGTGTCGAAGGCGTTCGAGTGCGTCACGAACGGGCGAGCGGATGCCCCGCCGTGCATGACCTGCAGCATCGGCGTCTCGACCTCGATGAAGCCGAGCCCCTCGAAGGTGCGGCGCAGGCTCGCGTTGACCCGGGCACGGTCGATGACGTTGCGGCGGGCCTGATCGCGTGCGATGAGGTCGAGGTAGCGGCTGCGCACGCGCGTCTCCTCGGACAGCTCGTTGTGCAGGTTCGGCAGCGGCAGGATCGCCTTCGCCGCGATCTGCCACTCCTTCGCCATGATCGAGAGCTCGCCGCGGCGGCTCGTGATGACCTCGCCCGCCACGAACACGTGGTCGCCGAGGTCGACGAGCTCCTTCCACGCCGCGAGCGACTCCTCACCCACCTCGCCGAGCGAGATCATGGCCTGGATGCGGCTGCCGTCGCCCGACTGCAGAGTGGCGAAGCAGAGCTTGCCGGTGTTGCGCGAGAACACCACACGGCCGGCGAGGCCAACCTGCTCACCGCTCGCCTCGTCGACGCCGAGGCCCACGAACCGGTCGCGCACCTCGGGGATCGTCGCGGTGATCGGCAGGCGGACCGGGTAGGCGCCCCCGCCGAGATCGTCGGATGCCGCGATCAGCCGCTCGCGCTTGGCGAGCCGCACGGCCTTCTGCTCCGAGATCTCCTCGGCGGTCGGCTCGGCTGCGGCATCCGTGTTGGTCTCGGCCATCGTTCACTCTCGGTCGGCGGAATCGTGCGTGCACCAGCCTACTTGTGCGAACCTGCAGGGTTCGCGGGACCGCGGGTCAGCCGATGGTGACGAACGCGTTGTCGATGAGTCGCGTCGAGCCGACGACGGCGGCGACGAGCACGAGCGCGGTGCCGCGGAAGGCGTCGTCGACGGGGAGGAAGGTCGCAGGGTCGACGACGACGAGGTAGTCGAGGCTCACGCCGTCGTGGTCGCCGAAGGCGGCCGTCGCCTCGGCGAGCAGCTCCGCCGTGCCCTGGGCGGCCGCGGCATCCGCTGCCCGCAACGACTCGGCGAGCGTGAGCGCGGCCCGGCGCTCGTCGCCGAGGAGGTAGCGGTTGCGGCTCGACAGCGCGAGGCCGTCGGGCTCGCGCACGGTGGGCACCGACACGATCTCGAGCGGGAAGTCGAGGTCGTCGACCATGCGCGCGACCAGGAAGACCTGCTGGGCGTCCTTCTGGCCGAAGAGCGCCACGTCGGGCTGGGCGATGTGGAAGAGCTTCGCGACGACGGTGAGCATGCCGTCGAAGTGGCCAGGACGGGAGGCGCCCTCGTAGCGGTCGCCGATGTGCCCGGCGTGCACCGTGGTGTCGCTCGCACCGCGCGGGTACATCTCGGCCACGGCGGGCGCGAACACGACGTCGACGCCGAGCTCGCCGAGGGCGGCGACATCCGCTTCGAGCGTGCGCGGGTAGCGGTCGAGGTCTTCGGATGGGCCGAACTGCAGCGGGTTCACGAAGATCGACACGACGACGACGTCGGCGAGCTCCCGCGCCCGGCGCACGAGCGAGAGGTGGCCCTCGTGCAGGGCGCCCATCGTGGGCACGAGGGCGACGGATGCACCGCCGGCACGGCGCTCTGCGAGCAGCGCGCGCAGCTCGGCGATCGTCGGAACGGTTCGTGTGCGGGCAGTGAGCTTCGTCACTCGCCACCTCCCAGCGGCCGATCGATTCCGGCCTCGTCGATCGTACTCGCACCGTCGGGCAGCGGTCCCCGGTCGTGCCGGGCGAGCGCGTTCTCGACCGAGCTGCGCACCAGGGGCGCGAGGACCGCGCCCGCACGGGCGACGCCGATGCCCTCGAGGAGACCGGTGGCCTGGTCGACGATCGCGGTCGAGAACGAGACCGCCGTATCGATCGCCTCGGCGTAGGCCGCGCGGTCGGCCTCGGCGACCACGAACGGCTCGCCGCCCATCTCGACGACGAGGGCCTGCGCGATCGGCAGCACGGGTGCCGGCGCCGTGACCGCGAACCAGGTGCCGGCGAGCCGCGCGAGGTCCATGCTCGTGCCGGTGAACGACATGGCGGGATGGATGGCGAGCGGGATGGCGCCGGCCCGGAGGGCGGGCGTGAGCACGCCCACGCCGTAGCGCGCAGCGGTGTGCACGACGAGCTGCCCCGGGCGCCAGACGCCGGCCGCGGCGAGCCCTTCCACGAGTTCGGGGAGCTCGTCGGCGGGCACGGCGAGCAGCACGAGCTCGCTGCGCTCGACGATCTCGGGGATCCGGAGCACCGGCACCGCGGGCAGCATGGCGGCCGCGCGCTCGCGACTCGCCTCGGAGACCGCGGCGACCCCGGTGAGGGCGTGACCCGCCCCGGCGAGCGCGGAGGCGAGCACCGCGCCGACCCGGCCGGCCCCGATGGTTCCGACGCCCAGCCGGCCCGCTCGTTGTTCAGCTCGCATGCGCGGATGCCCCCCATCGTTCGGAGTGGTCGCCGGCGGCACGCACGACCGCCTCGTGCGCGAGGCGCTCGAACGCGGCATCGGCCTCGGATCGCGCCACCACCGGCACGACGGCCGTCACCGGCCCGGCCACGGTGTGCACGCGCAGCGCCGCGAGCCCGAGCGCGCGTCGGACGGGCCCCACCTCGATCGCCACCGACTGCATGCGCGCCAGCGGCACGAGCACGAGCCGGCGCAGCAGCACGCCGCGGCGCACGAGCACGATGCCCGCGGCACTCGCCCAGCCGGTGCGCCGCCACGAGAACGGTCGCAGCCAGGCCGCGCGGCGCGGCGGCTGCGTGAACCCGGCGTCGCCGCCACCACCCGTGAGGCCGGCGTCGACGAGCGGATCGACCGCCGCGGCCGCGTCGGGCAGCAGCAGGCCGAGCACGCGATGCACGTCGGCGATCGTGCCGACGGGGAGCACGAGCGTGCGCTGCACCTGCTCGTTGTTGCCCGAGAGCGACTGCCCGGCGAGGTTGATGCGCACCGACCACCAGCCGAAGGCCCGCCACAGCAGCCACTGCGTCGCCTCCACGGCGTGCACGCGGCCCGGCGGGATGGTCTGGTTCGCCGTGGAGAGCAGTCCGTGGCCGATGCGCACGCCGTCGGGCGTGCCCGCGATGGAGTACCGCAGCGACTTCGTGATGCGCGACCAGACGTAGCTCACGAGGCCGATCGCCGCGGGCACGAACGTGAACAGCACCCAGAACGCGCCCGTCGAGAGGCCCACGGCGATCACGACGGCGATGATCGCGAACCACACGGTGGCGCCGCCGAGGAGGGTCGACGCGACGACGCGGCCGGCCGGGAGGTGCACGACCGACTCGGGCGGCGCCAGGCCGGGGTCGAGCTCGGGGGCGAGGAACTCCTCCATGCGCCGGCCGACGAGGGCACCGGCGCGAGTGCCCGGCGGGATGCCGCCGGGGACTCCGCCTGCCGCGGGGACGCCGGTCGCGGCATCCGCGCCCGCCGGCATGCCCCCGAGGGCGAGGTGATCGTCGCCGACGGATGCGGCCGCCGGTGCGGCCGCGCGCTGGGAGCGGATGCCCGATGCCAGCCGCAGCACGTCGCCGCGCAGCCGGTCGGCCGCCGCCGAGCCGAGGTAGGCGAGCTGCACGTTGCCCGACTGGCCCGCGACCGAGATGTCGAGCTTCGCCGTGCCGAACAGCCGCGCGAACACCGGCCGGGAGACGTTGATGCCCTGCACGCGATCGAGGCGGGCGCTGCGATGCGAGCGGAACAGGATGCCGCTGCGCACCTCCACGGCCTCGTGCGTGACCCGGAAGGTGTGCATGCGCCACGAGAGCCAGAACCCCACGATGAGCACCACGAGCACGACGGCGACCGCGACGAGCGCCCACCCGACGAGGCCGTTCGCCACGATCGCGTCGATCGGGTCGCCCGCCCAGTCGTCGCCGTCGGGCGAGCCCGGGAAGCCCTCGTCGCCGCCGGGCGCCACGAGCACCAGGAACACGTCGATGACCCGCTCCCGCAGGTTGGCGATGATGAAGCCGAGCACGCCGAGCAGCACGAGGCCGCCCCGAAGCAGCGGGCTCGCGGGGTGCAGGCGATGCCATTCCCCGTCGGCGAGGCCGTGCCCCGCGTCCGTGACGGCGGGACTGCTCACAGTCCGGCCCGGCGGGTCTCGGCGAGGGCCACGAGCTCGTCGCGCAGTGACTCCGCGTCCTCGAGCGGCAGGCCGGGCAGCGTCACGGCGGTCGCAGCGGCGGCGGTGACGAACCGGAGGTCGGCCAGGCCGAGGGCGCGTGCGACCGGCCCCCGCGTGATGTCGACGAGCTGCATGCGCCCGTACGGCACGGCGACCTGGCGCTGGAACATGATGCCCCGCCGGAACACGAGGTCGTCGGCCCGCAGGCGATACCCGATCGAGCGGACGCGGCGCGGCTCGAACGCGATGCCGATGAGCGCGGCGATGCCGACGGCGACGGCGATCCACACGGCCCACGTGAGGTCGAACAGGGCGTTCACGATCAGCAGGCCGCCGACGAGCACCGCGGTGCCGATGAGCGAGCCGACGACCTCGACCACCACGTACTTCGGCGAGACCCGTCGCCAGCCGGTGTCGTCGGGCGCGGTACGGGCAGGGGCCGCCGTCACGGCTGCCCCGGCGGGGCCCTCGGCGCGGACCTCGCCGGCAACGTCGGGCACCGGCGGGGCCGCAATCGGCTCCCGGGCCGGCACGGATGGCGCGCCGTCGCCCTCGACATCGTGCTCGTGCGCGAGCGGGTCAGGCATGCGCGTGACCCTCCTCCTCGGTGTCCTCGGGCGGCGGCAGCGTGCAGAAGTACTCGGCGACGAGGCCGCCGACCATGAGCAGTGCCGCGCCGATGGCGGTGGCGACCGCCAGCCACACGGTGCTCGCCGACGGCACGACGCTGCGCGTGAGCAGGTACAGCGAGATGCCGATTCCGGCGCCGAACACGAGCGCACCGCTGCCGCTGCACGCTTTCGCGAGCACCGCGATGCGCATCGCCCGGAACGGGTCGATGCGCGCCTTCGACGAGCCCTTCACCGCTCTGCGGATGGGCCACGCGAGCGCCACGACGAGCACCCCCACGCCCACGAGCGTGATGGGCAGCGAGAGCGGCGGCACGAGCGCCGAGTAGCCCGCGGAGACGATCGCGAGCTCGCCGAGGTAGCCGATGACGAGCCCGGACACCACGAATGCGACGAGGGCCGAGGCGTGCGTGCGCCTCACCGTCGAACCACCTCGTCGGATGCGGCCGCCCGCAGCGCCGCGATGGGCCCGCGCCCCGGCAGCTCGGCCTCGGGCTCGAGGTCGAGCCACGGCTGCAGCACGAACGCCCGCTCCCACGCCCGCGGATGCGGCAGCACGAGCCGGTCGTCGGCGACCACGCGCCCGTCGAGGTCGATGAGGTCGAGGTCGAGCGTGCGATCGCCCCAGTGCTCGGCGCGCACGCGACCGTGCTGCTGCTCGATGCGCTGCAGGAGGTCGAGCAGGGCGTGCGGCTCGAGCACGGTCTCGACGATGATGACGCCGTTGAGGTAGCGCGGTGCGCTGCGGTCGACACCCTCGTGCTTGATCGCCGCGGTCTCGTAGATGGGCGAGACGGCCATGAGGTCGACGCCGGGCGCGTCGGCGAGTTCGCGCACTGCCTCGTCGATCGTGGCCTCGCGGTCGCCGAGGTTCGCCCCGAAGGCGATGACGGCGCGGCTCATGCGCGGCTCCGCACGACCGTGACCGACACATCCTCGAACGGCACCGAGATGGGTGCTCCGGGCTTGTGCACCGTGACCTCGGCCTCCTCGACGCCGGCGAAGCCGAGGGCGACGCCCGCGACGCGCTCGGCGACGGTCTCGATGAGGTCGACGGGGTCGCGCTCGACCGCCTCGGCCACCGCGACGGCCAGCTCACCGTAGTGCACGGTGCGGGCGAGCTCGTCGCCGGATGCCGCGGCGGCGAGGTCGACGGCGACCGACACGTCGATCACGAACTCCTGGCCCTGCTCGCGTTCGAAGTCGAAGACGCCGTGATGCGCGCGCACACGGATGCCCGTGAGCGTGATCCGGTCGCGAGTGCTAGCCACGGCGTCCACTCTGCCATGCGCGTGCGACGTCGAGGGCGATGCGGGTCGAACGCACGTCGTGCACCCGCACGGCCCACACCCCGGCCTGCGCCGAGAGGGCGCTCACGACCGCGGTGGGCAGGTCGCGGTCCTCGACGGGCGCACCCTCGGGCAGCAGCGCGCCGAGGAACCGCTTGCGCGAGGCGCCGACGAGCAGCGGAAGTCCGAGCGCCGCCAGCACGTCGAGGCGTGCGAGGAGCTCCCAGTTCTGCTCGCCGCGCTTCGCGAACCCGAGTCCGGGGTCGAGGATCAGGCGGTCGTGCGCGACGCCCGCGGCGACGAGGGCGTCGACGCGGCGGGCGAGCTCGTCCCGCACCTCCGCGGCCACGTCGCGGTACTCCGCGAGCTCGTCCATGCGGTCCGAGTGCCCGCGCCAGTGCATGGCGACGTAGCGTGCGCCGGAGTCGGCCGCGATACGCGCCATCGCGGCATCCGCGAGCCCGGCCGACACGTCGTTGATGATCTCGGCGCCCGCCTCGACGGCGGCGGCGGCCGTGGCGGCGCGCATGGTGTCGACGCTCACCCGGATGCCGCGGGCCGCGAGCACGCGGATGACCGGCACGACCCGGCGCAGCTCCTCCTCGGGCTCGACGCGCGCCGCGCCCGGCCGGGTGGACTCGCCGCCCACGTCGACGATGTCGGCGCCGTCGGCGACGAGCTCGACGCCGTGGGCGATCGCGGCATCCGCGTCGAACCACCGGCCGCCGTCGCTGAACGAGTCGGGCGTGACGTTCACGACGCCCATGACGAGCGGCGATCGAGTCGCCGCCGCGGCCGGCCTCTCGGGACCCGATGGGGCCGGCGGTCTCGATACGCGCTGCGCGCCACTCGACCGGCGGGCGTCAGACACCGTGGCCCGATCCGATGAGCGCGATGATCTCGGCGCGCGCGGCCGGTTCGGCGAGGACGCCGCGGCTGGCGATCGTGACGGTCGAGGTGCGCTCCTGACGCACGCCGCGGGTCGTGACGCAGCCGTGCGTCGCGTCGAGCACGACGAGCACGCCTTTCGGCGCGAGCCCCGCCTCGAGCGCGTCGGCGATCTGCTCCGCCAGTCGCTCCTGCAGCTGCGGGCGGCTCGCGAGCGCGTCGACGACGGCCGGGATGCGGCCCAGCCCGACGATCCGCTCGTCGGGCACGTACGCGACGTGCGCGACGCCCGTGAACGGCAGCAGGTGGTGCTCGCACATCGACCGGAAGTCGATGCCGCGCATCATGACGGCATCGGAGGTCGCCTGGGCTCCGGAGTCGGTGGTGCCGATGGGCACGGCGTCGGCGAGGATCGCGACGGGGTCGGCGTCGAGTCCGCCGAAGAACTCGGCGTAGGCCTCGGCGACGCGCTGGGGCGTGCGCTTCAGGCCGTCGCGCTCGGGGTCCTCGCCGATCGCGAGCAGCAGCTCGTGCACGGCACGCTCGATGCGGGCGGCATCCACCCCCGTCATGTCACCCTCCTCCTCGGTCGCGCCGTCGCGGACGACGGGTCAGGCGGTCGCGGGACGCGGGTTGCTGCGGGGCGCGCGCGCCGGGGCGGACTCGTCGGCCACCTTCGTGCCGGAGTCCACGCCGCCGTCGACGGCGCCCTGGTCGATCGGCGCCTTCTGGGTCGGGAACGCGATCGGCGGGCGGTCGGAGACCGGACGGCGGTCGCTCGAGAGCCACAGGGGACGCGGCGGGAGCTTCTTGACGTCCGCGAAGATCTCGGCGATCTGGTTGTGGTCGAGCGTCTCGTGCTCGAGCAGCTCCAGGGCCAGGCGGTCGAGGATGTCGCGGTTGTCGTTGAGCACCTGCCACGCCTCGTCGTGCGCCTGCTCGATGAGCGTGCGCACCTCGGTGTCGACGCGCTCGGCGATCTCCTCGGAGTAGTCGCGCTGGTGGCCCATGTCGCGGCCGAGGAAGACCTCGCCCTGCGACTGCCCGAGCTTGACGGCGCCGACGTTCGCGCTCATGCCGTACTCGGTGACCATCTTGCGGGCCGTCGAGGTGGCCTTCTCGATGTCGTTCGAGGCGCCGGTGGAGGGGTCGTGGAACACGATCTCCTCGGCGACGCGACCGCCCATGGCGTAGGTGAGCTGGTCGAGGAGCTCGTTGCGGCTGATCGAGTACTTGTCCTCCAGCGGGAGCACCATGGTGTAGCCGAGGGCGCGGCCGCGCGGGAGGATCGTGATCTTCGTCACGGGATCGGTGTAGTTCATCGCCGCCGCCGCGAGCGCGTGTCCGCCCTCGTGATAGGCCGTGATGAGCTTCTCCTTGTCCTTCATGACGCGGGAGCGGCGCTGGGGACCGGCGATCACGCGGTCGACGGCCTCGTCGAGCGCGCGGTTGTCGATGAGCTGCGCGTTGGAGCGCGCCGTGAGGAGAGCGGCCTCGTTGAGCACGTTCGCGAGGTCGGCGCCCGTGAAGCCCGGCGTCTTGCGCGCGAGCACCTCGAGGTCGACGCCCTTCGCGAGCGGCTTGCCCTTGGCGTGCACCTGGAGGATCTTCATGCGGCCCTTGAGGTCGGGTGCGTCGACGCCGATCTGGCGGTCGAAGCGGCCGGGGCGCAGCAGGGCTGGGTCGAGGATGTCGGGGCGGTTCGTCGCCGCGATGAGGATGACGTTCGTCTTGGGGTCGAAGCCGTCCATCTCGACGAGCAACTGGTTGAGCGTCTGCTCGCGCTCGTCGTGCCCGCCGCCGAGGCCGGCGCCGCGGTGGCGACCGACCGCGTCGATCTCGTCGACGAAGATGATCGCCGGGGCGTTCTGCTTGGCCTGGTCGAAGAGGTCGCGCACGCGGCTCGCGCCGACGCCCACGAACATCTCGACGAAGTCGGAACCCGAGATCGAGTAGAACGGCACGCCCGCCTCACCCGCGACCGCGCGGGCGAGGAGCGTCTTGCCGGTTCCGGGAGGGCCGTAGAGGAGCACGCCCTTGGGAATGCGCGCGCCGACCGCCTGGAATCGCGCGGGATCCTTCAGGAAGTCCTTGATCTCGTGGAGCTCCTCGATGGCCTCGTCGGCGCCTGCGACGTCGTCGAAGGTGACCTTCGGGCTCTCCTTCGAGACGAGCTTCGCCTTCGACTTGCCGAACTGCATGACGCGGTTGCCGCCGCCCTGCATGCCCGAGAGCATGATCCAGAAGAAGAGGCCGATGAGCACGAGCGGCAGCAGGATGCCGAGCATCGAGAGGAACCAGTTCGGCTGCGGCACCTCGTCGTTGAAGCCGTCCTTGAGCTTCGCGCTGTCGATCGCCTGCACCACGTCGGTGCCGCGCGGCGTGACGTAGTAGAACTGCACCTGGGTGCCGAGGTCCTTGTCGGCCTCGGTGAGGGTGAGGTCGACGCGATTCTCGCCGTCGACGATCTTGGCCGACGCGACCTTGCCGTCGTCGAGGAGCTGGAGCCCCTCCTGCGTCGAGACCTCACGGAAGCCGGAAGCGGTGATGAGGCTCGAGCCGATCCACACGGCGACGATCGCCAGCAGGATGTAGATGACCGGCCCGCGCAGGATCTTCTTCATGTTCATGGTCCACACAGGCTACCCCGGCGGCGCTGGACGTCGGCCGCGTGTTCGCTGTGGGCTGCCAAGGCGCCCCGAGCCGTCGTCGAGGGATCGGCCGTTCCCCGCCCGGTGAGGAGCCGTGCGCCTCGATGAGGTCAGGAGTAGACGTGCGGCGCGAGCACCGCCACGTCGCGCAGGTTGCGGTAGCG
This sequence comes from Agromyces tardus, assembly GCF_003710805.1. Classification (GTDB taxonomy): domain Bacteria; phylum Actinomycetota; class Actinomycetes; order Actinomycetales; family Microbacteriaceae; genus Agromyces; species Agromyces tardus. The sequence goes on along the minus strand of NZ_RHHB01000022.1, from coordinate 2,826 downwards.
CTCGGCGTAGTCGAGTCCGTAGCCCACGACGAACTTGTTCGGGATGTCGAACCCGATGTACCTGACGGGCACCTCGACCTTCGCGGCATCCGGCTTGCGGAAGAGCGCGCAGATCTCGACGGATGCCGCACCGCGCGACCTGAGGTTGCCGAGCAGCCAGCTCAGGGTGAGGCCCGAGTCGATGATGTCCTCGACGATGAGCACGTGCCGGCCGGTGAGATCGGAGTCGAGGTCCTTGAGGATGCGCACGACGCCCGACGACTGCGTGCCCGCGCCGTACGACGAGACGGCCATCCAGTCCATCGTGACGTGCGGCCGGAGCTCGCGGGCGAGGTCGGCCATGACCATGACGGCGCCCTTGAGCACGCCGACGAGCAGGATGTCCCGGCCCTCGTAGTCGGCCTCGATGCGACGGGCGAGTTCGGCGAGCTTCGCGTGGATCTCCGCCTCCGTCACGAGCGTCTCGTTGAGGTCGGCCTCGATCTCGCGCGCGTCCATGCCCGGGCTCCTTCTGTCGCTGCGAACGGATGCCACGAGCCTAGCCCCGTCAGCGGGCGCTGAACTCGATGCGCCCGGCGACGCGGGCGGCGCGGCATCCGGGCAGGTCGATGGGCCCCTGGCCGTGCCAGTCGGTCACGAGCCGGGCGACCTCGAGGGTCTGGCTGCGGGAGAGGGCGACGCCGAACTCGCTCGCGACGACGTGGCGGATGATGCGCTGCCGCAGGGCCGCGGGGTTGGCGGCGAGCGCGCCGGCCGACACGGCGATGCCGGCCTCGGCGGGCTCGCAGAGCTCCTCGATGACCTCGTCGATCTGGGCGGCGAACGCCTCGTCGTCCTCGCGCAGCTGGTCGGCGGTGCGGGCGAGGGCCTCGGCGATGCCGGGTCCGAGCTCCGCCTCGAGCACCGGCAGCACCCGTTCGCGCACGCGCACGCGTGCGTACGCAGGATCGAGGTTGTGCGGGTCGTCCCACGGGGCGAGCCCCGCGTCGACGCAGGCCTGCCGGGTGGTCGCCCGACGGATGCCGAGCAGCGGTCGCACGTAGCGGCCCGAGCGTGCGGGCATGCCCGCGAGGCTCGCGGCGCCGGCGCCTCGGGCGAGGCCGAGCAGCACCGTCTCGGCCTGGTCGTCGAGGGTGTGTCCGAGCAGCACGAGCGCGGCACCGGTCTCGACGGCGGCCGCGTCGAGGGCGGCGTACCGCGCGGTGCGAGCGGATGCCTCGGGGCCGCCCTCGCCCGACACGTCGACGCGACGCACGAGCACCGGATCGAGCCCCAGCGCGATCGCCTGCGCGCCGACACGGGCCGCGACCTCCGCGGAGCCCTCCTGCAGGCCGTGGTCGACGATGACGGCGCCGGCCCGCAGGCCTGCGCGCGGGGCCTCGAACGCGGTGGCGGCGGCGAGCGCGAGCGAGTCCGCCCCGCCCGAGAGCGCGACGAGCACGAGGGGCGCATCCGCCGGTCGACCAGCCGGCGCAGCCGGCGTCTCGAGACCGTGCGATCCCGTGGTCTCGAGACGCGCCTCCGGCGCTGCTCGACCGACGGGCCCGAGCACCGCGCGCACCGCGCGCCGCACGTCGGCGATCGGCGGTGTCAGGCGCGGACGCCGCCCGGTCGCGGCATCCGCTCGCTCGCCCGTGGGCTCGTCGGAAGGCATCAAGTAACCTTATTGCGCCGATCGCGTGCCCGATCCGGGCGGCCGGCGAGACTTCCACCGACAGGAGAACCAGCATGGGCGAGTACGCCGCCGTCATCGAGATCCCCAAGGGGAGCCGCAACAAGTACGAGGTCGACCACGAGACCGGACGGGTCTTCCTCGACCGCGTGCTGTACACCTCGTTCTCCTACCCCACCGACTACGGATTCTTCGAGAACACGCTCGGCGACGACGGCGACCCGCTCGACGTGCTCGTGCTGCTCGAGTACCCCCTCTTCCCGGGCGTGGGCGTGACCGTTCGCCCGGTCGGCGTCTTCCACATGACCGACGACGGCGGCGGCGACGCCAAGGTCATCGCCGTACCCGCGGGCGACCCCCGCTGGAACCACATCCTGGACGTCGACGACATCCCCGAGTTCACCCGCAAGGAGATCGAGCACTTCTTCGAGCACTACAAGGACCTCGAGCCCGGCAAGTGGGTCAAGACCGAGGGCTGGGCGAACGCGGCCGAGGCCGAGTCGCTCATCCAGAAGGCGATCGAGGCGTTCCCCGGTCACTGACCGGGTGTCGAGCGGATGTCGCGTGGTTGCGGCATCCGCTCATGGAGAAGGGGCGAGCCGTGCGGCTCGCCCCTTCCGCGTCGTCGGGCGCGTCGCGCCTGGCAGCGCCGCTCAGCCCAGCGAGACGCCCCGCGCCGACATGAACGGGATCGGGTCGATGCGACTCCACCCGTCGTAGACCTCGAAGTGCAGGTGGCACCCGGTCGACGCACCCGTGGTGCCGCTCGACGCGATGTTCTCGCCCGCCGACACCTGCTCGCCGTAGCCGACGAAGATGCCGCCGGGCCGGATGTGCGCGTAGCCCGTGGAGATGCCGCCGCCGTGGTCGATCTTGATGAAGTTGCCGTAGCTGCCCGACCAGCCCGCGTAGACGACCGTGCCGCTCGAGGCCGCGTAGATGGGCGCCGAGCACCCGGTGGCGATGTCGACCGCGTAGTGGAACGGGTTGGTGCAGTAGCCGCCGCTGCAGATGACCTCGCGCGGGCCGTAGTACTCGGAGATGTAGCCGTACGCGGGCTTCGCCCAGCCCGAGCTCTGCACGCCGCCGCCGGATCCGCCCCCGCCGCCCGCCGCCGCGGCTGCCGCCGCCGCGGCCGCTGCGGCGGCGGCCTC
>NZ_RHHB01000021.1 GCF_003710805.1 Agromyces tardus | reverse complement strand
CCGCGTCGCCCGCCGCAGCGACGGCGACGGCCGTCGCGCCCACGGCGGTCGCGAAGCCGACCGCGGCGACGGCGAGTGCGAGGAGCGCCGGTCGCAGCCGGGGAGCGGCGACCGCGGCAACGGCCGCGATCGCGAGCGGCGCGAGCAGCACCGCGAGGATGACGGGCGCGGGGACGAGGGCGGATGCCGCGCCGCCGAACGCCGTCTCCCAGCCACCCCACCCGGCGACGGGCTGGCCGAGCGCCAACTGCCACGTCGTGGGCGTTGCGCTCCCGACGGGCAGGCCGGGATCGGCGAGGAGCGAGAGCGGGGTGCCGCGGCCGACCTGCTCCACGATGAGCGGCAGCGCGAGCGCGAGCGCCGGCAGTGGGATGCCGATGAGCCGCACCGAGGCGCGTCCGCTCACGGCGAGCGCGACGATCCACCCCAGGAGGAGCGCCGGGGCGAGGCTCGGCGCGCACGCGACGACAGCCGCGAACAGCAGCGAGGCGGTGGCCGCGGCGGCCCACGAGGTCGCGGCGCCGAACACCGCGAACGCGAGCCACGGCAGGAGCACGTGGGCGAGCACGGGACCGGGACGCCCGTCGGCGAGCGCCGTGAGGAAGGTCGGGGCGAGCCCCCACACGATCCCGGCGGCGACCCGCAGCGAGCCACGCTCGGAGAGCCGCGAGGCCGCGAACCAGGCCCCCAGTGCCGCTGCGGGAATCGCCGCGAGCCACACCGCCGTGACGGCGGCCGAAGGCGCCCAGAAGGCGGCAGACCCGAGCACGGCGAGCACCCCCGAGAACGGGTCGGCAGCCCCGACGAAGCCGGGTCCGACGTCGCGCCATCCGTACGCGGCATTGCGCCAGAGCTCGCCGAGGTCGCTCGACAGCGGGAGCAGCGCGCCGCCGCCGACGCCGCCCGCGCCCACGAGCCAGAGGAACAGGACGACGGATGCGGCGACCGCTCCGAGCAGCAGCCACCCGCCGCCGGTGCCGAGGAACTGCAGCTCCTCGACGCGACCGCGCGCCCGTTCGCGGCGTTCCTCGGCGGCGTGCTGGCGCCGGTGACGCAGCTCGTCGGACTGCATGCGCAACGGCGCGATCGACGACCACGGTGCGGTGCGCTCGCGGCGCAGGACGCGCCGCGACCGAGCCACGCGCCCCGGCGTCGCCATCGCGCGGAGCGCGGCGCGGAACTCCCCGCCGATCGCGCCGGGGGCCTTCGTGAGCAGGAGCCGCACCGAGCGGAGCAGGGCGAGCGGGAGGAGGCTCAGCCAGTGCAGCGGGACGATCGCGGCGGGCGCGTACGCGAGCCGGCGATGGAGTTCCTCGGCGCGCGCCTCCCGCGCGCGCCGACGCGCGGCACGTCCGCCCGAAGCCATCGCCTGGCCGGCGACGCCGGCGCCGGCGAATCGCACCCGGGCGGCGGGCACGGCCTCGACGCGGTGTCCGGCGAGGCGCGCGCGCACGCAGAAGTCGAGGGCGTCGTCGGCGGCGGGCAGCGCGGGGTCGAAGCCCTCGAGCGATCGGAACACCGCGTGTCGCACGAGCATCGCCGCGGGATCGACGCCGAGCACGTCGCTCAGACCGTCGTGCTGGCCCTGATCGAGTTCACCGTCGACGAGGGGCACGCTGCGCCCGAAGCGCGTGAGCGTGCGGCCGAACGCCACGATCCGCTCGGGGGCGTCCCAACCGGCGAGCTTCGGGCCGGCGACCGCGACCGACTTCGCCGTCTCGAGCGTGCCGACGAGGGCTGCGAGGGCGCCCGGCTCCGGTGCGGTGTCCTCCGCGAGCAGCCACAGCGAGTCGGCGTCGGATGCGGGCGGATCGAGCAGGCGCTCCACTGCCCGCACGGCCTCGCCGAAGGGCAGCGGCTCCTCCACCTGCACGACGTGGCTCGGGTGGGCCGAGGCCACGGCGTCCCGCGTCGCCTGGTCGGGGCGCATCAGCACCACGGCGAGCGCGTCCGGCGTCCGGCGCTGCGCCGCGAGGGCGTCGAGCGTCTCGCGGAGACGGTCGCCGCCGTGCTGCACGACGAGGATGGCGGTGACTCTGGGGAACATCGGGGACAGCCTAGGCGGCTGCACCCGCGGCATCCGTCATGGCTGCGGGCGTGCCTCGAAACGAGGTTCGAGGATCGACGGACGCGGCCGTGCGACACGTCGCCCGCCCGACGGGCCGGCGGCTGCCGACTCGTCGTACGGGCGGCTGCTCAGCCCGCGCGCCGGCGCAGCTTGCGACGTTCGCGCTCGGAGAGCCCGCCCCAGATGCCGAACCGCTCGTCGTTCGAGAGGGCGTACTCGAGGCACTGGGATCGCACCTCGCATCCGGTGCAGATCTTCTTCGCGTCGCGAGTGGAGCCGCCCTTCTCGGGGAAGAACGCCTCCGGATCGGTCTGCGCACACAGCGCATCGCTCTGCCACGCCAACGGATTGTCGTCGTTCGCGCCCCCGCGCACCCCCGGAACGCCGAGGCGAACCGGATCGACGAACCAATCGTCAGGTACTCCAGAACGATATTCAGGAATTCCCATATCGTCTCCCACCCAGTTGTACCGACAGCCCGAGGGGCGTGTCACGACCAATTACACCGGTGTAATTCGCAGGAGTCAAGTCGGGAATCGTAAACCCTCGATCGTGCATGGAGGCTTCACCCCGTCCACGACACGCCGCTGGCGTGTCGGAGTTGTGACGTCGCGCCCGGCGGATGCCGTGCGCGACGTCACTCGGCGGCGGCCCGACGCGCCGACCAGGCGCTCGCGACCATCTCGGCGAGCGTGTGCCGCATGCGCCAGTCGAGGTCACGGGCGGCGAGCTCGCCCGACGCGACGATGCGTGCCGGGTCGCCCGGTCGACGCGGCCCCACCTCGGGATCGAACGCGATGCCCGTGACCTGGGCGACCGCGCGCATGATCTCCCCCACCGAGACGCCGTCGCCGGAGCCGAGGTTGTAGACGGCCTCGATCGGCTCCCCGGCATCGAGCCGTCGCGCGGCCGCCACGTGGGCGTCGGCGAGGTCGGCCACGTGGATGTAGTCGCGCACGCAGGTGCCGTCGGGGGTCGGATAGTCGCCGCCGTTGATGCGCGGCGTGCGGCCCTCGAGCAGCGCGTCGAAGACGAGCGGGAAGAGGTTGTGCGGGCTCGGGTCGTAGACCTCGTCGGTTCCGGAGCCCACGACGTTGAAGTAGCGCAGCGAGGTGTGGCGCAGGCCCGTCGCGACGGCCTGGTCGGCGAGCAGCCACTCGCCGATGAGCTTCGACTCGCCGTACGGCGATTCGGGATGCTTCGGCGTCGACTCCGTCACGAGGTCGGTGTCGGGCGTTCCGTAGACCGCCGCGCTCGAGGAGAAGACGACGCGATCGACGCCCCGCGCCTCCATCGCGGCGAGGAGCGTCGCCGTGCCGGTCACGTTCTGCTGGTAGGTGTGCAGCGGGCGCTGCACCGAGACGCCGGCGTACTTGAAGCCCGCGAGGTGCACGACGCCCTGCACGCCGTGCCGCTGCATGGCCGATTCGAGCAGCCCGCCGTCGAGGATGGTCCCCTCGACGAACTCCACGCCCTCGGGCACGAACTCGCGCCGCCCCGAGGAGAGGTCGTCGACGACGACGGTGTCGATGCCCTGCGCGCGGAACGCCCGCACGACGTGCGAGCCGATGTACCCCGCGCCTCCGGTGACCAGCCAGCTCATGTCCGCCTTCCGTCGCCGGTGCTTCCGGCGTCGTGACGATGCTAGCGGGCGGCGCCGGGGCGGCGAGGTGCGTGACGGATGCCGCGGGGCGGGCCGCCGCGCAAGCGGGACCCGGCACCCGGCAACCGGCGGCGACCCCCGGCCGCCGGCGGGCCGCGGCGCTCAGGCGTGCCGTGCGGGGAGGTTCTCGGCGTGGCGCACGCGGTCGCGGATCTCGGGACGACCGTAGCCGTCGTCGTCGAGCCGGAGGAGCGTGGCGACCGAGCCCCAGACGGCGAGGCCCACGAGGACGAGGAGCACGATGATGGTGGTCATGGCAGAAATTCTCCCTCTTGCAACATCCTGCCGACAGTGGCAGCATGGTCACGGATCGACACATTCCTGCCAACGGAGGTTCCCGTGCTCCACTCCATCGCCTGCATCGCGGTGCCCCAGATGGCGCCGTTCGAGTTCGGCGTGATCTGCGAGGTCTTCGGCATCGACCGCAGCGAACAGGGCGGCCCCACGTTCGACTTCCACGTCGTCGCCGCCGAGCCCGGCCCCATCCCCACGAAGCTCGGGTTCGACGTGGTCGTGCACGAGGGCCTCGAGGCCGCGTACACCGCCGACCTCGTGGCGGTGCCCGCATCGCTCATCGACACACCGCCCGACGAGCGCGTGCTCGAGGTCATCCGCCACGCCGTCGCGCGCGGCGCATGGGTGCTCTCGGTCTGCTCGGGCGCATTCACGCTCGGCCACGCCGGGGTGCTCGCGGGGCGCCGCGCGACGACGCACTGGATGTACACCGACCGCATGGCCGAGATGTTCCCCGACACCGAGGTCGACCCCGACGTGCTCTTCGTGCAGGACGGCAAGGTCGTCACCGGCGCCGGCACCGCCGCCGGCATCGACGCAGCGCTCCACATCGTGCGCGCGGAGCTCGGCGCGAGCGCCGCCAATATCGTCGCCCGCCGCATGGTCGTACCGCCCCAGCGCGACGGCGGGCAGTCCCAGTTCATCCAGACCCCGGTCGCCGAGTGCCGCAGCGACTCCTTCGCTGAGGTCACCGCCTGGATGCTCGAGCACCTGGACGAAGAGCTCACGGTCGACCGTCTCGCCCGCAAGGCCCTCATGTCGCCGCGCACGTTCGCCCGCAAGTTCCGCGCCGAGACGGGCACCACCCCGAACGCGTGGCTCAACCGCCAGCGCCTGCTGCGCGCTCAGCAGCTGCTCGAGGAGACCGACCTCACGCTCGAGGAGATCGCCCGTGAGACCGGCTTCGGCGCGGCCGCCGTCATGCGCCACCACTTCGTGAAGGTGCTGCAGACCACGCCGACGCAGTATCGCCGCGTGTTCGGTCCCCGCCAGGCCGGCTGAGGGACCACGCGTCGCGCGAGGCCGATCAGACGAACAGGCGCCCGACGCGGAAGCGTGCGAGCACCAGCCCGGCCAGCATCGGGACCAGCAGCGCGGCCGTGAAGATCGCGATCGACGGCGCGCCCACCGCACGGCCGATCGCGATGAAGAGCGCATGCCCGAGGATCACGGGCAGCGCGACGCCGGCGAGCAGCGTCACGATCCGACCGGCTCGTTCCGGGATGCGATGCTGGACGCCCTCGAAGAACAGGATCATGCCGCACGAGATCGCGGCGCTCACCAGCACGGTTGCGATCGGCGCTCCGAAGCCGGCCGCCTTCATGTCCACGGGCGGCACGACGCCGGAGATCGAGAGCGCGAGGCCGACCCCGGCGAGTGCGAGCCCGATGGGAACGGGCGCGGAGATCTGCCCGCGCACTCGGCGCAGGCCGTCGCCGATGGCCATGAAGACGAGTGCCGCAAGCGCCACGCCCGCCGACCACGGCACCCAGCGAACCCACTCGGGCTGCACGTAGGCGAGGGCGAGCACGGCGACGCCGACCACGAGCGGAAGCCATTCCCACAGTGCGGAGAACGCGCGCATCGCGACGGCGGCCACGAACAACGCCGTGACGAACCAGAACGCGGCGTACTGTCCGCCGAGCCGGGCGCCGCCGAGCAGCAGGTTCATGGGATCCGGCCACTGCCTCGTTCCCACGATGTCGGTGAACAACGCCCAGCCGAGCGTCACGACCGCCAGCCAGAGCACGTACGGCACGAGGAGCGAGCGCGCCCGCTTGCGCACCTCGCCGAGGAGGGAGCGCCCGGGGCGCCACAGGTACCCGCTCAGCACGAAGAACACCGGGACATGCCAGATGAAGAGCGCCGGATGGGTGAGGCCCGTGGCCCAGACATGGCCGAACACGACCGCGACGACCCCCATGAGGCGCAGCCCGTCGATTCCGGCGGAGCGCGTCGCGACCGGGGTCGGGGTCGGGGAACGGAGGTCGGTGGGCTGCACCGCGGTATTCTCGCACGTCGCGGCCGGACGATCGCTGGAGACCACCCCGCGCCGATCCCCGTGCGGCTCAGGCAGGGGCGCGTCCGGTCGTCGCGATCCACGCGATGCCCGCGCCGCTCACCGCGAGCCTGGCCTCGTCGGGAGTGACGTACACGGCGGTGCCGCGCGCGAGGTCGGTGCCGCCGAGCGCGCCCGTGAGGTGCACGTCGCCGCCCTCGGCGACCACGATCGCGGGGCCGTCGATCGCGACGTGCGCGGCATCCGCCCCCGCCTCGACGCGGTGCAGCACGAAGTCCGGCACGTCGGGCCGGAACGTCTGCACGCCCGGCGAGGGGGTCTCGGGCTCGAGCCGCGGGGGCGCGATCGGCGTGAAGTCGAGCACCTCGAGGAGCTCGGTCACGTCGATGTGCTTGGGCGTGAGCCCGCCGCGCAGCACATTGTCGCTCGACGCCATGAGCTCCATGCCGAGCCCGCGCAGGTAAGCGTGGATGTTGCCGGCCGCGAGGTACAGTGCCTCGCCCCGCCGGAGCCGCACGCGGTTGAGCAGCAGCGAGATGACGATGCCGGGATCGCCGGGATACTCGGCGGCGAGGTCCGTCACGGTCGCGAACGACTCCGCGTAGGGCGACCCCAGCGCGATGTCGGAGGTCGCGAGCAGCGTGACGCGCTCGACGACCCATGCGGCCTCCCCCGTGTCGCCGCCCCGCCCGTCCCGGAGCAGCCACTCCACCGTGTCCTGCACCGGCTCGCTGCCGGACAGGCGGGCCTCGAGCAGGTCGAGGGCCGCGGGCTCCGGGCGCTCGGACGCGGCATCCGCGGCACGGAGCGTCTCGAGGACGCCCCGCACCTCCTCGAGCGGGCGGAAGCCCGAGAGCGCGTCGAACGTGTCGCTCACGGCGACGATGAGCTCGGGCTTGTGGAACCGGTCGCGGTAGTTGCGGTCGTACGCGTCGAGCGCGATGCCGTCGAGGTCCTCGCGTTCGTAGCCCGCCTGCGCCTGCTCGGTCGTGGGGTGCGCCTGCAGCGAGAGCGGCCGGTCGGCGGCGAGGACCTTGAGCAGGAACGGAAGCCGCGCACCCCTCGCCGCGAGCGCGGGGCCGAGCGCCCGCACGGGATCCGCGGCGATCCACTCGACGAGGTCGGCGTGGCCGACGGATGCCGCGTCGACGATCGTCGCGGGCGACGCGGGGTGCGCCCCCAGCCACAGTTCCGCCTCCGGGCCGCCGGTCGGCTCCGAACCGAGGAATCCGGCGATCGCGGTGTGCGATCCCCACGCATAGTCGCGAGGGGTGTTGCGGATGGCGACAAACATAGGTGAGGGGTTCCTTCCCGGGTTTGGCACCAAACTACCAACGACTGCGGTGCCGCCCGGCCGCCGACTTAGGCTCGCGGCATCCGACCACGCATTGGAGCTGTCATGACCTTCGAGCCGCTCGCGAGCGACTTCTTCTCGTACGAATCCCTGCTCACCGACCGGGAGAAGGAGGCGCTCGCCGCGCTGCGAGGCTGGCTCGAGCGCGACGTCAAGCCCATCGTGAACGACCACTGGGACCGCGGCGAGTTCCCCATGCAGATCGTGAAGCCGCTCGCCGAGCTCGGTGCGCTGTCGTACGCGTGGGACGAGACGAAGCCCTTCAAGAACTCGGCCGTGTTCCGGGGCTTCGTCGCGCTCGAGCTGGCGCGCGTCGACGCATCGGTGGCGACGTTCGCGGGAGTGCAGAACGGGCTCGCCACCGGGTCGATCGCGATCGCCGGATCGACGGAGCAGCGCGCGGAGTGGATCCCGAGGCTCGCGTCGGGCGAGGTCATCGGCGCCTTCGGGCTCACCGAGCCGCTCTCGGGCTCGGACAGCGCGCGCGGCCTGCGCACGACCGCGCGTCGCGAGGGCGACGAATGGGTGCTCAACGGCGCCAAGCGCTGGATCGGCAACGCGACCTTCTCGGACATCACGATCATCTGGGCGAAGGACGAGGCCGACGGCCAGGTCAAGGGCTTCATCGTGCCGACCTCCACGCCGGGCTACACCGCCACGAAGATCGAGCGCAAGATCAGCCTGCGCGCCGTGCAGAACGCCGACATCACGCTCGAGCACGTCGTCGTGCCGGAGTCGCTGCGCCTGCAGAACGCGAACTCCTTCCGGGACACGGCGGCGGTCCTGCGCCAGACCCGCGCCGAGGTGGCGTGGTCGGCGGTCGGCACGTCGATCGGCGCCTACGAGGCCGCCGTCGCCTACGCGAAGCGGCGCGAGCAGTTCGGCAAGCCGATCGGCGCCCACCAGCTCATCCAGGACCTGCTCGTGAAGTGCCTCGGCAACATCACCGCGTCGCTCGGCATGGTCGTGCGCGTCTCGGAGATGCTCGACCGCGGCGAGCAGCGCGACGAGCACTCGGCCCTCACGAAGGCGTACACGACGGCCCGGATGCGCGAGACCGTGGCGTGGGCGCGCGAAGCGGTCGGCGGCAACGGCATCGTGCTCGACTACGACGTCGCGCGCTTCTTCGCCGATGCCGAGGCGCTCTACTCCTACGAGGGCACGCGCGAGATGAACACCCTCATCGTCGGGCGCGCCATCACGGGCGAGGCCGCCTTCGTCTGAAGCGGCGGTGCGCCCGGCCCCGCCCGGCGCACCCGCTCCGCCCTCCCCGAGCCGGATGCCGCGACGCTCCCCTACGAGCGCCGCGGCATCCTTCATGTCGGGCGCGCCGCCCCGCGATAGCCTTGTGCGCATGGCAGCAACGCGACGCGACACCCTCATCGGAGCGTTCGCGACGTTCTCGCTGTTCACGGTGCTCGCAGGGCAGTTCTGGCGCAACCTGCTCGGCTACTGGGGGTGGGGCGTCATCGCCCTCCTGGTCGTCGTCGGCGCCGTCGTGGTGCTCGTCCGCGTGCGGCCGGCGTTCGCGTGGCGGCGGGTGCCGAAGTCCACGATCTTCTTCCTCGCGCTCGCTGCCCTCTCGATCGCGTGGTCCTTCTATCCGGGCGCGTCGGCGCTCGGCGTGACGCTCACGCTCGCCTCGACCCTGCTCGGCGTGACGCTCGTGCTGTGCGTGCCGTGGCCCCGGCTCGCGCGGGCGCTCGCGGCCGCGATCAAGTGGGTGCTCGCGCTCTCACTCGTGTTCGAGGTGTGGGTGGGGCTCTTCGTGCACGAGCCGGTGGCGCCGAACTTCGTCGAGTGGGCCGGCGAGGACGTGCCGAGCGCGTTCTACTGGTCGCGCGGGCTCCTGTTCTCGGGCGGTCCGATCGAGGGGATCGTCGGCAACCGCAACCTGCTCGCGATGGTCGCGCTGCTCGGGGTCGTCGTCTTCGGCTGCCTCGTCGCCGCGGGCGCCATGCACCGCGGCCGCGGCATCGCGTGGATCGTCGTCGCCGTCGGCATCCTCGCGCTCACCCGGTCGGCCACCGTCATCCTGTGCGCCGCCGTCGTCGCCGTCGCGCTGGCGTTCGCGCTGTCGGCGCGCCGCGTCGGACCCGACCGCCGCCGCGGCGTGTACTGGGCCGCGGCGGGCGCCGTGGCGGCGTCCGTCGCGCTCGTCGCCGTGGGGTGGAACCAGCTGCTGCAACTGTTCGGCAAGTCCGAGGACCTCACCGGGCGCTTCGACATCTGGGCGTCGGTGACCGAGCTCGCGAGCCATCGCCCGTGGTTCGGCTGGGGCTGGGTCGGCTACTGGGTGCCGTGGGTCGAGCCGTTCGACGACCTCGCGGTGCGCAAGGGCGTCACCTACCTGCAGGCGCACAACGCGTGGCTCGACGTGTGGCTGCAGCTCGGCATCGTCGGGGTGCTCGTGTTCGCCGCGATGGTCGTCGGCGCCCTCTGGCGCTCGTGGTTCCTCGCCGTCGACCGGCCGATGGATGCGTCGGGCGACCCGCTCCCCTATTCGGCCGCCGCGCTGCTTCCCCTGCTCGTGCTCGTGTCGCTGCTCGCCCAGAGCCTCGCCGAGAGCCGGATCCTCATCGAGGGCGGCTGGGTGCTGCTCATCGTGATCGCCTGGGCGACCAAGCAGCGGCAGTGGGCGCCCGAGCCGCTGCCCGCGACGACGACCGCCTCCGGCACGGCCCGATGAGCGCCGAGCACGGTCCGGCGCGCGTCGCCGGCGTCCTTCGACCGTTCGCGTCCTCGGCGCGCTTCGCGCAGGCACTCACGCTCACCGCGATCGGCATCGCGTTCGCCTCGCACGCCCTCCGCGCCCTCATGGGCTGGCCCGGCTACCTCGCCGCCCTCGCGGCGCTCATCACGCTCTGCGGGGTGTCCCTCGTCGCGCGGTGGCGCGCCGTCGAGTGGTACGGGATCCTGCCGCTCACGATCCTCGTCTTCATCGGCTGGTGCACGGCGTCGATCCTGTGGAGCTCCACGCCGGCCGCCACCGCGACCCGGGTCGTCTACCTCGTCGCCTTCGCGATGCTCGGAATCTACATCGCGCTCATGCGCGACACGATCCAGATCGTGCGGGCCTTCGGCGACGTCCTGCGCGTGCTGCTGGGCGTCTCCCTCGCGCTCGAGGTGCTCTCGGGCATCCTGATCGACCAGCCGATCCCGTTCCTCGGCATCGCGGGCAACCTCGCGGAACTCGGCCCGATCCAGGGCATCTTCGCGTCCCGCAACGTGCTCGGGTTCGTGTCGCTCATCGCGCTCGTCACCTTCATCGTCGAGTGGCGCACCCGCAGCGTGCAGCGCGGCAGGGCGATCGCGTCGGTGTCGATCGCGTCGGCGTGCGTCCTGCTCTCCGGGTCGCCGGGCACCTTCGTCGCGCTCGGCTTCGCCCTGGTGGCCCTCGCCGCCCTCTACGGCCTGCGGCGGGTGGCTGCCGCGAACCGGTGGCGCTGGCAGCTCGCGTTGCTCGCGACCGCAGCGGTCGCCCTCACGGTCGCGTGGATCTTCCGCGTGCGCATCATCGGGCTCCTCGATGCACGCGACGACTTCGACGTGCGCCTCGAGGTCTGGCGCGAACTGTCGCGCTACCTGAGCCTGAACCCGCTGCAGGGCTGGGGCTGGGTGGGCACGTGGCCGGATGCCCCGCCCTACCGCTGGATCGAGTCGGCCGCGGGCCGCGACCTCTCCTCGGCGCTGAGCGCCTACGTCGACACGTACTTCCAGGTGGGCGTCATCGGCGCCCTGGCGTTCGTCGCGCTCATCGGCGTCGCCCTCGTGCGTGCGTGGATCCTCGCATCGGATCGGCGCAGCGTCGTCTACCTGTGGCCCGCGCTCGTGCTCGTCGTGATCGCCGTCGTGAGCTTCGCCGAGAGCTTCGCCCTCCTCGAGGGCGGCTGGATGCTCCTCGTGGTGTGCGCCGTGAAGGCGGCGCGCGACATGAGCTGGCGCGACGCGCTCGCGTCTCGGCGGGCGCCGGCGCCGGGGCTGCCCTCCGCGTCCTGACCGAGCGGCGACGTCACACGGGCTGCACGAGGTCGCGCAGCACGTCCTGTGCGCCGAGCCCGTACCGCCCGTAGCGCCCGCTGCGCCATTCCCGCCACACCGGACGGAGCCGGGCGAGGCGCGGCTCGGGCAGCGCCGCGCGCACCTGCTCGTGGGCGAGCTTCGCGCGCACGTCGGCGACCACCGACGCCTCGCCCGCCGAGATCGCCGGAAGCCGCTCGGCCAGGTCACGCGCGCGGTCGAGCAGGCGCGCGTTCCGAGCGCTGCGCGGCTCCCGCAGGCGGTCGATCCGCCCGCTCGCGCCGAGGCGCGACACGCCGATCTGGTTGGCGCCGTGCTGGCGGTAGTCGATGACCGGCTCCGCGAGCACGGCGATGCCGCCGCCGACGGAGGCCACGACCGCGAGCCACTCGTCGTGCACCCACGACGCGGGGAACGGCCGCGCGCGCTCGACCAGGCTGCGCGACACCATCATCGTCGCCCCGGTCAGCAGGTTCCGCTTGAGCAGCTCGTGGAACGCGCCGTCGCCCGCGAGGCGCCGTCGCGTCGACGGCCCCACGCCGAGCGTCTCGAACAGCGACGACCCCAGGGGCGCTCCCGCGCCGTCGACCAGGCGCGCGTCGGCCGCGACCAGGTCGAGGCCGGGTCGCGCGGCGAACGCATCCACCGCACGCGCGACGCGATCGGGATGCCAGACGTCGTCCTGGTCGCACAGGGCGACGAGGTCACCGGATGCCGCGGCGAGCGCCTGCTCGAAGTTGGCCGTCACGCCGAGCGCCACGCCGTTCCGCAGCACGACGAGCGCCGGCGCCGCGGCATCCGTCGCCCGATGGTCGGCGAGGAGCTGCTCGGCGAGCTCGGGCGTGCCGTCGACCGAGGCGTCGTCGGACACGACGATCTCGTCGACCGGCCGCGACTGCGCGAGGATGCTGCGCAGCTGGTCGGCGACGTAGGTGGCGCCGTTGTGCGTGCCGATCGCGACGGAGACCCGCGGGGACCGACTGCCGTCACCGGCCATCAGCGGTCCCGCTTCAGGCCCACGTTCAGCACGCCGAGGAACATGCCCGACATGATCGTCTGCGCGCCGAGGATCATGAACAGCACGGCGGGGATGGCGAACCGCAGGGTGGCCCGGGTGTCCAGTGCCCCGAACCCGCCTGAGGCCCAGCCCGTGAACTGGACGATGGCGATGACGAGGCCCACGACGAAGAGCGCGAGTCCGACGAGCGCGCCGCTCTCGAGGCTGATGCGTCGTTCGAGGCGGTCGAAGTTGCGCGACCGGGGTATGCGGAAGCCCTCGTGCTGGGCGTAGATCTTCGTGAGGATCGCGAACAGCACCGACTGGTACCCCACCACCGACAGCGCCGTGAGGTAGAGCTGGGTCAGCACGTCGAGGCCGAGGTCGCCGAGGGCGATCGGCCCGAAGGCGAGGAAGAGCGTGCCGAGGAAGCCCACGAAGAACGCGACCGCCCCCGGGATGAGGAACAGCCAGCGCGGACTGAAGATGAGGAGGAAGCGGAGGTGGCGCCAGCCGTCGCGCCAGCTGCGCAGGTGAGGAGGGCGGCTTCGGCCGTCCTTGTCGAGCGTCGTCGGCACCTCCGAGACCCGGAGGCCGCCGAGGGTGGACTTCACGACGACCTCGCTCGCGAACTCCATGCCCGTCGTCTGCAGGTGCAGGTCGAGGATCGCCTGACGGTTGAAGCCGCGGAGTCCGCAGTGGAAGTCGCCGATCGGCGAGCGGAAGAGCACCCGCCCGATCCACGACAGCACCGGGTTGCCGAGGTACTTGTGCAGCGGGGGCATCGCGCCGTCGGCGATGCCGCCCTTGAAGCGGTTGCCCATCACGAGCTGGTCCCCGGCGCGGAGCCGCTCGACGAACAGGTCGAGGTTCGAGAAGTCGTAGCTGTCGTCGGCGTCGCCCATGATGACGTACCGGCCGTGCGCGGCCTCGATGCCCCCCATGAGGGCGCTGCCGTACCCCTTCGCGGGCACGTCCACGACCCGGGCACCGTGCGCTCGGGCGATGTCCTGCGAGCCGTCGGTGCTGCCGTTGTCGGCGATCACGACCTCGCCGATCACGCCGCTGCGAGCGAGGTACCCGCGCGCCTTGTCGATGCACACCGCGAGCGTCTCGGCTTCGTTCAGGCACGGCATGACGATCGACAGCTCGATCGCCTCGGTCGATGTGGTCATGCGGCTGGGGTCCTGTCGTTACGAGCGCGGCCCCCTCATCGTACAGAATGAGTGCATTGTGGATGTGGGACTCGTGGTTTCGACGCTGGGCAGGATCGAGCCCCTCGAGCGACTGCTCCGTTCACTCGACGGACAGCTGGGCGATGGCGACCGGGTGGTGATCGTCGCGCAGGATCGGCAGGACGAGGTCGAGGCACTCGCCTCGCGTCACCGGACGCCGGAGTTCCGGGTCACCGTCACGGGTTCCGCGCCCGGCGCGTCCCTCGGTCGCAACACCGGCGTCGCGGCGCTCGACGAGGGCGAGTTCCTGCTGCTCTTCCCGAACGACACCACGTGGTTCCCCGCGGGCGCCATTCCCGAGCTCCGTCGGATCGCCGCCGATCTCGATGCGGGAGCACTCACCGTCGTCGACGAGCACGGCCCGAAGTTCACGTTGCCGCCCGGCGGCACGCCGCTCGATCGATGGAACGTCTGGAACGTCATCGAGATGGGCATCCTCATGCGCCGAAGCGTGTTCGAGGGGCTCGGCGGCTTCGACCCGGGCATCGGCACCGGCGCGCCGACGCCGTGGCAGGCGGGCGAGGCGACCGACCTGCTGCTCCGCCTGATGGAACGACGCCCCGAGCTCGCCCGCACCTTCCGCTGGCTCCCCGCCGACGTCACGGTCGGCGGCATCGCCGATCCCGCCGGCCTGTCCGCCGCGGAGCGACGACGGAAGCTGCGGGCGTACGGCCGCGGTCTCGGCCGGCTCGTGATGCGGCATCCGTACCCATGGTGGTGGCGGTTCGCGTTCGTGTTCGGAGGGCTCGCCTTCGGACTGCGGCACCGCTCCACGAACACGCCGGCCGACGGATGGTGGGTGTTCGTCGGGCGCGCTGAGGGCGCCCTCGGGCGCACCTTCGGCGGTTCCACGAAGGCCGTCACCCGATGAGCGAGCCGATGCCGGGCCCGATGCGCCTGCGCAGCGCCGCCCTGAGCCTCATCACCCTCCTCGGCGGCGTCTCGCTCGCCGTGATCCCGGCGGCCACCGTCTCGATCTCGTCGCGGCTGTTCTCGGTCGAGGAACAGGGATTCCTCGCCGTCGCGGTGCTCGTGGCGACGTTCGCCGGGCAGATCACCTTCGCCGTCGTGGTCGAATCGCGCCTCAGCTCCGCCGCCACCGAGCGCCGGGTCGTCTTCCCGCTGTGGCTCGCGGCCGTCTCGGTGCTGACCGCGCTGGTGATCGCGGTGACGCCGCCCAACGCGGTGGTCCTCGGAATCGGCCTTCCGGTCCTCATCGCCGCCCTCGAGGTCGGGCGAGGGGTCTCGGTCGCCGAACGCCTCGACCGGCGGGAGATCGTCGCCTCCATCGCCGTGGGGTCCGGCGCCCTCATCGGTGTCCTCGCCGGATTCGCGGAACAGACGTGGGCGCTCGTCCCCCTCGTGCTCGGCATCGCCGTCGCGACCTGCGTGCGGTGCATGCCCGTCATGCATCGCGCGAGCCGGCCGGAGCCCGCGGTGATGGGCTGGGTGATCGCGGACACGGCGATCACGGGCGTCATCTACCCCCTGCTCAACACGATGATCCTCGCATTCCTCGGCTCGGCCGACGCCGTGCTCTTCACCTCGATCGCCACGGTGTCGGGACTGCTCGCCATTCCGCTGAACTTCATGCGGCTGCGCCTCCTCAAGGAGCACTCCACCCTCGACATCGTCGTCTCCGCCGGCTCGGTCCTGGCCGCGGTCGTCGTGCTGCTGGTGCTCGAACTCAGCGGCGTCTTCGGGTTCATCTTCGGGTCGGCGTGGGACGAGTCCGCGACGCTCGCGCCGCTGCTCCTCGCCTGCGCGTGGCGGGCGGCGTCGCTCGCGACCACGCTTCCCTTCGCCGCGCTCCGCCGCATGGGCGAGGTGCGGCTCCTGACCGGGCTGCGCGCGGCCGTCTCCGTGCTCACGTTCGCCCTGGCCGCGGCGGGCCTGGCCGCCCAGAGCCTCAGCGCTGTGTTCGTCGGACTCCTGCTCGCCGAACTGCTCTCGGCCGTCGTCTACGAGGCGGCGCGTCGGCGGCGCGTGGCCCGCGTCTCGCGGGAGCGCGCCGCATGACCCGGCGTCGGGTCCTGGTCGACCTCGTCTTCTACACGGGGACGAAGGGCGGGATGGAGTCCTACGTTCGCGAGGTCTACTCGCGGCTGTCGGCCGACGACCCGGAACTCGAGTACGTCGCCTTCGCCTCGTCCGAGCTCGCCGAAGCGGGCGCGCCCTGGTTCCCGGGCGCCGTCGTCGATTCGGGCGTGCGGGGAGACGACCGCGTCGCGTGGGCCCGCGCCGAGCTCTTCGGCGTCGGCCGCGCTGCGCGACGGCTCGGTGCGGACCTCGTGCACTGTCCGGCGAACTTCGGTCCGCTGCGCTCGCGCGTCCCGGTCGTGCTCACCGTGCACGACCTCCTCGCGTTCCGGCATCCCGAGTACGTGCCCGGCTCCTACTCCCGGGTGCTCCGCATGATGATCCGGGCGGCGGCGCGGCGCGCCCGCCGGATCCTCACCGTGAGCCGTGCGAGTCGTGACGACATCGTCGCGCACCTCGGCGTGCCACGCGAGCGCATCACGGTGACGCCCCTGGCCGGATCGACTCCGGCAGGATCGACTCCGGCCGGATCGACTCCGGCGCCCGCTCGACGGGTCGACCAGTTGCTCGCCGTGGGGAACCGGATGCCGCACAAGGGCTTCGCCACCCTGCTCGAGGCGCTCGCCCGCATCGAGCCTGCGGAACGACCCTTCCTCGTCATCACCGGGAGTCACGGCGCGGACCCGCTCGTCCCCGCCGTGGACCGGCTCGGGCTCGGCGCCCACGTCGACCTGCGCGGCTGGCTGAGCGGCGAGGAACTCGAACGGCTCTACGCCGAGTCGACCGCGCTCGTGTTCCCGACCCGCTTCGAGGGCTTCGGCCTCCCGCCGCTCGAGGCGATGGCCCGCGGCTGCCCCGTGATCGTCTCCGACATCCCCGTCATGCACGAGGTCGCCGGCGAGGCCGCCGTCTACGTGGACCCGACGGACCCCGATGCGATCGCGCGGGCGATCCGATCCGTGCTCGACGACCCGCTGCAACGCGAGCGCATGGCCCGCGAGGGACTCGCGCGCGCCGCCGGGTACTCGTGGGAGCGCACCGCGCAGTCGACGCGCGCCGCGATCCTCACCGCACTCGCGGGCTGATCACGGCGACCGCTCGAGCATCGCGAGCCGGTCGAGCAGTTCGTCGACCGATCGGCCGAGGCCCCGGTCGACACGCTCCGCGTCGAACCACGCGAGCGTCGACGCGCGGAGCCGTCGGCCTCCGCGAAGCACGCGCAGGATCGCTCCCCCCAGTGCCGCCGCGGACACGTCGTCGGAGATCGCCCCGTTGACCCCGGCAACGACGAGCTCGGCGGCCGCGTTGTCCTCTCCCGCCACCACGACGCTCGGCGTCGCAGCGGCAGCCGCCTCGGCCACGACGAGGCCGAAGCCCTCCCGTGCCGACGGATTCACGAGCACGCTCGACTCGAGGTACAGGCGTCGCAGCTCGTCGTCCGAGACGCGCCCGACGAACTCGACGGCGTCGGCGACGCCCGCCTCCTCCGCGGCGACGCGCGCACGTTCCGTCTCCGGCCCGCTGCCCGCCACGCGCGCGACGAGGCCCGGGACCTCGCGACGCGCATGGGCGAGCGCCGCGGGCAGCGCCTCGAGTCGCTTGTCGGGGATGTGCCGCCCGACGAAGAGCAGCGACGGCGGCTCGGGCGGCACGACCGTCGCATCCGGCTCCGCACCGACGAGGTCGACGAGCCCGAGCACGATCGGGTCGGCCTGCGGCCGGTAGCGACGCAGCCGTTCCCTCGTGAACCCGCTGTTCACGGTCAGCACGTCGCCGAGGTGCACGGCGAGCGACTGCAGCACCCAGGCGATCGTGCCCGTGATCGCTCCGGCGTACGAACGCCACTTCCGGTACGGCCACACCTCGAGCCAGTCGACGGCGATCCGCGTGCGCGCGCCGAGGAGCGCGAGCCGGACGGCGAAGACGTTGAGCACCGGCAGCGCGGCGACGACGACGAGGTCGTACGATCCGCGATGCCGCACGAAGTGCCGGAACAGTGCCGACGCGAATGCGAGAGCGCTCGACGCCGTGCGCGTGCCGCTCGCGTCGTGGATCCGCCCGCGCCAGACGCCGACGAGATCGAACGGCGCCCGCGGCGCGGCATCCGTCGGCCAATCGGCACGCGTCACGTAGCTCACCTTCGCACCGCGCTCGACGAGGAGCTCGGCCATGCGGCGGTATACCCGCTCGCCCCCACCCGTGTGGACCGGGTAGAGGCAGTCGTAGGCGATGGCGACGCGCGGCTCAGCCATCGGCCCTGCTCGCCTCGACGCCGCGAGCGGCCAGCATGCCGAGCCTGCCGATCCACACGGCGAACCCGAGCGCCACGACGACGTAGAGCACGCACAGTGCGATGTCGTCGATGGGCGGCTGCCACGGACTCGACGGGAACTCGTCGGACCTCGCCGTGGTGAGTCCCTGCGTGTAGCGCCGCATCACCCAGACGTAGGCGATGGAGGAGAAGGCCGCGAGCAGCGACACGCCGATCCAGGTCAGGCGCGACGAGAGGAAGGCGAGACGGTCTCCACTCCCCCGCGACAGGGCCCAGGCGGCCGCGATGGGCACGGCGAGGTAGAGGATCAGGCCGTACCGGCCCTGCCAGATCAGGCCGGTGCGCGAGATCTGGAACCCCTGGATGAGCGCGGGCAGCAGCAGCGCGAGCGCGAGCGACCCGATGACCACGATCGCACCGCGCCGGTCGCTGCCGGCCGCGGCGAGCACCACGAGGACGCCGAGTGCGACCGCGACGAGCAGGTACGCCTCGAAGGGCAACGGCGTGTCGAGCCATCCGAAGACGCCCAGGACCTGCTGCACCCAGTCGCCGGTGTGGCGGATCATCACCGCGACCCCGACGAGTGGGGAGGCGCCCACGAGGGGCGCGTCCGCCGTGTCGGCCTGACTGGCGATGCCGCCGGTCCCGAGCGTCCAGGCGAGTGAGAAGACGGATGCCGCGGCGATCGCCACGAGCCAGGGGTAGCTGCCGCGCGTCGCGAACAGGCGTCCCGCGGAGCGCCAGCCCACCACCGCCGAGCACGCCACTGCGATGACGAGCACCCAGAGCGGTCCGATCGCCCGTGCGTTGACGAGCAGCGACGCGGAGATCGTGACGACGAGCCAGAGGTACCAGCGCGGCCGTGCATGCGGATCGTCCGCCGTCCCGAAGCTCTCGAGGAGTCGGAGCACGCCCAGCCACAGGGCGGCGCCCGCCGCGATCTCGACGCCGTTTGGATTCACCGCCCCGGCGAAGTAGACCACCATCGGGAGCGCGAGGAACGCGGCGCCGAAGGGCATCCAGCGCGCTCGACTGCCGGCCAATGCCAGCTGGAACGCCCAGGCGAGGAGGAGCGAGCACAGGAGGGCGCTGAGGATGCGCATGGCGTAGACGGCGACGATGCCGTCGTCGGTGAGCAGGCTCGGCCAGCCCACGACGGCGTAGTAGATCGGGTTGTACGTGGCGACCCACGTCTCGAAGTCCTGCTCCCCGGTGCCGTCGCCGAAGTCCACGCCGCACTCGGCGGAGTGCTCGGGGATGAACAGGTAGCACATCATGCCGTGGTTGTAGTCGTAACCCTCCGGGAGATCGACCACGAGGTGCTTGCGTCCCTCGACGGCCTCGCCGATGACCTCGCCGCGCAACTGCGCCACGGCCTTGGCGACGTGGGCGTTCTCATCGGGAACCGAGAAGAGCGGGCTGGCGACCGCCCACAGCGTCGACATCAGGGCGACGAGGGCGAACGCCGCCCAGAACACCGCGCGTGGCGAGGACAGGCCTGTGCCCCACCCACGCCTCGGACGAACGCCTGGCGCTGCCTGCTCCATCCCCTGCCTCCAGTCCTCGGGCGTGCGATGGCTCAGGATATCCGACGGATGTTTCGGGCCTGTGAGCGCCTCAGCGCGAGAGGAACCGGTGCGCGGACCAGGCACTCGTCACGATGTCGTCGAGGCCGCGCCGCGCGACCCAGCCGACGGTATCGCGGATCGCGGACGGATCGGCGACCACGACGGCGGGATCGCCCGCACGGCGCGGACGCACCTCGGCGGGCACCGTCGAGCCCGCGTGCTCCCGGATCGCCTCGACCATCTCGCGCACGGAGTAGCCGCGACCCGTTCCGACGTTGAACACGTCGTGCCGCGGCGCGCCCTGCGCCATCGCGTCGAGGGTGGCGACGTGCGCCTCGGCGAGGTCGAGCACGTGGATGTAGTCGCGGATGCACGTTCCGTCTGGCGTGTCGTAGTCGTCGCCGAAGATGATCGGCGGCTCGCCGCGGTCGATCCGCTCGAACACCATCGGAACGAGGTTGAGCACCGCGCTGTCGCCCAGTTCGTCCCACCCGGCGCCCGCGACGTTGAAGTACCGGAGGCTCACGGCCGTGAGACCCCATGCGGCCACGGATGCCGCGACCATGCGCTCGCCGACGAGCTTCGTGTCCCCGTAGGGGTTCACCGGCACGGTCGGCTCGGTCTCGCGGATCCGGCTGCCCTCGGTCGCGCCGTACACGGCCGCCGACGACGAGAACACCAGTCGCCGGACGCCGGCCGACTCCATCGCCTCGAGCACGACGGCGAGCGAGCCGACGTTCTGCCGGTAGTACCACGCCGGCCTGGCGACCGACTCGGCGACCTGCTTGCGGGCCGCGAAGTGGATGACGGCGTCGGCACCGCGCAATGCGACGGACAACGCGTCGGCCGCCCGGTCGGAGACGAGGTCGAGTTCGACGATCGGCGCACCGGCGACTCGATCAGCGACGCCGGTGACGAGGTCGTCGACGATGACGACGTCATCGCCGCGGGATGCCAGAAGCCGGACGACGTGGGCTCCGATGTATCCGGCTCCACCCGTCACGACCACACGCACCCGTCGAGTCTACGTGACCCCCGACGGGCGGCCCGCCGGCCCTCAGCGCTCGGTGGGCTCCGCTCCGTCGGCCTCGGTCGCGCGGGGGCGCGACGGCTCCGGGCTCTCGTCGAGGGCGATCCGCCTGGCCAGCACCGTGATCTGCCGTTCGAGCTGGCGAGCGCGCCGGTGCTCGATCAGCGAGTTGCCGATGAAGACGACGATGAGGCCGTACAGCAGCAGGTCGGTGCCACGGCCGACGCCGACGAGGCTCGCGATGGTGCTGAGGCTCGACGGGAAGACGACGGCGAACACGACCACGACGAGGAGTGCGAGCATCACGATGCGCCGGATGGCGACGTGCCGCACGCCGCGACCGGGCAGCATCAGGAACACCGCGAACGCCGCGAACACGACGATGAGCAGGACCTTGATCACCAGCTGAGTGTCCAATTCAGTCCTCGCTCACTTCAGGTACAGATCGTTGAGGATGTTGACCGAGTTCCAGATCGACTGCCCCTTGGACCGCGTGTAGTCGGTGTAGACCACGTGGACGGGCTGCTCGGCGTACCGCAGCTTCTTCTTGCCGATCTCGAAGACGATCTCGGATGCGTGGGCCATCCGGTTCTGGTCGATCTCGATGGACCGGGCCGCGTGCCGGTTCAGCGCGCGAAGACCGTTGTGCGCGTCCGTGAGCTGCACTCCCGTGCTCCGCCGTTCGAACGCGACCGCGAGCTTCAGCACGACGCGCTTCAGCGCTCCCGGCTTCGTGCGCCCGTCGAGGAATCGGGAGCCGATGACGACGTCGAGCGGCTCGGAGTCGAGGCGCTGCACCATCGCGAGGGCGTCTTCCACCCGGTGCTGCCCGTCGGAGTCGAACGTCACGAAGTAGTCGGCACCGGGATCGCGCAGCGCGTAGTCGAGGCCGGTGCGGATCGCGGCCCCCTGCCCCAGGTTGAACGGGTGTTCGACGACCACGGCGCCGCCTGCGCGTGCCTCGCCGACCGACTCGTCGGAGCTGCCGTCGTCGACGCACACGATGTTGGGGAACACGGCGCGTGCGTTCTCGATGACCGCGCGCACGACCGTCGCCTCGTTGTAGAGGGGGACGACCAGCCACGTTCGCTGCTCGACTGGGGTGGAAATGGTGTGCTCCTCGGCTTCCTCTGCGACCCGTGCCGGCACACGTCATGGTGCCGGTCGTCGCGGGGCTTACTACTCGGTCGTCTCGTCGGCGCTGCCGAACCGCGTGACCGCGCTTGGTAGCATTGCCGCCATGCCGCCGGCGGGTCGTCCGCCGCTCGACCTGTGCGGCCGCGACCGAGGACGAACCTGATGCCTTCGAGGGTACCGCACCGATTCTTCGGCCGCGTCGACCTCGATACCGAGGACCAGCCCGCGATGGTGAAGCGGAGCGTGCTGTCGACCGCGAGCGTGGGCCTGCAGGGCATCCTCCGCTTCCTCTACAGCGTGCTCATCGGCCGGTGGCTCGGGCCCGCCGTGCTCGCCACGACGAATGGCGCCATCGCCGTCGCGCAGATCGCCTCCCTCGCGTACCCGATCGCGAGCGGGAACGCCGCGGTGAAGTTCATCGCCCGTGCCCGCGGCCGCGGCGACCTCGAGCTCGCGTGGTCGTCGGCGGCGTACCTCTCACGCGGTGCCCTCATCGCCGCGGCACTCGTCGCGGCACCCACGGGCGTGATCGTCTACACGATCGTCGCATCCCACTCGATCCCGCTCGCCGTCACGGGCGGCCTCCTCGCGTTCACCCTCTCGGCCTACTCGTTCGTGCGCGGCGTGTACTTCTCGGCGGGGCTCGTGAGCCGGGTCGCCGGTTGGGACGTCATCACGCTCGTGGTGGGGCTGGGCCTGCTCCTCGTGTTCCTCGCCCTGGGCTGGACGGAGCTCGTGCTGCTGCCGCTCGCCGTCGGATACGGCCTCTACGCCATCGCCGGGTGGCCCCGTCGGCCCAAGGGCCGCGGACGGACGCCGCTGCCGCATGCGCTGCGCCACGAGATGAACGCCTTCATCCTGTGGGGGTCGCTGTCGGCGCTCGCGACGAGCGGCTTCATCCAGCTCACCATGGTGATCGCGAACTGGGTGGGCACCGGCGACGAAGCCGGATGGTACGCGGCGGCCCTGAGCATCGCGACGCCCGCCTCGCTGCTCAGCTCGGTGCTCTCCCTCGTACTGTTCCCGACGATGGCCCATGCCTCCGGCCGCGACGACGACGGATCGATGGTGCGCCAGGCCGACCTCTCGACGCGCGGCCTGGTCTTCGCGCTCGGGGCGGTGTTCGGGGTGCTGGCGATCCTCGCAGAACCGCTGCTCTCGATCGTCTACGGTCCGGGGTTCACCGAGGGCGCCACCGACCTGCGCATCCTCCTCGCGGCCAGTCTCGCCGTCACGCTGAGCGCGGGAACGGTCACCCTGCTGCAGGCGGGAGGCCGCTCGAGCGTGCGGCTCGCCTCGTTGCTGAGCGCAGGAGGCGTGGCGCTCGGCCTCATCGCGATGACGGCCCTGGTGCCGTTCGCCTCCACGACCGGCGTCGCCCTCGGCTACCTGGTCGGCGCCCTCGTCTCGGGCTTCGGCCCGATCCTCGTCGTGTGGCGTCGCTACGGGATGCCGTGGCTCTGGCTCTGGATCCGGTTCGCGGCCGGCGTGGCGTGCGCCGCCCTGATCATCGTCGCCGCCGAGGCGTTCGACTGGCCGCTGCTCGGCATCCTCGTGGCATCCGTCGCCTACGTCGCCGTCTGGGCCGCCCTCATGACGCCGGAGATCCGCATGCTAACGTCGATGCGGAATTGATCCCACCCCATCCCTCGCTCCACCCCGAAAGGACCATCCGTGGTCGCTATCGCATCCGGAGCCGACGTCTCTGCGAGCGCGACCATCGGGTCCGGCTCGAAGATCTGGCATCTCGCGCAGATCCGCGAGGACGCGGTGCTCGGCGAGAACTGCATCATCGGCCGCGGCGCCTACATCGGCACCGGCGTGCGGCTCGGCCGCAACGTGAAGGTCCAGAACCACGCGCTCGTCTACGAGCCCGCGGTGCTCGGCGACGGCGTCTTCATCGGGCCGGCGGTCGTGCTCACCAACGACACGTACCCGCGATCCGTCACGCCCGACGGCGAGCTCAAGACTGCCGACGACTGGGACGCGGTCGGGGTCACCATCGACGAAGGCGCCTCGATCGGCGCACGAGCCGTCTGCGTGGCACCGGTGCACATCGGCCGATGGGCGATGGTCGCGGCGGGCGCCGTGGTCACGAAGGACGTGCCGCCCTTCGCGCTCGTCGCGGGCGTGCCGGCGCGGCGCATCCGCTGGGTGGGCCGCGCGGGCGAGCCGCTCGAGCGCGTCGGAGACGAATGGCGGTGCCCGCGCACGGGTGCGCGCTACATCGAGAATGGAGACGAATTGACGGAGCTGGCCGATGACTGAGGAACTGGACTTCATCCCGGCGGCCCGCCCGCTGATCGGCGCCGAGGAGCGCGCCGCGGTCGACGCCGTGCTCGCGAGCGGGATGCTCGCCGGCGGCCCCGAGGTGGCCGCCTTCGAGCAGGAGTTCGCCTCGGTCCTCGTCGACGGCCGGGCCGCCGTGGCCGTGAACTCCGGCACCGCCGGGCTCCACCTCGGCCTGCTCGCCGCCGGCATCGGCCCGGGCGACGAGGTCGTCGTCCCGTCGTTCACGTTCGCCGCGACGGCCAACTCCGTCGCCCTCACCGGTGCGACCCCCGTGTTCGCCGACATCGAGCCCGACCACTTCTGCCTCGATGCATCCGCGGTCGAGGCGGTGCTCACCGATCGCACCGCGGCGATCCTGCCCGTGCATCTCTACGGGCATCCCGCCGACATGCGATCGCTCGGCGACCTCGCCGAGCAGCGCGGGCTGCAGCTCTTCGAGGACGCGGCGCAGGCGCACGGTGCGACGTTCGGCGGCGCCCCCGTCGGCAGCTTCGGCACCTTCGCGATGTTCAGCCTCTACCCGACCAAGAACATGACGTCGGGCGAGGGCGGCATGGTTACGACCGGCGATCCCGATGTCGCCCGACGGGTTCGACTGCTGCGCAACCAGGGGATGGAACGCCAGTACGAGAACGAGATCGTGGGCTTCAACGCGCGCATGACCGACGTGCACGCGGCGATCGGCCGCGCCCAGCTGCGGAAGGTGCTCGGCTGGACCGCGGACCGCCGGCGGAACGCCGCCTTCTTCGACGAGCACCTGCAGGGCGTCGGCACCCCACACGTCGCCGAGGGGGCGACGCACGTCTACCACCAGTACACGATCCGGGTGCCCGAGGACCGGGACGGCCTCGCTGCCGCGCTCCGCGAGGAGTACCGCATCGGTACCGGCGTGTACTACCCGATCCCGAACCACCGCCTTCCTGCGTTCAGCCGGGACATCGACCTGCCCGAGACGGAGCGCGCGGCGCGCGAGGTGCTCTCGCTGCCCGTGCACCCCTCGCTCAGCGCGGCGGATCTCGAGCGGATCGTCGAGGCCGTGAACAGGCTCGTGGGAGCCGGCGCATGAGCGAGCTGCGCATCGGGCTGATCGGGCTCGGCATGATGGGCCGGCATCATGCACGGGTCATCCGCGAGACTCCGGGCGTCGAGCTCGTCGCGGTCGCCGATGCGGTCGGCGACCCGCACCACGTCGCGGGCGAACTTCCGTTGCACGCCGACGTCGAGGGACTCATCGGCGCGGGCCTCGACGCCGCCGTCGTCGCGGTGCCCACCGTGCTGCACGAGGGCATCGCGTTGCGGCTGGCCGATGCCGGTGTGCACGTCCTGATCGAGAAGCCCATCGCGGGCGACTCCGCCTCCGGTCGCCGCATCGTCGAGGCCTTCGAGCGTCGAGGGCTCGTGGGAGCGGTCGGCCACATAGAGCGTTTCAATCCCGCGCTGCAGAGCCTGCGCCAGCGCATCGCGGACGGCGACCTGGGCGAGGTGTACCAGATCGCCACGCGCAGGCAGGGTCCCTTCCCCGCCCGGATCGCCGACGTCGGGGTCGTGAAGGACCTCGCGACCCACGACATCGACCTGAGCGCGTGGCTCGCGCAGAGCCCGTTCGCCACGGTCTCCGCGCACACCACGGTGCGCAGCGGGCGGGAGCACGAGGACATGGTGTCGTTCACCGGCCGTCTCGCCAACGACGTGATCACGAGTCACCTGGTCAACTGGCTCTCGCCCATGAAGGAGCGAGTCACCGTGGTCACCGGCGAGCGGGGCGCGTTCGTCGCCGACACGCTCACCGGCGACCTCACGTTCTACGAGAACGGCACGGTCGCCACCGAGTGGGACTCCGTGGCCGCGTTCCGCGGGGTGTCGGAGGGCGCCGTGACGCGCTTCGCCCTCGCGAAGCGGGAGCCGCTGCGCCTCGAGCACGAGGCCTTCCGCGATGCCGTCCTGGGTGTCCGCAACGACATCGTCACGCTGCGCGACGGCCTGCGCACGATCGCGGTCGCCGAAGCCGTGCTCGAGTCCGCCGCCACCCACACCACCGTCGGCGTTCCCGAGTGACGCGCGGCACCAGACGAGCGCTCGTCGCGACGCGGCTCTTCAGCCCCGAGGTCGGCGCCGCATCGTTCCGGCTGCGCGCCCTGGCCCTCGGGCTGGTGGAGGCCGGCGCCGATGTGGTGGTGGTCACGACCCGTCCGCCGAAGGCCGCGCAGGGCGAAGCCGACGCACCCGGCGTCCGCATCGCCCGCGCGCCGGTCCTGCGCGACCGTTCGGGCAACGTGCGCGGCTACGTGCAGTACCTGAGCTTCGACATCCCGCTCTTCTTCCGGCTGCTGTTCCGGCGAGCGGACGTCGTCGTCGCCGAGCCGCCGCCCACGACGGGGTTCATGGTCGCCGTGAGCTCGTGGCTGCGGCGCCGGCCCTTCGTCTACTACGCCGCGGATGTCTGGACTGACGGTCTCATCGCCCTCGGCTCCTCGAGGGGGCTCATCGCCGTCATGCGCGGGCTCGAGGGATGGGTCCTGCGCCGCGCGGCGGCGGTCATCGCCGTCTCCGACGAGGTGGCCGAGAAGGTGGTCGCGTTCGGCGTGGCCGAGGATCGCGTCGTCACGGTCGGCAACGGCATCGACACCGGCCTCTTCTCGATCGAGGGCGAGCGCGCCGACCTGCCGTTCCCGACCTACGTGTACACCGGCATCATGTCGGAGTGGCAGGGTCCCGCGATCTTCGTCGAAGCGCTCCCCCGCGTGCTCGCCGAGTACCCCGACGCCGGCATCCGGTTCTTCGGCCACGGTTCCGAGTCCGGTCGCATCGCCGAGGCGGCGGCCCGGCTCGGGCTCTCCGATCGAGTGGTGCTCGGCGGAGTCATCCCGCCACGGCGCACTGCGGAATGGCTGCGCGGCGCGACCGCCGCGCTCGCGAGCATCACGCCCGGCCTCGGGTACGACTTCGCGAAGCCGACCAAGGTGTACGCGGCCGCAGCCTGCGGCACTCCGGTCGTCTTCGCGGGCACGGGGGTCGCCGCTGCCCTGGTCGACGAGAACGGCCTGGGCTGGAGCGCCTCCCACGATCCCGATGCCGTGGCGGATGCGATGATCGCGGCGGCGAGGGCGAAGGCGACGGGCGAGACGGAAGCCGCTCGCCCGGCTCGGTCGCGATGGGTCGACGAGAACGCGTCACTGTCGGCAGCGGGCGCCAAGGCGGCCCGTGCCGTGCTCGGGGCCATCAGACGCTGATTCGGCGCTCCAGCAGCGTGTCGACGACCCGCTCGGCCGCGTGGCCGTCGCCGTAGGGCGTCGCGGCGGTCTCGGCGGGCCGCGGGCGGGAGACTGCCGACGCGAGTTCCCCGAGCCGGTCGCCGACGAGCACGTTCCAGCCGAGCTCGACCGTTTCCACCCACTCCGTCTCCGGCCGCACCGTCGTGCACGGCACCCGCAGCAGGAACGCCTCCTTCTGCAGTCCCCCCGAGTCGGTGACCACCCCGGCGGCGTTGGAGACCGCCCACACGAGCTCGGGGTACGACAGCGGCGCGATGACGCGGATCGGACCGCGGGCCAGCTCGACTCCCGCGCGCTCGGCCGCGGCGACGAGACGCGGGTGCGCCACGAGGAGCACCGGACGGTCGAGCCCGGCGAGCGAGGAGACGATCGCCTCCAGCCGCGCCGGGTCGTCCGTGTTGTCGGGCCGGTGCAGCGTCGCCACGAGGTACTCGCCGTCGGGCAGCCCGGTCGACGACGGCGGCGCCGCGGCCACGCGATCGCGGGTGCGGTAGAGCACGTCGGTCATGACGTCGCCGACGAGCACGCTGCGATCCGCGAGCCCCTCGTCGTCGAGGTGGCGCATCGCGACCTCGGTGGGCGCGAGCAGCAGATCGGCGGCGTGGTCGGTGAGCACGCGGTTGTGCTCCTCCGGCATCCGCCGATTGAAGGAGCGCAGACCCGCCTCGAGGTGCGCGAGGGGCAGGTGGAGCTTGACCGCGGCGACCGCGGCCGCGAGGGTCGAGTTCGTGTCTCCGTACACGAGCACCCAGTCGGGGCGGTAGTCCTCGAAGACGGGCTCGAGCGACGCGAGCATCGAGCCGGTCTGCTTGCCGTGCGGACCGGAGCCGACGGCGAGGTTCACGTCGGGCGCGGGGATTCCGAGGTCGCGGAAGAAGGAGTCGGACATGTTGTCGTCGTAGTGCTGGCCCGTGTGCACCACGGTGTGGCGGGCGCGGCCCTCCAGCGCGTGAGCGATGGGGGCCAGCTTGACGAACTGCGGGCGGGCGCCGACGACGCTCAGAACGTGCATGGATTCGAGTCTAGACGGAGGCGGCGCGAGCCTCCGTCCGGTCAGGCCGGCCGCCGGCTGCGGCCGACGGCGAGGAGCCGGAACGCGTACGGCGCGGCGGGATCCGCTTCCGCGGCGCGATACACGGCGTCGAAGGAGCCCGCGATGGCGGAGCGGCTGAAGCGTGACCGGATCGGGGTCGCGATCCGCTCGGGAGGCACGTCCTCGAACCGCTCCGCGGCGAGCAGGATGCCGCTTCCGAACGAGGCGGGAGAGAGCTCGTCGACGATGACGCCGTTCGCCTCGCTCACGTAGTCGGTGAAGCCGCCGACATCCGCCGCCACGACCGGCCGGCCCGCCGAGAGCGCCTCGGCCGCGGCAGCGAAGAAGGTCTCGCTCCGGGTCGGGCCGAAGAAGACCCGGGCCCGCGCGTAGTAGCCGAAGACGTCATCCGGGTCGACGAAGCCGGTGATCCGAACGCGGTCGGCGACCTGCAGGTCGCCGGCCTCCCGTTCCATCTCGGCACGCATCGGACCGTCGCCGACCCAGGTGAGACGGGCGTCGACGCCCTGGTCGGCGAGCCATCGAAGGGTGCGCACCGCGACGAGGGGCTGCTTCCCCTCGACGATCCCGCCGACCGACACGAGTTCGAGCGGCGGCGAGGCCGGCGGCGCCGACACCGGCTCGGGGTTCTCCACGACGCAGGGGACGACGGACACGCGTTCGGCGGAGCTGAATCGCACCAGCACGTCGGCCAGCTGGCGGCTGACCGCCGTGAGCCGGGCAGGGGCGCGGAGCACCCCACGCAGCCATGCCAGCCGTCTCCATCGGGGCGACACGTACTCGGGGTGCGCGACACCGCTCCAATGCTCGGTGTGCACCCAGGGCGTTCGGCCGAACGGCGCCGCGGCCAGCAGCACGCCGATCGACGA
This sequence comes from Agromyces tardus, assembly GCF_003710805.1. Taxonomy (GTDB): domain Bacteria; phylum Actinomycetota; class Actinomycetes; order Actinomycetales; family Microbacteriaceae; genus Agromyces; species Agromyces tardus. The sequence goes on along the minus strand of NZ_RHHB01000021.1, from coordinate 21,953 downwards.
GAACGCCATCGTGTGCACGACATCCGAGGAGCGCACTGCCCGACGGACCGCGGCGAGCGTGGCGAGCGCCGTGAGCGGATGTCTCGCCGAGAGCGGCAGGCGGCGGACCCGCACTCCGTGGTAGACCTCGTCCGCCGCCCGCCCCGTCGCGCCGAATCGCACGTGGAGGACGCGCACCTCGGCGACATCTCCGATCGCCTCGGCATGCCGGAGGTTGAACGGGGCCTGCGTCGGGCGGTCGTCGCTCGGGAACCAGGTCGTGAGGACCACCACCCGTCGCGGGGTCCTGCCACCGCGTGCCTCCCGGCCCATGTACTCTCCCCTTCGCAATCGTGCGGCCGGGCATCGCCGACGATCCGGCGCCCGACCTCGTTCAACGATAGACGGCGCCGGCCTCCACCCGGGGGCGAGGGTGGTCCACCCCGACCGGTCACGCGAGCACCGGGTCGTATGATTGCTGAGTTTGGTCATGAGGCGCGCAGCGCCCGAAGGGAGTCAGCCTGATGAGGATCGCGGTCGTCGCGATGGGGAAGATCGGTCTTCCGCTCGCCGTGCAGTTCGCGTCGAAGGGGCACGACGTCATCGGCGTCGACGTGAACCAGCACACGGTCGACACGATCATGGCCGCGCAGGAGCCGTTCCCCGGGGAGGCCGGTCTCCAGGACGCACTCACCGAGTTGGTGCCTGCCGGCCGCCTGCGAGCGACGACCGACTACGGAGCGGCGATCCCCGAGGCCGACGCCGTGGTGATCGTCGTGCCGTTGTTCGTGGACGCGGACGCCCGGCCGGACTTCGGCTGGATGGACGCAGCGACCCGGTCGGTCGCGGAGCACCTCACCCCGGGCACGCTCGTCAGCTACGAGACGACGCTCCCCGTCGGAACGACACGGTCCCGGTGGAAGCCGCTGCTCGAGGAGATCTCGGGCCTCGTCGAGGGCGAGGACTTCGATATCGTCTTCTCCCCCGAGCGAGTGCTCACCGGCCGCGTGTTCGAGGACCTCAGGAAGTACCCGAAGCTCGTCGGCGGGCTCTCCGACCGAGGTGCGGCCCGCGCGCTCGACTTCTACCGGGCAGTGCTCGACTTCGACGATCGGCCCGACCTGACGACCCCGAACGGCGTCTGGGACCTCGGCAGCGCCGAGGCGGCCGAGTTCGCGAAGCTCGCCGAGACGACCTATCGAGACGTGAACATCGGCTTGGCCAACGAGTTCGGCCGGTACGCCGAGACCATCGGCGTCGATGTCTACAAGGTCATCGAGGCGTCGAACTCGCAGCCGTACAGCCACATCCACCGTCCCGGCATCGCCGTCGGCGGCCACTGCATCCCGGTCTACCCGCGGCTCTACCTCTGGAACGACCCCGCCGCGACGGTGGTGCGTGCGGCGCGCGAGGCGAACGCCGCGATGCCGGCCCACGCGGTCGACCTCCTCGAGTCCGCGTACGGCGACCTCCGCGGCGCCCGCGTGGTCGTGCTCGGTGCGGCGTACCGCGGCGGCGTGAAGGAGACCGCCTTCTCGGGCGTCTTCGCGACGGTCGACGAGCTCGTCGCCCGCGGTGCCGTGGTCTCGGTCCACGACCCGCTCTATGCGGATGAGGAGCTCGAGCGGATCGGGTTCACGCCGTACTCCCTCGGCACGCCGGTCGACGCAGCGGTCATCCAGACCGACCATCGGGACTACGCGGAACTGACCTCCGACGATCTCCCGGGCGTGAAGGCAGTCGTCGATGGTCGGCGAATCAGCACGCGCGGGTCGTGGCCCGGAAGCGAGTACCGCGTCATCGGCGCCGCCTGAGCGGCATCCGACATCCGGAGGTCGCCGGCGTGACGCGCGCGCCGGCGACCTCGCCGATCAGGCGCTGACGGGTGCCGCCGTCGACGGCTCGGCATCCCGGGCCGCTTCGACCGCTCCGAGACGACGGGCTTCCAGGACCGCGATCACGATCGCCGCGCCGAAGGCGAGGGTGCCGATGGCCCACACGGTCATCGGGGAGACGGGGCTCTGCCACCACCATTCGATGCCGCGATCCAGATTCCAGTCGTGATTGTCGAGACCCGTGAGGTACCGACGGAGGTTCACGTGCAGCGCGACCGCATTGGACACCGAGACGGCCACGGCGAGGATGACGAGCTGCGGCGTCGACAGCCGAAGGTGCTTCGCCCCGACGACGAGGAGCGCGACTCCCCCCGCCATGACGACCAGCGGAAGGATGTACCGCGGCTGGACCTCGTAACCGACCGGCACCTTGCTCTGCAGGAGGATCCAGGCCGGGAGCGTCCACGCTGCGCCGATCACGAGTGCGAGTGCGAGCCACTTCCTGAGCGAGCTCGACGCGATGCCGACGAACATCATGCCCGCGAACACGAACGCGGAGCCGACTGTCACGATCCCGGGCAGGGGGGTGTCCAACCATCCGAGGCTCCAGGTTCCGAACGTGCCGAGCCACAGTTCGGGCACGCGGACCAGGTTGTCGAGTGCGAGCGTTCCCGTCGTGAACCCCGGGGGCAGGTCGTGGTCGCCGAAGCCGCCCGTCACGACGCCGGACTGCCGGCCCGTGAAGAGGAAGCCCGCGATCATGATGAGGACGACGGCTGCCGGGAGGATCGCCCCGAGCAGCGCCCGTCGATCGCGACGGAGGGTGAGCACGATCGCGACGATCGCGCCGATCGCGCCGTACACCGCCGCGTCCGTGCGGGCTCCGGCCCCCAGGATGGCCGCCACCACGCCGAGGACACCCAGCGCCACCCGGCGCCACCCGGCACTCTCCGCGTAGCCGACGAACGACAACCACACCGTGCCCGCGGAGATGATCGCCCACGAGCTGGGGTTGTTCGACGCGAGGAGGAACGTGGTCAACGGGATCAGCCCGATGGTCCATGACCAGAGCAGTGTCGCCCGTCGCGGCACGGGCAGGAGCCAGAAGAGCACGGTCGTGGTCGCGACGAAGAGCACGACGTTGACGAGCCGCATGACCATCGCCGAGGTCCCGACGTCCGCGCCTGCGAACAGACTCATGAAGCCGTAGAACACCGGCGGGTATCCGCCGTTGAAGTTGCCGCGGGTGGTCTCGGTCATACCCCCGGCTGCCGTCGTCTCCTGGCAGACGCCGCTCTCGGCGGGCTTGAAGGCGTAGCAGGTCGGTGCCGACGCGATCTCCCGCGCGACGCTGCGCGTCTCGCTGTCCCCGGTGCTCTCGCACAGTCCGGGCCGATCGCCCGTCGCGCACCAGACACTCGTCAGGTGGAAGTCATCGTCGGGGCTCGACCCGATCGGGGAGGAGACGGCCCACGCGGCGAGTGCGATCAGGAGCAGTGCGGGCACGAGGAAGAGCGCCTTGAAGCGCCGCCTCATCGACGTCGGGGGGGCAGAATTCACCCAGTCAGCCTAGCGGCCGAGTCACGGCCGACCGGCCGCCCCGGGGTCAGGCCCTCGGCCCGGTCGGGAACTGCGCAGCGAACGCCGTCGACACGCTCAGCCAGGCGGAGCCGCCGCTCAGTTCGGCGAACCTCGCCATCGAGGTGATGGGCAGTTTCTGACCATCCTTGAGCTGGTAGATGCTCCCGTCCGGCGTTCGGATGAAGGCGCTCGCATCGATGCCGCGCTCCAGCAGCCTGCACGTGAACTCGTCGAGCGCCGTGTACTTCACCGGGAAGGCGCTCGCGAGCGTGGGATCGACGCGGTGGACGGCGCCTCCCGCACTCACGAGGTTCTCCGTCCCACAGGCGATTCCGAAGCCCAACGGCCCGGCCGCGGTCGGGTAGGCGTCGAGGCGTTCCTGCGTCGTGTAGGTCCATGAGGTGATTCCCGCCTCGTTCGTGTAGACGAAGTTCGAGATCGGCACCTTGTTCGTCACGCCGTTCACGAGGTAGATCGTCGCTTCGCCCGGGGTTCGCACGAGACTCCCGGCGGTGAGCGCCACGGGACCCTTCGGGAGCGTCGAGATCATCGCGGCGGGCACGACGGCGATCTTCGGCGACGTCGAGTTCTGCAGCGCCACCAGCGCGCTCCACGAGCCGACCGGCAGAATCTGCGAGCTCATCACGATGTACACGGTGGCGGAGTCCGCCGCCTTGATGGCCGAGCCGACCGTGACATCGCCGAGCAGCCCGAAGCTCTCGACGAACTCCTGTGATGCCGGCACCTTCGGCGCGTCGCCCGATCCCACGCCGCCGGTCCACCGGTACCTGCCCGTCCCGCTCAGGATGCTCTTGGTGCCGTCGGTCGAGCCCGTGACGACACCCCGGAAGGGGATGCCCGAATCCGGGATGAGCGCAAGGCTCTGGGGCCGGAGCGTGCCGGAGGATCGTGCGGGCAGGCCGGATGCCGCGGCGGCGCCGGCGTCGACGGCGTACTTCGAGCCGGCGCTCAGGAAGAAGTAGCCGCCTCCGCGTCGGGTGAGCAGGACGGAATCGCGCACGATCGGGGGTCCGAACGCGAGGCCCGCGACGGCGTTCTCGGTGAGCACGTTGTAGCCGCCCGAGATCCCCGCTTCCGCCTGCGATCGGTCGTCGAGTATCTCGCGTCGCGTCCCCTGCGTCACGTAATAGCGAGACCCCTCGGTGGTCCCGAGCACGGAACGCATGGCCGGTCCGGTGACGAACGCGCCGACCTGCTCGGCGGTCAACTGCACGAAGCCTGCCGAGGTGCACGATCCGCCGTAGTCGACGACGAGTTGGCAACTCGTGAACGGCAGCTTGATGCCGGCGTCGTAGAAGTAGATGGTCCCGTCCGGCCCTCGGATCACGCGGCCGACGGGCTGCAACGTCGTGTACCGGTCGAGGTACGCCTGGGAGACGAAGCTCACGGGGCCGAGCGGCGAGAGCGCGGTCAGCGTCGACAGGCTCGTCACCGGATACTTGACCGAACCGGAGACGAGGTAGACGGTCGCGTTGTCGGCAGTCCGGACCAGGCTCGACGGACCCGTCGGCGATCCGAACCAGTCCGAGTAGATCCGCCAGAAGTTCCGGTTGCCGTACGCGCTGCATGCATCGCCGGTGCCGTAGAGATTCGCGAGCGCAGCTGCGTTCGGCTGGTACGGCGTGTAGTTGTACAGCCCCGCGGTGGCTTGGTTCCTGATGAAGACAGCGCTCGACCCGCACGTCGAGTCCGGGTGGAAGCGGATGTAGTTCGTCCGCCCCGCGACGTGGTTCCAGCCGGTGGGATTCGCTGCGTACCGCTTGAACTGCAGGGCCGCCATGTACACCTGGTTGGAGAACCCGTAGTACTGGGCGTCGCAGTCCGCAGTGTCGGGGCAGCCGTATCCGGTCGCCGATCGATACTGGCGGTCCGTCGGCCACGTGTCGGTGACGAGCCCCTGCTCCTTCTCGAGCAGTGCGAGCAGCGCCTTCTGGCTCACTCCGCACGCCACGCCCACCTTCGCGATGATCGTCGACGCACTCTCGTTCGTCGCACCGGCGTAGGGACCGCACAGCCCGCTCTCCGCTGCCCGGCTGGACGTCGTCTGCTTGTAGTCCTTCAGGCAGACGTAACCGGACCGGCACGTGGGGACCTTGCCGACGAGGAACGATTGCACCGCGGATGCGGACATCGCCCCGCCGTCGAAGAAGAGCTCATCGCTGATGAGGTACCCGGGCTGGAAGTCGGCGGCGTCGGCGGCCGCGGCGCTCGGAGCGGCGCCGGTGATTCCGAGCGGCAGGATGACGGCGATGAGACCGATGGTTGCCGCAATCCTCCCGAGGGCGCTCATGGGATCTCCAGATCGATCGGTTCCGATGTGGTCGTCTCACCGGAGAGGCCCTCGTAGGCGAGGACTGCCATCCACGTCCCGCGGTCGAATCGCTCGAGCGGCACCTGGCCCGACGAGCAGGAGGTGGACATCCGGTCGGCGACGCCGGCCTGCTCGATCGTCACGACGTCGGCGTCGTGGGTGAACTCGAACACGCACCGCCCCCCGTCCTCGATGACTCCGGAGACGTATCCGGTCGCGAGCACGCTCGTGCCCGCGACATCGACTCCCACCACGACGAGGACCGCCTCGCGCGTCGTTGGAGCCTCCGAGTTCACCGGCTTGTCGGCGGTCTCGGTGGGGGCCGGGCTGTCGGACACGCCGAGAGGCGCCGACGGAACGGTGGCGACGCAGCCCGCGAGCAGGGAAGCGGATACGGCGAACGCCGCACCGCCGGCGAATCGTGCGAACCGCCGCCTCCGAGCCGGTGTCTCCACCGTTGCACCCCCGTACTCGCGATTTCCTTCACCCTAGGCGTGCGGCCGGGAATGCCAGCGGCAACACGGCGCTGACGGAGAACGTAGAATCGTTTGGATTGCGCGTCGCCCATTCGTCACCAGGGGCCGCGGTATGCACCCACGGAGGACATGAGCATTATGGCGAGCGACGCTGAACGCCGCGCGGAGCGCATCGCGCTCGAACCGATGCGAGTGGTGGGTCGGCGTTCGCCGTTCTTCTCCGGCACCGGCCAATCGCTCGCCGAGATCTGGTCGCAGCGCGAGCTTCTGGGGCTCCTGGTGCGTCGTGAGGTGCGCGCACGGTACAAAGACAGCACGCTCGGCATCCTGTGGAGCCTCTTCCGGCCGATCGTCTCACTGCTCATCTACTACTTCGCGATCGGCCAGATCCTGGGTCTGGCGCGGGCGATCCCGGATTTCGCCATCTTCGTGTTCGTCGGCCTCACCACCTGGGGACTCTTCAATGAAGTCGTGGCGAGTTCGACGACGTCGCTCCTGAGCAACGCCGGGCTCGTGAAGAAGGTCTACCTCCCGCGCGAGATCTACCCGTTGAGCGCCGTCGGCGGGGCGATGTTCAACTTCTTCGTCCAGTTCCTGGTGCTGCTCGCCGCCATCTTCGTCCTGGCCAGCTTCCCGACCGACGAGCGGCTGCTGCTCGCACCGCTCGCCATCATCATGCTGACCCTGTTCTCGACCGCCGTCGGGCTGATCCTCGCCGGAGTCAACGTGTACCTGCGTGACACCCAGCACCTGGTCGAGGTGGCACTGGTCGTGCTCTTCTGGGCTTCCCCGATCGTGTACTCGTTCACGTTCGTCCACGACGCCCTGCAGGGCGGGTGGTTGGAAGAGCTCTACCTTGCGAACCCGGTCACCATCGCCGTGATCTCGATGCAGCGCTCGCTCTGGGCCGCCGGGGACGAGGCGACGGGCGCATTCGCGCAGACATGGCCGGAGAACCTCGAGCTCCGCCTCCTCGTCATGCTCGTGGTGAGCGTGGGCCTCCTCTGGCTCGCCCAGCGGATCTTCAATCGCCTGCAAGGCAACTTTGCACAGGAGCTCTGACATGCAGCACCCCTCGCTGGTCTCCGTCCAGAACGTCTCGAAGCGATTCGTCATGCACAAGGACAAGTCGCTCAAGGAGCGGCTGGTGAACTTCCGGACCTCGCGCAAGCACGTCGACGACTTCTGGGCACTTCGGGATGTCACCATGGAGATCCCGGTCGGTTCCACGGTCGGCCTGGTCGGGCACAACGGCTCCGGCAAGAGCACGCTCCTCAAGGTCATCGGCGGAATCCTCGAACCCACGGCGGGCACGGTCTCGAGGCGGGGCCGCCTCGCGGCACTCCTCGAACTCGGCGCCGGATTCCACCAAGACCTCACGGGTCGCGAGAACGTGTACCTCAACGCATCGATCCTGGGCCTGTCGCGCCAGGAGACGGATCGTCAGTTCGACGACATCGTCGAATTCTCCGGTATCGGCGACTTCATCGACACGCAGGTGAAGTTCTACAGCTCCGGGATGTACGTGAGGCTCGCCTTCGCCGTCGCGGTCCACGTCGACCCCGACCTGCTCCTCGTCGACGAGGTGCTCGCGGTCGGAGACGAGCCGTTCCAACGCAAGTGCATGGAGAAGATCGCGCAGTTCCAGCACGAGGGCCGCACGATCATCCTCGTCAGTCATTCAGCGGATCAGGTCGGCAGTCTCTGCGACCGGGTCGTCGTCCTGCACGGCGGCCTGATCCGGCACGACGGCGACCCCGCGGAGGGCCTTCGGATCCTCCGGGCGGGATACGAGGAGGATCGTCTCGCCGCGGTCGTCCACTCGCACACCGGTCGCGAGGCGGAGCCGTACATGTTCCGGTCGATCGACTCGCGCACGGTCGTGAGTGATGCGCGAATCGATGTCGAGATCGACATCGACGTCGAGATCGTCGACCCGGTTCCCGGTTGGGGCCTCGGCTTCTCGATCGAGACTCCGCTCGGGCTCCGGCTGTACGAGGTCACGACCTTCGACCTCGACACGTCGCTTCCGGTGGCGAAGGGCGTGCATCGGATCACGGTCACGCTTCCCGACCTCCGGCTCGGCCCGGGCAGGTACATCGTCAACCTCGGCCTCGGGGACGAGACGGGGCGCAACTTCGATCAGGCGCCGGGGGCGACGAGCTTCAACGTCCCGGTGCTCGCACCCGGCTCCGGAACGCTCCGCCTCCTCCCGAGCGTCAGCGCCGCCTGACGCTCGGGAGACGGCCGGTCACGTCAAGCGTCAGCTCGCCCGCTTCCGACTGTGCTCGAGCGAGCCGGCTCGGATCGCGCCCTCGTCGGCCAGGTCGACGAGGGTCGACGCGCGATAGCTTCGCCATTTCCGCACCTGGAACGCCGGGTTCGCGACCAGCCAGTACAGCTTGCGTCGCCAGGAGTAGTCGCGATCCCGGAGGATCCGGAGCGAGTCGCCGACGATCCCTCGAAGGGTGAGCCGCAACTGCGAGGCCCGGGACATCCGTGGGATCGGGAACCCGATCTGCCGGAGTCCGACCGTCTCGTCGAAGATGCGCCGCCCGTACTCCGCGAGGGTCAGGTCGTTCGAGTGCTCCACGGCGGCACGCGGCGCGTACGCCTTGCGGTAGCCCGCCTCGATGACATCGCGGCCGAAGAGCTGGTCCTCCGCGTAGCGCACGTCGCGGTAGGGGATCTGTTCGAGCAGGAAACGTCGTCGCGCCGCCGAGTTCACGTCGGAGTAGAAGCCCAGCGCGCCGAGGGTGCCCTCGTCGGACATGGATTCGTCCTTGTAGAACACCGAGGTGCCGAAGTCCGGTCCGAATCCGGCGAACACGCCCTTGATCTCGTACTTCAGCAGCGGGAAGCATCCCGGCCGCGGCACCTGCTTGCCCATGACCGCCACGATGCGCTCGTCCATCGCGAACGGCGCGATGAGCTCCCGCAGCCAATCCTCGTTGGTGGGCACGGCATCGTGCGTGAGGTAGGCGATGAACTCGCCCCGGGCGAGTCGGGCTGCGAGATTGCGCGTCTTTCCATGGCCGAACTCGGAGTTCGGGATCTCGTGCAGCCGCACCTCGGGGTGGCGGCGGACGATGTCGAGCGTCGCGTCCGTCGACCCGGAGTCGATGACGAGCACCTCGAACCCGCCGTCCAGCCGCTGGCGGCGCAATTGCTGCAGGATCCGCTCGAGGTACTCCTCGCCGTTGTAGGTGAGGATCGCCACCGTCACGATGGGCTCAGGCATCCACGTGCCTCCGGATCTCGTCGTAGGTGCGCCGGACGCCGTCGTCGAGCGCGGTCAGGGGGAATTCGCCGAACTCCGATCGATAGCGGTCGGTGTTGAGCACGACCCGGTCGACGAACGTGGGCGGGATGCGCCGCTCCTCGATCTCGAAGTCGATTCCGGTGACCCGGCGGAGCGAATCGATGACCTCGTTGACCGAATAGCCGACCCCGCTGCCCATGTTGTACAGGTCGTGGACCGTCGACCGCCCGACGATCGGCAGGATCATGCGCACGAGGTCTTCCACGAAGACGTAGTCGCGCACCATCGATCCATCGCCGAACCGCACCACGGGCCGGCCGAGCACGATCTGGCGGAGCGCGATCGGGATCAGCCCCTGCTTCGAGTTCGGCTTCTGCCGGGTGCCGTAGGGGTTGGAGACCCGCAACACCGTCGACCGCAGGCCGTGCTTCGCGCGGAAGTATCGCAGGTAGTGCTCGATGGTGAGCTTGCCGATCGCGTACGGCGAGATCGGCAGGGCGCGATCGGTCTCGGCGTACTCGAGCTTGCCCTGGTCACCGTAGATCGCGCCGCCCGTCGAGGCGAAGTAGACGTGTTCGACTCCGGCGGCGACGCACGCCTCGAGCAGTTCCACCGTCTGCGCGACGTTGGTGCGGATGTCGAGGGTCGGGTCGGCCTCGGCGGTCGCGGGCGTCGTCGTGGAGAGGAAGTGGAAGACGAGCTGCTGTCCCCCGACCGCGGTCTCGAGATCCGCGCGACTGAGGAACTCCCCCTGCAGCACGGCGGGCGCGGTGGACGCGAACGTCGGCCGCTGCGAGCTGAACCGGTCGAACGCGGTCACGTCGTGCCCGCTCTCGACGAGCGCGTCGACGAGGTGGGAGCCGATGAATCCGTTGGCACCGACGACGAGCGCCCTAGCCACGCATGGCCCGTTCGAACGCGCTCAGGAACTGGGCGCCCGAGTCCTCCCAGTTGACGTTCTCGACCGAGGCCGCCATCGCGATCGAACGCTCGACCGCGTCGGGACGATCGAGGACCTCGACCATGCGACGGGCCATCGCCGCGGGCGACGGCTTGACGTACTCGATGAACGGGTTGTCCGACACGAGACGGTTGTTGGGGCCGTCGTTCACCACCGGGGCCACACCCGACGACATCAGCTCGAGCGGCAGCAGGGACATGTTCGAGAGGGACATCACGAGTCCGGCGGCGCAGCGGTTGTAGACGTCGTTCAGTTCGGTGATGTCGAGGGTGGCCAGGTTCCGGTAGGCGAACGGCAGTTCCCAGCCCGAGACATCCCAGCCGGCGAGATTGATGGTCACGTCGGGCTTCAACTTCGCGAACTCGCTCAGCGTGAGCACGCCGAACTCGAAGGCGCGACGCGCGGTCACCGGCCGTGCATAGAAGAAGACCTCGCTGCGACGCTCGCGGTTCGTGACGCTGTAGTGGGTCTTGTCGACCGCGAAGTCGAAGTGGTCGGTGGTCATGGCGTACTCGTCGTGGAGCTTCGCCGAGAGCCATCCGCCGGCGGTGATGCCGTGGAATCCGAAGCGGTACGTGTTCTCGGCGAGCATCGACTCCGTGCCGAGCGGGTAGAAGCTCGGCTCGAAGTCCTGGACGAAGTAGAAGCGACGCGCCCGCGACGGGTCGAGATAGGCGGGATACGCGGTCTCCCAACCCGTGGCGAAGATCGCCTGCGTCGTGGGCAGCACGCCGGTGCTGGCGTCGTACATCACGATCTCGGCATCGACATCGGCGTACGCGGAGCGCGACGTGACCATCGCCTTGATGTCCGCGATGCTCACCGGCATCTCACTGCTGCGATACAGGTAGATGCGGCAGCGGTGCCCGGCGAGCTCGGCGAAGCGGATGAATCGGAACAGGTTCTGGTGACCGCCGCTTCCGTCGCCGGGCGGGGACATGATCCAGGCGATCTCCACCGGACCCTCGGCCACCGAGATCGGGTCCTCCATCGCCGGGGGGCGCACGGTCCAGTCGACCCGGGAGGCATCGCCGAGGTCGACGAGCATCGCCGGTCGGTGTCGGGCCACCCGCGCATGCGCCTTCGCGAGCACCCTGGCCGCGAATTCCCTCGGGCCCTCGTCGCGAAGCACCCGGAACGGGCGCATCATCTTGTGCGCCACTCGCGAAGCCATGTACCACCGTCCTTGTCCGTCACCCGCAGGCCCCTGGCCGCTCGCCGGAAGACCGGGAGTACCGGGACCGGTGGCGGCCACGCCTGCGCCGACAGGCAAGTCTAGCCCGCCGCCTTCCGCCCGCCGTCATCGACGGCACGCTCGGACGAACCGGCGGCGCGCACCGAATAGGATCGATGGGATGTCCGCTGCCCCGCTGGACCGCTTCGCCGTGGTCACCGTCTCGTACAACTCGAGCGCGCAACTGCCCGAGTTCCTGCGATCCGTCAGGATGCAATCACTGCAACCCGAGGCGATCCTCATCGCGGACAATGCCTCGGCCGACCGGGAGGCCGCGCGGGCCTCGGCTTCGGAGTTCGGGGCGGAGCTCGTCGAGCTCGAGCGCAACGTCGGCTACGGCGCGGCGATCAATGCGGCGGTGGCACGGCTGCCCGAGGCGGTGCGGTTCGTGCTGATCGCCAACCCCGACGTCGACTTCGGCGACGACGCCCTCCGGGTGCTCCTGGAGTCGGCGGTGCACGACCAGACCGTCGGCTCGGTCGGGCCGCGCATCCTCAACCCCGACGGCTCCACCTACCCCTCCGCCCGCAAGGTCCCCTCGCTGCGCACGGGGATCGGCCACGCGCTCCTCTCGGGTCCGTGGCCGTCCAATCCCTGGTCGCGCGAGTATCGCGGCGAGGGCACCTCCCCCACGCATCCCCGTGCCGCAGGCTGGCTCTCCGGTGCCTGCCTGCTCGTGCGTCGGTCCGCGTTCGAACAGGTGGGCGGATTCGACCCGGAGTACTTCATGTACTTCGAGGACGTCGACCTCGGCTACCGCCTCGGGCGAGCGGGTTGGGTCAACAGGTACATCCCGTCAGCCGTGGTCACGCATATCGGCGGACTCTCGACGCGGGCGGAGTCGCGTCGCATGCTCATCGCGCACCATGAGAGTGCGGTGCGCTTCGTGCGCCGTCGCTACGCGTCGCCGGTGCTCGCGCCGGTGCGCTGGGCGCTCGTACTCGGTCTCAGGCTGCGCGCACGCCATCTCTCGCAGGGACTCGACTGAGCGATCCCGCTCGCCCGGAGCCACGCCGTGGCGTCAGCGCGAGCCCGCGAGCCGCTGCAGGTAGGCGCCGTACCCGCTCTTGGCGAGCGGCGCGGCGAGGGCGTTCAGCTGCGCGTCGTCGATCCACCCGGCGCGCCAGCCGATCTCCTCGATGCACCCGATCTTGAAGCCCTGCCGGTCCTCGATCACCCGCACGTACTCGGACGCCTGCATCATCGACTCGAAGGTGCCGGTGTCGAGCCAGGCGGTGCCCCGGTCGAGCACCTGCACCTGCAGCTTGCCCGCCTGCAGGTAGCGCTCGTTCACCGTGCTGATCTCGAGCTCGCCGCGCGCACTGGGCTCGATGGTCTTCGCGATCCCGACCACGGAGTTGTCGTAGAAGTAGAGGCCGGGCACGGCGTAGTCGCTCTTCGGCTGGGCGGGCTTCTCCTCGATCGAGATCGCTCGGAAGTCGTCGTCGAACTCGACGACGCCGTAGGCGGTGGGGTCGCTGACCTGGTACGCGAAGATGAGGGCGCCGTCCACGTCGGTGTGCGACCGGAGCGCCGATCCGAGGCCCGAGCCGTGGAAGATGTTGTCGCCGAGCACGAGCGCGACGCTCTCGTCGCCGATGAACTCCTCGCCGATGATGAACGCCTGCGCGAGGCCGTCGGGCGAGGGCTGCACCGCGTACTCGAGGCGGATGCCGAGCTGCGAGCCGTCGCCGAGCAGCGCCCGGAACTGCTCGTTGTACTCGGGCGTCGTGATGATGAGGATCTCCCGGATGCCGGCCATCATGAGCGTCGACAACGGGTAGTAGATCATCGGCTTGTCGTAGATCGGCATCAGCTGCTTCGAGATGCCCTTGGTGATCGGCCAGAGCCGCGTGCCGGACCCGCCGGCGAGGATGATGCCGCGCATCGGTCAGTTCCCCTTGCTGTTGAGCGTGTCGTAGAAGGCCCGAGCCGCTTCCCAGGTCGGGAGAAGTCCGGATGCCGCAGCCTCGGCGAGGCCGGGCGCCTCGGTGTCCTTGGGCGAGAGCAGCAGCTCACCCGCCTCCTCGGGGAAGGCGAGGCCGACCTCGGGGTCGAGCGGATCGATGCCGTGCTCGCGCGGCGCGTTGAACGGCGCCGAGACGAGGTAGCTGACCGTCGCGTCGTCGGTGAGCGCCACGAAGCAGTGTCCGAGCCCCTCGGCGATGTAGATCGCTCGACGGTCGACCTCGTCGAGAAGCACCGAGTCCCATTGGCCGAAGGTCGGCGAGCCCACGCGGATGTCGATGACGAAGTCGAGCACGGCGCCACGGGTCGCGGTGACGTACTTGGCCTGGCTCGGCGGGATGTCGGCGAAGTGGATGCCGCGGACGACGCCGCGGCGGGAGACCGACGTGTTGGCCTGCGCGAGCGAGAGCGGATGCCCCACCGCCTCCTCGAGCCGATCGAACCGGTACCACTCGAGGAACACGCCGCGATCGTCGCCGAACTGCCTGGGGGTGACCTCGTAGCTGTCGGGGATCTTCAGTTCGCGGATCTGCACCGCTGGATTCTACCAACGCGCGGGTCCGAGCCCGCGCGCGGGACCGCCTAGGATCTCCATCATGCGCATCCTCCTCACCGGCGCTTCCGGGATGCTCGGAACCGACCTGCGTGCCGAGTTCGCCGGTCACGACCTGACCCCGCTCGGTCGGTCCGAACTCGACGTGACCGATCTCGATGCGGCGCGCGCCGCCGTCGCCGGCCAGGACCTCGTGCTCAACGCCGCGGCGTACACGAAGGTCGACGACGCCGAGGCCCACGAAGCGCTCGCCTTCGCGGTGAACGCGTCGGGCGCGCGCAACCTGGCGATCGCCGCACGTGAGGCGGGCGCGAGGATCGTGCAGGTGTCGACCGACTACGTCTTCGACGGGAGCGCGACGACCCCCTACGCCGAGGATGCGCCGCGGCATCCGATCTCGGCATACGGCCGCACGAAGGCGGCCGGCGAGGAGGCCGTGCTCGCGGAGCATCCCGGCGGCGCCTACATCGTGCGCACCGCGTGGCTCTACGGCGCGCACGGGCCGAACTTCGCAGCGACGATGATCCGGCTGGCCGGCTCGAACCCCACCGTCAGCGTCGTCACGGACCAGCTCGGCCAGCCGACCTGGACGATGGACCTCGCTCGCCAGATCCGGCTCCTCGTCGAATCGGATGCCCCGTCCGGCGCGTACCACGGCACGAACGCCGGGCAGTGCTCCTGGTTCGAGTTCGCCAGGGCCGTCTACGCCGAGGTCGGTCTCGACCCCGATCGGGTGCTGCCGACCGACAGCTCCGCCTTCGTGCGACCCGCGCCGCGACCGGCGTACTCCGTGCTCGGCCATGCCGGCTGGGCTGCCGTGGGGATCCCGGAGATGCGCGACTGGCGCGAGGCGCTGCACGCGGCCGTCGCGGCCGGAGCGGTCGCCGCACCGTCGGCGTAACGGGCCACCCTCAGGAGCCGTCGCGGTCGGCTCGCTAGGATGAAGCGCGTGTCAAGACTCCTCGTGACCGGCGGCGCCGGTTTCATCGGCTCGAATTTCGTCCACTACGTGCTCGCGAACACCGACCACACCGTCACCGTGCTCGACAAGCTCACGTACGCCGGCAACCTCGCCTCCCTCGAGGGGTTGCCCGCGGACCGTTTCCGGTTCGTGAAGGGGGACATCTGCGACGCCGCACTCGTCGACGAGCTGTTCGGCGAGCACGATGCGGTCGTGCACTACGCGGCGGAGAGCCATAACGACAACTCGCTCGACGAGCCGCGCCCGTTCCTCGACACGAACATCGTCGGCACCTACACGCTGCTCGAGGCGGCGCGCAGGCACGACATCCGTTTCCACCACATCTCCACCGACGAGGTCTACGGAGACCTCGAGCTCGACGACCCGGCGAAGTTCACCGAATCGACGCCCTACAACCCGTCGAGCCCGTACTCGTCGACGAAGGCGGGCAGCGACCTGCTCGTGCGCGCCTGGGTGCGCTCGTTCGGCGTCCGGGCCACGATCTCGAACTGCTCGAACAACTACGGTCCGTACCAGCACGTCGAGAAGTTCATCCCCCGTCAGATCACGAACGTGCTCCGCGGCGAGCGGCCCAAGCTGTACGGCAAGGGCGAGAACGTGCGCGACTGGATCCACGCGAACGACCACTCCTCCGCGGTGCTGACCATCCTCGACACGGGCGTCATCGGCGAGACCTACCTGATCGGCGCCGACGGCGAGAAGAACAACAAGCAGGTCGTCGAACTGATCCTCACGATCCTCGGGCAGCCTGCCGACGCCTACGACCACGTCGTCGACCGCCCCGGTCACGACCTGCGCTACGCGATCGACTCCACGCGCCTGCGCTCCGAGCTCGGGTGGGCACCGCAGTTCTCCGACTTCGAGGCCGGCCTCGCGGACACCATCGCCTGGTACCGCGACAACGAGGCCTGGTGGGCACCCCAGAAGGACGCGACGGAGGCCCGGTACCGGGCGCAGGGGCAGTAGGCCCTCGAACCGTCCACCGCGCCCACTGTGGACGAGGCCGGGCGTGCATCAGCCCGGCGCACTAGTGTGGGCGGAACCGCTTCAGCGACCGGCCACGGAAGGAGCGAGGTGACCACCCTCCGACTCATCGTCGACCAGATCATCGCACCCGTCCCCGGCGCCCTCGGCAGGTACACGTACGACCTCGCGCGGGCGATCGTGGCGGCCGCTCCCCCGGGCTGCGATGTCGAGGGCATCGTGTCCTCGTCGCTCCCCGAGGACTACGACCGAGTGCTCGCCGCCGTGCCGGGCCTCTCGGGCCTCTACAAGACCTCGCTCGCGCGCCGCGAGCTCGCCGGCGCCTGGCAGCTGAACGTCACCACCTCGCCCGGGGGCGGGATGATCCACAGCCCGAGCCTCTTCGCCCCACTGCGGCGGCACGACCGGGCCACTGACGGCAACCAGGTGGTCGTCACGGTGCACGACGTGCTCGCCTGGACGCACCCCGAGGCGCTCAGCGCGGCATCCGTCGCCTGGCAGAAGGGCATGCTCAAGCGCGCCCGCCGTCACGCCGATGCCGTGGTCGTGCCCACGCACGCGCTCGCAGAGCGGCTCCAGGGCATCGCCGACTTCGGCGCGCGCGTCCGCGTCATCGGCACGGCCCCGCGATCGGGGCTCTCGCTGGGCCCCGACCGCGCCGAGCGCGCCGCCCGGCTCGGACTCCCCGACGACTACATCGTGACCACGGGCACCCTCGAGCCCCGACGCGGCGTGGTCGACGTGTTCGCGGCGCTCGGGCGCCCGGGGGTGCCCGAGGTCCCCGTGGTGGTCATCGGGCCGCAGAGCTGGGGCGACCAGCACCTCGCAACGGTGGCCGAGGAATACGGTGTCGACCCGCGGCGGGTGCGTCACTTCGACGAGCTCGACGCTGCCGACCTCGCCGTCGTGCTTGCGGGCGCCCGGGCATTCGTCGCCCCCGCCCACGATGCCGGGTCGGGCACGGAGCTCATCGAGGCGTTCAGCCTGGGCACTCCCGTCATCCATTCCGATGCGCCCGCGTTCGTCGAGGTCGCCGCCGACGCCGGCATCACCGTTCCGGTCGGCGTGGGCGACGGGTTCGCCGATCGACTCGCCGCGGCGATCACCTCCGTCGTCGAGCAGCCGGGCATCGCCGAGCGCCTCGCGATCGCCGGGCACGACCGGAGCCGCGCCTTCAGCTGGCGTGACACGGCCGAGCGCGTCTGGCAGTTGCACGCCGACCTCTAGCCACGCGTGACCCGACGGCCGCGGCCGGGCGCAACCGCACCCGTCCGGTCCGACGCCGGTCAGCCGTCGGCGGGTTCCTCCGTCGGCGGCGCGATCGCCTGCTGCACGAGCTGCCGGATGTACTCGTAGTCGGGATCCTCGGGGTCCACCCCGTTGTCGGGCACCATCTCGACGGCGATGACCGGGAGCTCCTTGGTCTTGCGCGCCAGGTCGACGAAGTAGCCGAGCATGCCCTGCGGCACGTCGGTCTTCACCACCTGGGTGCCGGCGGCCGCGATCTCCTGGAACTTCGAGAGCACGTTCGCGGGGTTGAACTGCGCGAGCACGGCCTCCTGGATCTGGAGCTGCCGGGCCATGCGGTCGTAGTCGCTCGTGCCGTGCCGTGAGCGCGCGTACCAGAGGGCGTGGTAGCCGTCGAGATGCTGCTCGCCCGCGGGGATCCACTCGGCGACGGTCGTGAACGTCTCGTCGGCGTGGATCGGGATGTCCTCGGGCACGTTGATGGTGACCCCGCCGAGCGCGTCGATGAGGTCGAGGAAGCCCTGCATGTCGATGAGCACGTAGTACTGGATCTCGAGCCCGGTGATGCCCTCCGCGGCATCCCGCATCGCCTCGATGCCCGGCTCGGAACCCTGCGAGACCGCCTCGGGATACATGTCGGGGCTCTTCAGCTCGACCTCGGTGTAGATCGAGTTGAGCATGCAGACGTCGACCTCGCAGCCGTCGATCGCGCCGTAGCCGTCGGGGTAGAGCTCGTGCAGCGGCGAGTCGTCGTTGAACGGCACGTCCACCATGTTGCGTGGCAGGCCGATCGACACCGCCTGGCCGGTGTCGGCGTCGATGCTCACCACGCGGATGCTGTCGGGCCGAAGCCCGTCGCGGTCCGGCCCCGCGTCGCCGCCGAGGAGCAGCACGTTGTACCGCCCGTCGATCGGCGGCTCGCTCGGCCCGGCCACGAACACCGACGAGAGGAACCCGCTCGCGGTCGTGGCGAGGTAGGCGCCGTAGGCGGCGGATCCCGAGAGGAAGAGCATGAGCACCGCCGTGAGCCCCGCGATCCAGCCGCGCGCCGACGGCGCCGTCTTCACGAGCCGCACGAGTCGCAGCGTGTCGAGCGTGAGCACGAACCAGACCACCGCGTAGAAGGCGAGGACCGCGGCCACGATCCAGAGGGTGATGCTGGTCGAGAACATCGTGTAGAGCGCAGCGGGCGCCAGGAGCCACGTCACGAGGGCGACAACGGCGAGCGCCCACAGGGCGAGCGTCGTGCCGAGCCCGAAGCGGCCGAGCTTGCGGTCCCCGGCGAGCACCTGCGGCGACCCGGGGATGAGGAAGTTGAGGCAGACGAGCCACCAGGCCCGCCGGGTCATGACCGTGCGGGACGCGGCATCCGGGAATCGGATCGGGCTTGCGGCGATGCTCATCGGGTGGACTTCAGCCGTTCGTTCTTCTCCTCGACGAGCGCGGCGAGGGACGTCGCGTAGTCGGCCAGCGCGCCCTGGAGCGCGGCGTCGGCGGTCGCGAGGATCTTCACGGCGAGCAGGCCCGCGTTCTTCGCACCGCCGATCGACACGGTCGCGACGGGCACGCCCGCGGGCATCTGCACGATCGAGAGCAGCGAGTCGAGCCCGTCGAGGCGCGACAGGGGAACGGGAACGCCGATCACCGGCAGGGTCGTGACCGCGGCGAGCATGCCGGGCAGGTGCGCCGCCCCTCCGGCGCCCGCGATGACGACCTTGAGTCCGCGATCGGACGCGGACCGGCCGTAGGCGATCATCTTCTCGGGCGTGCGGTGCGCAGACACGACCTCGACCTCGTGCGCGACGCCGAACTCGTCGAGCAGCTCGGATGCCTCGCGCATCACGTTCCAGTCGGAGTCGGAGCCCATCACGACGCCGACGAGGGGGGTGGGGTTACCTGCTGTCACCCGAAAATACTAGGGCGACCGGCTGGGAGAAGCCGGACGGCACGCTCAGCCCGCCCGTCTCAGTCCTGGAAGACGGCCGCGGCGGCGCGCGCCTCGTAGACGACGTCGTCGAGGTCGGGTCCGATGGCGGTGACATGGCCGACCTTGCGGCCGGGTCGCGGATCCTTGCCGTAGTTGTGGATCTTCACCGTCGGGTGGCCCTCGAGCGCCTCGGCGTAGCGGTCGGCGAGGGTGCCCTGCTCGGGTCCGCCGAGCACGTTGACCATGACCGCCCACTCGTCGTGCGTGCCGGTGCCGCCGAGGGGCAGGTCGAGGACCGCGCGGAGGTGCTGCTCGAACTGGCCGGTCGTGGAGCCGTCCATCGACCAGTGGCCGCTGTTGTGCGGCCGCATCGCGAGCTCGTTCACGAGGATGCGGTCGTCGGTGGTCTCGAAGAGCTCCACCGCGAGCACGCCGACGACGCCGAGGCGTTCGGCGATCGTGATCGCGACGTCGGCCGCGACGTCCGCGAGCCGGCCGGCCGAGTGCGGCGCCGGGGCGATGACCTCGCTGCAGACGCCGCCGACCTGCACCGTCTCGACGACCGGCCACGCGGCGACCTCGCCGCCGGGGCGCCGGGCGACGAGTTGCGCGAGCTCGCGGCGGAACTCCACGAGTTCCTCGGCCAGGAGCGCCCCCTCGCGGCCGTCCTCCGCGAGACCGGCGAACCACTCGGCCACCTCGGCGGCCGATCGCACGACGCGCACGCCCTTGCCGTCGTAGCCGCCGCGCGGGGTCTTCACGACCGCCGCGCCGCCGTGGTCGGCGATGAAGTCGTCGAGCTCGCCCACGGTCGTCACCCGCGCCCAGTCGGGCACCGGGAGGCCGAACTCCGAGAGGCGCTCGCGCATGAGCAGCTTGTCCTGCGCGTAGCGCAGCGCGTCGGGGCCGGGGCGCACGGGAACGCCGGCGTCGACGAGCGCGTGCAGCACGTGCTGCGGCACGTGCTCGTGGTCGAAGGTGATCACGTCGACGCCCCGCGCGAACTCGAGCACCGTCGTGACGTCGGTGTAGTCGCCGACGCGCTCGGCGGCGATCGCGGCGGACATCCCCTCGGCCTCGGCGAGCACGCGCAACTCGACGCCGAGCTCGATCGCCGCGGGCACCATCATGCGGGCCAGCTGCCCCGCGCCGATCACTCCGACTCGCACCCGTTCGCCCCGTTCCGCTCGATGCGGCGCCGTGCGCGCCGCGACATCCCAGTCTAGGCTCCGGCCCGTATGGGAGGATCGGTACCGTGTCCGGTCGCGTGGTCCCCGTGCTGCGACGTGCGTGGACGGGATTCCTCGCCTACCTCGTGAAGTTCGGCGTGGTCGGGCTCATCGGCCTCGTGATCGACGTCGCCCTCTTCAACGCGCTGCGCCTCGGGGCGTTCGGCGACGGCTGGATCTCCACCGCGATCGGGGCGAAGACGGTGTCCACGAGCGTGGCGATCATCTGCAACTGGATCGGCAACCGCTACTGGACGTTCCGCAGGCATCGGCGCCGCAACTACGTCCGCGAGTTCGCCGAGTACCTCGTGGTGTCGATCGGCGGCATGCTCATCTCGCTCGCGTGCCTCTGGATCAGCCACCACCTGCTCGGCTTCACGAGCCTGCTCGCCGACAACATCTCGACGAACGTCGTCGGCCTCGCGCTCGGCACGGCCTTCCGCTTCGTGCTCTACCGTTACTGGGTGTTCGGCCACCACCGCTCCGACGGGCTCTCCAACATCGCGCGGGTCGAGGAGGCGCAGCGGAGCCTGTTCGAGGAACCCGAGCCCGTCGATGTCGGCACCACGGCGCCCGCGACCGACGCCCGGCCGCAGCACGGCGACGCGTCGACGGATGCCGCGGCGCCTCCGATCCCTCGCGAGCGCTGAGCCGCCGGCTCGAGCCCGAGTGTCTACTCGGCTTCGGGCGCCTGGAACCAGGGCGGGTACACCGCGACGCGGGTCGTCGCCCCGACGGCCCGCAGCGCCTGGCGCACGCGGTCGCGCACCCGGTCGTTGCCCACCGCGATGAGCGCGAACCGCTCGAGCGGCACCTGCGCGCGCACGTGGAACTCCGCAGGGCGCAGCCCCGCGCCGTCGTCGAGGCGCGTGAGGCGCACGAGCAGGCGTTCGACGGCGGCCCAGTCGGATGCCGCGACGCCGGTGCCGGCCGCGACGTCCGCGTCGCTCGCGACCACCTCGCCGGGCACGTCGGCTCGTGCGCCGAGCGCGGCGGCGACCGAGCTCACGAGGATGACGTGGTCGGCGGCCGGGCGCCGCACCTCCTCGTCGGCGAGGCGCGGGTCGGCGGCGCCGGCGCGCACGGCCTCCCACAGCGGCGCGTCGACGCTGAGGAAGAACGGCACGTAGTCGGCGAGCACCCCGTGTCCGCCCGGTGCCGGCGCGGTGCGCCGGTAGTCCCGCAGCGCGGGCGCCGCGATGTCCACCACGGGGTTCGCCCCGGGGTCGCCGTGGTCGGCGAGCACCGCGCCGGCGCCCAGGATGCGGCCGAGGTTGTCGATGTGCGTCACGTGGTAGACGCGCGTGCCGCGGACGTCGACGGGCGCGCCGAGCGAGGGCGCCCGGCCGGCCGCGGCCCGGGGGCGCGCGGGGGTGCGCGTCGAGGTCGTGGCCCGCTGTAG
>NZ_RHHB01000020.1 GCF_003710805.1 Agromyces tardus | reverse complement strand
GGCGCGGTCGTGGCGCGCCCCCGGCCGGGCCCGCCCCCGCCGCCCGCGCCGCCCGGCGTGGATCGCGCGCTGCCAGCGTCGCCCGACGGCGAGGGCGTGTTCGTCGTCGTGAATCGCTCGTCGGGCACGAGCGTCGTGCGCTCCGATCCCGCCGCGGTGCTCGCCGAACGGCTTCCGCTCGCGGAGCTGCACGAGCTCGCCGAGGGTGAGGACCCCGGTGCCGTCGTGCGGGCCGCGCTCGACCGCGAGGATCCGCCCCGCATCGTCGGCGCGTGCGGCGGTGACGGATCCGTCGCGGCCGTCGCCCATGAGGCCCGGCGCGCGGGCGTGCCGATGCTCGTCGTGCCCGGCGGCACGTTCAACCACTTCGCACGCACGGCGGGCGCGGCATCCGTCGACCTGGCGATCGATGCGCTGCAACGCGGCGAGGGCGTGCGGGCGGATGTCGCGGAGCTCGCCTTCGGCCGGCAGGCGCCGATCACCGTGCTCAACACCGCCTCCGTCGGCGTCTACCCGGACTTCGTGGCCGTCCGGGAGCAGCTCGAGGAGCGGGTGACCAACAAGTGGCTCGCCGCGACCCTCGCCGCCTCCCGCGTGCTGCGCCGTTCCGACCCCGTGACCGTCGTGCTCGACGGGCGGCGCGCCACGGTCTGGACGCTGTTCGTCGGCGTCGGCCGCAACGACCCGGGAACGCCCGCGCCGCTGCAGCGGCAGAGCATCGACGACGGCGTGCTCGACGTGCGCGTGCTGCACGCCGGATCGCGCAGCCGCGTGGCCGCCTCGCTCGCGTTCGGCCGGCGCACCGCCGGGGTGTTCCGCGCCCTCCGGCTCCTGCCCGAACGCGTCGAGTCGTTCACCGCGCACGAGCTCGACGTGCTCGTGCGACCGCGCGGCGGACAGCCCCCGGGGTTCGCGCACGACGGCGAGGTCGCGCTCGACGCGCCCGCCGAGGCATCCGCCGACCTCGCGAGCCCCGGCTACCGCACCACCATCCGCATCGTGCCGGGGGCGCTCGACGTCTACCGCCCGGCCACCGCACCCGCGACGACGGCGTCGCAGACGAGGGGGAACCCGTGAATCCGTATGAGCACCGGCCCTGGCTCGCCCACTACGCCGAGGGCGTGCCGGCCGACATCGACGAGCCGACGCAGACGCTCGTCGACCTGATCGACGACTCGGTGCGCCGCTTCGCGAAGCGCCCCGCGCTCGAGTTCTTCGGCGCCGAGACGAGCTATCGCGGCCTCGGCGAGCAGATCGCGCGAGCTGCGGAGGGGCTGCGGAAGCTCGGGGTGCGGGCGGGCGACCGGGTCGCGCTCATCCTGCCGAACTGCCCGCAGCACGTGGCGGCGTTCTACGCGGTGCTGCGGCTCGGAGCGATCGTCGTCGAGCACAACCCGCTGTACACCCCGCCCGAGCTGCGCCACCAGTTCGAGGACCACGGCGCGACGGTGGCGATCACGTGGGACGCCGTGGCCGACACCATCGCCGACTTCCCCCGCGACATCCGCCCGAAGCACATCGTCGCCGTCGACCTGACCCGGGCACTGCCGTTGCTGAAGCGCCTCGCGCTGCGCCTGCCGATCCCGAAGGCACGGGAGTCGCGCGCGGCGCTCACGACCCCGCCCCGCGCCCGCGGCGTGCTCGACTGGGAGCGTGTCGCCGGCGGACGGGCGCTGTCGAAGCGGCATCCGCGTCCCACGCTCGACGACACCGCGCTGCTGCAGTACACGAGCGGCACCACCGGCATCCCGAAGGGCGCCATCCTGAGCCACCGCAACCTGCGCGCGAACGCCATGCAGGGGCAGGCCTGGGTGCCCGGGCTGCGCGAGGGCGACGAGGTGTTCTACGGCGTGCTGCCGCTCTTCCACGCGTACGGGATGACGCTCTGCCTCACCTTCGCGATGAGCATGGGGGCGCGGCTCGTGCTGTTCCCCAAGTTCGACGTCGAACTCGTGCTGGCCGCCGCCAAGCACACGCCGCCGACGTTCCTGCCCGCAGTGCCGCCGATCTACGACGCCCTCTCGCGGGCGGCCGAGCGGCGCGGCGCCGTCGGCCTGCTGTCGCAGGTCCGCTTCGCGATCTCCGGGGCGATGAGCCTGCCGGTCGCGACGGTCGACCGGTGGGAGTCGACGACGGGCGGCCTGCTCGTCGAGGGCTACGGCATGACGGAGTCCTCACCGGTGGCCGTCGGCAACCCGATGGGACCGACCCGGCGACCGGGGACGGTGGGCGTGCCGTTCCCGAGCACGGAGATCCGCGTTGTCGACCCCGCGAATCCCGACGAGGACCGGCCGGCCGGCGAGGAGGGCGAGCTGCTCATCCGCGGGCCGCAGGTATTCCAGGGCTACTGGCACCGGCCCTCCGAGACCACCGACACGCTGCTGCCGGGCGGCTGGCTGCGCACGGGCGACATCGTGCGCGTCTCCGACGACGGCTTCGTCACGATCGTCGACCGGGTGAAGGAGCTCATCATCACGGGCGGCTTCAACGTGTCGCCCTCGGAGGTCGAGGGCGTGCTGTTGCGGCATCCCGACGTTCGCGGCGCCGCCGTCGTCGGCCTCCCGCGTTCGTCGGGCGGCGAGGATGTCGCGGCCGCCGTCGAGCTGCGCGAGGGCGCCGCGTTCGACGCGGCCGCGCTGCGCGAGTTCTGCCGCAAGAGCCTCACGCCCTACAAGGTGCCCAAGCAGGTCGTGCAGGTCGACGAGCTGCCGCGCTCGCTCATCGGCAAGGTGCTGCGGCGCCAGGTGCGCGACCAGCTGCTCGCGGAACGCGCGGCCGGCTGAGCAGGGGGGCCGCCCGCGCGCCCCCGCTGCTTCGCGTCCGCGAGCTCCCGCTCCTTCCCGCCCGCCCATCTCGCTCCCGCCTCGCGCCCCCGCCGTGCTTCCGCCGCGGGAGTGAGTTTCCGTGCTGGAGTGCCACGCACGGTCTACTCCAAGCACGCATACCTCACTCCTACGCGAAGTGGTCGGCGCCGGCGCGACGAGAGTGCAGCAGCGGAATGCGCAGTGACCTCGCGGTCGCTCGAGGTCCCTCCATCCCGCGGGAGTGAAGTTTCCGTGCTGGAGTGCCGAGCGCGGCGTACTCCAGCACGCAAACCTCACTCCCGCGCGAGGTGGTCGGCGCGGGAGGGGCGCAGCGCGGCGCGGGAGGGGGCGGGAGCGCGGCGCGGGAGGGGCGGGGAGCGGCGCGGAAGGGGCGGGGAGCGGCCCCGAAGGGGCGGGCGTCCCGCGCTACAGCTCGATGCCCACGAGCACGGGCTCGGGGTGCAGCACGATGCCGAACTCGGACTGCACGCGACTGCGGACGAATCGGGCGAGCTGGGCGATCTCCTCGGCGGTCGCGCCGCCGCGGTTCGTGAGCGCGAGCGTGTGCTTCGTGGAGATGCCGGCGCGCGAGCCGGGCAGCGCGAATCCGCGGCGCACCCCCGAGTGCTCGATGAGCCACGCGGCCGAGAGCTTCACGAGCGGCTCGGCGGGCGCAGCATCCGTCGACGACTGCGCCTGCTCGAGCGAGGCCTGGTGCGCGAGGAACGCGTCGAGCGGCGACTCGCTCGCGAGCGTCGCGAGGGGCGTGACCTCGTCGGGCTCGTCGGGCTCGACGTACCAGCGCGGCGCATCGGCCGGCAGGGTGCGCGCGACCCGCTCGGTGACGATCGGGTTCGTGAAGAACGATCCGGCGCTCACCGAGTCGGGGTCGGCGGGGTCGAGCACCATGCCCTTGCCCGCCCGCAGGGCGAGCACGGCCTCGCGCACCGCGGCCACCGGCACGCGGTCGCCGAGCTGCACGCCGAGGGCGTCGGCGAGCTGGCGGTAGGCGATGGGCGTGCCGAGCGCCTCGCCGAGCACGGCGCGCTCGGCCGCGGTGTCGTGCAGCACGAGGTCGACCGAGACCACGACGCCGCGGAGGCCCTGCTTCAGCACCGAGGTGCGGTAGCCGAGCTCGAGTTCCTCGGCGGTCATGACGTGCGGCTCGTCGTCGCCCTCGGCGAGGAACTCGATGCCGACGAGCGCGGCCGCGAGCTCCTGCCCGTAGGCGCCGATGTTCTGCACGGGCGACGCGCCCACCGAGCCGGGGATGCCCGAAAGCGCCTCGAGTCCCGCGTAGCCGTGCTCGACGGTCCACGCGACGAGGTCGTCCCAGTTCTCGCCGGCCTGCACGCGCAGCCGGACGACGGCGTCGGCCGCATCGGCCGGCGCCGGCAGCACCTCGATGCCCTTCGTCGCCACCCGGATCACGGTGCCGTCGAACCCCTCCTCGCCGACGAGCAGGTTCGATCCGCCGCCGACGACCATCCAGCGCCCGCCCTCGTGCTGCGCCTCGGTGACGAGTTCGACGAGGTCGCGCTGGGTGGTGGCCGTGACGAGGTGCGCGATGGGTCCGCCGACCTGCAGCGTGGTGAGGTCCGAGAAGCGTGCGTCGGTCATGTCAGCGGAGCACCACGCGCACCTGCGCCTTGCCGAGCACCGTCGCGCCCTCGAACGAGACCGTCAGGTCGATGCGGGCGGCGCCGGCCTCGGCGTCGAGCTGGCCGACCTTGGCCGACACGGTGAGCTCGGCGCCCGACTCGGGGTCGACCACGACCGGCCGCGTGAACCGCACCTGGTAGTCCACGACGCGGGCGGGGTCGCCGGCCCAGTCGACGACGGGCTGCACCGCGAGGCCCATGGTGAGCATGCCGTGCGCGAGCACGCCCGGCAGGCCGACGGATGCCGCGACGTCGTCGCGGTAGTGGATGGGGTTGAAGTCGCCCGACGCACCGGCGTAGCGCACGAGCGAGTCGCGGGTGAGCGCGAACGTGCGCTCGGCGACGACGTCGCCGACGGCGAGCGCGTCGAAGTCTGGGGTGGCGGCGGGCATCACTCGTCTCCTCGCACGACGAGGGTGGAGATCGCCGTGACGACGTGCTCCCCCGTGGCATCCGCGATCGCGGACTCGGCGGTGACCATCGAGTGCGCCCCGAGGGTCTTCACGCTCGACACCGTGAGGGTGGCGACGAGCTCGTCGCCGGCGACGATGGGCCGCGAGAAGGTGAAGCGCTGGTCGCCGTGCACGACCCGCGTGAAGTCGATGCCGGCGTCGGGCTCGGCGAGCAGCTGCGCGAGCGTGGACTCCTGGACGACGACGGCGAAGGTGGGCGGCGCGACGACGTCGGCGTGGCCCGCGGCGCGCGCGGCGTCGACGTCGTGGTTGATGGGGTTGGTCGCGAACACGGCGCGAGCGAACTCGCGCACCTTCTCACGGCCGACGAGGTAGGGCGGGGTGGGCGGGAAGACGCGACCCTGCAGCTCCGGATTCACTGGCACCGTGCAAGTCTACGCAGGGGCACGCGCGGGCTCGGGGCCGGTCGGCGCTGCTCCGGGGCAGCGGGCGCTCGCAGGGGCGGGTGCCGTGGCATCCGCCCCGTCGCACCCGGAGGTCAGCGCTTGCCGCCGCCCAGGAGTCCGCCGAGCAGGTCGCCGAGGCCGCCGCCCGAACCGCCGTTGCCACCGCTGCCGCTGCCGCCGAGGAGCCCGCCCAACAGGTCGCCGATGCCGCCGCCCGCGGCGCCGCTGCCGCCACCGCCCAGCAGTCCCCCGAGCAGGTCGCCGATGCCGCCGCCCGAGCCCTCCGAGCCGCTCGAGGCATCGGCCTGCGGCGCGGACTTCGCCTGCCCCTTCGCGAACTGGCCCGCGAGGAAGCTCAGCACGATCGGCGCGAGGATCGGCAGCAGCTTCGCGATGAGGCCCGTGTCGGCCTTGCCCTGCGAGCCGAGGGTCTGCACGACCCGGTCGGTGTTGGCGCCGAAGACGTTGTGCACGATCTTGTCGCCGTCGTCGGCGTCGACCTCGTCGAGGTTCACGCCGCCCGCGAAGAGCGACGGCGGATGCTGCTGCACGGCCCGCTCGAGGGATGCGGCGCCGGCCGGGTCCTGCGCGTTGGCGCCCATGCCGCCGAGGAGCGCCGGCAGCGCCTCGTCGACCGCCTGCCGGGCGGTGGCCTCGTCGACGCCGAGCCTGCCGGCGAGGTCCGAGATCGGGATGTTGGCGATGATGTCGTCGTACGCGGCCATGCGGCTCCCCCTTCGCGTGCCCGCCGTCGGGCACCCGGTCTCACGCTAACGGGCGGCGGGCGGCGCCGGAAGGCGCATCGAGGGGCTTCCCAGCGGACCTGGCGGACGGGCGGGGCGCGGGCGCGGCGGCGGGTCAGCCCAGGAAGATCGCCACGAGCAGCACGAGGTAGATGAGCACGAAGATCGTGGGCGCAACGAACTTCACGACCTGCATCCAGAACGCGGATGCCGCGACGCGGCGCCCGAGCGCCGTGACCGGCGGCAGCGCCCGCAGGTCTTCGACCACGGCGAGCCCCTCGTCGGCGGCGCTGATCTGCGCGACGGCGCCGAGCACGCCCGAGGCGAGCAGGATGCCGGCGGCGGCGAGCTTCGTGGCGAGCGCCGCCTGTCCGAGGCCGAGCATGAGGAACCAGACCGTGAGCGCCAGCAGGAACGTGGGTGCGAGCTGCGCCGCGATGATGTGCCAGCGGCTCGCGCGCCAGGCGGCGATGAGGTCGTGCTCGGTCATGTGCGCCTCCCGGTGCGTGCTGGGGCCACGCTATCGCGCGGCTGCGACATCCGTCAGCCGGGTCTTGCACAATCTGGCTAATGCTATTAGCCTGTGGGCTATGGACATCAACTCAGCCGCCACGGTGCAGCACCTCGCCCGCCCGGACGGCAGCATCTCGTACACCGTCGTGGGCGAGGGCCCGCTCGTCGTCGCCGTGCCCGGCATGGGCGACCTGCGCGGCTCGCTGCGCGAACTCGTCGGCCCGCTCGTGGCGGCCGGCTACCGCATCGCCGTCACCGACCTGCGTGGCCACGGCGACTCGACCACCGGCTTCTCCGAGCACGGCGACGAGGCCACCGCAGGCGACCTGCTCGCCCTCGTGCGCGAACTCGGCGGCGGCCCGGCCGTGCTCATCGGCAACTCCATGGGCGCCGGCGCGGGCGTCATCGCCGCCGCCGAGGCACCCCGCGAGGTCGCCGGGCTGGTCGGGCTCGGGCCGTTCCTGCGCAACCCGCCCGCGCCCGCCGCGATGCGCGCCGTGATGCCGCTGCTCTACCGCGTCGTGCTCGCACGGCCGTGGGGCGCGCGCTTCTGGCGCGGGTACTACGCCTCGCTCAATCGCGGGCGCCGCGCGCCGTGGCTCGACGAGCACCTCGCCGCGCTGTACGCCTCGTTCCGCGACCCCGCCCGGCTGCGCCAGTTCCGCCGGCTCACGGTCGTGCTCACGCACGAGCCCGCCGAGCGCCGCATCGACGACGTCGAGGCGCCCATGCTCCAGGTGTACGGCGCCCTCGACCCCGACTACGACGTGGCGGTCGAATCCGGGTGGGCACGCGAGCACGGCGCGCAGGTGCTCGTCGTCGACGACGCGGGCCACTACCCGCACGCCCAGCGCCCCGACGTCACGGTGCCCGCCGTGCTCGAGTTCCTCGCCGGGCTGCGCGACCCCGCGGCATCCGGCGGGTGGCGGATGCCGCAGCAGCACGCCCAGGGCTCGGCGGCGAAGGGCTCGGCCGCCGACGGAGCGGGGCACGCCGGTGCCTAGGGCGGGGCTCAGCCGCGACGCGGTGGTCGACGCCGCGCTCGCCGTCGCCGACGCGGCCGGACCCTCCGGGTTCGACACCCTCACCCTCGCTGCGGTCGCCGCACGCACGGGCGTCGCGGTGCCGAGCCTCTACAAGCACGTCGGGGGCCTCGACGACCTGCGCCGGGGCGTGGCCCTCGTGTCGGTGCGCGCGCTCACGCGACGGATCGCGGGCGAGGCGATGGGGCGCTCGGGGCCCGACGCGGTGCGGGCCGTGGCCCGCGGCATCCGCTCGTACGCCACCGAGCACCCCGCGCTGTACGCCGCCGCGCAGCACGCCGCCGACCCGCAGGACCCCGCCGACGCCGAGCTCGGTGCCGCCGGGGCGGAGGCGGTCGCCGCGATCGCGACCGTGCTGCGCGGGTTCGGGGTGCCCGAAGAACGCACCGTCGACGCGGTGCGCATGCTCCGCGCGTGCGTGCACGGCTTCATCGCGCTCGAGCAGGGCGGCGGGTTCGGCCTGCCCGACTCGCTCGACGAGAGCTTCGAGGTGGTCGTCGCGACCGCGGTCCTGGGGATCGAGCGGCTCGCCACGGCCTGAGACGCGCGGCAGCCTGAGACGCGCGACGGCCTGAGACGCGCGACGGCCTGAGACGCGGGCGCGACGCCCTCGGGCCGAGCCGGGGCGCGACGCCGCCGACCGGCGCCGCGCCCTCGACGGTCAGCCCCGCGGCGCCAGCACGTCGGCCGGGTCCACGACGACTGCGCCGTCGACCACCGTCAGCAGCACCGGCGACGTCGCGAACGCGTCGGGATCGGTCGTGAGCGGGTCGTCGGCGAACACGGTGAGGTCGGCGGGCATGCCCACCTCGATCGTGCCGCCCTGCTCGCCGACCGACCGCCACCACTCGCTCGTGTGGCCCTCGAGGGCCGCGGCCCGGGAGAGGGCCTGCGACGGTTGCACCGGCTCGAGGTCGGGACGCCCCGCGGGGCGGCGCAGCGTCGCGGACGCGAGCGTGGCGCGCGGGTCGTACGGGGCGATCGGCCAGTCGGAGCCGAGCGCGACGATCACGCCGCGCGCCCGCAGGTCGCCGATGCGCCAGGCGCGATCCGCCCGCTCGTCGCCGAGGCGCTGCGACCAGTTGTCGGTGTGGTCGGCGCGGCTGTAGAGGGTGCAGTGGGTCGGCTGCATGCTCGCGGCCACTCCCGCACGCACCATGAGCTCGAGCACGTGATCGGGCAGCGTCTCGATGTGCTCGATGCGGTGCACCGTGCCGTTGGGCGCCTGCGCGGCGAGGGTCTCGGCGACGAAGCCGATGCCCCGGTCGCCGATCGCGTGGGTGGTCGTCGGGATGCCGCGGCCGTGGAAGAACGCGACCGCCTCGGCGTACTGCGCCTCGTCGAGCCAGAGCGACTCGGTCGACTCCCCGCGGGTGTCGGGCTCGTAGAGCCACGCGGTGCCGTTGTCGATCGTGCCGTCGATCATGAGCTTGATGCCCGTGACGTGCCAGCGGCGGCCGGCCCGGCCCTGCAGCGCCGCGAAGCGCTCGAGGTCGCCTTCGGCGAACCCGGGCATGACCCACGGCGAGATGCGCAGCCGGATCGGCAGCTCGCCCCGCCGCTCGAGCTCCTCGAGGAGCTCGAAGGAGTCGGGCGCCGAGAGATCGAGCATCTGGCCCGAGGTGATCCCGACCTCGGCCATGCCGCGGAACACAGCCCCGAGCGCCTCGACGCGCTCCTCGAAGGTCTGCTCGGGCAGGTGCGGCCAGACGAGGGACTGGGCGCTGATCTCGAGGAGCAGGCCGGTGGGACGTCCGTCGGGGTCGACCGCCACCGACGAGGCATCGGCGAAGGTCTCGTCGCCGGTGACACCCGCGATGCCGATCGCCTCGCGGGAGGCGAGCGCCGAGTGACCGTCGAACATGGTCACATAGGCCGGTCGCCCGTCGCCGATGCCGTCGAAGAGCGCGAACGACGGCTCGGCCGCGCCGAAGACGATGGGGTCGAGGCCCCAACCGAAGATCCAGGGCTCGTCGGTCTCGCCGACCCACGCTGCGAGCGCCGCACGTACGGCGTCCCACTCGCGGATGCCGGAGAGGTCGACGCCGCGGGTCATCTGCAGGCCCATGATGGGGTGGATGTGGGCATCCACGATGCCCGCCGTGACCGTGCCGCCCGCGACGTCGACGACTCGGTCGGCGGCATCCGCCCACGCATCGGCCGCGTCGGCGGCGCCCACCGCGACGATGACGCCGTCGCGCATCGCGATGAAGCCGGGCTCGGCGGGCACGCGGCCGGCGAGCACGTCGGGGGTGATGACCGCGCCCGCGCGGACGACGAGTTCGGTGCGCTCGCTCACGCGGCCACCTCCTCGCTGCCGGAGCCGCCGCCGATCCGCGCGTACACGTCGGGGCGGGTGCGCCGCCACACCAGGGCGAGCACGACGCCGACGGCGAACGTGACCGGGGTGATGCCGATCAGGATCGCGTTGATCACGGGGCCCGCTGCGGTGAGCAGGTCGTAGGAGGCGCACAGGATGCAGAGCACGCCCGTCTGCAGCAGGCCGGCGACGATCGCCGCGGGCAGTACGTACCACCGGCGTTCCAGGTGCCGGTGCTTCACGAAGTAGACGACCACGGCGAGGCACGTGAGGATCTGGAGCACGATGATGCCGATCACGCCGGGGCTGTTCACCCACAACAGGAGCTGCAGGTAGGGGTCGAGTCCGAGCACCGCGAAGATGCCGACGACGACCACGGCGAGCACGGTCTGCAGCACGCCGGATGCCACGGGCGATCCGGTCTTCGGGTCGGTGCGGTGCAGGGCCTTCGGGAGCACGCCGTCACGGGCGAGCGAGAAGGTGTAGCGGTTGATCGCGTTGTGGAACGCGAGCTGCGAGGCGTACACGCTCGTGATGATCAGCAGGTACATGACGAGCTCCGCCCAGGCGCCGAGGTAGTGGCCCGCCTCGGCGAACACGAGCCCCGCCGTGTTCTCGGCCGCGGCCTGCACCGCATCGGATTCGCCGAGGCCGATGATGAGCGCCCAGACGATGAATCCGTAGAAGACCGCCATGAAGATCACGGAGATGTAGGTCGCCCGCGGGATCGTGCGGTCGGCGTCGCGCGCCTCCTCGCGGTACAGGGCCGTCGACTCGAAGCCCATGAAGGCGGCGAAGCCGACGCCGAGGATCGCGAACATGCCGGGGTTGAGGAGGTTGGCCGGGTCGAACGAGCCGAACGTGATGCCCGCGGCCCCGCCCTGGGCGAGGATGACGACCGCGAGCACGACGAGGATCAGCGCCTCGAGCGTGAGCAGCACGCCGAGCACCTTGGCGCCGACGTCGATGCCGCGCCAGGCGACGAGGAACACCGCGGCGATGCCCACGAACGCGATCGCCCACCACGGCACGTCGATGCCGAACTCGTTCGCGAGCAGGGCCTGCCCTTGTGCGCCCATGAGGCCGTAGAGGCCGATCTGCAGCGCGTTGTAGGAGACGAGGGCGACGAGCGAGGACCCGAGGCCGACGGCCTTGCCGAGGGCCGCGGTGATGTAGGTGTAGAACCCGCCGAGCGAGCGCACGTGGCGGGTGAGCGCCATGAACGCGATCGCGAAGATGCCCAGGATGATGCCGGCGACCGTGTAGGCCAGCGGAGCCGAGACGCCGCCGACGAGGATGGCCAGCGGTGCGACGCCGGCGATGATCGTGAGCGGGGCCGCCGCCGAGATCACCATGAAGACGATGCCGCCGGTGCCGAGCGCGTTGCGGCGCAGGCCCGCCGGGGCCGGCGCGCGTCCGGGCTGCACGCCTCCCGGCTGCCCGCCGCCGGGCTGCGCGCCTCCGGGCTCAGCACTCACGGGTTCGTTCGGCTCCCTGTCGATGAGGGTCATTGCTCGGCTCCTTTGCTCGAGACGTCACGGTCGATCCGGACGGCTCGGGGGTTGCGGTCAGGAGCCATGGTCGGCGCGGGACGTTTCGAGCGCGTCACGAGAATCGATCGATTTCGTGAAGTTAATCGATTGTGCACCATGGATTCCGCTTGCACAACCGATTATGCACCGCGAATTCCGCAGTCATTCCTCCGTTTCAGTTCGGATCCCGGCCGTCGATGCGCGCACGACGAGCGAGATCGGCACCTCGACCGCCGATCCGCGACGTTCGACGCGCCCCTCGAGGGCATCGGCGAGCAGGTCCATCGTCTGCCGCCCCATCTGCCGCGCCCCCAGGTCGAGCGAGGTGACCGGCGGATCGGTGACGGCGAGGGCGTCGCTGTCGACGTAGCTGGCCACGAGCACGTCGCGACCCACGACCAGCCCGGCCGCCCGGATCGCCTCGACCGCGATGAGCGCCATGCCCTCGGGCGCGGAGACGATCGAGTCGGGCCGGTCGTCGCGCGCCAGCAGCTCCTGGAAGGAACTGCGCACGCGGTCCATCGTGGTGTCGAACCAGCCCAGCACGCGCTGCTCCGAGACCCCCTTCTCGGCGCACCAGGCGGCATACCCCTCGGCCATCTCGCGACCCCACGCCATCGAGGGATCGGGGAGCATGCACGCCGGGCGCCGGGCCCCCCGCTCCCACAGGTGGTCGAGCAGCATGCGCATCCCGGCGACGTGATCGCCGTACGCCGTCGCCCACGGCGCGGGGAGGCCCGCCGGCACGTGCTCCCCGCTCACCACCGGACGGCGGCCCGTGAGGAGCCGCTCCACCACGGGGTCCCCGTCGACGGGATCCACCACGATGAAGCCGTCGAGTTGCTCGGTGATCGCCGACCGGCCCCGGAACGCCGTGGGCATGAGCGTGACGAGCAGGTCGGACTCCGCCGCCCGCTCGACGGCCCCGAAGGCGACATCCATGTAGTAGCGGAAGCTCAGGGTGTGATCGGGCACGTACAGCCCCACCGCGCCCGAGCGGGCGGTGCGGAGGTTTCGCGCAGTGACGTTCACGACGTAGCCGAGGTCGCGCGCGGCGTCCTCGATGCGCTGCCGGGTCTCGGCCGAGAACCGGCCCTTGCCGCGAAGGGAGAGCGAGGCGGTGGCCCGTGAGACCCCCGCCGCGTCCGCGACGTCCTGCAGGGTGACGGCGGGGGTCGGTGAGTCCACGCCGTCAGTCTAGACAGCGGCCCGCGTGCGCCCGCCGCGCTGCATCCGCCCGCACTTCCGCACGCCGCCGGCCCCGCGGCATCCGCCCGAATGCGAAACCGCCCCGCTCGTGTCGAAGCGGGGCGGTTCCGGCCTGTGCGGCGGGCGCGACTACTCGGCGGACGCGCGCGAGAGCATCTCGCCGCGGAAGAACGCCGGCCGCCTGATCGCCTGCCAGATCATGATCGCCACGCCCGTGAGCAGCACGACCATGCCGAGCACGAACACGAGGCCCAGCCCGAAGACGTGCGACCCGCTGCCGTACTCGGGGTCCATGCTGTCGATGAGCGTCGTGAAGAACAGCACGCCGAGGATCACGCCGCCGACGAGCGGCGACAGCAGGGTGAACACGAAGTTCCGCACCGAACGGAACCACACCCTGCGGAAGAACCACACGGCCGCGAACGCCGTGATGCCGTAGTAGAAGCAGATCATCATGCCGAGCGCGGTGATGGTGTCCCAGAGCACGTTCTCGCTCACGAAGCGCATGACCGCGTAGAAGACGGATGCCACGACGGCCGACACGATCGTCGCGTACCCGGGCGTGAAGAACCGTGGGCTGACCCGCGCGAACTGCTCGGGCAGCGCGCCGTAGTGGCCCATCGCGAGCAGCGTGCGCGCGGGCGACACGAACGTGGACTGCAGCGAGGACGCCGAGCTCGTGAGCACCGCGATCGACACGAGCACCGCGAGCGGCCCGAGGATGGGGCCGGCGAGGTGGAAGAACACGTTGTCCTGGATGTCGGGGTTGCCCAGCCCGAACTCGCCGCCGCCCACGCCCGCGTAGGCGATGAGCGAGACCGCGATGAGCAGGTAGAGCACCACGATGACGACGACCGTGATCGTGGCAGCCCGGCCGGGGGTCTTCTCGGAGCCGCGGGTCTCCTCGTTCATCGTGAGCGTGACGTCCCAGCCCCAGAAGATGAAGATCGACAGCGACAGGCCGGCGGCGAACGACGAGAACGACTCGACCGCGAAGGGGTTGAACCACGAGAGGTCGATCGCGGTGGCGTCGAAGGCGTTGCCGTTCGCGACCTCGACGAGCGCGGCGATCGAGAAGAGCAGCAGCACGGCGACCTGGAAGCCCACGAGCCAGTACTGCAGCTTCTGCGTCGTCTTCATGTCGCGGTACGAGATCAGCGTCGCGCCGAGCATGAACAGGAGGCACACGACGACGTTCACGAACGGGTTCGCGGCGATGTCGGCGATCTCGGGATTCCCCGCGAGCTGCGAGATGAGCAGGAACAGGAAGTCGACGGCGATGCCGGCGAGGTTCGAGAGCACGAGGATCGTCGCCGCGACGAGCCCCCAGCCCGCCATCCACCCGATCCACGGGCCGAACGCGCGCGTGGCCCACGTGAACGACGTGCCCGAGTCGGGCATGCGCTTGTTGAGCTCGCGGTAGCCGAACGCGACGAGCAGCATCGGGATGAACCCGACGAGGATGATCGCCGGCACCTGCACGCCGACCGCCGAGACGGTCGGGCCGAGCGCCGCGGTGAGCGTGTACGCCGGGGCGATGCACGAGATGCCGATGACGATCGCGCCGATGAGGCCGACCGAACCCGCCGAGAGGCCCTTGCGCGACAGGCCGCCCTCGGGCGCGTCGACGGCCGCAGTCGCCTCGGTCAGCGGTGCGTTGGACTGGGGTCGTGTCATTTCGAAGCCGTTCCGTGGGTGGTGCGGGGCACCACGATCATGGGCACCGGGAGCTCGCGCAGCATCTTCGCCGCGGTCGAGCCGAGGAACAGGCGCCTCGGGGCCGCGAGGCGGCTCGAGCCGACGAGCACGAGCTCGCCCCGGTGCCAGTCGAGGGCCTGCACGGCGTCCTCGATGGTCGAGCCGGTCGCGGTCTCGACGGATGCCTCGACGCCCTCGGGCAGCGCCCGGTGCGCCTCCGCGAGCACGGACTCCGCGTGGGTCGCGCTCGTGAGCTCGGCGAGGTGCTCGTCGAGGCCCGCGGGCAGGTCGATGGGCACGAGCGACACGAGGCGCAGCGGCGCGTGCGTCACACGAGCGAGCAGCGTGGCCGCCTCGAGCTGCACGTCGGCGCCGGGCCGGGTGCCGACGCACGCGGTGATGCGCGTCACGCCCTGGCTCGCCGGGATCTCGCGGGAGCCCGCGGGAGCGAGCGCGACGGGCACGTCGGAGGAGTGCAGGAGCTCGTTCGCGACCGAGCCCACGCGCGGACGGCGGGGCAGGCCTCCCCCGGCGGCGCCCACCACGATGAGCTGCGAGTCGAACTCGTGCGCGGCGTCGATGAGCCCCTCGGCGTAGGACTCCGCGTACCGGATGTGCAGCTTCGATGCGACATCCGCGCCGAGGTGGGTGGATGCCTCGGTGAGCCACTCGCGCGACTGCTCGCGCAGGTACCGGATGTACCCGGAGTCGACCGGCACGCGGCTGTTGTGCGCCTCGGAGGGCAGC
This sequence comes from Agromyces tardus, assembly GCF_003710805.1. Classification (GTDB taxonomy): domain Bacteria; phylum Actinomycetota; class Actinomycetes; order Actinomycetales; family Microbacteriaceae; genus Agromyces; species Agromyces tardus. Next base: position 36,132 of record NZ_RHHB01000020.1, on the reverse strand, counting down.
ACCATGACGACCTCGAGGGCGCCCTCGGCCGCGGTCGCGATGCGGTTCGCGAGCGCGAGCGCATCGGCGCCGGCCTCGTTGGCGGTGTAGCCGACGACGATCCGGAGCTCGCTCATCGTGCGCCCGCCCGCGCGCCCTCCAGGATCTGCGCGGCGACCTCCCGGCCCATGCGCACGGCGCCGTCGACGTGCTGGTAGCCCTTGCCCGCCATGTCGCTGCACGCGAAGTGGATCGGCCCGACGGGCGTGCGCAGGTCGGCGCCGTAGCGGGCGAGGCCGCCCATGTCGAAGCTCGCGGCGTAAGCGCCGCGCGTCCACTCCTCGGAGCCCCAGTCGCTCTCGTAGTAGACGACCGGGTGCTTGGCCTGCTCGCCGTAGTAGTGCGACATCGACTCGAGGATGCGCGCCTTGCGCTCCTCCGCCGGGAGCTGGAAGACGCCGTCGGCGGCCTCGTCGGCGACGAAGCCCACGAGGGTGCCCCGCGGGTCGTCGAAGTTGGTGTTGTCGTAGGCCTCGTGCACGAGCTCGTAGGGGCTGAACGCCGTGCCCGAGAGTCCGAGGTCGCGCCAGAAGGGGGTCTCGTACACGGCGTGCACCTTGATGACGAGGCCCATCGAGAGGTGCTGGTGCAGCTGGTGCTGGCGGCGCGGCAGCGGCGGCTCGTACGAGATGCGGCTGAAGAGCACGGGCGGCATCGCGAGGATCACCTCGGACGCGTGCACCTCGAGCTCCTCGGTGACGGCGACGACGCCCTCGGCCGGCTGCTCCGGGTTCCAGCGCAGGGTGCGCACGGGCTGGCCGAGGCGCACGACCTCGTCGCCCAGCCGCTCGGCGAGGCGCAGCGGCACCTGTTGGAGGCCGCCGACGACGCGCCGGTCGAGGATGAAGTCGGCGTCGACGAGGTTCGAGAACGATCCGGCGGATGCCGCCATGAGCAGCGCCTGCAGCGCCGAGAACGCGTGGGCGGGCTTGGTGAGCATGGCGCCCGCGATGAACATGCCGATGTTCTCGCGCGCCTCCTCGTCGTCGGTCTGGGTCTCGAGCCAGCGGGCGAACGAGGTCTCGTCGAGGTCCTTCGCGTCGGGGTGCTCCCACGGACGCTCGGGGTCGATCTCGGCGACGAGCGCGTCGAGCTTCTCGATGAGGGTGACGATCTCCTGCTCCGTCGCGGGCGGCACGGGGAAGATCTCGCCCTCGAAGGTGCGGCGGGTGCCGTCGGGGGCGAGGTAGACGTTCACGCCCTCGCGGTAGCGCGGGTAGGTCTCGAGGCCGAGCTCGTCGAGGGTCTCGATGAGCGCGTCCTGGTCGGGCGAGACCCACTGGCCGCCGATCTCGAGCATGGCGCCGTCGATCTCGTCGGTCCAGAGGCGGCCGCCGACGCGGTCGCGGGCCTCGAGCACGACGACCGTGCGGCCGGCCTTCACGAGTTCGGTCGCGGCGGTCAGGCCGGCTGCGCCGGCGCCGACGATGACGACGTCCGTGTCGATGCGTTGCATGGTTCTGCTTCCTTCGTGTCCGGGCGCGCGGATGTCGCCAGTCGAGCCGGCCGGGGCCGTTTCGAGATGATGTCGCCGGTCGAGCCGGCCGGGGCCGCTTCGAGATGATGTCGCCGGTCGAGTAGGCCGCAGGCCGTATCGAGACCAGTGGTGACGGGGTCTCGATACGCGGCCTCGCCGCTACTCGACCGGCGGCGCGTCAACTCAGGGGAATGAGCGTGTACTTGGTGTCGAGGAACTCGTGGATGCCCTCGAAGCCGCCCTCGCGGCCGATGCCCGACTGCTTGACCCCGCCGAAGGGCGCGGCCGCGTTCGAGACGAGGCCCGTGTTGAGGCCCATCATGCCGGTGTCGAGGCGGTCGATCATGCGGTGGCCGCGGGCGAGGTCCTGCGTGAACACGTAGGAGATGAGGCCGTACTCGGTGGCGTTCGCGAGTCGCACCGCCTCGTCCTCGTCGGCGAACGTCGTGATGCCGAGCACCGGGCCGAAGATCTCCTCGCGCAGCAGGCGCGCGTCGGCGCCGACGTCGCCGAGCACGGTCGGGGCGTAGAACGAGCCCGCGCCGTCGATCGGCGCACCGCCCGCGAGCACCTTCGCGCCCTTGGCGACGGCGTCCTTGACGAGCTCGTCGGTCGAGGCGACCGCGTCGTCGTCGATCAAGGGGCCGATGTTCACGCCGTCCTCGGTGCCGCGGCCGACGCGCATCGCCGCGACGCGCTCGGTGACGCGCTTGGCGAACTCCGGCGCGACCGACTCGTGCACGATGAAGCGGTTCGCCGCCGTGCAGGCTTGGCCGATGTTGCGGAACTTCGCCACGATCGCACCCTCGACCGCCTTGTCCAGGTCGGCGTCCTCGAAGACGACGAACGGCGCGTTGCCGCCGAGCTCCATCGAGGTGCGCAGGATGCCCTGCGCCGACTGCTCGATGAGCTTGCGGCCGACCTCGGTCGAGCCCGTGAACGAGAGCTTGCGCAGCCGCGGGTCGGCGATGATGGGGCCCGAGACCTTCGAGGAACTCGTCGTCGTCACGACGTTGACGACGCCCTTCGGCAGGCCGACCTCCTCGAGCAGCTGCACGAAGGCGATCGTCGTGAGCGGCGTGAGAGCGGCGGGCTTCACCACGACGGTGCAGCCCGCGGCGAGCGCCGGCGCGATCTTGCGGGTCGCCATCGCGAGGGGGAAGTTCCACGGGGTGATGAAGTACGACGGCCCGACGGGGCGCTGGGCGACCACGATGCGGCCGGTGCCCTCGGGGTTGAGCCCGTAGCGGCCCGTGATGCGCACGGCCTCCTCGCTGAACCACCGCAGGAACTCGCCGCCGTAGACGACCTCGCCGCGAGCCTCGGCGAGCGGCTTGCCCATCTCGAGGGTCATGAGGAGGGCGAAGTCCTCCTTGCGCTCCATGAGGAGGTCGAACGCACGGCGCAGGATCTCCCCGCGCTCGCGCGGTGCGGTCGCCGCCCACGCGTCCTGCGCGGCCACGGCCGCGTCGAGGGCGCGCATGCCGTCCGCCGGCGAGGCGTCGGCGATCTCCTTGATGACCTCGCCGGTCGACGGGTCCTGGACCGCGAAGGTCTTCCCGCCTTCGGCCGGCACCCACTCGCCGCCGATGAAGAGGCCGTCGGCGACGCGCTCGATGAGGGTGGACTCCTGCTGGATGGTCGTCATGTTCCGTTCCGTTCTCGTGTGTTCGCGGGGATCGCCGGATCAGGGGTAGAGGCCACGGAGGCGGTGGGCCTCCGCCACGCGCTCGACGGCGAGGGCGGTGGCGGCAGTGCGGAGCGAGAGGTCGCGGGCCTCGGCGTAGCCGAGGACGTGGCGCCACGCGTTCAGCATCCGCTCCTCCAGTCTGCTCTCGACCTCGTCGGCACGCCACCAGTACGCCTGGTTGGCCTGCACCCATTCGAAGTACGAGACGATGACTCCGCCCGCGTTCGCGAGGATGTCGGGCACGACGAGCACGCCGCGCTCGCGCAGGATGCGGTCGGCCGTCGGGGTCGTGGGGCCGTTGGCGCCCTCGACGATGACCTTCGCGAGCACGTCGGCCGCGTTGCCCTCGTGCAGCACGCCCTCGACGGCGGCGGGCACGAGCAGGTCGACGTCCTGCGTGAGCAGGTCGGCGCCGTCGAGCGCGTCGGCGCCCGGGAATCCGACGACCGATCCGGTCTCGCGCACGTGGTCGGTGAGCGCCTCGATGTCGAGGCCGCCGGTGTTGAGCACGGCTCCGTACTGGTCGCTCACCGCGGTGACGCGCACGCCGGCCTCGGCGAGGAACCGCGCGGCATCCGCACCCACCTTGCCGAAGCCCTGCACGGCGGCCGTCGACCGCGCCGGCTCGAAGCCCGCGTGGCGGAGCGCGGCGAGCGCGATGTGGGTCACGCCCCGGCTCGTGGCCGAGGCGCGACCCAGCGATCCGCCGAGCGCGATGGGCTTGCCCGTGACGATGCCGGGCACCGTGTAGCCCGAGTTCACCGAGTAGGTGTCCATCATCCAGGCCATCGTCTGCTCGTCGGTGCCGATGTCGGGCGCGGGGATGTCGCGCTCCGGGCCGATGATCGGCAGGATCTCGCTCGTGTAGCGGCGGGTCACGCGCTCGAGCTCGGCCATGGAGTGCTGGCGCGGGTCGATCGCGACGCCGCCCTTCGCGCCGCCGTACGGCACGTCGAGCAGGGCGCACTTCCAGGTCATCCACATCGCCAGGGCGCGCACCTCGTCGAGGTTCACGTTCGGCGCGTAGCGCAGGCCGCCCTTGGCGGGTCCGCGCGAGAAGTTGTGCTGCACGCGGTAGCCGAGGTAGAGGCGGCTCTCGCCGTTGTCCATGCGCAGCGGCACGGCAACGCTGAGCTCGCGGCGCGGGGTCGCGAGCATCTGGTGCAGCCCGTCGGTGTAGCCGAGGAGCTCCACGGCCTCGGCGAGCTGCACGCGCGCGTCGGCGAGCGGCGTCGGTTCCGCGGGTCGAGGAGCAGCCGACGGCCGCGTCTCGAGACCGTGCGGGGCGGATGCCGCGGCATCCGCCAGGGGCGACGTCGTCGGCGCCATCAGGGGGTTCATGCCTGCTTCAGTCCTTCTGCGATGACTCCGAGGCCCTCGATGAGGAGCTCGTCGGAGATGGTGAGGGGCGGCAGGAATCGGATGACGTTGCCGTAGGTGCCGCACGTGAGCACGAGCACGCCGTGCTGCGCCGCGTAGGCGGCGAGCTTGCCCGTGAGGGCGGCGTCGGGGGCGCCGGTGGCGGGGTCGACGAGCTCGATCGCGACCATCGCGCCGCGGCCGCGCACGTCGCCGATGCGGGCATCGGCGGTGCGCAGCGCGTTGAGGCGGCCGATGAGCACGGTGCCGATCTCGCGGGCGCGCTCGATGAGGCCGTCCTCCCGGTAGGACTCGATCGCGGCGAGCGCGGCGGCGCAGGCGATCGGGCTGCCCGCGTAGGTGCCGCCGAGGCCGCCGGCCATGGCGGAGTCCATGATCTCGGCGCGGCCGGTGACCGCCGAGAGCGGCAAGCCGCCCGCGATGCCCTTCGCCGTGACGATGACGTCGGGCACGATGCCCTCGTGCTCGCTCGCGAACCAGGCGCCGGTGCGGCCGAAGCCGGTCTGCACCTCGTCGGCGATGAACACGACGTCGTTCTCGTTCGCCCACTTCACGAGCGCGGGCAGGAACCCGGGGGCGGGCACGATGAAGCCGCCCTCGCCCTGGATGGGCTCGATGATGATCGCGGCGAGGTTCTCGGCGCCGACCTGCTTCTCGATCTGCAGGATGGCGCGGGCCGCGGCCTCGGCGCCCGACAGCCCCCCGTCGCGGAAGGGGTAGCTGAGCGGAGCGCGGTAGACCTCGGGGGCGAACGGGCCGAAGCCGCTCTTGTAGGGGATGTTCTTGGCCGTGAGGCCCATCGTGAGGTTCGTGCGACCGTGGTAGGCGTGGTCGAACGCGACGACGGCCTGCTTCTTCGTGTAGTGGCGCGCGATCTTCACGGCGTTCTCGACGGCCTCGGCGCCCGAGTTGAAGAGGGCCGAGCGCTTGGCGTGGTCGCCGGGGGTGAGCTCGTTGAGCTTCTCGGCGACCGAGACGTAGCCGTCGTACGGCGCCACGGTGAAGCACGTGTGCGTGAAGGCGTTGAGCTGCGCGGTGACGGCCTCGACGACGCGGGGGTTCGAGTTGCCGACGCCCGTGACGGCGATGCCCGAGCCGAGGTCGATGATCGAGTTGCCGTCGGCGTCGACGATGACGCCGCCGCCGGCCGCGACGACCGAGACGGGGATCGTGGTGCCGACGCCCGCGGCGACGGCCTCGGCCTTGCGGGCCATGAGCTCCTGCGAGCGCGGGCCGGGGATGCTGGTGACGAGGCGGCGCTCCTGCGGCAGGGCGGGTCCGCCGACGGTGGTGGCCGTGGGTGCGACGAGGGTCATGGGGTGCTCCGATGCGAGATGACGACGGTGGCGTTGCTCGGCCATGGTAGGCAGGGCCCAGCGGATGCCGCTCCGCCCGCGTGTACACTCGGAGGCACCTGTCTCGACGTCGCGTACAACACTCGCCGATCGAGCAGCCCGCCAGCACGCCACCGCCGATCGAGTAGGCCCGCCAGGGCCGTATCGAGATCCCCGGGTCTCGATACGCTCCTTCGTCGCTACTCGACCGACGCACACCGCCGATCGAGTAGGCCCGCGAGGGCCGTATCGAGATCCCGGGTCTCGATACGCTCCTTCGTCGCTACTCGACCGACGCACACCGCCGAGGAGGCACCCATGAAGCCGACCGTGCAGACCCTCCTCGATCGCGGCGACCTCGCCCTCACGCTGCTGACCCCGGCCGGCGCACTGCCCCACGGCGCGCTCGACGCGACCGTGCAGTGGGCGCACAGCTCCGACCTCGTCGACCCGTCCCCGTTCCTCGAGGCGGGGAACGTGCTGCTCACGACGGGCACCCAGTTCGGCGCCGACTCCGGGGTCGACGACCCCGCCGGGTTCGACGCGTACGTCGCCCGGCTGCGCGCCAGCGGCGTCGCGGCGCTCGGCTTCGGCACCGAGGTGGTGCGCGAGGGCACGCCCGACGCGCTCGTGGCCGCGTGCACCGCCCACGGCCTGCCGCTGTTCGAGGTGCCGTACCGGGTGCCGTTCATCCGCGTGGTGCGCACGATCGCCGACCTCAACGCCGCCGATGCGAACGCCCGCCAGGCGTGGGCGCTCGCCGCGCAGCGCGCCATCTCGCTCGCGGCGCTGCGCCCCGACGGACTCGGCGCCACGCTCGCCGAGCTCTCCCACCGCCTGGGCGCGTGGGTCGGCCTCATCGACGCCGCGGGCACCCTCGATCGCGAATCGCCCGTGGGCGGCCTCGGCCAGCCGGCGCTCGGCGAGGTCGTCGGCGAAGCGCGGTCGATGCTGCGCCGCGGCCAGCGCGCCGGCCGTTCGCTCGAGGCGGGTGCGTCGGTGGGGCGTCCGCAGCGGATGACGCTGCAGACGCTCGGCGGCGGCGGGGCGCTGCGCGGTGTGCTCGCCATCGGCGACTCCCCCGAGCTCGACGCCGCCGGGCGCGAGGTCGTCACCTCGGTGATCGCGCTCGCGGGACTCGCGCTCGAGCAGAACCGCGACCTCGACCGCGCGCGCGGTCACCTGCGGGCGGGCCTGCTGCGCTCGATCATCGCGGGCGACCTCGACCTGGCCGAACGTGTCTCCGCGGAGATGTGGGGGCCGCTGCCGGCGTCGCCCGTGCGCGTGGCGATCGCCGACCTGCCGCCCGAGCACGTCGACCGGCTCGCCGAGTTCCTCGAGCTGCGCGTCGACGAGCGCGGCGGGCACCTCTTCTTCGGCCGCGACGGCGAGACCCTCGTGGTCATCCTCGAGGACGCCGACACCGGCATCGCCGAGGAGCTCGCGAACGAGTTCGACGTTCCGGTCGGGGTGTCGGATGCTGCATCCGTCGACGCTGTGGCCGACGCGCACGAGCAGGCGTTGCGGGCGCTCGAGCGCGCCCGCGAGACCGGACCGGGCGTCGCGTGGTTCGACGACATCAGCCGCCAGGGGGTGCTCGCGTTCCTCGCCCGCACCGACGCGCGTGCCGTCGCCCGGGCGACCCTCGCGCCGCTCACCGAGTACGACACGGCCAACGGCACGACGCTGCTCGAGACGACGCGGGTGTGGCTCGAGCACGGCGGCCAGTTCGACGCGACCGCCCAGCAGCTCGGCGTGCACCGCCACACCGTGCGCAGTCGCATCGCGCTCGCGGAGCGCCTGCTCGGCCGCGACCTCTCGGGGTTCCACGCGCGGGCCGACCTGTGGGCGGCGCTCCTCGCCGTCGGCTGACGCGGACCCGGGCCCTTCCCCGCCCGCCCCGGCCGCCGCTCGGCCCCCTCCCCGGCCGCCTCGCCGCCCCACTCCCGGCACCCGTGTCGCGAGAACATGGGCGATCGGGCCTCCGGCCACGAGAACAGGCCCCACCGGCCTGTTCCCCCCGTCGCATCCTGTTCTCGGCACCCTTCCCCGCCGCGGACGCCGGGCGTACGCTGGAACGAGAGCGAGGGAGCAGCGATGCAGGCAGCAGTCGGCGAGCGTCTGGTCATCCACAGCAAGGCGGTCGGCACGCCCGATCGGCACGGCGAGGTCCTCGAGGTGCGGGGTTCCGACGGCGGTCCGCCGTACCTCGTGCGGTTCGACGACGGGCACGAGACGCTGCTCTACCCGGGCGCCGACTGCGAGCTCGAGAACGCTGCGCACTGACCGCGCACCGGTCGTCGTGACGGGGGCGGCACCGTCCGCGGCATCCGCATGCCGGCACGGCGATCGAGCGGATGCCGCACGCTAGCGTGGAGCACATGTTCCACTCGTACGTCGCGATCGGCGACAGCTTCACCGAGGGCGTCGGCGACGAGCTGCCCGACGGCACCGTGCGCGGCTGGGCGGACTTCGTCGCCCTCGGCCTCGCGAAGCACGCGGCCCCCGAGGAGGTGCGCTACGCCAACCTGGCGATCCGCGGCCGCAAGCTCGGGCCCATCGTCGACGAGCAGCTCGAGGCGGCCATCGCGCTGCGGCCCGAGGTCATCAGCTTCAACGGGGGCGGCAACGACATGCTGCGTCCGCGGATGCCCGAGGAGTCGGTGGCCGCACGATTCCGGCAGGCGGTCGAGCGCATCCGCGAGGAGGGCATCCACGTGCTCATGCTGAGCGGCGCGAACCCGACCGAGCACCTGCCGCTCGGCAGGGTGTTCGATGCCCGCGGCGTGCGGCTCACCGCTGCGCTCCAGGACCTCGCCGCGATGGACGGGGTGACGTTCGTCGACAACTTCTCGGATCGCGGGCTGCGCGACATCCGCTACTGGTCGTCCGACAAGCTGCACCTCAACCCGCTCGGCCACGCCCGCGTCGCGTCGAACGTGCTCACGGCGCTCGGCGTGCCGGTGCCGTCGGAGTGGGGTGTCGCGGAGGTCGCGGCCGCGCCGGCCGGCCAGAAGAGCCGCAACACCGCCGCGTACTACCGCGAGTACGTGCTGCCCTGGATCGGGCGCCGGCTCACCGGCCGCTCGTCGGGCGACGGCCGCACCGCGAAGCGCGCGACGCTCGAGCCGGTCGCGATCGACGCGGCGAGCTGACGAGTCGGGGGCGCGGCGGGCGGACCACGTCCGGCCTCCTTCGCGTCTCCGCTCGGACCGGTCACCGGCGCACGGGATAGCGCAGGTGCAGCACACGGCTGCCCTGGATCACCACGTCGGGATCCTCCAGCAGGTGCTGCGCGTCGACCGACCCGAAGTAGCGCTTGCCGGCTCCGAACACGACGGGCACGACGTCCATCCGCACCTCGTCGACGAGGCCCGCGGCGAGCACCTGGCCGCCGACGTCGCCGGCGGCGACCTCGACGATGCGGTCACCCGCGAGCTCCTGCGCCCTCGCCACGGCGGCCTCGACGCCGTCGACGAAGTGGAACGGCGCCTCGGGGTCCCAGCCCTCGGGGTCCCAGCCCTCGGGCTCCGGCCGGTGGGTCACGACGACCACGTGGTCGATCCCGCTCGGAGGAGTCCCGTCCCAGCCGTCGGTCATGTCGAAGACGTGCCGGCCGGCGATGGTCACCCCGATCTCGTCCCAGTACGGCCGGATGTAGTCGTAGGACGGCCGGGACACCGTCAACACGCCGCTCTCGTCCAACGGCACGTCTCCGCTGGTCAGCCAGTCGAACAGCGGCCCGGGCTGGTCGTCCTCGTCGGCGATGAAGCCGTCCACCGACACCGAGCCGTACATGACCACCTTGCCCACGGGACGCTCCTTCGCGTTGGGTTGCCTGCTGTCAGCCCAGTACGCCCTCGACGAACGCGCGGGTGCGGCGGGCGAGGCCGTCGATGCGGGCCGAGGTGTGCGATCCGCTGCGCACCTCGGCGGGGGCGAGCGGGGCGGGAAGACGCACGTTCTCCTGGCACGAGAGGTCGCTGCAGAGGTACGTGCCGACCGAGTTCCCGTTGCGGCCCGCCTCGCCCGCGCGCCGCGCGGAGAACATCGTGACCTGGTTCGCCGGCTGGTGCGTGTGGCAGAGGTTGCAGACGGCGGCGCGGTGTCGCGACGACGGGGGGTCGGCCGCGCGCAGCACGATGCCGACGGGCTCGTCGTCGATCAGGGTCACGAGGTAGCCGCGGTGGCGCACCGTGCGGTCGCGCCAGGCGAGCGCGTCGACGTGCTCCCAGTCGACGAGCAGGTACTCGAGCGGCAGTTCCAGCTGGTCGAGCTCCGCATCGGTCGCGTTGACGAACGACTCGCGCAGCTCCTCCTCGCTGAGTGGACGCATCATTCGACCCCCTTCCGACCCGAACCAGTGTAAGTCGGGTCGCGCGCGGGTCAGGCGAACGAGGGCCGCGGCCGGTCGTCGACCCGCGGGCACCAGCCGCCCGGAGTGCGGTCGTAGTCGTGCGCAGGGCCGTCGGCGACGAGGCGGGCGAGTGCGTCGAGGAAGCGGTCGACGTCGTCGGCCGAGGAGCCGGCGCCGAGGCTCGCGCGCAGGCCGTTCGCGCGGGTCGCGACGCGGTCGAAGAAGGGGTGCGCGCAGAAGCGTCCGGCGCGCACCGAGATGCCGTGCTCCGCGGCGAGCGCCGCCGCGACGAGGCCCACCGAGCCGCGCTCGAGCTCGAGGGTCGCGATGCCGAGCCGGTCGTCGGCGTCGTCGAAGCCGCGGATGACGCGCACGCCCCGCTGCGCCGCGAGGCCGTCGTGCAGGCGCGCGGTGAGCGCCTCCTCGTGTTCGCGGCGGGCCCGCTCGCCGAGTCGCTCGAGCTCGGCGAGGGCGCGCGCGAGTGCCGCGATGCCGAGCACGTTGGGCGTGCCCGCCTCGTGCCGCTCCGGGCCGGACTTCCAGTCGACGGCGTCGAGTCGCACGGCGTCGACGGCGCCGCCGCCCGCGAGGTGCGCAGGGGCCCGGTCGAGCCAGTCGGCGCGTCCCACGAGCGCGCCGGCGCCGAACGGCGCGTACGCCTTGTGTCCCGAGAACGCGAGGTAGTCGATGCCGGATGCCGCGAGGTCGACGCGCCGGTGCGGCAGGAGCTGCGCGGCATCCACCGCCAGCCGGGCGCCGTGCGCGTGGGCCAGCTCGGCGATCCGCGAGAGCGGCAGCACCTCGCCGGTGACGTTCGACGCGCCCGTGACCGAGACGAGCGCCGCGGGACATCGGCGGAGCTCGTCGTCGAGGGCGTCGAGGGTCTCGGCGATCGTGGTCCGGGCGACGACGACGCGGCGCCCGCGGCGCTCCCACGGCAGCAGGTTCGCGTGGTGCTCGATGTCGAGCACCACGGTGTCGCCGGGCACCGCCGACGCGAGCAGGTTGAGGGCGTCGGTCGTGTTGCGCGTGAACACCACGACGTCGTCGAGGCGGGCGCCCACGTGGCGGGCCACGGCGATGCGCGCGTCGTCGACGAGCGCGGTCGCGAGCTGCGACGGGTACCCCGTGCCGCGGTGCACGCTCGAGTAGTACGGCAGCACCCGCGCGACGTGCGCCGTGACCGCGTCGAAGGCCGGGGCGGATGCCGCGACGTCGAGGTTCACGTGACGCACGAACGCGCCGCCGAGCACCGGCACCTCGAGTCCGGCGTCGGAGAGGGCCGCGAGCGGGCCCGGGCCGGGAGCGGGCGACGACGGCGACGGGGCCGGGGTGGGCGCGGGCACGGATGCCGCGACCTCGGCGGCGAGCGCAGCGGCATCCGTCGAGCGCACCATCGGACGCGCCCCGTCGCGGGTCGCTTCCGTGCGCTCGTCGATGCCGATCATGTCGCTGCCTCTCGTCGTGTGGATCGACGCTACGGAGCGCGGCACCCGCCCTCAACCGATCGGCGCCGCATGGAGTCACGCTGCGTCACAGAGCGCAACACGGAAGGGCCCGGCAGGGCTGGGGGCCCCTGCCGAGTCCGGTTTCCGGGCTGCCCGCGCGGCTCAGATGCTCGCGCGCTGCACCAGCATCGGACACTCGAACGGATCGCGCTCGCCGAGTCCGACCCGGTTGATGTAGCGCAGCACGATCCCGTACGACTGCGTGAGCGAGGTCTGCGTGTACGGCACGTCGTGGTCGCGGCAGTACTCGGCGATGATCGGCGCGGCGCGGCGCAGGTGGGGTCGCGGCATCGACGGGAACAGGTGGTGCTCGATCTGGTAGTTGAGGCCGCCCATGAGCACGTCGATGAAGCGGCTGCCGCGGATGTCGCGGCTCATGAGCACCTGGCGGCGCAGGAAGTCGAGCCGCATCCCCTTCGGCACGAGCGGCATGCCCTTGTGGTTCGGGGCGAACGACATCCCCATGTAGAAGCCGAACAGGCCGAGCTGGATCGCGAGGAACACCGCCGCCCTGCCGGGCGAGAGCACGAGGAACACGAGCGCGACGAAGCCGAGGAGGCGCACGGCGAGCGCCGCGATCTCCGCCGGACGATGGGCGAGGGGCTCCCTCGCGAACACCCGGTGCACGCTCGAGGCGTGCAGGGAGAGTCCCTCGAACAGGAGGATCGGGAAGAAGAAGGCGCCCTGGTGCGCCATCATCCAGCGCAGGATCGGGTTGCGGTGCCGGGTCGCCTGGTCGGGGGTGACGGCGACGACCGGCAGGTCGATGTCGGGGTCGACGCCGATCTGGTTGGGGTTCGCGTGGTGCCGGGTGTGCTTGTGCTGCCACCACCCGTAGCTCATGCCCACGAACCCGCCGAGCACGAGGCTCGTCCAGTCGTTCCACTTGCCCGAGCGGAAGATCTGCCGGTGCGCGGCGTCGTGGCCGAGGAACGCCGTCTGCGTGAACAGCACGGCGAATCCGACGGCGGTGAACATCTGCCACCACGTGTCGCCGATCCAGATGAAGAGGGCGACGGATGCCGCGAACACCACGGGCACGGCGATGAGCTTGGTCCAGTAGTAGCCGTATCGTCGCCGCATGAGCCCGGCGTCCTTGACGCGGCGGGCGAGCTCGGTGAACTCGCTCGAGCCGACGACGGCGGTCGAGACGGACCGCTCGGCTCCGGTCTTCGTCCTCGGACCGGTGCGCATGATCTCGCTGGACATGACGACCTTCTCTCGAGGTCGCCGCAGGCGGGGTCCGGGCACGCGGTCGATGGATTCTGGTGATCCCAGCGTACGCCGCCACCGCTGGGAGTCGAAGATTCCTCGCGGAATTCACAGCAGTCGTCCACAAGCCCCTTCGGTCCTGCCCCTGCCGAAGTACGATTGGGGTGCAGCGTGCGCCGAGCGGCGCACGCTCTGCAGTCTCAGCGCACGGCCCCACCCACGCCCACGACGCGCACCCCACGATCCCAGACCCAGGAGCATCCCGCCGAGTGACGACGAGCGAGCACGACGACCGCATCCCGCACGACCCGACGACCCAGCACCGCACCCAGCCCGGCGAGGCGTTCCGCCGCCGCGCACCCCGATCGGAGCCGGGGCTCCGGCTCAGCGACGTGCCCGAGCTCGTGCTCGTGTCGTCGCAGGCGCCCCACGCCCGGTTCACGCGCGACGACCTCGTCATGCGCAAGGGGCAGTGGGCGCTGCAGAACGGGCACGTCACCCCGCGCGAGTCGATGGTCGAAGACCTGCTGGCCGTGGCATCCGCCCTCGACGACGCCGGCATCGACCTGCTGCTCGTGCGCCGCGACGACGACCGCCCCGTGATCGCCGTCGACCGTGCGCAGCGCAAGGCGGTCACCGCCGCCCTCGCCGCCGCCTTCGCGAACGAGCCGTTCTACGCCGCCACCCTCGTGCCCGAGAAGGCGGCGGATGCCGCGCACGTGCTCGTCGCCGACGGCACCCTGTCGGCGCACCGCAAGCCCGAGGCGGTCTCGATCTACCGCCCGCGCGTCGAACCCGTCGGGCGCCTGCGCTACGGGGCCGAGTCCGCCGTGCAGCTGGAGTTCTGGAGCTTCGGCGACGACGTCATCCAGGCCCCCCTCGAGAACGCGCTCATGCGGCGCACCCTGCCCCGCGCCGAGGCGATCGACGACATCGTGCACCTGCACGGCCGCGACTGGCCGACGCTCGAGCACATGTGGGCGCCGCTCGCGAGCGACATCGACTTCGAGATCGACATGGTCTTCTCGTGGGTCGACGGCTCGAGCGACGAGTTCATCCGCGAGCGGGCCAAGCGAATGCAGAGCTACGTCGTGGGCGAGGGCGACGACTCCGAGGCCCGGTACCGCCAGATCGACGAGCTCAAGTACGCGCTGCGCTCGGTGTACATGTTCGCGCCCTGGGTGCGTCGCATCTTCATCGCGACCGACTCGCCCGCGCCCAAGTGGCTCGCGAAGCACCCCAAGGTCAGCATCGTGCCGAGCGAGGCGATGTTCGCCGACCCGTCGGTGCTGCCGACGCACAACTCGCACGCGGTCGAGAGCCAGCTGCACCACATCGACGGGCTCGCCGAGCACTTCCTCTACTCGAACGACGACATGTTCTTCGGCCGGCCACTCAGCCCGTCGCTGTTCTTCTCCCCCGGCGGCATCACCAAGTTCGTCGAGGCGTCCACGCGCATCGGGCTGGGCGACACGCATCCGGGCCGCTCGGGCTTCGAGAACGCCGCGCGCGTGAACCGCGCCCTGCTGCGCGAGCGGTACGGCAAGGTCACCACTCGCCACCTCGAGCACTGCGCAGCCCCGCTCCGCAAGAGCGTGCTGGCCGACCTCGAGGCGACCTTCCCCGAGGAGTTCGCGCGCACGGCGGCGAGCCGCTTCCGCTCGGCCACCGACATCTCGGTCACGAACTCGCTGTACCACTACTACGCGCTGCTCACCGGCAGGGCGGTCGTGCAGACCGACGCGACGGTGAAGTACGTCGAGACCACACTCAAGCGTGCGCTGCCCGCGATGCAGCGGCTCCTCAAGCGGCGCGACGTCGACATGTTCTGCCTCAACGACGGCAGCTTCCCCGAGATCTCGGTGGAGCAGCGCACCGCGGCGGTCATCGACTTCCTCGAGCGCTACTTCCCCTTCCCTGCTCCGTGGGAGAAGTCCGAGGCGGATGCCGCGGGTCACGGTCAGGTGGCGGGCGCGGCGAGTGCCGACGCGGCATCCGACCTCACGGCCTGATCAGTCGTGCGATTCCTCGTCGGGCGGCTCCGCCACGGGCAGGAGCGCGATCGGCGTGCCCGGCGAAACGTAGAGCCGGGCAGGACCCACGCTCCCCTCGCCCGCGTTGACGAGCAGCCAGCCGCCGCCCGCGCCGAGGTACTCGTCGATCTCGCGCTGCACGTCGTCGATGTCCCGGGCGCCGATGCTGTACCAGTCGCCCCCGTAGCCCACGTCGATGCGCTTCACGAGAGGTGCTCCTCGGCGCCGTCCTCGCCCGGTCCCGGCTCGGGCACGATGTGCAGGCCCGCGGCCGAGTTCGCGGTGATCGTGAGCGCCTCCACCCACGCGCGATTGATCGTGGGGGGTCGGCTCCCGTAGAACTTGTAGACCATCGTCGCGCGCGGGTGGATCCAGATCGTGGTGCGCCCGTCGCCGATGCTCGGATCGTCGCGCCAGGAGAAGTGGAACGACTCGCCGCGGCGCAGCTTCGCCCCGATCACCAGTTGCAGGTGGGCGAGCAGCCGATCCTCGAAGTCGACCTTCACGGTCGAGTCGTACGAGAACTTGCCCATCTCGGCTCCCCTCGTCGGCGATGGGGCCGGATGGTCTCGGCCGCATTCCATCGCGTCGATGCCGTCGTCCGACCAGTCTTGCGGCATCGACCGGCGTGCGCGTGGGGTGGAGGTCTCGGCGGCGGGCGTCTACAATTCCGGTCCGGGCGGGGCGCCGCTCCGATCCCGGCGCCGCGACGGCTGCCGCATCGGCATGGCATTGTCACGTCGGCGAGCGCCGCGTGCAAGCCCCTGTGCCCGGGCGCCGATCCACGGCAGCATTCCAAGCATGCGACGCCTCTATTACGCCGGTGGCGACATCCTCGTCGAGGATGCCGTCTGCAAGGCGCTGCTCCGGTTCGCCCGCGCCCTCGCCGAGAACAGCACGTCCGACGTCGTGTCGGTGCCGGTGCGCTCGGAGGCCGGTGCCACGACGAACGCCCACCTGCTGCTCGGCCCGGCGAGCCAGCTGTTCTCCGTGCCGGTCGCCGAGGCGGCCGAGTTGCCGCCCGACACCGAGCTCGTCCGCGACCTCGAGGATCGCACGGCCCGGCTCCGGCCGAGCACGCCCGCCTGGCCCGACGAGATGACGGATGTCACCGACCTCGACCTCGACGCGCAGTGGTGACCGTCGCGCCGCCGATCGAGGAGCGAGCACAGCCGGATCACCCGCCGATCGAGTAGCGAGCGCAGCGAGCGTATCGAGATCCCGCTTCAGATCTCGATACGCGCTCCGCGCTACTCGATCGGCGGTTCGCGCAACCCGCCGATCGAGTGCGAGCGCAGCGAGCGTATCGAGATTCCGCTGGTCAGCCCGCGAGCACCGTGATGGGCATCGTCATCGGCGGCTCCGGCGCGACCGTCGGCGTCGCGGCATCAGCGATGCTGATGCCGTCGGCCGTGAGCCGTCGCCGGGTCTCGTCGGCGTCGATCCAGTCGAGCGACGGGAACGCGCCGAGCGGCACGACGGAGTGCAGCACCGTCGACGGGTAGACGTGCACGAGGTTGAACGCCCGCGCTCCGTCGCGGCCGCGCGTGCCGCCGACGGGCACGTTGAGGTCCTGCGTGTAGCAGCTCGCCGACGCGACCGACACGGGGATGCCGGCGAAGGTGGCGGTCGACGAGTAGTGCAGGTGCCCCGCGATGATCGAGCGGATGTCGGTGCCCTCGACGACCTCGGCGAGCGACGACTGGTCGCGCAGCTCCACCGCCGCGGCGAGGTCGAGCACGCTCGGCACCGGCGGGTGGTGCAGGGCGAGGATCGACCCGTGCGGCGCCGGGATCGCGAGTTCTTCGGCCAGCCAGTCGAGCTGCTCTCCGGCGATCGCGCCGTGGTGGTGCCCCGGTACCGTGGTGTCGAGGGTGATGACGCGCAGGCCGTTCACGTCGTCGACGCGGTCGACGGGCCGGTACCCGCCGAAGGTGTCGCCGAGCAGTCCGCGCCGGAACGCGTCGCGGTCGTCGTGGTTGCCCATGACCCAGATGACCTGGGCGCCGAGGCGCTCGGCGGCCGGGTCGACGATCGCCCGGATGTGCGCGTACGCGTCGGACTCGCCCTTGTCGGCCAGGTCGCCCGTGAAGACGATGGCCTCGGGCCGGCCGCCGGACGCCTCGAACTCGTCGAACAACTGGCGCAGGTGCTGGTCGGCGGCCACGCGGTCGTACAACTTGCCGCCGCCCGCGAGGAGGTGCGTGTCGCTGATGTGAAGCAGGAAGTGATCCGGCCGAGGATACTCGGCCGTCCGGGTGTTCACGGTGACTCCGTCTCGTCGCGTTCGCCCAACGGGTGGTGGGCACCGACATTAGCGCACCACGCTGACCCGAACGCCGGATGAATGCGGAGTGTGACGAAGCTGAACGTCGGCGGATGTCGCGGCGCGACGCCGGATCCCGGAGCCCGTGTCACCCGTTTCGGCGCGGCGGTCCGCCGCCCGCACCGGTCAGCCCTTGGGCTTGTCGGGACGGTTGGTCGCGCCGGGGGCGGTGTCGCGCCGCGCCTCCTCGGTGGGAGTGGGCGTCGGATCGGGCGAGGTCGGCGAGGCCGTCTCGGTGGGGACGAGGGGATCGGCCGGCACGGCCGTCGGGGTCGGAGTGGGGGTCGGAGTCGGCTTGGGCGTGCGCAGCCCCGTCACGGGCGAGGTCGTCGGCACGGGAGCCTCCTGCGGCACGGCCTCGCCCTCGGTTCCCCACTGCCCCGCCTCGTCGACCGACGTCGGCGCAGCCTGCTGGATGAGGGCGACCGCGCCACCGAGTGCAAGCGCCGAGACGAGCGATGCGCCGCCGATGAACACGGCGATCCGGTTGCGCGAGATCCACGGCATGACCGGCCCGGCGCGGAACCTCTCGATGCGCGGGGCGAGGGCCGCGGCCACGGCGGCCACGAGCGCGGCGAACGCCGCAGTGGCCTTCGCGAGGACTGCGGCGGCTCGGGACGAGAGCCCGGTGAGGCTCGCGCCGATCGGCGACGGCGGTGCCGCATGACGGCCGCGCGGTCGCGTCGTCGGCTCGAGCTGCTCGTCGTCGCGTTCCACCGAGCCCTCCCTCCGGACGCCGCACTCCACCGTGGCCCCTGAACGAGGGTCCCTGATCGAGGATAGGCGGACTCGGCGTTCGCCGCATTTCGCGCGTCATGGCTTGTCCCCCACGCGCGGGCATGCTAAACCAGCGGCGCAACTCCGTCGTTCGCTCGGGTATCCGGAGCGGATCGTCGCGATCGGCGCTCGGGACCTCCGACAGGTGCCGTCTCGCAGTCGGTTGTGCGACACTCTGCACATGACGGCCGAGATCGATGATGCCGAGATCCGCAGGCAGGTCGCCGAGAACCTGCAGTCGAAGTTCCCCCACGCGTCGACCGACGAGATCGACCTGATCGTGGGCGAGGAGTTCGCGACGCTGGCCTCCAGCCCCGTGCGCGACTACATCGGGGTGCTCACCGAGCGGGCCGCGAAGCGGCGATTGCGCGACGCGGCCGCGTCGGCCTGACCGGTCTCCGCGCTCGCGCGCTCCCTGCGAGCATGCCCGTCGGCAGCCCGGCGGTCCACCCGGCTCACGGTCGGTGGCTCCGCGTAGCCTGCGAACATGACCCGGGCGAGGCACGAGGGCGCGGCGACGGATGCGGCGCGCTGCACCGCCGTCGATGCATCCGGCGCGGGCTGCGCCTGCCCCGCCCAGCCCGGCGCCCCGCTCCGGCTGTGCACGACCCACCTGCTCGTGGCGCACGACTGGGTCGCCGCCGACGTCGGCATCACCGACGTGCTGCCCGGCGCGTGCCTCGTCTGCGGCTCGCGCCTTGGGGTGCGCTACCCCTCGGGCTGGCTGTGCGCCGTCTGCGAATGGCGGCTCGGCGACGTGCCCGACTTCGAGCTCGCGCCGCCCCGGGTCGACGTCGTGTACTACGTGCGATACCGCGACCGGGTGAAGATCGGCACCTCCGGCAACCCGCGCATGCGGCTCACGGCGATCCCGCACGATGAGGTGCTCGCGTTCGAGCGAGGCGGGCGACCGCTCGAGCAGCGTCGTCATGCCCAGTTCGCCGACGCACGCATGGAGGCGACGGAGTGGTTCCACCTACAGGACGCGCTCCTCGCGCACATCCGCGAGGTGGCCGCCGGGGTCGACGACCCGTGGCACCGCTACGACCGGTGGGTCAGCGCCGAGCTCGCGCGCCACGCCTGACCGGGCCGGCACCGTGGACCCGCACCGGTCCGCGGGTGTACGATCGGCTCCCTCCGGGCGCGCGGCACACGTCGCGCGACTCCATGATCCAGGGTTCGGAACAAGAGGCGCTGGCGATGACCACGACCACCCAGGAGTTCAACGCGCACTCGACGTGGATCATCGTGTCCACGGTGGCCGTCACCGCAGCCGTCGGATTCGTCTGCAGCCAGGTCTCGATGCCGGAGTACCTCACGGCGGCGGTGAGCGGCGGGGCCGCGCTCATCCCCGGCTCCATCGCGTACTCCCGCTGGAAGGCTGCGAGGGGAGCCACCGCCGATCTCCGCGCGCTCGGCCGGGGTCGACTCGAACGACCGGTCGCGATCGTCATCACGTTGACCGCAGTCGTCCTCCTCCTCGTGGAGTCGGTCATCGGGTTCCTGTTCGGAACGGCCGTCGACCTCGCGGTCGGCATGATCGGGGCAACCCCGGAGGAGGCGTGGCTCGCGGCTGCCGTCGTGACGCTCTTCCTCGCCGCGCCCGCGTTCGTCGCCTCGTCGTTCTTCATCGCGCGTCGCGCCGCGCACTACGTCTGGCCGACTCCGTTCCGATGGCTCGCCCTCGCCGTGGCCGGGTACCTCGTCATGCGGATCGTGGTGAGCTTCGCGTACATCTACGGAACGGGCGTGGCAGCGCAGTTCGACCTCGTGGCGTCCATGCTGGGCCTCATCGCGGTCGCCCTGCTCGTGCTGCTGACGACGTGGCTCGGATGCCTCGCCGCCCGCCGTTCGCATTCGCGGTTCGTGGCGGGGCGGCTGTTCCAGAAGCTGCCCCCGGATGAGCAGGCGACGGTGCTGTCACTGCTCGGCGATGTGGTCGACCCCCGGCCGGCGATCGCCTCGGACGACGTCCGAGGGGAGCCGACCGGGGAGGACCGCACGCACTGAGGGCGGCCGCGTTCAGCTCAGCCCTTGTGGCGCGGCTTGCGGTACGGCCGGTCGTCGTCGCGCGCAGGACGGCGGTCGTCGTCGCGGGGCGGCCGGCGGTCGTCATCGCGGCGCCGCTTGGGGCCACCGGTGTCGCGGCGCAGCTCGATGAGCCGGCCCGAGATGCGCGTGCCGGCGAGCTTGTCGAACACCTCGTCGGGCAGGTCGGCGGGCAGCTCGATGAGCGAGAACTCCGGCCGGATCTGGATCGCGCCGAAGTCGTCGCGCTGCAGTCCGCCCTCGTTCGCGAGCGCGCCGACGATCTGGCGGGGCTCGACGCGGTGGCGCTTGCCCACGGCGATGCGGTACGACGCCATCGGCTGCGTCCCGGGACGCGGACGGCGCTCGGGGCGCTCCCCGCGCTCGCGTCGGTCGCCGCGCTCGCGTCCGTCGCGCTCCTCGCGCTCGCGGTCGCGACGCGGACGCTCGGGCTCCGGCTCGAGCAGCAGCGGCGACTCGCCCTGCGCCACGACGGCGAGGGCGGCGGCGACATCCGCCTCGGGCACGTCGTTGTGACGCACGTAGTGGGCGATGATGTCGCGGAATCCGTCGATGCGCTCCGTCTGCGAGAGCGCCTCGGTGATGCGGTCGTCGAAGCGCGCGAGGCGGGTGACGTTCACGTCCTCCACGGTGGGCAGGTGCATCTGCGTGAGCGGCTGGCGGGTGGCCTTCTCGATCTGGCCGAGCAGGTACCGCTCGCGCGGCGTGACGAAGCTGATCGCGTCGCCCGAGCGTCCGGCGCGGCCCGTGCGGCCGATGCGGTGCACGTAGGACTCGGTGTCGGTGGGGATGTCGAAGTTCACCACGTGGCTGATGCGGTCGACGTCGAGGCCGCGCGCCGCGACATCCGTGGCCACCAGGATGTCGAGCTTGCCCGACTTGAGCTGGTTGACCGTGCGCTCGCGCTGCACCTGGGCGATGTCGCCGTTGATGGCGGCGGCGGAGTAGCCACGGGCCCGGAGCTTCTCGGCGAGCTCCTCGGTGACGTTCTTCGTGCGGACGAAGATGATCATGCCCTCGAAGTTCTCGACCTCGAGGATGCGGGTGAGCGCATCCACCTTCTGCTGGAACGACACCATGAGGTAGCGCTGGGTCGTGTTGACTGAGGTCGTCGTCTTGTTCTTGACGGTGATCTCTTCGGGGTCGCGCAGGTACTGCTTCGAGATGCGGCGGATCGTCGAGGGCATCGTCGCCGAGAAGAGCGCGACCTGCTTGTCTTCGGGGGTGTCGGCCAGGATCGTCTCGACGTCCTCGGCGAAGCCCATCTTGAGCATCTCGTCGGCCTCGTCGAGCACGAGGTACTTGAGCTCCGAGAGGTCGAGCGTGCCCTTGTCGAGGTGGTCCATGATGCGGCCCGGCGTGCCGACCACGATGTGCACGCCGCGGCGCAGCGCCGAGAGCTGCACGCCGTAGCCCTGGCCGCCGTAGACGGGCAGGATGTGCACGCCGCGCAGGTGCGCCGCATAGCGCTCGAACGCCTCGCACACCTGCAGGGCGAGCTCGCGGGTCGGCGCGAGCACGAGGGCCTGCGGGGTCTTCTGCGACACGTCGAGGCGCGCGAGGATGGGCAGCGCGAACGCGGCCGTCTTGCCGGTGCCCGTCTGCGCGAGGCCCACGACGTCGCGGCCCGCGAGCAGCGGCGGGATGGTGGCGGCCTGGATGGCCGAGGGGGTCTCATAGCCCACGTCGTCGAGCGCCTTGAGCACCGCGCCGTCGAGTCCGAGGTCGGAGAAGGTCGTCTGGGCGGGCTCCTCGGGAACCGCTGCCTCGACCTGGGTTTCGTCGGAAGTCACGCTTCAGGGTAGTCCGTGCGGCTGGGAGGAGCCCGGCGCGCCGCCCGCGGGCGCGGGAGGATGCCGCATCCGCTCGCCGATCGCAAGGGGTCGCGAGTGGCGTGGCGATCCGGCATCGTTGCCGGTTCGCGATCGCAAGGAGGAACACATGCTGACACTCACCGACATCGCAAGCACGGTCGTCAAGGAGATCGTCTCGCGCAGCGACGCCCCCGAGGGCGCCGGACTGCGGATCGAGGCCGAGAACACCGATGCGACGCAGTTCAACGTCGCGATCGCACCGATGCCCGAAGAGCACGACGCCGTCATCGAGCAGGGCGGCGCCCGCGTCTACCTGGGCGAGGCGGCCGCGAAGTCGCTCGACGACAAGACCCTCGACGCCCGCGTGGACGAGGACGGGCGCGTCACCTTCGACGTGCTGCCGCAGCACCTCTGACGGGAGCACACCGTCGCGTGCCCTCCGATGGGGAACACGGAGGGCACGCGACCGGGGGATCCGCCGACCGAGGAGCGCGGAGCGCGGATCGAGATCCCGGGTCGAGCGGGTCTCGATACGGCCTTCGGCCCACTCGACCGGCGGTGTCGTCGATCGAGTAGCGCGGAGCGCGGATCGAGATCCCGGGTCGAGCGGGTCTCGATACGGCCTTCGGCCCACTCGACCGGCGGTGTCGTCGATCGAGTAGCGCGGAGCGCGTATCGAGATCCCGGGTCGAGCGGGTCTCGATACGGCCTTCGGCCCACTCGACCGGCGGTGTCGTCGATCGAGTAGCGCGGAGCGCGTATCGAGATCCCGGGTCGAGCGGGTCTCGATACGGCCTTCGGCCTACTCGACCGGCGGAGGCCCTCAGTACGCGGCGTACTCGTGATCGCGGCGGCTCGACCGCGCCGGCAGCCGCAGGTCGACCTTCCCGAGCCGCTGCCACGTGTCGACGACGGTGTCGGGGTTGAGCGAGATCGACGAGATTCCCTGCGCCATCAGCCACTCCGCGAAGTCGGGGTGGTCGCTCGGCCCTTGGCCGCAGATGCCGACGTACTTGCCGCGGCGCACGCACGCCTCGATCGCCATGCTGAGCAGCTTGAGCACCGCGGGATCCCGCTCGTCGAACGCGCCGGCCATGACCGCAGAGTCGCGGTCCACCCCGAGGGTGAGCTGCGTGAGGTCGTTCGATCCGATCGAGAACCCGTCGAAGTGGTCGAGGAACTCGTCGGCGAGCAGGGCGTTGCTCGGCACCTCGCACATCATCACGACGTGCAGCTCGTTCTCGCCGCGCACGAGGCCGTTCTCGGCGAGCGCGTCGATGACCCCGCTCGCCTCGCCCACGGTGCGCACGAAGGGGATCATGATCTTGACGTTCGTGAGGCCCATCCCGTCGCGCACGAACTTGAGCGCCTCGCACTCGAGGTCGAAGCACTCCCGGAACTCCTCGGACACGTAGCGCGAGGCGCCGCGGAAGCCGATCATCGGGTTCTCCTCGGTCGGCTCGTAGCGTTCGCCGCCGATGAGGTTGGCGTACTCGTTGGACTTGAAGTCCGACATCCGCACGATCACGGGGTTCGGCCAGAACGCTGCGGCGAGCGTGGAGACGCCCTCGACGATGCGCTGCACGAAGAACTCGCGCGAGTTCGCGTAGGGCGCGATGCGCTCGCGGATCACCTTGGCCACCGCCGGGTCCTGGTCGTCGAGCTCGAGCAGCGCCTTGGGGTGGATGCCGATCTGCCGGTTGATGATGAACTCGAGCCGCGCGAGCCCGACACCGTCGTTGGGCGTCGCCGCGAAGGTGAACGCCTGGTCGGGAGTGCCGACGTTCATCATCACGGAGGTCGGCACCTCGGGCATCTCGCCCTGCTCGCTGAGCTCGACCGAGTAGTCGAGGATCCCCTCGTAGACGTAGCCGGTCTCGCCCTCCCCGCACGAGACGGTGACCTGCTGGCCGTCGACGAGCGTCGTCGTGCCGTCGCCCGTGCCGACGACGGCGGGAACGCCGAGTTCGCGGGCGATGATCGCGGCGTGGCACGTGCGTCCGCCGCGGTTCGTCACGATCGCCGACGCCCGCTTCATGATGGGCTCCCAGTCGGGATCCGTCATGTCGGCCACGAGCACGTCGCCCGGCTCGAACTCGTGCATGTCCTCGATCGACTCGAGCACCCGCACCGTGCCGGCGCCGATCTTGTGGCCGATCGCGCGGCCTTCGACGACCACGTGGCCGCGCGCGGGCAGCGTGAACCGCTCGGTCGTCCCGTTGCGACGGGTGATCACCGTCTCGGGCCGGGCCTGCACGATGTAGAGCAGTCCGTCGAGGCCGTCCTTCGCCCACTCGATGTCCATGGGGCGCCCGTAGTGCCGCTCGATGGCCACCGCGTGGCGGGCGAGCTCCGCGATCTCGGCATCCGTGAGGCTGAACCGCCGGGCGTCGCGCGGCGCGACGGGAACGAACTCGACCGTGCGACCGACATCCGTCGAACTCGTGTAGATCATCTTCGTGGCCTTCTCGCCGGCCGTGCGCTTGAGGATCGCGGGGCGGCCCGCCGCGAGCGCGGGCTTGTACACGACGAACTCGTCGGGGTTCACCGCGCCCTGCACCACGCCCTCGCCGAGCCCGTACGCCGAGGTGATGAGCACGGCGTCGGAGAAGCCCGACTCGGTGTCGAGGGTGAACATCACACCGGATGCCGCGAGGTCGCTGCGCACCATCCGCTGCACGCCGACCGACAGCGCCACGTCGAGGTGCGCGTAGCCGTGGTGCACGCGGTACGAGATCGCGCGGTCGTTGTAGAGCGAGGCGAACACCTCGTGCACGGCGTGCAGCACCTGGTCGATGCCGCGGATGTTGAGGAAGGTCTCCTGCTGTCCGGCGAAGGACGCGTCGGGCAGGTCCTCGGCGGTCGCGCTCGAGCGGATGGCCCACGAGACGGGCTCCGCCGCGTCCTCGCCCACGGTCAGGGTCGCGTAGGCGGAGCGGATCTCGGCCTCGAGGTCGGCGGGCAGCGGGGTGCCGATGATGTCGGCGCGGATGGCGCGGCCGGCCCGTGCGAGCGCGAGCGTGTCGGTGTCGTCGAGGCTGAGGAGGGTCGCGGCGATGCGGTCCTCGAGCCCCGTGGTGGCGAGGAACGAGCGGAACGCGCCGGCCGTGGTCGCGAACCCCTCGGGCACGCGCACCCCCGCCGCGCCGAGGTTGTGGATGAGTTCGCCGAGCGAGGCGTTCTTGCCGCCCACGCGAGCGACGTCGTCGAGGCGCAGGTCCTTGAGCCAGAGGATGTTCTCGGTGGAGGTCATGGTGGTGGTCTCCCGTTCACGAAGCGGTGGCTGCCGACGAGTGCCGGTACTTCGATGGTGAGGGAGGCTCGGGAGCGGACTCCTCCGAATCGAGGTTCAAGAAACGCTGATCTTAACGAATTCTGCGCAATCGACGAGATCTTCGATGCATGCCCATCACAAACACACTGATTGTTTCGTCGGTGTTTCGGGGCGCGCGGCGCGTCAGGTCCAAGCTCGAGCGCTGCGGGCCGCCCAGTAGGCGACCGGGTCCTCGGCGAGGGCGGCGAGGGCCGCGGCATCCGTCGACGGGGCCCGCGAAGCGAGGTTGGAGTCGAGTTGGGCGGGCGTGACCGCACCCGAGAGCACGACGTCGCACCACGGCCGCGCACGGGCCGCGCCGAACGCGACGGCGTCGAGCGACTGCCCGTCGGCGGCGGCGAGCGCCGCGGCATCCGCCTCGTCACCCGCCGGGGTGAGTCGCCCGTTCGCCACCGCCTCCTTGACGACGACGAACCAGCCGGCGTCGTGGGCGCGCGCGAGCGCCGGCCCGGCCGAGGGCTCGAGGAGGTTCCAGGTCGCCTGCACGGCGCTGAACGGCGAGTCGAGCAGCTCGCGTGCCGCGTCGAGCGCGACGGCTTGGTTCGGCCCGCTCGTCGAGACGCCCACCCTGACGCCGGATGCCGCGAGCTCGCGCAGCCGGTCGAGCAGGGCCGCATCGGCGAGCGCCGGGCTGTCGGGCGTGAGCGAGTGCACGAGGTAGAGGTCGGGCGGGCCGCCGAGCGCCGCGAGCGTCTCGGGCCACTGCCGCTCGAACATGCCGAGACTGTGCTCCTTGCGCTCGTGCACCTCGGCGTCCATGCGCCAGTCGCCCACGTAGGCGTAGCCCCACTTCGACTCGATCGTGAGATGCGCGCGGCGGTCGGGGTGCGCAGCGAGCCACGACCCGAGGAACTCCTCGGCCCGTCCGTACGACCGCGCCGCATCGATGAAGCGGATGCCGCGGGCCCACGCCGCGTCGAGCATGGCGTGCGCGCGGTCCCGCATCGTGGCCACGTCGCGGTCGCCGCCGAGGTCGCCGGCACGTCCGACGGTGATGTACGCGGGCCGGCCGAGGGCGGCCAGGCCGAGGCCGAGCGGGGCGAGGTCGGGGCGGGCGTCCACGAGGTGCGAGCCTACCCGCGCTCCCCCTCCGTGCGCCCGTCAGGGTCGCGTGGCGGAGGCCGTCGCCCTCGGCTCACCCGCAGGAGCGGCGGCGTACGATCGCCCGGTGACCTTCGCCGCCGTGCTGCTCTTCGCCAACGCCGTCTTCAACGCCGTCGCCTGGCCGCGCTTCTACCCCCGCATCGCCGCCGACCCGCGGGCCCGCGACGCCGAGGGCCGCCGCACCCGCTTCTACACGGTGCACGTGGTGCTCATCTCGATCGCGCTCGCGCTCGCGGCGGCCTCGGCCATCGCCGGAGTCGTCATCCTGCTCTGAGCGCGGGCGCGCTGATCCGGGCGCCGATCGACCGGCGGGTGCAGGATCGACGTGTGACCGAACCAACTCCACCCGAACGGCCCGTCGTGCACGTGGTGCTCACGCGGTGGAAGCCCGATGCGCCCGCCGATGCGCTGGAGTCCATGCGGGCGCGCACCCGGCGGTTCCCGGTCACCGTGCCGGGCGTGCTCGGGGTCGTCGAGGGGCCCAGCTCGAGTCCCGAGGGCCTCGAGGCGGGGTACACGTGGGCGCTCGTCGTGACGTTCCGGGATGCCCGCGCTCGCGACGCGTACCTGACGCATCCGGCGCACCTCCCCGTCGCCGAGGTCATCGGCGAGTTCGCCGAACGGCTCGTGGTCTTCGACCTCGACGGCTGACACGCCACACGCCACGTCCGGGTCGCGGGCACCGCGCCCGGGTCAGCCCCTCGGGTCGACGTGCAGCTTGGGGCCCCGGCCGGCGCCCTCGGGCCGTTCGCCGGCGAGGATCGCCCCGACGCCGTCGAGCCCCACCGTCGCCGCGACGAGCGGGCGCGGGTCGACGGCGCCGGACGCGTAGAGCTCGATCGTGCCCGCGAGGCCAGGCGAGGCGCTGAGGATGCCGACCGCGGTGACGTCCTTGAGCGCGAGGGTGCGGGTGTCGATGCGGCTCGGGCTGCCCGCGAGCCCGACGTAGACGACGCGCCTCGCCGGCTCGACGAGGTCGAGCGCCGTCGCGGGCAGGTTCGGCGCGTTCGAGGCGTCGATGACGGCGTCCCACGGCAACTCGGGCAGGTCGGCCTCGGTCCAGACACCGTCGAATCCGAGCGTGCGGGCGAACTCGACCGAGCGTGGCGAGCGGCCCATCAGGTGCACCTCGGCGCCGAACGATCGGGCGATCATGCCCACGAGCAGTCCGATCGTGCCGGGGCCCAGGACGAGGGCGCGATCGCCGCGCGAGAGCTGCGCCGCCCTGGCCGCCCGCAGCGCGTTGCCGCCGGGCTCCACGAGGGCGCCGAGCGTGTCGTCGACCGAGTCGGGCAGGGCGTGCAGCGCGGTCACGGGCATCGCCAGCTGCTCGGCGAGGGCACCCGGGAATCCGCCGCGGATGCCGACCTCGGTGCGGAACTCGCAGACGTGCTGGTCTCCTCGCAGGCAGCGCCGGCACGCCCCGCAGCCGAGCATGGTGTCGCCCGTGACGCGGCGACCGATCCAGGCGGGGTCCACGCCGTCGCCCACGGCCGCGACGGTGCCCATCCATTCGTGGCCGAGCCGCATCGGGAACCGCGCGTGGCCCTCGTGCAGGTACTGCATCTCGCCGGTGTAGAACTCCACGTCGGTGCCGCAGACCCCCACGCGAGCGACGTCGATGACGACGGAGCCGGGGGCGGCGACGGGCGCGGCGACCTCCTGCACCTCGACCTCGCGTGGCCCGGTCAGCACGAAGGCGCGCATGGCCGCTATTCCGACCACGCGGTGGTGGGCGCTCCGGTCACGCCCACGTCGGCGAGGAACAGCCGACCGGCATCCGGATGCCGCAGCATCCCGTCCTCGTCGAGATCGCGCGACGCGGTGGTGATGAGCAGCCGGTCGAGCCCGTCGCCGACGAACGCGACGCTCGAGACGTGCGGCGCGGGAACGCGCACCGTATCGCTCGGCTCGCCCGCGGGCGTGAACGAGCGGACCTCGCCCTCGCCCCAGATCGCGACCCAGAGGAAGCCACGCGAGTCGACGCAGATGCCGTCGGGGAATCCCTGCTCGATGTGCAGGTGCCGCCGCCGGGGCCCGGTCGCACCGGACTCGGGGTCGTAGTCGCGCACCCAGATGACGCCCGGCACGGTGTCGGTGGAGTACAGGAGCCGGCCGTCGGGCGACCACGCGAGGCCGTTCGACAGGGTCAGGTCGGAGTCGAGCACCGTGAGCGAGCCGTCGTGCTCGAGGCGGTAGAGGAACTCCTGCCCGGTGCGGTCGTCGAGCGCGAGGGTGCCGACGAGGAATCGCCCGGCCGGATCGCATCCCCCGTCGTTCGAGCGGCTCGCCACGCCGGGCGCGACGAGGATGGGCCCGTCGCGGCGCACGCCGTCGGGCCCGACGATGACGAGGCGATCGTGCGCGGCGACGAGCAGGCTCCCCCGGTCACCCGGCACGGCGGCGCCGACGCGTCCGTCGAAGTCGAGCTGCCGCGTTTGCTCGACGATCCCGTCGACGATCCGGCCGATGTGCACGGAGCCCCGCTCGACGTCGATCCAGAGCACCTCGGATGTCTCCGGCATCCACACCGGCCCCTCTGCGAGCACGTGGCGGGAGCGCGAAGCGGGTCGTGCCGTGAAGATCTTGGCGTCCATATCCTCCCGACGCTATACATTCGCTTCAACGAACGGAAGAGAACCCCGTGACCGAGCAACGCAGCTCCCAGTGGTACGCCGGCGGCGACCGCAACGCCTACATCCACCGGGCGTGGATGCGGCGCGGCCTGCCCGACGACGCCTTCGACGGTCGGCCGCACATCGCGATAGCCAACACCGCCTCCGACCTCACGCCCTGCAACGCCCACCTCGACACGGTGATGGAGAGCGTGAAGGCGGGCGTCTTCGCAGCGGGCGGCATCCCCCTCAACCTGCCCGTCGTCTCGCTCGGCGAAACGCAGGTGCGCCCCACCGCGATGCTCTGGCGCAACATGGCCGCGATGGCGACCGAGGAGATGCTGCGTGCGAACCCCATCGACGGCGTGGTGCTGCTCGGCGGATGCGACAAGACGATTCCGGCGCTGCTCATGGCCGCGGCATCCGTCGACCTGCCCGCCATCGTCGTGCCCGGGGGGCCGATGAAGACGGGCACCTTCCGGGGCGTGCCCCTCGGCTGCGGCACCGACGTGTGGCGGCTCAGCGAGGAGGTGCGAGCGGGCACGTTGAGCGAGGCGGCGTTCCTGCAGAGCGAGTCGTCGATGATCAGCAGCGCCGGGCACTGCAACACGATGGGCACCGCCTCGACGATGGCGCTCGTCGCCGAGGCGCTCGGCACCGTCATCCCGGGTCTCGCGGGCACGCCCGCCGTCGATGCCCGGCTGCTCGAGTACTCGCACGAGACCGGTCGGCTGATCGTCGACCTCGTGGCGCAGCAGCGCCGGCCGAGCACGTTCCTCACGGCGGGCTCGTTCCGCAATGCGATCGTGGCCCTGGCCGCGATCGGCGGCTCGACGAACGCGGTCGTGCACCTGCTCGCGATCGCCGGCCGGCTCGGCATCGACCTGACCCTCGACGACTTCGACGCCATCGGCGCGGGCGTTCCGCTGCTCGTGAACCTGCAGCCCGCGGGCCGCTTCCTCATGGACGACTTCCACCGCGCGGGCGGCCTGCTCTCGGTGCTGCGCGAGGTGCGGGACCTGCTCGATCCGACCGCGCTCACCGTCACGGGCCGGCCGCTCGTGGACCACCTCGACGACGCGCGCATCTGGGACCCCGAGGTGATCACGGCGCGCGAAACCCCCCTGATTCCGGATGCCGGCATCGCGGTGCTGCGGGGCAACCTCGCGCCCGGCGGGGCGATCATCAAGCCCGCCGCGGCATCCCCACACCTGCTGCAGCACCGCGGGCGCGCCGTGGTGTTCGACTCGATCGAGGACCTGCACGCCCGCATCGACGACCCCGACCTCGAGGTCGACGCCGACTCGGTGCTCGTGCTGCGCGGCTGCGGACCGAAGGGGTACCCGGGAATGCCCGAGGTCGCCAACCTTCCGCTGCCGAAGAAACTGCTCGAGCAGGGCGTGCGCGACATGGTGCGCGTCTGCGACGGCCGCATGAGCGGCACCGCGTACGGCACCGTCGTGCTGCACGTCACCCCCGAAGCCGCCGCGGGCGGCGCGCTCGCGCTCGTCGAGGACGGCGACTGGATCGTCCTCGACGTCCCCGGCCGCCGGCTGACCCTCGACCTCGAGCAGGAGGAGCTCAACCGGCGGGCCCCGAACCAGGCCACCCTCGACGGCTTCGCGAAGCCGGAGCGCGGCTGGGAACGCCTCTACGTCGACCACGTGCTGGGCGCCGACACGGGCGCCGACCTGGACTTCCTGCGCGGATCGGGCGGCGACCGGGTGTCGCGGGACTCGCACTAGCGGCGCGTTCGGCTCGGCGCGCCGGCTCTCGTTGCGGGCGGTGCGCCTACCAGGTCGCGACGTAGTCGGAGACGGGCAGCACGGTGCTGCGCACGACCGGGAGGCCCCGTCCGATGGCCTGATCGATGCGCTCGCTCAGCGCCGTCGAGTCGATGCGGTAGTCGACGAAGTCGGTGTCGCTCGCGTACACGCCGATGGGCAGCGTGATGGCCTGGAAGAAGGAGAAGAGGGGGCGGAACTGGTGCTCGATGATGAGCGCGTGGCGGTCGCTGCCGCCCGTGGCCGCGAGCAGCACCGGCTTGTCGATGAGCGCGTACTGGCCCACGAAGTCGAAGACGTGCTTGAAGAGGCCGGTGAACGACGCGCGGTAGACGGGGCTCGCGACGATCAGCAGCGTCGCCGACTCGATCCGGCGCAGCGCCTCCTCCGCCGCGGGGCCGAGCTCGCCGCGGCTGAGCGCACCCGAGAACTCGCGTCCGACCTCCGAGAGCTCGATGAGGTGCGTCTCGACCTCGAGGTCGGCGCTCGCGCCCGAGCGGAGCGCGGTGGCGAACCCGTCGAGGATCGCACGCGCGAGGACGGTGGTCTTCGACGGCGAGTGCAGGCTTCCGGAGACGGCGACGATGGAGATGACTGGCATGGTGCGACGCTAACCCGCACCTCGCGCGGCGCGTATCGCCGCGGACGCGGACGGTAAGAGTGCGACACAGGCCTTCACACTGCGTACCCGGATGACACCGACGCCGCGCTCGACCCCCGTCATGCGTCGCGAAGAAGTCGTTCCGTGACGCGCGCGGAGAAGTACAGGCTGTCGACGGGGATGTGCTCATCGGCCGTGTGGAACTGCGCGAAGACGTCGAATCCGTCGGGCACGCGCAGCGGCACGAAGCCGTAGCCGGCGATGCCGAGACGGGCGAGGTGCTTGTTGTCGGTGCTCGCCGGCAGCAGGTAGGGCACGACGACCGCGCCCGGGTCCTCGGCCTCGGTCGCCAGCTGCAGCACGTCGAGGAGCGGCGAGTCGAGCGGTGCGGCGATCGGCGGGATCCACCGGCCGATCTCGATCTCGACGTCGTCGCCGACGACGCGCCGGAGGTCGTCGCGGAACGTGTCCTCGTGGCCGGGGAGCACGCGCAGGTCGAGGGCGGCGGTCGCCGTCGCCGGGATGACGTTCGTCTTGGAGCCGGCGGCGAGCACGGTCGGCGAGGCGGTGTCGCGAAGCGTCGCGCCGACGATGCCGCCGACGAAGCCGAGGTCGTCGAGCTGGGCCTCGAGCGCGGCATCCGTGAATTCGATGCCCCGCGCTGCGCCGAAGCCCGCGAGGAACGCATCGAGGGCGGGAGTGCGCGTGACCGGGAAGCTGTGGTCGCCGACGGCGGTGACCGCGCGTGCGAGACGCACGACCGCGTTGTCGGTGGTCGGCCGCGACCCGTGCCCGGGGCGTCCGCGCGCGCGCAGCTGCGCCCAGGCGACCCCCTTCTCCGCGATCGCGGCGAGGTAGGCGCGCCGGCCGGGCACGAGCGGCACCGAGAACCCGCCGACCTCGCTGAGCGCCTCGGTCGCGCCGACGAACAGCTCGGGGTGCTGTTCGACGAGCCAGCGGGCGCCCCAGACGCCACCCGCCTCCTCGTCGGCGAAGAAGGCGAAGACGAGGTCGCGACCGGGCACCACCCCCTCGCGTCGGAAGGCCCGTGCGACGGCGAGGACCACGCCGGCGAAGTTCTTCATGTCGACCGCGCCGCGGCCGTACAGGATGCCGTTCTCGATCTCGGCCTCGAAGGGCGGATGCGTCCAGTCCTGGCCCTCGACCGGCACGACGTCGAGGTGCGCGTGCACCACGAGCGCGCCGCGCGTCGGGTCCGCGCCGTGGAGGCGTGCGACGACGCTCCCCCGGCCGGGCGTCGATTCGAGCAGGGTGGTCTCGTACCCGACCTCCTCGAGTGCGGCCTGCACGTAGCGTGCGGCCCGGGTCTCGCCGTCGCCGATCGTCGCCGGGTCGCCGGTGTTCACGCTCTCGATGCGGATGAGGTCGCGGATGAATCGCAGCGCCTCCGCCTCGAGGCGGGAGCCCGGCGGCGGGATGTCGTTCACTGCCATGTCGATCAGTCTCGTCCACGCTGCGCCGGGTCGCGTCGCGTGACGCCAGGTGAACGGATGTTGCGAATGCGACGACGGATGACGGCGCGAACCCGCGCCCGACCTCCCCCGTATGAAGGCATGTTGCGTTTGCGGCACCCCGTGACGACCGGCGTTGCAGGCGCCTCCGGCCGGGCGGAGAGTGGCCGACATGACACGACGAACGACCATCGCGGTGGCGCTGGACGGGGCCGGCTGGCACCCGGCCGCCTGGCGCGATCCCTCGGCACGCCCCGCCGACCTCTTCACGCCCGGTTACTGGAGCGAGCTCGCTCGCATCGCCGAACGCGCGGGCGTCGACTTCCTCACGATCGAGGACGCCCTCGGGCTGCAGTCGTCGGTCTTCGCCGGCTCCGACGAGCGCACCGATCAGGTGCGCGGCCGCCTCGACGCGCTCCTCATCGCGTCGCTCATCGCTCCCGTGACGGACCGCATCGGCCTCGTGCCCACCGTCACGACCACGCACACCGAGCCCTTCCACGTGGCGACCGGCCTGCAGACGCTCGATTTCGCGAGCCGCGGCCGCGCGGGCTGGCGCGTGCAGGTCTCGGGGGCGCCGCACGAGGCCCGCCACTTCGGCCGCCGCACCTTCCCGCCGTTCGACCTCGACGCCGCCCGGCGCGAGGACTCCGCGTTCGTGCGCGAGCTGTTCGACGAGGCCCGCGACGCCGTCGAGGTCGTGCGACGCCTCTGGGACAGCTGGGAGGACGACGCGATCATCCGGGATGCCGCGACCGCCCGCTTCGTCGACCGCGAGAAGCTGCACCACATCGACTTCGAGGGCGAGCACTTCTCCGTGAAGGGGCCGTCGATCACGCCCCGATCGCCGCAGGGGCAGCTGCTCGTCACCGCGCTCGCACACCAGGCGATTCCCTACGAGCTCGCGGCCACGAGCGCCGACCTCGTCTTCGTCACGCCGCACGACGACGCGCAGGCGAGCTCGATCCTCCAGGAGGTGCGCGACGCCGAGTCCCGCGTCGGTCGTCGGGGCCGACCCCTGTCGGTGCTCGCCGACCTCGTCGTGGTGCTCGAGTCGACGCCGGCGCTCGCGACCGCCGCGCTCGAGCGGCTCGACGCGTGGAACGGCGCGCCCGCGGCATCCGACGCCCTGATCGTCGCCGGAACGCCCGAGCAGTTGGTCGAGCGCATCGCCGCGTTGACGGCGCTCGGCTACGACGGCGTGCGGCTGCGGCCGGCGCGACTCACGCGCGACCTCGAGCAGCTCGCCGAGTGGGTGCTGCCCGCATTCGAGCGAGCGGATGCCGCCGGCACGACCCTGCGGGAGCGGCTCGGCTTCGAGCGACCCGCCAGCCGCTACGCCGCCGAGGAGGTCGCAGCATGAGCACGACACGCCGCCAGGTGCACCTGGCCGCCCACTTCCCCGGCGTCAACAACACCACGATCTGGAGCGACCCGCTGCACCGGAGCCAGATCGACTTCGGCGCCTTCGAGCACTTCGCGCGCACGGCGGAGCGGGGACGGTTCGACTACCTGTTCCTCGCCGAGGGCCTGCGCCTGCGCGAGCACAAGGGACTCATCCACGACCTCGACGTCGTGGGCCGCCCGAACACGCTCGCGGTGCTCACGGCGCTCGCGGCCGTGACGCAGCACATCGGCCTCGTGGGCACGCTGAGCTCGACGTTCAACGAGCCGTACGAGCTGGCCCGCCAACTCGCCACGCTCGACCACCTCTCGAACGGACGCGCCGGCTGGAACGTCGTCACGAGCTCGGACGCGTTCCATGGCGCGAACTTCCGCCGGGGCGGCTATCTCGACCACGCCGACCGGTACACGCGGGCGGCCGAGTTCGTGAGCCTCGCCAAGGAGCTCTGGGGCAGCTGGGCCGCCGACGCCGTGGTGGCCGACCGCTCGTCGGGCCGGTTCCTCGCCGACGACGCCATCGCCACGTTCGCGCACCGCGGCGCGCAGTTCGACGTGGCGGGGCGCTTCAACGTGCCGCGCAGCCCGCAGGGCTCCCCCGTGATCGTGCAGGCCGGCGACTCGGGCGACGGGCGCGACTTCGCCGCCCGGCACGCGGAGGTGATCTTCTCGCGGCACAGCGTGTTCGAGGAGGCGCAGCAGTTCTACCGGGACGTGAAGGGCCGGCTCGCGGGCCGCGGCCGGAGCGAGGACTCCCTGAAGATCCTGCCTGCGGTGACCTTCGCGCTCGGCGACACCGAGGCCGAGGCGGCCGAGCGGGCCCGCGAGGACTCGCTCGCCCAGGTCGGGCCGAAGACGGCCATCACGGTGCTCGAGCAGGTGTGGGGCGTCGACCTCTCCGACCGCGATGCCGACGGTCCGCTGCCCGAGTTCGATCCCGACCCCGAGGCGTCGATCACCAAGGGGTGGGCGCCGCGCTACCCGAACGCCGTGCAGATCGCGCAGGCGTGGCGGGCGCAGGCGGAGGCCGAGGGCCTCAGCATCCGCGAGCTCGTCATCAGGGTCGCCGGGCGCCAGTCGTTCGTCGGCACGCCGGGACAGGTCGCCGCCGAGATCGACCGCTACGTGCAGGAGCGCGCGAGCGACGGCTTCGTCATCGTGGGCACGACCTCGCCGCACGGGCTCGACGAGTTCGTCGACCGGGTGATCCCCGAGCTGCAGGAGCGCGGGGTGTTCCGCACCGAGTACGAGGAGGGCGCGACCCTGCGCCGCACGCTCGGACTGCCGGAACCCACCGAGGTCGTGGCGGAGGTGCGTCGTGTCGGCTGAGCTCGTGTCCACGGAGTCGGCGCAGCCGGCCGGCGGCGGCACGCCGACCGCCCCTGCCGTCCGCGCCGCCCGACGGGTGCCGCTCGCGGTGCTCGACCTCGTGCCCATCGCCGCGGGCTCGACCGCAGGCGAGGCGCTGCGAAACTCGATCGACCTCGCGCGCCGCGCCGAGGAGCTCGGGTACGCCAGGTACTGGCTCGCCGAGCACCACCTCAATCCCGGGGTCGCGGGCTCGGCCCCGCACACGTTCGTCGGCATCCTCGCGGCGTCGACCGAACGGATCCGCGTCGGCACCGCCGCGACGATCCTCGGCAACTACGGGCCGCTCCAGGTCGCCGAGGCGCTCGGCACCGTGGCCGCGCTGTATCCCGACCGGGTCGACCTCGGGCTCGGTCGCTCGGGCTTCCCCCCGCCGCCCGCGGCGGGCGAAGCGCCTGCCGCACGCACCGCCACGCCCGACGCGCCGACGCCGGCCGACGCCGACGCCGGCGCCCCG
>NZ_RHHB01000002.1 GCF_003710805.1 Agromyces tardus | reverse complement strand
GCGCGACCGGCGCAGCGGGCGCGACCGGCGCAGCGGGCGCGACCGGCGCCGGCTGACGGCGAGCCTCGCGCACGGAGGCGACCGCGACGCCCGCGGTGGCCTCCGGCGTCGGCCCTTATCGTGCGGAGCATCCGCACGGAACCCCTTGACGTCGTCGGATTCGTCGCGGAGGGTGGAACGGATCCGGCTATGCATCACCTATGAACGCCGGGTCGTCCGGACGGGCTACGAGCCCGAGACCACTGCAGAGTCGCAGGGAGACACCGTGAAGAGAATGAACAGATGGGTCGTGGGCGTCGTGGCGGTCACCGCCGCCACCACCATGGCCGCGACCACCGCCAATGCCGCAGTACCGACGGACACCAGCGCGCTGCGCGATGCCGTGACGGCCGACGCGATCATGGGGCATCTCGATGACCTCCAGGCGATCGCCGACGCCAACGCCGGCAGTCGCGCCAGTGGCACGCCCGGGTTCGACCAGTCGATCGAATTCCTCGAGGAACAGCTCACGAACGCCGGGTACGAGGTGACGAGGCAGGACTTCACGTTCAACTCGTTCCGCGAGCTCTCGGAGCCCGTGTTCGAGCAGGTGTCGCCCGACCAGGTCACCTACACGCCGGGTGAGGACTTCTTCACGGCCGAGTACTCCGGCAGCGGCGATGTGACCGCATCGCTCGAGGCCGTCGATCTCGTGCTGCCGCCCGGAGCGACCGCGAGCACCTCGAACAGCGGATGCGAGCCCGAGGACTTCGCCGACTTCACCGCCGGCAACATCGCGCTCGTGCAGCGCGGAACGTGCGACTTCTCAGTGAAGGCGCACAACGCCTTCGTCGCCGGCGCCGTCGGCGTGATCATCTTCAACGAGGGCCAGGAAGGGCGCACCGACACGCTGAACGCAACGCTCGGCGACGCGTTCAGCGACGACATCCCCGTCATCGGCACGTCGTTCGAGATCGGCAACGAGCTCGCCGCCCTCCTCGAGCAGGGCGACGTGGTCATCCACCTCGTGACCGACACGCTCATCGAACTCGGGGTGCCGACCTCCAACCTCATCGCGGAGACGCCCACCGGCCGTGACGACCGTGTCGTCATGGCAGGCGCCCACCTCGACTCGGTGCCGGACGGCCCGGGCATCGAGGACAACGGCACCGGCTCCGCCACGCTGCTCGAGACCGCGCTGCAGATGGCCGAACTCGGCATCCAGCCGCGCAACACCGTGCGCTTCGCATGGTGGGGCGCCGAGGAGGCCGGGCTCATCGGATCGCAGTTCTACGTCAGCTCGCTCAGCAAGAGCCAGGCGAAGGACATCCAGCTCTACCTCAACTTCGACATGATCGGCTCGCCGAACTACGCGCGGTTCATCTACGACGGCGACGGCGGTGCGTTCGGCATCAAGGGCCCCAACGGCAGCGCCCACATCGAGCGGACCTTCGAGGACTACTTCGCCTCGCAGGGCCTCGCCTCGGAGCCGACCGCGTTCGACGGACGCTCGGACTACGACGCCTTCATCTCGGCGGGCATCCCGGCCGGTGGCCTGTTCACCGGAGCGGAGGACGCCAAGACGGCCGACCAGGTCGGACTCTACGGCGGCCTCGCGACCTACGAGGGCGAGCCGGTGTCGTACGACCCGTGCTACCACCAGCCGTGCGACAGCATGGACCCGATCGGCGACGGCGCCGACGCGGGCCTGTACGAGGCGCTCAACGCCGCGTACGGGGGCGCGCTCGAGTACGAGGGCGTGATCACCAACATCAACACGACGGCCCTCGACGAGATGGCGGATGCGACCGCGCACGCGATCCTCACCTACGCCATGTCGACGAGCTCCGTGAACGGCACGGCGAAGGCCTCGCCGGTCGCGGGTGTGAAGGCGGGCGAGCGACTGGTGTCGCACTTCCGACGCTGACGACCGACGGATCCGATCGGCCTCCCGCGCCTCGCGGGAGGCCGATCGCCGTCATGGGCGGTCGTCGCGGCCGGCGAGGTCGACCACGCCGTACGGCGGCAGGGCGACGGGGTGCGTGCGGCCCGCGACGAGGACCTCGACATCGGCGGCTCGGGGGGCGAGGCTGGCGACGAGCGCACGCCACGCGCCGTCCTCGCGACGGACGCCGATCGCGTGCACGCCGGGCGGCAGCGCGCCGTCGGGCACGAGCAGCTCGCCGCCGTGCAGCGCCGCGATCGCGGCGATCGCCCGCGCGACGGGGTACTCCCCCGCACTCGAGCGGATGCCGCGCGGTCCGTCGGTCTCGAAGTACGCGACGCTCGCGACATCCGCCGCACGCCCCTCCCCGGCGACGGCGGCGAAGCTCGCGACCGTCCACGCCTCGAGC
Source organism: Agromyces tardus (assembly GCF_003710805.1). Taxonomy (GTDB): domain Bacteria; phylum Actinomycetota; class Actinomycetes; order Actinomycetales; family Microbacteriaceae; genus Agromyces; species Agromyces tardus. Next base: position 250,361 of record NZ_RHHB01000002.1, on the reverse strand, counting down.
GCGGCCGACGACTGGCGCGGGTCGCTCGCGCCCGGCACGAGCTCGGCCCCGTACCCGTGGGCCGTGGTCGGGCCCGAGCCGGGGTCGGGCGTCGTGGTCGCGACGGCGTTGTACCGCGGGCGCAGTGTGATGGGGCCGACGTGGATCGGGCGGCCCGCGGCGATGCGTCCGGCGTCACGCGTGACGATCCCCTGCATCGGCACGGACTCGACGAACTGCGCGCGCTCGGTCGCGTGCATCTGCGGCGTGATCGCGAACGTCAACGAGGGGATGCCGCGGGGCAGGTCGCCGTGGCGGCGGTTGAGCTCGGTGAAGTGCGAGCGGGCGCCGCCGACGAGTTCCACGTCCGCCAGGCGTTCGCGCGCGGCATCCGCCAGCGCCGCCCACAGGGGTGGCTCGCTCACGTGGGTCCGCGTCGAGAAGACACCGACCCGCACCACCCGACCGGCCGCCAGCGCGGCGATCGCGTCCACGGCCTCGCGGACCGCGCCGGGATGCTCGGCGACGATGCGCACGTCGAGCCGCAGCGCCCCGGCCTCGGCATCGGCGCGGCGGAGCGCGGCCGGCCACTGCGGCGTTCGCGTGTCGAGCTCGACGAGGAGCCCGGCGACGCCCTCGGGCAGCGGCTTCCGGTCGGCGGCGTCGGCAGGACCGCCGGTCGGATCGGGTGCGGTCGACGCGCCGAGCAGCACCTCGGGCACCGGCCGGCCGGTGCCGACCAGCTCGACGACGACAGCCCTCGGCGCGGCGCGGCGCTCGCCCGTGCGCCGAGCCGTGAACGTCACGGCCTGCGCGATCCCGGCACCCGGCTCGATGCGCACGGGGAACGGGAGCGAGAGTGGCGTGCTGTAGGTCTTGTACGACGCGTCGGTCCAGTTGCGCTGGTCCTCCATCTCGAAGACCTCGCCCGCGAACTCGGCGCGCACGGCGACGCCGTCGTGCGCCCACGCGAGGGTGGCGATGTCCATCGCCGGCTGATGCGGCGCCACCGCCTCGGGGAACGTCGTGCGACGCTCGATGCCCGAGTGGCCGCCGACCACGAGCGCCTCCCCCGCGAGCGCCGGCGGGTGCAGCACCACGAGACCGAGCCGGTTGCTCAGGAACTCGGCGTGCGCGGTCGCCTCGAGCGACACCGCGATGCGCTCGCCCTCTGCAGTGACCGTGAGGGCCGCCGTGACGTCGGCGCCGAGTCCCCGCATCGCGAGCCGGAGGCGGCATCCGCCCTCGAACCGCTCGACGCCCTCGACCGCGGTCGGCACCGTGTTCCAGTCGCGATCGCGCGCGACGGCGCGCACGCTGCGCGCGACCGGGCTGCCGTCGAACGCGAGGTCGGCCACCTCGTCTCCGCGCAGCTCGAACCGCCACGCGCCGAGGTCGACGCCGACGGGCTCGGGCTCGGCGACGCCCCAGACCCGATCGAGCAGCGCCGCCTCGTCGGGCGTGGTCACAGCACCGACATCCCGCCGTCGACGGCGAACGCGGAACCGGTGGCGAATGCGCTCTCGTCGCTCGCGAGGTAGACCATGATGCCCTCGACGTCGGCGGGCGAGCCCGAGCGTCCCATCGGGATGCGGCCGACGATCGCGGTATGCGCCTCGGTGTCGTGCGTGAGCGTCGAGACGAGCGGCGTCTCGGTGTACGCCGGGATGACGGTGTTCACCCGGATCCCGTCGCGGGCGTACGCCGCGGCGACGGTGCGACCGAGGCCGTGCACACCGGCCTTCGAGGCGCTGTACGCCGTGAAGTCGGCGCCCTCGCCGCGCACGCCCGTGGGACTGCCGGTGAGGATGATGGAGCCGCCCTCGCCGCCCAGCATCGCCCGCACGGTGTGCTTGAGGGTGAGGAAGGTGCCCGTGAGGTTGACGTCGATCGTGCGCCGCCACACCTCGAGGTCGAGGTCGGCGGCCTTGGCGTCGTGGCCGAAGAGCTGTACGCCCGCGTTCGCGACGACCACGTCCGGGCGCCGGCCGTCGTCGATGAGCGAGGCGAAGGCAGCCTCGACGGACGCCTCGTCGGAGATGTCCATGACGACGGCCCGCGCGCTGTCGCCGAGGCCTGCCACGGCGGATTCGAGGGCCGCACGGTCGCGGTCGGCGAACGCCACCCGGGCGCCCTCGCGCAGGAATCGCAGGGCGACCTGGCGCCCGATGCCCGATGCGGCGCCCGTGACGAGCGCCGTCTTTCCAGTGAGCCGTTCGCCCATGTCTGCCCCTTCGCAGTCCCGTCTGCCATAACCGGTTGACCGGTTTACCGGATAGGCTACCGCACCCCTCGCTCGCCGGCGACATCCGCAGCCGCGCACGGACGCCGAAGGGCCCGGCACCGCGGATGACCGCGGGCCGGGCCCCTCACGCCCGACGGCTCAGAAGTCGAAGTCGTCGATGTTGTCGGCGTTGAACACGTAGGGGTCGCCGAGGAGCACGACGCTGTCGGCGCCGACCTCGTACTCGCCGAGCTTGCCGGCGTCGAAGGTGTCGCCTTCCTTGCCCGTGATGTCGCCCTCGATGAGCGCCTTCGTCGCGTACGCGGCGAGGTAGCCCAGGTCGGCCGGGTTCCACAGCGCGAACGCGGTCACGGTGCCGTCCTTGACGTACTCGCGCATCTGGTTGGGGGTGCCGAGGCCGGTCAGTGCGACCTTGCCCTTGTACTCCGAGGTCGACAGGTAGCGGGCCGCGGCGGAGATGCCGACCGTGGTGGGCGAGATGATGCCCTTCAGGTCGGGGTAGGTCTGCAACAGCGCCGCGGTCTTGTCGAACGAGGTCTGGTCGTCGTCGTCGCCGTACACCGTCTCGACGAGCTCGATGTTCGGGTGGTTGTCGGCCAGGTCGGTCTTCATGAGCTCGATCCAGGCGTTCTGGTTCGTCGCGTTGGCGGATGCCGAGAGGATCGCGACCTGGCCCGCGTCGCCGATCTGCTCGGCGATCAGGTCGACCTGCGACTTGGCGATGCCCTCGGCGGTGGCCTGGTTGATGAACAGATCGCGGCAGTCGGGGTTCGTGTCGGAGTCGAACGTGACGACCTTCACGCCCGCGTCGCGCGCCTCATTGAGGGCGTCGCAGATCGCCTCGGGGTCGTTCGCCGAGACGACGAGACCGCCCACGCCCTGCTGTGCGGCGGTCTGGATGAACGTGACCTGCGAGGTCGGGGACGCCTCGGCCGGGCCGACCTCGGCATAGGTGCCGCCGAACTCCTTGATGGCCTCCTCGCCGCCCGCGTTCGACGTGTCGAAGTACGGGTTGCCCAGGTTCTTGGGCAGGAACGTGATCGCCAGGTTGGCGTCGCTCGCGCCGTCGCTGCTGCCGGCGTCGCCGCCGCCGCCCGCCGAGCATCCGGTGAGGGCGAGCGCGGCGCCGACGGCCAGCGCGGTGATCGAGACGCCGAGGCGGCGCTTGCGGTCATGAGTGAACATCGTTGTTTCCTTCCATGGTTCCGGTGGATACCGGACTGACTGTGATGACAGGTGGTGCTGAGGTCAGATCGGCTCTGCTGCGCTCGAAGTGCGACCCTTCTTCCTCCCGATCGCCGAGATCCGCCGCGAGCGGAGCCAGGCGAGGAAGCTTGCGGACACCACCGAGAGCACGAGCAGCACCCCGGTGATGACGTTGATGATGTCGGAGGTGACCCCGGCGAGTCGCAGGGCGCTGCCGAGCGTTCCGATCAGCAGCACGCCGGCGATCACGCCGTGCAGCGCGCCGCGGCCGCCGAAGATCGAGACACCGCCGAGCAGCACGGCTGCGATGACCGAGAGCTCCAGGCCCGTCGCGTTGTCGCCGCGTGCGTTGCTGTAGAGCAGCGTGAAGTACACGCCGGCGAAGCCCGAGACGGTGCCGCTCAGCACGAAGAGCAGGAACTTCGTGCGGCCCACGTCGACGCCCGAGAAGGCGGCGGCCTCCTTGTTCAAGCCGATCGCGTAGAGCGAGCGCCCGAACGGCGTGAAGTGCAGCAGCACGGCGAACACGATCGCGAGCACGACGAACGGGATCATGATGCCGGGGATCGGCGTGCCGGGGATGTTGTCCTTCGCGAGGTCGCTCCAGAACTCGGGGAAGTCGGTGATCGCGGTGGTGCCGAGCAGGCCCACGGCGATGCCGCGGAACAGCGCGAGCGTGCCGATCGTCACGGCGAGCGAGGGTAGGCCCACCACGGTCACGAGGAACCCGTTGATGACGCCCGCGACCGTGCCGACGAGGATCGCCGCGACGGCCGCGACGGGGAAGTCCCATCCCGCCTGCGTGAGGATGCCGGTCATGACGCTCGTGAGCCCGACGATGCTCGCCACCGAGAGGTCGATCTCCTCGGTGATGATGATGAGCGTCATCGGCAGCGCGATCAGCAGGATCGGCGCGAGGTCGCGCAGCAGGTAGGTCACGGTGAGCGGGCTGTCGAAGTTCGGCACGACCGCGAGGGCCACGGCGATCACGACGACGAGCAGGGCGATCACCGCCATCTCGCGGGTGAGCAGGATGCGACGCCAGGCCGGGTGGGCGTGCGCCCTGTAGGTGCGCACGGTCCGGGTCTCGGGGGCGGTGGTCGTCATCGGTCGTCCTCCCTGGCTTCGAGGAGCTTGCGAGATTGTCGGAGCGCGAGCAGCCGGTCGAGCACGATCGCGCCGATGATGAGCACGCCCACGACGGCGCGCTGCCAGAAGTCCTCGATGCCGAGGATCGGCAGCGCGCGGTTGATGGTCAGCAGCAGGTAGGCGCCGATCGCGGCACCCCACACGGTGCCGACGCCGCCCGAGATCGCGACACCGCCGATGACGGCCGCGCCGATCGCCTGCAGCTCCCAGCCGGTTCCGGCGGCGGAGCTCACCGTGCCGTACCGCGCGGCGTAGAGCACGCCCGCGAGACCGGAGAGCGCGCCGCTCACGAGGAACGCACCGAGCACCCGGCTGGTGACCCGCAGTCCGTAGAGGTGGGCCGCGGCCGGGTCCGATCCGATCGCGTAGAGCTCGCGACCGCTGCGGAGATTGCGCAGGTACCAGGCGGCCGCGACGAGCACGATCGCGGCGATGATCGTGAGGATCGGGATGCCGAGGATCTGCCCGGTGCCGAGGCCGCGGAAGTCGGCGGGCAGGTCGGACGCGTTGATGCGGTCGCCGCCCGCCCACGCGACGTTGATGCCGCGGTAGATGTACAGCGTGCCGAGCGTGATCACGAGCGCGGGCACCTTGGCGAACGCCACGAGCGCGCCGTTGACGAGGCCGAGGAACGCGCCGAGGGCGACGCCCGCGACGAACACGAGGATCGGCGGGATGCCCTGCAGGTCGATGAACAGGCGTCCCGTGAGGTAGGCGGTGAGCCCGAGGATGGATCCGACCGAGAGGTCGACGTTGCGCGTGATGATCACGACGGCCTGCCCGACCGCCACGAGCAGCAGCAGCGAGGGGGTCAGCAGCAGGTCGCGGAATCCGTCGCTCGAGAAGAGGAACGCGGGGTTGCGGATCGTGGCGACCACGATCACCGCGATGAGCGCGATGAGGATGCCGGTCTCGCGCGCCTTGAGGATACGCCCCGCAGCGCGGCTGACGGGGTGGACGGGAGCGGTCGGCGGGGCGACGGTCGCGGTCACAGCGCGGCCTCCTTGTCTGCGGTCGCGGCGAACATGACCGCCTCGGGGGTCGCCTCGGATCGGGGGAACTCGCCGGTGAGGTGGCCCTCGCGCATGACGAGCACGCGGTCGGCCATGCCGAGCACCTCGGGGAGCTCGGAGGAGATCATGAGGATCGCGAGGCCCTGCTGGGCGAGTTCGGAGAGGAGCCGGTGCACCTCGGCCTTGGTGCCCACGTCGATGCCGCGCGTGGGCTCGTCGACGATGAGCACCTTCGGGTCCGTGGCGAGCCACTTGCCGAGCACGACCTTCTGCTGGTTGCCGCCGCTCAGCGTGCCGGTCTCGGCGTCGAGCGACGCCGTCTTGACCTCGAGGCGGCTCGACCAGATCGCGGCGGCCTCGTTCTCGGGTCCGCTCCAGAGCAGGCCGGCCTTCGCGAGCGAGCCGCGGATGGCGAGCGTGATGTTCCGCGCGACGCTCTCGTCGAGCACGAGGCCCTGCTTGCGTCGGTCCTCGGGCACGAGGGCGAGGCCGCGCGCCATCGCGACGCGCGGGTTGCCCTTGGGCAGCTGGCGACCGCCGAGTCGCACCGACCCCGATTCGTAGGGGTCGACCCCGAAGACCGCGCGGGCGACCTCGGAGCGTCCGGCGCCCACGAGCCCCGCGAGGCCGACGATCTCGCCGGCGCGCACGGAGAAGCTGATGTCGTGGAAGACGCCCGCCCGGGTGAGGCCCTCGACGACGAGCACGTCGTCGCCGATCTCGGCCGGGAGCTTCGGGAACAGCTCCGCGACATCCCGGCCGACCATCTGGCGCACGAGCTCGTCGACGCTCGTCTCGCGAATGGGCGTGGTGGCGATGTAGCTGCCGTCGCGCATCACGGTGACGGTGTCGCAGAGCGCGAAGACCTCGTCGAAGCGGTGCGAGATGAACATGAGCGCCCGGCCCTCGTCGCGCAGGCTCCGGGCGACGGCGAAGAGCCGCTCGACCTCGACGCCGCTGAGCGCCGCGGTCGGCTCGTCCATGATGAGCACGCGGGCGTCGAGCGAGATGGCCTTGGCGATCTCGATGATCTGCTGGTCGGCGATCGAGAGGCCCTCGGTCACGCGGTCGGGATCGATCGAGACGCCGAGGCGGCCGAAGATCTGCTGCGTCTCGGCGCGCATCGCCTTGCGGTCGATGCGCCCGAAGCGGTTCGTGGGCTGGCGGCCCATGAAGATGTTCTCGGTGACCGAGAGGTCGGGGAAGAGCGTCGGCTCCTGGTAGATGACCGCGATGCCCGAGGCCTTCGACTGGGCCGTGCTGTGGAAGTCGACGTCCTCGCCGCGCAGGCGGAAGGTGCCGGCATCCCGCCGGTAGAGCCCCGCGATGATCTTCACGAGCGTCGACTTGCCGGCGCCGTTCTCGCCGATGAGGGCGTGGATGGAGCCCTCCTCGAGCGTGATGGTGCCGGAGCGGAGGGCCACGACCGCCCCGAACGACTTGACCACCCTCGACAGTTCGAGCGCGGGCGGCGCGGGCGATGCCGTCGGCGGTGCTTCTTCGGGCACTGGCACGTCCTCCTCCTTGAGGTGAAACATTTCTGAATCGATTCAGGCTCGATTCAGGCATACTCTATGGAGGTCGAGTGCAGCGGTCAAGTCGCACCGACCGAATGATCCGACCAGTCGACGATGAAGGAGCACGGATGACACCGGCGAGCATCCGCGATGTCGCCCAGCGCGCCGGCGTCTCGGTCGGCACCGTGTCCAACGTGCTCAACCGCCCGGGCGAGGTCTCCGCCGAGTCGGTCCAGCGCGTGCAGCGGGCCATCGAGGAACTCGGCTACGTGCGCAACGACGCCGCCCGAAAGCTCCGCGCCGGCACGAGCACGACCGTGGGCTTCGTCGTCCTCGACGGACAGAACCCCTTCTTCGGCGACGTCGTGCGCGGCGCGGAGGACGAGGCGTCGAAGCACGGCATCGCCATCCTCTACGGCAACACCGACGAGGACGTCGCGCGCGAGCGCATGTACCTCGACCTCTTCGAGGAGCAGCAGGTGCGCGGCGTGCTCATCTCGCCCTACAGCGACATCAACCCGCGGCTCGAGCGGCTGCGGGCGCGCGGCATCCCCGCCGTGCTCGTCGACCGGCTGAGCGGCGACGGGCGATTCAGCTCCGTGTCGGTCGACAGCGTCGTGGGCGGCCGCATGGCGGTCGAGCACCTCATCGAGACGGGGCGTCGGCGCATCGCGTTCGTCGGCGGACCGTTCGAGATCCGGCAGGTCACCGATCGGCTCGCGGGCGCGCGGGTGGCGGTCGAGAACAGCACCGAGCCCGTCGAGATCGAGGTCGTCGCCACGACCGCGCTCACCGTCGCCGAGGGCGCCGCCGCCGGCGCACGCATCCTCTCGCGCCCGCGGCGGGAGTGGCCCGACGCGATCTTCGCCGCGAACGACCTGCTCGCCCTCGGCCTCCAGCAGGCGCTCATCGTCGGCGGCCGCATGCTCGTGCCCGACGACATCGCGCTCATCGGATTCGACGACATCTCGTTCGCCTCGGCGGCGGCCGTGCCCCTGTCGTCGATGCGGCAGCCGAGCGCCGTGATCGGCCGCACTGCCTTGCGGATCCTGCTCGAGGAGACCGCCGATCCCGAGCTGATCCCCCGCCAGACCGTGTTCCTGCCCGAACTGGTCGTCCGCCGCTCGACCGCGGCACGGGGGTCGTCCTCGCCGGCGAAACCGGCGGCGGCCTCGGGGTTCTGAGCGGATTCCGCGACGCGGCCGTCGAGCGGATGCGGCGATGCGGGCGTCGAGCGGATGCGGCGGTGCGGGCGTCGAGCGACCCGCCACCCGCGGCCCGCGACGCCTCAGCCGGCCGGCGGCCGCGTCGAGTCGCGCACGACGAGCTCCGGCTGGAACTCCACCTGCTCGGGCGTGAACCCGTCGCCTGCGTCGGCCTCCCGCAGCAGCAGGTCGACGGCCGTGGACCCGATGAGCGTCGCGGGCTGGCGGATCGACGACAGCGGCACCACGGCCGCGGCCGCGAAGTCGATGTCGTCGTAGCCGATGAGCGCGATGTCCTCGGGCACGCGCACCGACCCGAGCATGATGAGCGCCTGCAGCACGCCGACCGCGAGCAGGTCGTTCGCGGCGAAGATCGCGTCGGGCAGCTCGGAGGCGGGCCGCTGGCGGATCGCCTCGCCCGCCGCCCGCCCCTGCAGCACGGTGAGCGACTCGGTGTCCACGACCTCGAGGGTCACACCGGACGCCTCGGCGACCGCACGGCGTGCTCCCTCGAGCCGGTCGGCGACCTGGCGGATGCTCGTCGGCCCGCCGACGAACGCGATGCGTCGCCGGCCGGTCTCGATGAGGTGCCGCACGGCGAGCGAGCCGCCCACGACGTCGTCGACCGACACCGACGAGATGCTGCGGTCCTCGGACTCCCGGTCGACGAGCACCACGGGCGTGCCGCGCCGGCGCAGGCGTTCGAGCCGCGGCAGGTCGTCGCCGAGCGGCGAGATGAGCACGCCGTGCACGCGCTGCTCCTCGAACAGGTCGAGGTAGGCGTGCTCGCGGTCGACGTTCTCGTCGCTGTTGCCGAGCAGGATCGTCATGCCGTCCTCCGCCGCACGATCCTCCGCGCCGCGGGCGACCTCGGTGAAGAACGGGTTCCGCACGTCGAGCACGACGAGTCCGATCGAGCGGCTGCGGCCGGCGCGCAACTGCCGGGCGGCGTCGTTGCGCACGAACCCGAGCTCCTCGATCGCCGCGAGCACGCGCGCCACGGTCGCCGGGGCGACCTTGTCGGGCCGGTTGAGCACGTTCGACACGGTGCCCACCGACACGGATGCCGCGGCCGCCACCTCGCGCACGCTCACTGCCACGCACGTCCTCCTGTCGTTCCGGTGCGCCTGCCGGTGCCCGGTCCCTCCATGATCGCAGGCCGAGGGTGCGGGAGCCGGAGCCGCACCGTCCGGCTCAGCGGTACTCGGGTGGGAGTGTTCCGTGCAGCCAGGCGAGCTCGTTGTCGCGGATGAACGTGGAGAGCGTCTCGTCGGGGCCGATCGCGGGCCCGAGCCAGTCATCCAGCGCCGCGAGCAGCAGTGCGCCCTCCTCGACGCCCGGCCGCTCCACGAGCGCGCGCCAACGCTCCAGGAACCCGGGCGGCAGGTCGAGGCGCGCGAGCGTCGCGGCGACGTACTTCGGGCCGCGCAGGAGGGTACGGCGCTCGGCGAACGCCGCCCGGGCGGATGCCAGCGCGAGGTGGGTCGCAGCGTGCTGCAACAGGAAGGCGTCGTCGTGGGCTGCCGCCTGCGGCAGGAAGTAGCCGCCGTGGATCCGCGCCTGGGCGACGTGGGCGCACACGCGCAGCTCCCACCCCTCGTCGGGGAGGGTGACGATCGACTCGAGCACAGCCGAGAGGTCGCCGCCGCGCTGGAACGCGACGCGGGCGCCCTCGAACGAGGCCCGCATCGGGTCGTCGCCCGCCTCGGCCGCGGCGGCGAGCACCCCGGGGCTCGCGAGCTTCACGTCGACGTATCCGCCGGGGTAGTCCGCGTCGCGCCGCTCGACCCACGAGAGGCGGTTGCCGGCGAGCGCCGACTCGAACGCGGCGTCGTCGACCACGAGGTAGACGTCGACGTCGGAGTCCGCGCGTTCGGTGCCGCGAGCGACCGAGCCCACGGCGATCACCGCCACGGTGCCCGGGGCAGCTCGCACCGAGTCGACGTAGGCGGCGAGGGCGCGCTCATGGTGTTCCAATCGCGCCGCCTCCCCCTCGGGCGACGGCACGACCCGTCGCGACCGCCGGTTCGCCGACCGAGCCGGGAGCATCCTGCGTCGACCACTCGACCAGCGCGGGCCCGGGCTCGACACGGTCACCGCGCACGAGCGCCGCCCCGGCGGGGATCCGCACCGAGACGCGCTCGGCGTCGGCCCGCACGATGAGATCGCCCACCTGCGTCGGGATCACGACGGCCGCCCAGTCGAGGTCGCCGAGGCGAGGCTCGACCGCGAACCGCGCCCACCCGTCGGCGAGTGGGCGCACGCCGAGCACCGCCTCGGGCAGGATCGCTGCCGGACCGGCGGACCAGGCATGGCAGCGGCTTCGCCCGAAGGGTCGCCCGTACATCGCGAGGTCGTCGCCGCCGGCCGCCCCCTCCTCCCAGAACGTGCCGGGGCCGGCGTCGAGCATGGCGCCCCACGACCGCCGCACCTCGTCAAGGACGGCATCGTGCTCGCCCGCCGCGAGCAGCGCCCGCAGGCGGAACGCCGTCATGAAGGGCGTGCCGGCGGTGCCGCCGCGGATCGCGGTCGCGACGCCCGCCGGCACGCCGTCGGGGTGCAACCCGGCGAGCACCGCGAGGAAATTCGCATACGGCGCCGGCGAGGCGGCGGCGCCGGCATCGAGGTAGTCGACCCAGCGCCCCGCCTCGGCGACCCAGCCGTGCGCGCGCAGCGTGGACTCGAGCACGTCGGCGAGGCGCGCCCATCGTTCCGCGCCGGGATGGCCGGCGCGGTCGAGCAGGCGTGCGGCGCTCCGCAGCGCCCAGCACCAGAGCATCTGCAGTGCCACCGGATCGCGGCCGCCCTCGAGCGCGAGGCCCCAGTCGAGGAACACCGACCCGGGTCCCGAGTCGACGAACCCGCCGCGCTGCGCCGCCGGGCGGAAGACGCCCGCATCGTCGGCGTGCCGCGCCAGGTCGGCCACGAACGCGTCGACCTGCTCGGCCTCGTGCTGCGCGAACGCGGTGTCGCCGAAGTACCGAACGTAGAGGTCGGCGTTCACGACCCACCAGAGCGAGTAGTCGGCGATGCCGTTCACGTACCCGTGCCGGGGACGGCCGAGCGCCACGAGCCCGTCGGCGACGACCTGCGCGTCGCCGAGCGCGAAGGCGTTCGCGAGGGTGCTGAGCGCCTGGTCGCCGGCCCACGGCATGCGGTCGCGCTTGATGCCGTCGATCATGAGTCCCTGGTCGCAGGATCGCAGGGTGTACTGCGCCGTCGCCCAGATCCGGGTGAGGCGCTCGTCGGAGCAGGCGAACGCGCCGGGACGCGTGGCCGGCGCGACCTCGGCGCGCACCGGGACCGGGTCGGGCGCGGCATCCAAGACGACCCGCAGGTACCGGAAGCCGAGCGGATGCCGCGTGGTCCAGCCTCCGCCGGCCACCGGCACGACCTCGTGCCGGGTCTCGAGCTGCGCCTCGGCGGCGAGCGCCTCGGCGACGCTCTCGCCGCTCATGACCACGGGCCGGGGGCCGGGCGGAAGGAGCGGATGCCCGAGCACCGGCGCGCCGAGGTCGAGCACGCCGTCGGGTCCGGGACGGGCGACCACGTCGACCGTGCCGGGCGGGTCGAGGTGCGGCGGGCGCTCGCCGCCCGGCCTCGGCCGGACCGGCAACCACGGCCCGCCGTCGGCGCTGCCCGTCCACTCCGACAGGAGCGCCCCCGACGGGACGCCGATCGCCGGCGCGGCTCCGTGCTCGCCGGTCACCGTGAGCTCGAGCGCGGCGCCCGGCCCCGGAAGCACGAGGTCGAGGCCGCCCACGACGGGGCGGACGGCGATCGCGTCGCCCGCGGCATCCGCTCGCCCCGCCACCCGCACCCGCACGGTGCCGGCGGCCGTCGCGACGGCCCGGAAGTCGACCCGGTTCGCGACCCGGCCGTGATTGCGCGGGTAGTGCACGTGCCGGTTCGCCGCGAAGCCGTCGTCGACGAGCCGGGCGAGGAGGGCGAGCGGGTACTGGTCGGGCCCGTAGACCCAGTCGGTGTCCGAGGCGCGCGGCACCACCGCGGCGTCGTCGAAGGGCTGCGGCGACCGCGCGCGCACCCACCGCCGCAGCTCCGCTGCCGAGCGCGGCGGTCGCTCCTCCACGGTCAGCCCTTCACGGCGCCGGACGTCATGCCGGCGACGATCTGGCGCTGGAAGAAGATGTACATGATGAGCGGCGGGATCGTGATGAGCAGCACGTCGGCGAACAGCAGGTTGTACGAGCTCACCGACTGCGAGATGAAGTTGAACGTCGTCAGCTGCACCGTGGCGTTCTCGTCGCCGGGCAGGAAGTACAGCGCGTATGTGAAGTCGCTGAACACGAACACCGCCTGCACCACGATCACGGTCACGATGACCGAGCGCAGCAGCGGGAAGATCACGCGGAAGAACAGCTTGACCGGCCCCGCGCCGTCGATGATCGCGGCTTCGTCGAGCTCGCGCGGGATCGTCGCGACGAACGCCCGGAACAGCAGGATGCAGAACGAGAGGCCGAACGCGACGTGGACTGCGATCAGGCCCGGCAGCGTCTTGAACAGCTCGAGCCCCTGCAGCACCCAGATCGTGGGCACGACCGCGGGCGGGATGATGAGCCCCGCGAGCACGAGCGAGTTGACGAGCGGGTTCCACCGCGACTTGCGTCGCTGCAGCACGTAGCCCACCATCGCGCCGAGCACCACCATGATCGAGACGGCGCCGACCGTGAGGATCGTGCTGTTCACGAACGCCGTCACCAGCAGGTAGTCGCGGTTCTGCAGCACCGCGACGATGTTGTCGAACAGGACCCACTGCGTCGGCGGGGTGAACTGCAGGGCGGATGCCTCGGCCTGCGTCTTGCCCGCGGTGAAGACGATGAACAGGAACGGCACGACGAACACGAAGAGCGCGAGGGCGATGGCGACGATGCCGCCGCCCCACCGCCAGGCGGTGTTCCTCATGATTCGTCCCCCTTCCGGTTGAGCCACCACGAGAGCGGGAAGATGATGGCGGCCACGACGACGAAGAGCACGACGTTGCCCGCGGTGGAGAGGCCGAAGAACCCGGCCTGGTACTGCTTGTAGATGACCGACGCGAGCACGTCGCTCGTGAATCCGGGGCCACCACCGGTCATCGACCAGATGAGGTCGAACGACCGGAGGCCGCCGATGAGCGAGAGCAGCACGACCGTCACGGTCGCGGGACGCAGCAGCGGCAGCGTGATGTGCCGGAAGGTGCTCCACGCGCTGGCGCCGTCGACCTTCGACGCCTCGAAGTACTCCTGCGGAATGGCGACCATGCCCGCGATGTAGATGAGGGTCGCGAGACCCACGCCCTTCCAGATGTCGACGAGCGCGACCGAGATCAGGGCGAGCGACGGGTCGGTGAGCCAGCCCGGCCCCTGGATGCCGATGGCCGCGAGCGACTCGTTGATCGGGCCGCCGAACGGGTCCATGAGCACCTTGAAGAGGATGCCGACGCCGATCGTGCTCACGAGCACGGGGAAGAAGATGGTCGCCCGCAGGAATCCGCGGCCGATGATCTGCGAGCTCAGGAAGACGCCGAGCAGGAGGCCGAGCACGACCTTCGCGCCCGAGGTGAGGAACGCGTAGATGAACGTGTTGATGAAGCCCTGCACGAGCTGGGGTTCCTGGAAGAACCGCACGAAGTTGTCGAATCCGATGAACTCGACGCTGAAGAGCGTCCACCGGGTGAGCGAGAAGTAGAACGACGCGACCGTCGGGACGAGGAACAGGACGACGTAGAACACGCCGGCCGGGATGAAGAACCACGTGGGGTACGGGCTCTTCATGGGCTTGCGCCTGCCGGGCGACGGAGGCGACGTCGACTCCGTGCCGGTGGCGGGGCGGCCTGGGGCCGTCGTGGTGGTCATGGTGGGTCTCCCGGGGGTGTGGCCGCGGGGCCGGGCCGGTCGGCCCGGCCCCGCGGTTGGATGGTACGGGTTACCAGCCCTCGATGCCGAGCTGCTGGGCCTGCTTCTTGACGTCCTCGTCGTACTGCGCGGCACCGTCGGCGGCCGAGGTGATGCCGGAGCCCACCGCGACCGTGATCTGCTCCAGCGCCGGGCCCTTGATGGGCGAGAGGAACTCGAGGGCGAGGTTGGTCTTGCCCTCGTCGAAGTACGGCTGCATGTCGGAGATCATGGCGGGCACGTCCTCCGGCAGGTCGCAGCCCTCGACGACGAACGGTCCCTGCGGCGCCGTCGACTCCGACTGGATGTCGCAGCTCGCGGGCGTGGCCACGAAGTCGAGGAACTTCTTGGCGGCCTCGAGCTTGTCGCCCTCGGTCGACTTCGGGATGTAGACGCCGCCCGGCATCCACACGGTCAGGCCGTTCGTGTCGGCGTCGGGACCGGGCAGCGGGAAGGTGCCCACGACGTCCGCGGCGTCGGGGTTCGACGTCATGAGCTGGCTCGCCGCGAAGGTCAGCATCGGGTACTGCGCACCCGCACCGGTCGCGACCATCGACACGCCGTCGTTGTAGGTCGCCGAGGCGAAGTCCTCGTTGAAGAGGCCCTTCTCGAACGCCTCCTGCAGGTGCTCGAAGCCCGCGAACGCCGGCTGGTCGACGTACTTCGCCTTGTTGTTCGTGTAGTCGTCGGCCCAGTTCGGGTCTTCTGCGAGCACGTTGTTGAAGTCGCCGAGCACGAAGAGCTGCGAGGTCCAGGTGTCGCCGTAGGTCTGCACGATCGGCGCGGCCGTGCCGGCCTGCTTGATCGCCTCGCTGTTGGCGATGAACTCGTCCCAGGTCGTCGGGATCTCGAGTCCGAGCTGCTCGTAGATGTCCTTGTTGTAGAGCACCGCGCCGGCCATCGACTGGCCGAGGGGCACGCCGTAGACGCCATTGTCGGTGGACACCGTCTTCACGAAGTTCTCGTCGAGCTTGTCGACCCAGCCCTGGTCGTCGAGGTTGACCATCGTGTCGTCGGGGCTGAGCGCCTGGAAGAGCGAGCCCGAGTTGTAGGAGAAGAGGTCGTCCATCTCGCCGGTGGCGAGGCGGGTCTTGACGAGGTTGTCGCCATCCGCGCCCTGGGGGCGGGTCTGGACCTCGATCGAGATGTCGGGGTTGTCGGCCTCGAACGCGTCGACCAGCGCCTGGGCGGTGACGACCGTCGCCTCGCCGTTGTCGACCAGCCAGGTGAGGGACACCGTTCCGTCGGAGGAGCCGGAGTCTCCGCCGGCGCTGCAGCCGGCGAGGGCGAGCGACAGGGCGATGCCGCCTGCGCCGAGGGCGACGATCGAACGTCGTGGGGTACGGGGAACCATGTTCTTTACCTCCATGTAAAGCAACTTCGCTGTTGAGTGCTCCGAATGGTCTCGGTGCGGTGGCGACGCCCACGTTACGAGCGTCGGAGAAACTTTGTCAACCGATCTACACAATTTCTTTGAAACGATTTACGATCGATGGCGACGGGTGTCGTAGATCGATCTATGCAGGAACGATCGAGCGTGTATCGTGACACCGAGTCGAGGTTCCGACATCGACGGCGAGAGGGGGAGATCGTGACCGCACTGCGCGCAGCCACCATCGAAGACGTGGCACGCCGAGCCGGCGTGTCACGCGCCGCGGTCTCCAAGGTCATCCGCAACGCGTACGGCGTGAGCCCCGCGATGCGCGAGCGCGTCAACGCCGCCATCGAGGCCCTCGACTACCGACCGCGCGTCGCCGCGCGGGCCATGCGCGGGTCGAGCTTCACGATCGGAATCGAGCTTCCGCACATCGGCAACCCGTTCTTCACCAAGATCGTCGCCGGTGCGACCGCCGCGCTCACCGGCACCGAGTACCAGCTCATCATCGCCCCCGCCGACGTCGACGGCGAGGAGGGCGTGCGGGCCATCGGCGCCCTCGCCGACCGGCAGGTCGACGGCATCATCGCGATCTCACCCCTCGTCGCACCCGAGTGGCTCGAGCGGCTCGCCGCGCGGGTGCCGGTCGTCATGCTCGGCCGCCACGACCGGTCGGTCGCCTACGACACCGTGACCGGCGACGACGCCGAAGGCACGCGTCTGGTCATGGAGCATCTGCTCGGCCTCGGCCATCGCCGCATCGTGCACCTGACCCGCAGCGAAGAGGTCACGCGGCCCGGTTCCGGCAATCCGCATGCGATACGCCTCGAGCGGTACCTCGCCCACATGCACGACGCCGGACTCGACGACTGCATCCGGGTCGTGCGCACCGGCCTCGACGAGGAGTCGGCGAGGCTCGACACGCGCGCGCTGCTCGACGCGGAGACGCCGACGGCCATCTTCGTGGGCAACGACGAGCTGGCCCTCGGCACGCTTCGCGCGCTGAACGATCACGGGCTCTCCCCGGCCGAGGTGTCGGTGGTCGGCTACGACGACGTCGACATCGCAAGCTACCCGGCCATCTCGCTGACGACCGTGAACCAGTCGGGCGAGGCCATGGGCGAGCGAGCCGTCCGCCTCCTCCTCGAACGCATCCAGGGCCGCACCGAGCCGACGCACTTCTCCGTCGAACCCACGCTCAAGGTGCGCGGGTCGACGCAGCCCGTCCCTCCGGAACCCGCACCCTGACCCCATCGGCAACCCGCTCGCGCCGTCCATCGACGCGAGCAGATCCCTCGACTCCAGCCGGCGCCGCCGGCGCCACCACGAAAGGACAACGGATGTCCCCCCACCTGCCTGCTCCCACGACCGTCGACCCCGGCGCGCGGGTCGTCGCACTGCGCACCCAGTACCCCGAGGAACTGCTCGGGGTGCCCGGCACCGGCCTGCGGCTGACCTGGCGTGCGTCTGCGGCATCCGCCCAGCTCGGCTACCAGTTGCGCTGGAGCGGCGACGTCGACGGCGCCGCCGAGCCGGTCGCGTCGGGCGATTCGATCGGCGTCCCCGCCCCCGGCCCCGCCCTCGGCTCCGGCGCGACGCGCCGGTACTCGGTGCGCATCGCCACCGCCGACGGCTGGTCGGACTGGAGCGAGGAGCTCCTGGTCGAGGCCGCCGTCGACCCGGCCGAACTCGAGGCGCGCCCGATCGGCGGGACCGAGCCCGTCGAAGGTCCCGTGATGCTACTGCGCACGGATGTCGCGCTGCCCGCCGAACCCGTGACGGCCCGACTGCGCGCCACCTTCTGGGGCGTGGGCGAGCTGCGGATCAACGGCCGCCGGGCGACCGACGAGCACCTCGCGCCCGGATGGACCGCGTACCGGCACCGCATCGTGCTGGGCACCTGGGACGTGACCGACCTGCTGCACGCCGGCGACAACACCCTCGGCGCCCTGCTCGGCGACGGCTGGTATCGAGGCCGGCTCGGCTGGGAGGACGGCACGGAGCAGTACGGCACCAAGCTCGCGGCGCTCGTGCAGCTCGACGTCGAGTGCGCCGACGGATCGCACGTTCGGGTCGCGAGCTCGCCCGAGTGGACGACGTCGACCGGCGGCATCCGCTCGGCGAGCCTCTACGACGGCGTGGAGATCGATCTCCGCGCCGAGCCCGACGGCTGGGACGCGCCGGGCTTCGGTGCCGCCGGCTGGGCGCCCGCACGCGAGATCGCGATCGACACGACGGTCGTCGAGCCGCGCATCAACGGCGGGGTGCGCACGGTCGGCGAGTGGGCCGCCACCCTCGAGGACCGTGGCGACCGCACCTTCATCGACGCCGGCCAGAACATCGCGGGCTGGCTGCGCCTCGTCGTGCGGGGCTCGGCCGGCGACCGCGTCGAGGTGCGGCACGCCGAGGTGCTCGAACCCGACGGGTCGATCCACACCAGGTCGCTGCGCACGGCGCGCGCGACGGACGGGTACGTGCTCGCCCACGACGGCGAGACCACGCTCGAGCCGACCTTCACGTTCCACGGCTTCCAGTACGCCGAGGTGACCGGCGCCGAGGTGGTGTCGGCGACGGCGGTCGCCGTATCGAGCGCCGACCTCCCGCGTTCCTCCTTCGCGAGCGCCGACCCGCGCCTCGAGCGACTGCACTCCAACGTCGCCTGGTCGCAGCGCGACAACTTCGTCTCGCTCCCCACCGACTGCCCGCAGCGCGACGAGCGACTGGGCTGGACCGGCGACGCGCAGGCCTTCGCGCCGACCGCCTCGACGCTCTTCGACGTCGAGGCGTTCTGGATGTCGTGGCTGCGCGACGTCGAGCTCGACCAGGATGCCGACGGCGCGGTCGCCGCGGTCGTGCCGAACATCCTGACGGATCCCGAGGTTCCGGCGGAGGGCGAATGGGTCACCATGGGCCGCGCCGGCTGGGCGGATGCCGCGACCATCGTGCCGTGGGCGGTCTACGAGTCGTACGGCAGCACCGAGGTGCTCGAGCGCCAGCTCGACTCGATGCGGCGCTGGGTCGACAGCCTCGAGCGGCGTGCCGGAGGGCGCGGCCTTCTGCCGACCGAGTTCCAGTTCGGCGACTGGCTCGACCCCGACGCGCCCGGCGACCAGCCCTGGGCGGCGAAGGTCTCGTCGGACTTCGTCGCGAACGCGTTCTTCGCGCGGAGCGCGCGGCTGCTCGCCGATGCCGAGCGCCTGGTCGGCGACCCCGAGCGCGGCGAGCGAGCGGCCCGCCTCGCCGAACGGGTCGCCCGCGACACCTGGGCCGAGTGGGGCGAAGCCGCCGTCGACACGCAGACGGGTGCCGCCATCGCCCTCGAGTTCGAGATCGCGCCCGCGGCGGAGCGCCAGCGCATCGCCGACGGACTCGCCCGCAACGTGCGAGCCGAGCAGGGACGGATCGCGACGGGCTTCCTCGGCACGCCGCTCGTGCTGTTCGCGCTCGCGCACACCGGCCACGTCGACGAGGCCTACCTCATGCTGCTGCGCCAGGCACCGCCCTCCTGGCTCTACCAGGTGGAGATGGGCGCGACCACGGTGTGGGAGCGCTGGGACGCCCTGGCACCCGACGGCACCATCCACTCGGGCGAGATGGCCACCGACGACAGCTCGGGCATGCTCTCGTTCAACCACTACGCGTACGGCGCCGTGATCGACTGGGTCTACCGCCACGTCGCGGGCATCGCGCCGACCGTCGACCGGCCGGGCTACCGACACATCGTGGTCGCGCCGCGACCGACCGTGTCGATCCCGTGGGCTCGCGCCTCGGTCGAGTCGCGGCTCGGCGAGGTGGCGATCGACTGGCGCATCGCGGGCGACGACCTCGAGATCGAGCTCCAGGTGCCGTTCGGTGCCGAGGCGGAGCTCGACCTCCCGGTCACGGACGCGTCGACGGTGACCGTCGACGGCGCTCCCTCGGGGGGCGACCTCGTCGGCCCGGGGTCGCACCGGATCGTCGTCACCGCGGCGCGGATCGCCCAGCCGGCCGCGGCCGAAGCCCTGCGCGGCTGATCCCAGGGGGCGGCGCGCGTGTCTCCGTCGCCGTCCCCCGCGGCCCGAGTCCCCCGGGAGCGGACTACGCAGGCGGGGTGGCCGTGGGCCGACCCACCGTGCTCTCGCGGATGTGCAGCGACGGCCCGATCGTGATCGTCTCGTGGACGTGACCGGCCGGGTCGTCGATCTCGTCGAGCAGGAGGTCGACGGCGTGCTCGCCGAGCGCCTCGCCCCGCAGCGACACCGAGCTGAGCGGGATCGCACCGCCCCAGGCAGCCGTGTTGTGATCGCAGCCCATGACTCGGATGTCGTCGGGCACCCGGATCCCCTGGGCCGTGAGCCGGCTGATGATGGTCATCGCGAGCATGTCGGTGACCGCCAGCACGGCGTCGGGTCGCTCGTCGCGGTCCAGCGCTGCGAGGCGCGAACCCATCCGATCGCCGTACTCGGGCTCGAGGCCGTCCACCGGGTACTCGACGACCTCGACGGGCACCGCTGACTCACGTGCGGCACGGTGGGCACCCTCGACGCGGAGTTCGACCGGCTGGAGGTCGCGCCGTCCCGCGACGATGCCGAGGCGGCGGGCTCCGCATTCGATCAGGTGTCGCACGGCGAGGAACCCCGCCTGCTCGTTGTCCACGAGCACCCGGCAGACGTTCGCCTCGGCGGGATCGTGGTTGACGATCACGACCGGCCGGCCGTGGCTGCGCAGACGGTCCACGCTTTCGGGGGCGTCGTGCATGGGGGCGAGGATGAGTCCCGAGACCTGCGCCGCGTCGAAGAAGCGAAGATGCTCCGCCTGCTGCTCGACGTCACTGTCGCTGCTGCCCACCTGCAGGCTGTAGCCGCGGCCGCGTGCACGGCGCTGCGCACCGCGCGCGATGTCGACGAAGAGCGAGTTCTTGAGGTCGAACACGACCAGGCCGATGGAATCGGTGGTTCCGACGACGAGCGCCCGCGCGTTCCGGTTGGGCGTGAATCCGAGTTCGGAGATCGCGGCTTCGACGCGAGTGCGCGTGCTCGCCGCCACGCGAGTCGGATGGTTGAGCACGTTGGAGACGGTCGAGAGGGACACGCCGGCGAGCCGCGCGACATCCGACAGCTTGCTCGGCGACTCCGCCGGCGTTCGCCTCCGCATAGGAGGATCGTATCCGCGACATCCGCGGGATCGCGTCGACCGGCCACGTCGAGGACCCCCCGGACGTGTGGGTCGGGGGAACGGGCGAACCCGCTCCCCCGACCCGTCGCCGCTACTTGATGGCGAACGAGGTCGACACGTCGACGTCGGACGAGCCGCCGACGGCCACGCCGTACGTGCCGGCCGCCGTCGACCAGTCGCCGGCCTCGGTATTCCAGTACTCGAGGAGGTGCAAGTCCGCGAGGTCCTCCGGCGAGAGCGCGATCGTCACGTTCGCGTGCTCACCTGGCTGCAGCGTCACCTTCTGCCAGCCGACGAGACGGGTGCCGGGAGCGCCCGTGGAGCCCGGGAGCGCCACGTAGGCCTGGGCGGTCTCGGTGCCGGCACGATCGCCGGTGTTGGTGACCCGGAAGCTGATCCGGATCTCCTTGGCGCCGTCGGTCGACTTGGGCGTCACCTGCACCTTGTCGTACGCGAAGGTCGTGTAGGTGAGGCCGTGGCCGAACGCGAACAGCGGATCGATGCCCTGCGCCTGGTACCACTTGTAACCGACCTCGAGGCCTTCGGAGTACAAGACCTGCCGGATCTCGGTCGTGCCCGCCGGCCGCGTCGTCGAGCCGTCGGAGAAGATGCCCGGGTACTGCGCGGACGTCTGCGTCGGCAGGTCGGCCGTGCTGCGCGGGAAGGTCATGGGCAGCTTGCCGGTCGGCGCCGTGTCGCCGAACAGCAGCGACGCGATCGCCGGACCCTGCTGCTCGCCGCCGTACCACGTCTCGAGCACCGCCTGCACGCCGCCGAGCCACGGCATCTCCACCGCGCTGCCCGTCTGCAGGACGACCACCGTGTTCGGGTTCGCCTGCTCGACCGCCTGGATGAGCGCATCGCCGCCGCCCTGCAGGTGCAGGTCGGGGATGTCGCTGAACTCGCCCATGCGCTGGTAGCCGACCACGACGGCCACGTCGGCGCTCGCGGCCGCGGCTGCCGCCGACTGCAGGTCCTGTCCGTTGTTCCAGACGACGGATGCACCGACCTCGGCGGCCCGTTCGGTCAGCGCCGTCTCGGCGGAGACCACGTCCTCGCACGGCAGCGTGTTCCGCGGCGGCGCCGCGGGGTTGAACCGGAGCGTGAGGCTGCACACCGAGATCGCGCTCACGGGCTGCCCGGAGACGGTCGTCGGGGTGCTCGACGCGGTCGGCCCGATGAGGGCGATCGTCTGCCCCTCGGTGGCCGCGAGCGGCAGCACCCCGTCGTTCTTGAGCAGCACGCTGCCCTCCTCCGCGATGCGCAGCGCGACGGCTTCGCCCGAGGGGGTGGATGCCTCGGTGGCCGCGATGGCCGGCAGCGGGTGGTCGAAGAGCCCGCCGTCGATGTAGGACTTGACCACCGTGAAGGCCGCCTCGTCGATCCGCTCCTGCGTGATCTCGCCGGCGGCGAGTGCCGCGTCGAGCTTCTCGGGCGTGAAGTAGATCGGCCGGTTGAGCTCTTGGTCGAGGCCGTTCATGAGCGACGCCGCCGTGGAGTGCACGGATCCGAAGTCCGACATGATGAATCCCTCGAAGCCGTTGTCGGCTTTGAGCACGTCCTTCATGAGCGGGCTCTCGCAGATGTAGACGCCGTTGACCTGGTTGAAGGCGCACATCACGCTCTCGGGATCGCTCCGCTTGACGGCGATCTCGTACGGCAGCGCGTAGACCTCGCGCAGCGTGCGCTCGTCCATGTTGGACGAGCTCGTCTGCCGGTCGAGCTCCTGCTCGTTCGCGAGGTAGTGCTTGACGTCGGAGATGACCTTGCCGCTCGATTCGATCCCCTCGATGGACTCCGCACCGAGGAGGCCGCTGAGCAGCGAGTCCTCGCCGAAGTACTCGGGAGTGCGGCCGGCCAGGGGCGTGCGACCGCTCGCGATGCCCGGCGCCAGGATCAGGTTCTTGCGCTTCGCGAACGCCTCCTCCGCCTGCTGGACGCCCTTGTCGTAGGCGAGGTCGAGATCCCACGTCGACGCGAGCGCGAGTTGCGACGGGAAGTCGGTCACGCCGGCCGAGCGAACCGCCTCGGGGCCGTCGGTGTAGACGATGGTGGGCGTGCAGGGCACCTGAACGGGGTAGACGACCGGGTTCTCCCCCGCCCTGCCGGGCGCCCAGTCGGTGCGCGCCGGCGTGACCGCGGGCTGTTCCACCAGCCAGCGGTACTTCTGGTGCTGGCTGCTCGCGTCGAGCAGGGCCGTCGCGCGTTCCGCGGACGACGCACCGGTGTCCATCCAGGGGACGGTCGAGCAGTCGGTCTCGGCCGCGACCGCGGACGGCACGGCGACCGCGCCCATCAACAGCGCGAGACCGGCTGAGACGACGGCGACGGCCATGCCGCCACGTCGTCGATGCAGGGGGATAGTGCGTGACTTCACCATTGCAGCGCCTCTCCTTCGAGGATCGTGAACTGGGAGTGCGGGCCCGCGGTGGCGAACTTACGGGAGCCGTTCGCCAGCGGTCAAGGAGAAATTGCAACGTTTTATAAAACTCGTGGATCGGTCTACGATCGGGCGGTCGGGCACTGTCGGGACCGCGGCCCTGCGATGGCTCCGAGACGATCGGGGACGATCCGGGAGGGTCGGGAGAGCCGCGGCACCCGCGACCGAGTCCGCCCCGCGCACCCGATTCACCCGGAATCGCGGGACGGCACGCCCTTCCACTTGCGGATCACCCTCGATCCGTTCTACTCTTGAAACGATTCATACGACGGACAGGAGAGCTCGACGATGAGCACAGGCACCACCGAGCGGGTGTGCTTCCAGCTGCAGGTCGATCCCGACCGGCTCGCGGAGTACCGCGACCGCCACGCCGCCGTCTGGCCCGACATGCTGCGGGCGATCGAGGCGTCCGGCCGCCGCAACTACTCGCTCTTCCTCCGCGACGACGGGCTCCTCATCGGCTACTACGAGGTCGACGACGACGAGGCGGCCCAGGCGTCGCTCGCGAACGACCCGCGCACCGCGCCGTGGGAGGCCGAGATGGCCGGGTTCTTCGTGGCGCTCGACGGCGCGCGCCCCGACCAGGGCGCCCCGCGACTGCCCGAGGTGTTCCACCTCGAGGACCAGCTGGCTGCACTCCGCGACGACGCGGCATCCGCCACCGCCCCCGAGGCCGCCGCACCCGAGGCCGCCGCACCCGGCATCGCCGCACCCGGCGCCACCGCCCCCGAGACCACCGCACCCGGCGCAGGCGCCGGCCCCGCGGCATCCGACCCCACCAGCACAGAAAGCAGCGCATCGTGAGCACCCTTCCCGACACCGTCCTCAGCGAGCTCGAGCTCCAGGCCATCGAACTGCCGAGCTGGGCGTTCGGCAACTCGGGCACCCGTTTCAAGGTGTTCGGCACCCCCGGCACCCCGCGCGACCCGTTCGAGAAGATCGCGGATGCCGCGCAGGTCAACACGTACACCGCGCTCGCGCCGACCGTGGCGCTGCACATCCCGTGGGACAAGGTCGAGGACTACGACGTGCTGCGCAAGCACGCCGAAGACCTCGGCGTCGCCCTCGGCACGATCAACTCGAACACCTTCCAGGACGACGACTACAAGTTCGGCGCCCTCACCCACGAAGACGCGGCCGTGCGACGGAAGGCCATCGACCACCACTTCGAGTGCATCGACATCATGCACGCGACCGGCAGCCGCGACCTGAAGATCTGGCTCGCCGAGGGCTCGAACTACCCCGGACAGGCCGACCTGCGCGGCCGCCAGGACCGCCTCAACGAGTCGCTGCGAACGATCTACGAACGCCTCGGCGACGACCAGCGCCTCGTGCTCGAGTACAAGTTCTTCGAGCCCGCGTTCTACCACACCGACGTTCCCGACTGGGGCACGAGCTACGCCCAGGTCTCGACCCTCGGCGACAAGGCGATGGTCTGCCTCGACACCGGCCACCACGCCCCCGGCACGAACATCGAGTTCATCGTCATGCAGCTCCTGCGCCTGGGCAAGCTCGGCTCGTTCGACTTCAACTCCCGCTTCTACGCCGACGACGACCTCATCGTGGGCGCGGCCGACCCGTTCCAGCTGTTCCGCATCCTCTTCGAGGTCGCCCGCGGCGGCGGGCTCAACAACCCCGACGTCGCCTTCATGCTCGACCAGTGCCACAACGTCGAGGACAAGATCCCCGGCCAGATCCGCTCCGTGCTCAACGTGCAGGAGATGACCGCCCGGGCCCTGCTCGTCGACGCCGAGGCGCTGCGCGCCGCGCAGGTGTCGGGCGACGTGCTCGCCGCCAACGCGGTGTTCATGGACGCGTTCTACACCGACGTGCGTCCGGCGCTCGCCGAGTGGCGCGAGTCGCGCGGCCTGCCCGCCGACCCGATGGCGGCGTTCGCGGCATCCGGGTACCTGCAGCAGATCGCGGCCGACCGCGTCGGCGGCGTGCAGGCGGGCTGGGGCGCCTGAGCCGATGACGCAGTCGACCGAGCCGTACGGCGCAGCGGAGGGACTCGTACGGGTGTACCCGGCGGATGCCGCGGCCGCGCGCCCGACGCCGGGCCTCGTCTGGGCGCACGGCGGCGGCTTCGCCGCGGGCGACCTCGACATGCCCGAGGCGGACTGGGTCGCGCGCTCCCTCGCTGCCCGCGGCGTCACGGTCGTCTCGGTCGACTACCGGCTCGTCGGCGACGGATGCCGCTACCCCGCGGTGTCCGACGACGTGCTCGCTGCCTGGCGCTGGACGCTCGCGCACGCCGAGGAGCTCGGCGTCGACCGCGACCGCCTGGCGCTGGGCGGGGCGAGCGCGGGCGCGAACCTCGTCGCGGGCGCCGTGCTGCGGCTGCTGCGCCCCGCCGATCGAGGAGCGGCGGGGCCGCGTATCGCGACCCACCCCGCCGGTCGAGTAGCGAGCGCCAGCGACCCCGCCGGTCGAGTAGCGAGCGCCGGCGAGCGTATCGAGACCAGCGCCCCGGGTCTCGATACGGGCGCTGCGCGCCCTACTCGACCGGCGGAGGGTACGGGCGCTGCGCGCCCTACTCGACCGGCGGAGGGGGCGGGCGCTGCGCGCCCTGCTCGACCGGCGGAATCGCCCGCGGGCGTGTTCCTCGCCTACCCGACCCTGCTCGCCGTGCAGCCGGCACCGGATGCCGCGCTGCGGGCGCTCCTCGACGCGAATCCCGACGCCGACCGCTTCGGTCCCGACCGCGTTCGCAGCATGTACGAGGCCTACCTCGGCGGCCCCGTCGACGATGCGCCGCTTCCGGCCGTGCCCGGCCGGGCCGCGGCATCCGACGTCGTGGGATTCCCGCCCGTGCTCATGATCAACGGCGAGGCCGACGAGCTCCGCGTCTCGGGCGAGGTGTTCGCCGCGACGCTCGTCGAGGCGGGCGTGTCGCTCGAGCTCTCGACCGAGGCTGGCACCGAGCACGGACACCTGAACCGGCCGGATGGGCCCGCGGCATCCGCCTCGATCGAGCGCGTCGTGCGCTGGATCGACGGGCTGTCGGGTCTCGATACGGGCGCTGAGCGCCCTACTCGACCGGCGGGCGCGGGCGCTGAGCGCCCTACTCGACCGGCGACATCCGACCACCTGACCACCCTCCGCACCAACGAAGGAATCCCCTCATGACGAACCAGGCTGCTGTCGACCTCATCGCGCGGTCGAACCGCCTCGGCGCCGACCCCAGGAACACGAACTACGCCGGCGGCAACACGTCGGCCAAGGGCACCGAGACCGACCCGGTCACGGGCGAGCCCGTCGAGCTGCTGTGGGTGAAGGGCTCGGGCGGCGACCTGGGCACCCTCACCGAGGCGGGCCTCGCGGTGCTTCGACTGGACCGGCTGCGCGCGCTCGTCGACGTCTACCCGGGCGTCGACCGCGAGGACGAGATGGTCGCCGCGTTCGACTACACCCTGCACGGCAAGGGCGGCGCGGCCCCCTCGATCGACACGGCCATGCACGGGCTCGTCGACGCGGCGCACGTCGACCACCTGCACCCCGACTCGGGCATCGCGATCGCGACGGCGGCCGACGGCGAGGAGCTCACGGCGAAGATCTTCGGCGACCGGGTCGTCTGGGTACCCTGGCGGCGTCCCGGCTTCCAGCTCGGTCTCGACATCGCCGAGATCAAGGCGGCGAACCCGCAGGCGATCGGCTGCATCCTCGGCGGCCACGGCATCACCGCGTGGGGCGACACGAGCGCGGAGTCGGAGCGCAACTCGCTCTGGATCATCGACACCGCCGCCGCGTACATCGCCGAGCACGGCAAGGCCGACCCGTTCGGTTCCGCACTGTCCGGTTACGGGCCGCTCGAGCCCGCCGAGCGCCGTGCGAAGGCCGCCGCCCTCGCCCCCACGATCCGCGGCCTCGCATCCCACGACAAGCCCATGGTCGGCCACTTCACGGACGCCCCCGAGGTGCTCGACTTCCTCGCGAGCAGCGAGCACCCGCGGCTGGCGGCGCTCGGCACGAGCTGCCCCGACCACTTCCTGCGCACCAAGGTGAAGCCGATGGTGCTCGACCTGCCGGCCGACGCCGGCATCGAGGCATCCATCGCGCGCCTGAAGGAGCTGCACGAGGCCTACCGCGCCGACTACCAGGCGTACTACGACGCGCACGCGGATGCCGCGTCGCCGGCGATCCGCGGCGCCGACCCGCTCATCGTGCTCGTGCCGGGCGTGGGCATGTTCTCGTACGGCGCGAACAAGCAGACCGCCCGCGTGGCCGGCGAGTTCTACATCAACGCCATCAACGTGATGCGCGGGGCGGAGGCGCTGTCGACGTACTCCCCCATCAGCGACGCCGAGAAGTTCCGCATCGAGTACTGGGCGCTCGAGGAGGCGAAGCTCCAGCGCATGCCCGAGCCCAAGCCGCACGCGACGCGGATCGCGCTCGTCACGGGCGCGGCATCCGGCATCGGCAAGGCCATCGCCACCCGCCTCGCGGCCGAGGGCGCGTGCGTCGTGATCGCCGACCTCGACCTGGAGAAGGCGCAGGCCGCGGCGGCCGAGCTCGGGTCGACGGATGTCGCGATCGGCGTGCAGGCGAACGTGACGGATGCGGCGGCCGTGCAGGCCGCGATCGACGACGCCGTGCTCGCCTTCGGCGGACTCGACCTCGTCGTGAACAACGCGGGACTCTCGCTCTCGAAGCCCCTGCTCGAGACCACCGAGGCCGACTGGGACCTGCAGCACGACGTCATGGCGAAGGGCTCCTTCCTCGTGTCGAAGGCCGCCGCCCGCGTGCTCATCGACCAGGGCCTCGGCGGCGACATCATCTACATCTCGTCGAAGAACTCGGTGTTCGCCGGACCGAACAACATCGCCTACTCGGCGACGAAGGCCGACCAGGCGCACCAGGTGCGCCTCCTCGCCGTCGAGCTCGGCGAGTACGGCATCAAGGTCAACGGCATCAACCCCGACGGCGTCGTGCGGGGCTCTGGCATCTTCGCCTCCGGCTGGGGCGCGAACCGCGCCAAGACGTACGGCATCGAGGAGGAGGACCTCGGCAAGTTCTACGCCCAGCGCACGATCCTCAAGCGCGAGGTGCTCCCCGAGCACGTCGCCAACGCGGTCATCGTGCTCACCGGGCCCGAGCTCAGCCACACCACCGGGCTGCACATCCCCGTCGACGCGGGCGTCGCGGCGGCGTTCCTGCGATGAGCGGAGGCACCGTCGCGGCGGTCGACCTCGGCGCGACGAGCGGGCGCGTCATCCTCGGCCGGGTCGACCAGCGCGCCGGCACGCTCGAACTCGGCCACGTCGCCCGGTTCCCCAACGGGCCCGTGCGCCTCGCCTCGGGCCTGCACTGGGACCTCACCGGCCTCTACCGCGACCTCACCCGCGGCCTCGCCGACGCGTTCCGCCGCGACCCCGCGGTCGCGTCGATCGGCGTCGACTCGTGGGCCGTCGACTACGGGCTGCTGCGCGGCGGTCGCCTGCTCGGCGAGCCCTTCCACTACCGCGACGAACGCAACGAGGCCGCAGTCGAGGCCGTGCACCGGGTCGTGCCGTTCGAGGAGCTCTACCGGCGCAACGGCCTGCAGTTCCTGCCGTTCAACACGGTCTACCAGCTCGCGGCGGAGCGCGACGCGGCGAGTGACGGTGCCCGACCGGGAGGCTGGCTCGACCTCGCCGATTCGCTCCTGCTGATCCCCGACCTCATCGGGTTCCAGCTCACGGGCGCGAAGGTGTCCGAGCGCACGAACGCGTCGACGACGGGCCTCGTCGCCGTCGAGTCGGGCGAGTGGGACGACGAGCTCATCGAGCGGCTCGGCTTCGGGGCATCCGTCTTCGCACCGCTCGTCTCGCCCGGCGAGTCGCTCGGCGGCCTCCGCGCCGGCGTCGCCGCCGACCTGGGCGCGCCCGCGGGCATCGAGGTCGTCGCGGTCGGATCGCACGACACCGCGTCGGCCGTCGTGGCCGTGCCGATGCGCGCCGAGTCGGCCGCCTACATCTCGTGCGGCACGTGGGGCCTCGTGGGCGTCGAGCTCGAGCACCCCGTGACGACGGATGCCGCGCGCGCGGCCAACTTCACGAACGAGGGCGGCGTCGACGGGCGCGTGCGGTTCCTGCACAACGTCATGGGACTGTGGCTGCTGTCGGAGTCGGTGCGGTGGTGGGAACGCGACGGCGAGGCGATCGACCTGGGCGGACTGCTCGCGGCCGCGGCATCCGTCACCGCGTCGGTGCCCGTGTTCGACGCGAACGACCCGCGGTTCCTGGCGCCGGGCGACATGCCGGGCCGCATCGCCGAGTGGTGCGCCGAGCACGGCGTCGCCGCGCCGGCGAGCCGCGCCGAGTTCGCGCGGTCGATCATCGAGAGCCTCGCCGAGGCGTTCGCCGGCGCCGTGCGCACCGCGTCGATCCTGTCGGGCGTCGACGTCGAGACGATCCACGTCGTCGGCGGGGGCGCGCTCAACGAGCTGCTCTGCCGGCGCACGGCGGATCGCTCCGGCATTCCCGTGCTCGCGGGCCCCGTCGAGGCGACCGCGATCGGCAACGTGCTCGTGCAGGCGCGGGCGCAGGGCTTCGCGAGGGGCGACCTCGAGTCGCTGCGCGCGCTCGTCGCCGCGGCGTTCGCGCCGAGGCGGTACGAGCCGTCGGGGCGCTGACGCGGGGCGGTGGGCGTGGATCGAAGGTCTCGATACGGCCGCGGGGCGGCCTCCTCGACCGGCGGCGGGTCAGTGCCCGTGGGCGAGCTGCTGCAGGCCGACGACGGCGAGGCCCAGCGCGACGAGCGCGCCGAGCGCGAGCAGCTGCTTCCACCAGGCGACGCGGGTTCGGCGCACCGCGACGTACCCGAGCAGGCCGAGCGTGACGAGGTACACGATCGAGGCGGCCCGCAGCGCGCCCTCGAGCTCGAACACGCCGAGTGCGGCGAGCGCGAGCACGAGCAGCGGCACGCTCGCCGACCCGACCGCCGAGCCGGCGGTGCGCAGCATGCGGCCGAGCTCGGCGCGGTCGGGGAACGCGGCGTGCACGGCGAGGTGCGCGATCACGTCGGCCACGAATCCCGCCGCGCTGATCGCCACGATGCCGACGAGCAGCGTGAGCGTCGCGCGCGCCGCGGTGATGTGCTCGACGTTCGTCTGCTGCACGAGCACGATCGCGAGGCCCGTGAAGGTCGCGTAGACGCGCTCCTTGAGCGCCTCGGCCCGTTCGTCGACGGGTCGGTCGTGCCGGCTCCGACGGCCCAGCGGCGATGTCCTGCCCCCGGCGTCGGCCGAAGCCTCGCCCGCCGCGTCGCCTGCCGCCCCGCCTGCCGCCTCCGTCATGCGCCCAAGCTAGCAGCGGCCGCGGCCTCTGGAAGGATTGCGGCATGACCGCACCCCGCCTGCTCGTGACCGTGCCCGGTGAGACCCTCCGCACCGCCCTCGCGGCGACGCCGGGCGGTGTGCCCGAGGGAGCCGAGGTGGTCGTCTGGGACCTGCGGTCATCGCCGCCGGCGCAGCACCTGGACATCGTCGTGCCGCCCTACATGGGCGCCGCGGCTCGCCTCGGGGCACTCGCCGGTCTCGATGTGCGGCTCGTGCAGTCGCAGTCGATCGGCTACGACGACGTGCCCGCCGCCCTGCCACCGGGCCACGTGTTCGCCAACGCGGCATCCGTGCACGAGACCTCGACCGCGGAGCTCGCCGTGGGCCTCGCGATCGCGGCGCAGCGCGGCATCCCCGACTTCGTGCGCGCCGCCGCCGAGGGCCGGTGGGCGCCCGCACGGCACGCCAGCCTCGCCGACCGACGGGTGCTGCTGCTCGGCTTCGGCGGCGTCGGCCAGGCGATCGAGGCGCGCCTCGCGCCGTTCGAGGTGGTGCTCACCCGGGTCGCGAGCCACGCGCGCGACGACGAGCACGGCCGCATCCACGGCATCGACGAACTGCCGGCGCTGCTGCCCGAGGCGGAGATCGTGATCGTCGGCGTGCCCCTCACCGATGCCACGACCGGCCTCGTCGACGCAGCCTTCCTCGCGGCGCTGCCCGACGGCGCCCTCGTCGTGAACGTCGCCCGCGGACCCGTCGCCGACACCGAGGCGATCCTCGCCGAGGCTGCGAGCGGGCGCCTGCGCTTCGCCCTCGACGTCACCGACCCCGAGCCGCTCCCCGAGGGCCATGCGCTCTTCGCCCTGCCGAACGTGCTCATCTCGCCGCACGTCGGCGGCGCGACGAGCGCGATGATCCCCCGCATGGCGCGGCTGCTCCGCGACCAGATCGAGCGGATGCTGCGCGGCGACGAGCCGCGCAACGTCGTGCTGCGCAGCTGACCGAGAGGACACCGATGCCACGCTTCGACCACGCCTTCGACTGGGTCCGCCGCCACGTCGAGGAGGGTCCGCTGCCCAGCGCGGTGCTCGGCGTGGCGACGGCAGCGGGGGTCGCCGCGCTCGACGGGTTCGGCGCGGCATCCGTCGACGACCACTACCCGCTGTTCTCGATCACGAAGCCCATCGTGGGGCTCGCGGCGCTGCACCTCGTGGAGCAGGGCCGGCTCACTCCCGAGACGCCGCTCACTGCGGCGATCCCCGAGTTCGGCACCGGGCGCGACGACGTCGTGCGCTTGCGGCACCTCGCGAGCCACACCTCGGGCATCGTCGAGCCGCCCCTCGACACCCCCGACGGGCTGCGGCCGTCGCTGCTCGCACCGGGTCGCGACTTCGCGGCCGGCGCCGTGTCGCGCTACTCGACGATCGCCTTCGAGGGCATCGCGGCGCTCATCGAGCACGCCTCCGGTGCGCCGTGGGAGCAGGCCGTGGCGCGGGTCGGCGAGCGGGCGGATGCCTCCGGCTTCACCTTCGACGCCTCGGTCTCGCCGCACGCCCCCGTCGAGGCAGCCGAGCAGGGGCTCGACTACGCCCGCTTCGCGGCGCTGCGGCATCCGGGAGCCGGGCTGCTGGCCCGCGCCGCCGACCTGCTCGCGGTGGGCAGCGCGCTGCTGCGCACCGACGGCTCGCTCGTCGCGCCGGTCACCGCCGAGGCGATGCTGCGCCCGCTCACCGCCGGCCTGCCGAAGCTCGAGCCCTACGTCGCCTCGCGCGGCCAGGACTGGGGCTTCACCTGGAACGTGCGGCAGTCCGCGCCGGGCCTGCTCGCGAACGACACGTTCGGCCACGGCGGCTGGGCCGGCACCGAGTTCTGGATCACGCCCTCGCGCGGCGTGTGCTTCGTGCTGCTCGCGAACGTGGGCGGGGGCATCGGGCGCTTCGGCCTCGACGCCGACCAGTTGCACAACGCGGTGGCCGCGGCATCCTGACCCGGGTTTCGACAGGCTCAACCAGCACAGGGCGGGTTGCTACTCGCTGACGCTGCCGATCGGCTGCACCTGCGCGTACCCCTCGAGGACCTCCTGGATGCGCGCGAGCGCGGCGACGTCGAGCCCGCCGTCGCCCGTGACGGCACGCCAGCCGTCGAGCACGACATCGCCGTAGTTGTGCCCGTACGACGCCGGGACGCTCTCGCCCATGAACATGTCGACGACGAGCTGCACGGCGGTGACGGCGGGGATCCAGCGCATCGAGTCGCTGAGGTCGTCCGAGCGCTGGCCGGACTTCAGCCAGTCGGGCTCGGCCCAGATGAGCTCGAGTCCGAGCCAGGTGACCGGGTCGGTGGCGTGCTGCAGGTACGCGACGCGTGGTTCCTCCCAGCCGGGGCCGAGCGCCCCGAAGTCGCCTGCCGTCGAGTGCCAGCGCACCTGCCGCCCGCCGTCGACCACGGGCTGCCACTGCGGGCTGCCCTCGTCGCGTCCCTCGGTGAGGGTGCGCCACAGCGCCGAGCCGTTGGGGCTGCCGACGAAGAGCGCGCCCTCGGTGCGGCCGCGCACGTCGTCGAGGTCGGCGAACGTCTCCTGGGCGCCGTGCGCGCCGAGGCTCAGCCCGTACGCGACCAGCTGGGGTCGATCGTCGGCGGGCAGCGTCTCCCACTTCGCGCGCACGGCGTCGAACAGGGCGACGGATGCCGCGACCGGCGCGTCGGGGTCGAACACGAACGACACCCAGCTCGGCGTGTACGCGTACTGCGTCGACACGATCGCGGTGTCGCCGCCGTGCAGGTACTCGATCGCGTCGACCGTCTGCGGCTCGAGCCATCCCGACCCGGTGGTCGTCGCGACGACGAGCACGTCGCGGTCGAAGCCACCCGTGCGCTCGAGCTCGCGCACGGCCATCGCGGCCCGCTCCTCGACGGTGGGCGCGTTCGCCTGCCCGACGTAGACGCGCACGGGCTCGAGTGCGGGCTCGCCGGTGAGTTCCTCGATGTCGGCGGCGCTCGGGCCGCCGCCGAGGAACGCGGTGCCGTGCCGGCCCACGAGATCCCAGTCGACCTCGGAGTCGGGACCCGCCGACCTCGCGCCGCTCACGGGCTCCGTCACCCACGGCGCCGCGGGCCCGTTGTTGGCGAGGTAGAGCCGGTCGAGCCCGAACATCACGACCGAGAGCAGCACGGCGACGCCCACGACCACCGTGGCGGCCGTCGCGACCGTGCCCCACGCGCGTCCCCACGTGCGCTCCGCGCGGCGGTACAGGCGCCGGATGCCGCGGCCGCTCGCGATGCCGAGCACCACGACGGGAACGAACCCCACGACGAACACGAGGAAGTCGAACCCGTCGACCTCCGGCATCCGCACCGCACGGCGCACCTCGTTCTGCCACCCGAGCGAGAGCACGGCGAGCACGACGGTGGCGACCGCGGCCACGCCGAGGTAGCTCCACCACGCGACGCGTCGCTGGTCGGTCGTCGGCCGCCACGCGACGAACCGACGCACGAGCCACCACAGGCCGACGCCGACGGCGTAGCCGATCGCGAAGCCGAACCCCGTGATGAGCCCCTGGAAGAGCGCCGGACGCGGCAGCAGCGACGGCGTCATCGAGAGCGCGGCGAGGAGCAGCCCGACGACGGCGCCCCCGGGGTCGAGCTGCCACCAGCGCCGTTCGCGCATCGTTCCCCCGTCACGCGTCGCCGCGGAGGCGCGCGACGTCACCCCGATCACGGCATCCGGCGGCCGCGTCACCGGGTCCAGGTGCCGAGTCCGTTCGCATCGAAGAACTGCAGCGTCATGCGGTCGCCCGCGCCGCCGCCGAGGGCGAACGTCGCCGACGACAGCGAGCCGTCGGGTGCGTTCTCACCCGTGGGCACGAACGCGAACGTGTCGCCGTCCCACGGCTCGAGGTCGAACTCGTAGCCGCCGTCGGGGCCGAGCTTCACGACGAGCGTATCGCCGTCGAGCTCCACCACGGCGTCGCCGAAGTACTCGTTCGACCAGGTGCCCACGAACGATTCGAGGGGGCCGGATGCCGCGGGGTCGGCCGGTGCCGTCTCGCCGGCGAGGTCGCCGGCGGGCGCGTAGTAGTGCGCGAGGGCCCCGTTGTAGGCGGGGTACCAGTCGCGCGTGCTCTCGCCGAACTGCACGCGGTCGAGGAACTCGGCGACGATCGCCTCGGCGGCGCCGACCGGACCGGCGTTCGTGAGTGCGACGACCCCGAGCCCGAGCTCGGGCACGATCTGGAAGTTCGTCGCGGCGCCGAGCGTGAACGCACCCGAGTGGCTGAGCGTGACGCGCCCGCTCGGCTGGGATCCGACGTTGAAGCCGTACCCGTACATTCCGGGCCGACCGGGGAACGGCGGA
Source organism: Agromyces tardus (assembly GCF_003710805.1). Lineage (GTDB taxonomy): Bacteria > Actinomycetota > Actinomycetes > Actinomycetales > Microbacteriaceae > Agromyces > Agromyces tardus. Next base: position 215,572 of record NZ_RHHB01000002.1, on the reverse strand, counting down.
TGTCCCGACACGACCTCGGCCGAGATGGCGGGCGTGAGCGCCTCGGAGTCGATGAGGTCGGTGCCCGCCGAGCTCCCCTGGCCGATGATGAGCGACATCCACTTCGCGATGTCGACGACGTTCGAGCTCACGCCGCCCGCGGGCGACTGGGCGTCGGGGTCGCGTTCGTAGAGCGGCTGGAACTTCCCGCCCACGAGCGCGTGCAGGGTCGCACGGTCGTCGCGCGCGACGAAGTCCTCGTAGCGCGAGCTCGTCGAGTCCATGCCGAGCGGTTCGTAGAGCTCCTGCTCCGACAGCGTCTCCCAGTCGACGCCCGCCGCGTTCGCGACGGCCTGCGCACCGGTCGTCATGCCGAAGTTCGCGTAGTTGTACGTGGTGCGGAACGGGTCGAGCGGCTCGAAGCGCAGGCGCTGGAGCACCTCGTCGCGGTCGTACCCGACGTCTTCGAGGTCGTCGCCCGCGGCCATGGGCAACCCCGACCGATGGGCGTACAGGTCGCCGATGGTCACGTGGTCGGTCACCCACGGATCGGAGAGGGCGAACCCGGGCACGAGGGGCGCGGCCGGGGTGTCCCAGTCGACGACGCCCGCGTCCACCTGGGTCGCGACGACGGTCGCGCCGATGGGCTTCGACATCGAGGCGATCTGGAACACCGTCTCCTTGTCGATCGGGTCGTCGCCGCCGATGACCTTGACGCCGAACCCGTCGGCGAACAGCAGCTCGTCGTCCTTCACGACCGCGACGGCGGCGCCGGGCACGCCCGACTCCTCGAGCACGCGCTCCACGATCGCCGGCAGCTCCTCGAGCGCTCCGTCGAGCCCGTCGGCGGCGAGCTCGACCGCGTCGCCCGCGGGCGTGTCGCCCGAGACGTGGCGCGGGGCGTACGCCGGTTCGGCGGTGCACCCGGCGAGCGCGAGCACTGCGGCCACGGCGATGACCGGAAGGGCGGAACGTGGGTGCGTCATAGGGGACTCCTCGCGATGGCCGTGCTCCCGAGACTATTGCCGATCGCGGATGCGGCGCTCACGCGCATCCGGGGGGCATGGCTACCCCGCGACGCGCGCCGACACCTGCCACGCACCGCGTCGCACCGCGCGCTCGAGCTCCCACGCCCGCGACGGCAGGTCCTTCGATGAGACCGACACCGACACCGCGCCGACGACGCGTCCGGCGGGGCTGCGCACGGGGGCGGCGATGCACGCCAGCTTCGGGAGGTACTCCTCGACCTCCACGGCGAGCTGCTGGGCGCGCACCTCGTCGAGCTGGTCGCGCAGCGTCGCGGCATCCGTGATGCTCGACGCCGTGAGCCGCGCCGCGCCGCGCCGCTCGAGGAACCGCGCCACGGCGGCGTCGTCGCGCGACGCGAGCATGAGCTTGCCGAACGCCGTGGTGTGCGAGGCCTCGGCGAAGCCGACGTGCAGCTGGCCGATGCGCGGGTGGTCGGGCGAGTCCGCGATGTGCGCCACGGCGATGTCGTCGCCGCGGAACACCGTGAGGTACGCGGGCGCGTGCACGGCGTCGTGGAGCGCCCGCAGCACCGCCCGCACCGGATCGGTCGCGACGAGTTGCACCTGGAGCGCCCTGCCGAGCTCGTCGACCGAGCGGCCCAGGATGTAGCGGTGCTCGCCGGGCTGGCGGGCGAGGTAGTCGTCGTGCTGCAGCGTCGCGAGCAGCCGGTAGGTGGTCGACTGGCCGAGGCCGAGGCGATCGGCGATCTCGGCCGCGGTGAGCCCGGTGGGGGCCGCGCCGACGAGTTCGAGGATGCGCAGCGCTCGCTCCGCCGACTGGATGCCCGCGCCGCCCCGGCGCTCCACTGCGCTCATGCCCCGATGCTACGCCGCGCGATCGGGGGCGTGTCCGGCCGAAGGCGACCCCGGCGATCGAGATCGGCCGGCGATTCGCACATAGTGCGAAGCAGGGGTGACGCGGGGTCCCGGCGACGCGCACGCTGGGTGCGCGGGGGCTCCGCGGCATCCGCCCGCCCGCCCGCACAGCCCACCGGGCCTGCACCCGCAGGCCCGACGTGCAGAGAGGTACACGATGTCGAAGATCCTCATCCTCACCGGCGACGCAGCCGAGACCCTCGAGGTGTTCTACCCCTACCACCGCCTGCAGGAGGCGGGCTTCGAGGTGCACATCGGCGCCCCCGAGGCGCGCACGCTGCAGTTCGTGGTGCACGACTTCGTCGACGGGTTCGACACGTACACCGAGAAGCTCGGGCACCGATGGCCGGCGGATGTCGCGTTCGCCGACGTCGACCCCGCCGACTACGTGGCGATCGTGGTGCCCGGCGGCCGTGCGCCCGAGTACATCCGCAACAACGAGGATGCGAAGCGCATCGTGCGGCACTTCTTCGAGACCGACCAGCCGGTCGCCGCGACCTGCCACGGCCCGCTGCTGCTCGCGGCGGCCGGCGTGCTGCAGGGCCGCACCTCGTCGGCGTACCCCGAGCTCGCGGTCGACGTGGAGGTGGCCGGCGGCGTGTTCGAGAACGGCGGCGGCGTGGTCGACGGACACCTCGTGACCGCCCGCGCGTGGCCCGACAACGGCACGTGGATGAAGGCGTTCCTCGAGGTGCTCGAGGCCGCCGGCGTGCGCGCCGACGCCCGGCTCGCGGGCGTCGCCGCCGGCTGAGCGCTCCCCGCTCTGCGGGTCGGGGAGACCCCTGCCGGTGCGGGTCGACGAGGCCGCCCGCGGCCGTCTCGAGACCTGAGGAGGACCCGCTTCTGCGCGTCGAGGAGGTCGCCCGCGGCCGTCTCGAGACCCGGTCCACGCGGCCGGGTCTCGAGCCCCCGCACCCCTCCTCGACCCACGACCCACCCATCCGGGCCTACGATCGAGGGGAACCCATCGACGGAAGGTCGGCATGCCCACTACGGCAGAACCCCGGGTCGCGCTCTACTTCGACTTCGACAACATCGTCATCTCCCGGTACGACCAGTTGCACGGCGACAGCCAGTACCGCAAGGACACCTCGCGCACCAAGGCCGTCTCGGCCGGCACGGTCGCGGCCGAGCGCCTCAAGCAGGCGACGGTCGACATCGACGCCGTGCTCGACTTCGCAGCGACGTTCGGCACGATCGCCATCGCGCGCGCCTACGCCGACTGGTCGACGCCCGTGAACGCGAGCTACCGCGGCCAGCTCATCGACCGCGCGGTCGACCTCGTGCAGCTCTTCCCGCTCTCGGCGACGAAGAACGGCGCCGACATCCGCCTCGCGGTCGACGCCGTCGAGGACATGTTCCGCATCGACGACCTCTCGCACATCGTCATCGTGGCGGGCGACTCCGACTACGTCGCGCTCGCGCAGAAGGCCAAGCGACTCGGCCGCTACGTCGTCGGCATCGGCGTCGCGGGCGGCACGAGCCGCGCGCTCACCGCCGCGTGCGACGAGTACGCCGACTACGACGCGCTGCTTGCCACGGATGCCGCGGTGCGGGACGACGAGGTCGAGGCCGCGCCGCGCGCCCCAGAGCCCAGGGCGGCGGCGTCAGGGCGCGGGGCAGCGGCCGAGCCGGCGGTGGCCGAGCCGGTCGCGGAGGCCGCCCCCGAGGCGGCAGCCCCGCCCGCGCGGCGCCGACGTGCATCGTCGAAGACCGTGACGGATGCGGCATCCGCCGACGCCGAGCCCGAGGCAGCCACGCCGACCGAAGCCCCGACGACCAAGGGGTCGTCGAAGGCCGTGCAGTTCGTGGCACCGGTCGAGCCGGGCGCCGCCGAGGACGGAGCGACGGGCACTCCCCGCAACCCGGGCCGCCTGCTGCTCAAGGCGCTCGAGCTCATGCGCGCGAAGAACGACCAGGAGTGGCAGTCGCCGAGCGCCGTGAAGAACCAGATGCTGCGCATGGACCCGTCGTTCCAGGAGCGGCGGCTCGGCTTCGCGACCTTCACCGACTTCCTGAAGTCGCGCGGCGGCGTCGTCGAACTCGACGAGTCGGGGCAGACCCGCGTCCGCATCCGCCCGAAGAAGGGCTGACGCCCGCCTCCGCGAAACGCCCCCGTTCCCTCGAACTGCGGGTCGTCGCGTCAGTCGCGCCCGCGGCGCCCGCCGCCCCCCGGGCCGTAGATGATGATCGCGGTCACCGGGATGATCAGGAACCACAGCCATGACCAGGCGAAGCTGCCGTTGAAGCCGGTGAGGAAGAAGAGGGCGACGGCGAGGAACGGGGTCAGCGCCATGATCGTGTCGCCGATGCGACCGCCGAGCGCTCGGGACGGGCGGGTCGGCTCCTCGGGCTCGTTCCGGCGACCGGGACCGTAGATGATGATGCCGACGATCGGGATCAGCAGGAACCACAGCCAGGCCCACATGAAGCTGACCTGGAACCCCGTGATGAAGAACAGGGCCACCGCGAGGAACGGCGTCACGCCCATGATCGTGTCGCCGATGCGGCCCCCGAGCGCCCGCGAGGGGCGCGGCGTCGACGCCTCGGCGACGGTGGCGGCGGGTGGCGCCGTCGCCGTCGTCGAGTAGGCCGCGACCCGCGGAGGCGCCGCCGTCGTCTCCGGCAGGTCCTCGAAGAGCGGCACGAGGTCCGCGCGAGTCAGCGCCGCTTGCGCCGCCGTGGCTCGTTGGTCGTACTCGGCGGACGTGAGGCGCCCCTCGGCACGGGCCACGGCGAGCTGCGCCACGGCGGCCTCCCGCTCGGCGTCGCTGAGTCGCTGCTCGGGCTGATCGGGGTTCGCGTATCCGCTCATCCGTCCAGCGTGCCCGCTCCGTTCGGCATGCGGCAAGGGTCGTACGGCCCGTGAGGTGCGCGCAGCGGAACCCCCTGTGTGGTCTGACCACATCTGGTACAGTGTGGTCAGACCACATGGGAGCGGCGAGGGGAACGAGCGGCATGGCAGCTGACGCATCCGCCGAGCCACGCGCCTGGGAGCAGGTGCTCCAGCACATCGAGCGCAGGCTGCTCGACGGCGACCTCGCCCCCGGCGATCGCCTTCCCGGCGAGCGCGCGCTGGCCGCGGAGCTCGGCGTCGGCCGCTCGAGCGTGCGCGAAGCCCTGCGGGTGCTCGAGGTGCTCGGGCTCATCCGCACGCACACGGGCTCCGGGCCCACCGCCGGCGCGATCATCATCGCCACGCCGGGCGGCGGCATGAGCGCCCTCATGCGCCTGCAGGTCGCGGCGAGCGGATTCCCCGTGGCCGACATCGTCGCGACGCGGCTCGTGCTCGAGGCATCCGTCGCGGGCGATCTCGCCGCGGCATCCGCCGTCGAGCCCGGGCCCGATCTCGCGGCGGCCGACCGCCTGCTCGACGCCATGGACGACGCGGCCCTCGCCGCCCCCGACTTCCTGGCGCTCGACGCGGCCTTCCACCTCGCGCTCGCCGAGGCGTCGGGCAACCAGGTCATCACCGCCACGATGGCGGGCCTGCGCAGCGGCATCGAGGGCTACGCGCTCGCCGGGCTCGCCCGCATCGACGACTGGCACGCGGCATCCGCCCGCCTGCGCAGCGAGCACCGCGGCGTGGTCGCCGCGATCCGGGCAGCGGATGCCGCGACCGCCCGCACCCGCATGCACGACCACATCTCGGGCTACTACGCCCAGACCTCCCCCGACCGCACTTTCGCCACCCCTGAGCCCCCTCCCCACCCCGCCGACCTCGACGAGGTCGCAGTCGATGTCGTTCCCACCGGCGAGAACGACATCACGTGAGACCCCGCCGCAGCCGAGACCGGCACGACACGACACGAACCCCGCCTGAGAGAGAGCAGCACATGGTCCAGCGCCAACTCCCCAAGATCGGCGAGCTCGCCGAGCTCATGAAGTTCAAGAAGCCCACCCTCAACCCCACCGAGCGCCGCCTCGAGAACGCGCTCACGATCGCCGACCTGCGCGACATCGCCAAGCGCCGCACGCCGAAGGCGCCGTTCGACTACACCGAGGGCGCCGCCGAGGGCGAGCTGTCGCTCGCGCGGGCGCGCCAGGCATTCCAGGACGTGGAGTTCCACCCGTCGATCCTGCGCAACGTGCCCGTGGTCGACACGAGCCGCGAGGTGCTCGGGGGCCCGAGCGCGCTGCCGTTCGGCATCGCGCCCACGGGCTTCACCCGCCTCATGCAGACCGAGGGCGAGGTCGCCGGGGCGGGAGCGGCGGGTGCGGCCGGCATCCCGTTCACGCTGTCGACGCTCGGCACGACCTCGATCGAGGACGTGAAGGCCGCGAACCCCACGGGCCGCAACTGGTTCCAGCTGTACGTGATGAGGAACCGCGAGATCTCGTACGAGCTCGCCCGCCGTGCGGCATCCGCCGGATTCGACACGCTCTTCTTCACGGTCGACACTCCCGTCGCGGGCGCCCGCCTGCGCGACAAGCGCAACGGCTTCTCGATCCCCCCGCAGCTCACGCCCGGCACGATCATCAACGCGCTCCCCCGCCCGGCGTGGTGGATCAACTTCCTCACGACCCCGAAGCTCGAGTTCGCGTCGCTGCAGTCGACGGGCGGCACCGTGGGCGAACTGCTCGACTCGGCGATGGACCCCACGATCTCGTTCGAGGACCTCGACGTCATCCGCGAGATCTGGCCCGGCAGGATCGTGGTCAAGGGCGTGCAGACCGTCGAGGACGCGAAGCTCCTCGCCGGCCGCGGCGTCGACGGCATCGTGCTGTCGAACCACGGCGGCCGGCAGCTCGACCGCGCGCCGATCCCGTTCCACCTGCTGCCGCACGTCGTGCGCGAGGTCGGCGACGACCTCGAGGTGCACGTCGACACGGGCATCATGAACGGCGCCGACATCGTGGCATCCGTCGCCCTGGGTGCGCGATTCACGCTCATCGGCCGCGCCTACCTCTACGGCCTCATGGCCGGCGGGCGTCGCGGCGTCGATCGCACCATCCAGATCCTGCGCGGCGAGATCGAGCGCACGATGAAGCTCCTCGAGGTCGCGACGCTCGACGAGCTCGGCCCGCAGCACGTCACGCAGCTCGCGCGGCTGCAGCCGGTCGCACGTCCGGTGGCGGATGCCGCGGAGCTCGCCGCGTCGCGCCTGCCCGTGCAGCTCTGAGTGGGCCCGCCTATCGAGCGTTGACGGCCTTGATCGCGGTCGAGGCCATGGCGTAGCTGCCCTCCTGGATGAAGTAGACATCCCAGGTCTGGTCAGCGTGGAGGATCTGCACGAGGAGCCCGATGCTCTGGGCGTCGACGTTCAGCAACCCGGACTTGAACTTGCCGTCCGAGGAGTAGTCGTACAGCGGACCGTTCGCGTCATGGTCGTAGGCGTAGGCGTCGGTCTCCCAGCGGCACGGGGCGCCGTCCGCCTGGCAGCCCACCCAGGCGGGGAATGCACTGCCGTCGGGCTGCGTCGGGGCGGTGAGGAAGCAGGGGTTCATCCGCGATGAACCGTGCGTCACCCGGATCATCGTCTTGCGGCCCGCCGGCTGGCTCACGGTGTAGTTGTCGTTGTTGGCGCTCATCACCACGAGGTCGCCTTCGACGAACGGCACGGGCACCCACTGCCCGTCGTCGTCGTAACCGAGTTGGCCGTCGACGAGCCGCTGGTACGACCCCGCGCAGCTCACCTCGCCCGAGACGTTCACGCCGCCGAGCCTGTTCACCATGACCTTCGTGACGCTCATCCAGTCGCCCGGTGGCTCGATGGCGGCCACCGCCGGCGCGGCGAACCCCACGCCCAGCGCCAAGGCGCCCACCACGGCGAGCAGTCCCAGTCGTGCCCTCATGATGAACCTCCTCGTCCACACGGCGGTCCCAGACGGAGCGCCCCGCTCCACCAACGTAACGGGAGCGGCGGCGCGGGACCGGGTCCTAGGTCACAGCGGGCGGAGCCGCGACCGCCGGGTCGCCTGCTCGGCCGCGATCGGTTCGGCGAGGTCCTGGCCGTCCGTTCGCTGCCACCGGCGGCGGTACCGCAGGAACCAGGTGAGCATGAGCGCCGAGGCGACGAGGTAGAACCCGTGGAGGAACCAGATGGGCCCGATCGGCAGGCTGAAGACGTAGACCGAGTACAGCACGTTGCCCGCGTTGGTGATCGCGAGGTTGCCCAGGCTGTACGACGAGAGATCCTTCGAACGGGCGGCCTTCACCAGCATGGGCAGGTAGCTCATGGCGAAGAGGCCGGCCGAGACGACGCCGGCGAACACTGCGACGTCCATGCATCCGACGCTACGGGCGACGCCCGGCCGGGGCATCAGGTGAATCACCCATTCTCGCGATCCGGATGGAGCGACCCGCTGCTCCGGTCGGCGCAATCACGTGGAGTCAGAGCAGGGCATGCTCGTAGGCGTAGGCGGTCGCCGCCGCCCGCGACGAGACGCCGAGCTTCGCGAACACGTTGCTGAGGTGGCGATCCACCGTCTTCTCGCTGAGGTAGAGCTCGCCCGCGATGGCGCGGTTGGTCTTCCCTTCCGCCACGAGGCACACGACCTCGACCTCTCGCGCCGTCAGCGGTGCCGTCGACCCCGCCCCACCGTGCGGCAGCGCGTCGACCGCGAGCAGATCGGGCAGCGCACCGAGTTCGGAGAACACCGCCCGGGCGGCCTCAGCGTCCATCGAGGCAGCCGTCTCGTCGCCGAGCATCCGCCAGGCTCGAGCCGAGAGCACCCGGCACCGAGCCGCCTCGTAGGGGGCGTCGACCTCCTGCCAGCTCGCCCACGCCGTGCGCAATGCACCGAGCGCGCCGCGGGCGTCGCCCTCCTCGAGGCGCACGGATGCCTCGCACCGGGCCGCGATGGCGCGCATGAGGGGCATCGCGTCGTCGGGTGTCGCGGCGGCCAGCTCGTCTGTCGCGGTCCGGGCGGCGGCGACGTCGCCGGCTGCGAGCTCGACCTCGACGAGCGCGGCGAGCAGTCCACGCCGTGTCGCGGGGTCGGCCTGCTCGACGGCCTCGCGGAGGAGGGAACGCGCGATGCGCACGTTCCCCTGCGCGAGTCGCAGCAGCGCGAGACCCGGCTCGGGCGGGTATCCGGCCTCGCCCGCGCGGTGGTAGGCCGCCTCGGCCGCCTCCGTCTCGCCGCGCAGTCGATGCACCTCGGCCTCCTGGTACCACGCACCGAAGACGCCGGCCCAGTCGCCCGCCCGCGCCCGATCCTGAGCGACTCGGGCTGCCGCCATCGCGTCCGTCCACGCGCCGTGGAGGCGGTACAGCTCCGCGCGGTGCGCCTGGCACTGTCCGCTGAACAGCACCATGTCGGGCCGTTCGCCGCACCAGTGGTCCAGCGCGATCGTCCATTGCTGCGCCCGCCGAACGTCGAAAGCGAGGTGGCAGCTTCCGATCACCGAGCAGTACACGATCCCGGATGCCACGGGCGAGACCTCGCCCGCGGTGACCGCCACCATCGCCTCGTCGAGCAGGGCGAGGCCCCCCGCCGCATCGCCGAGCATGATCTTCGCCTGTCCGTGCCCGAGCTGCGCCAGCGTCACCCCGTCGCGGTCGTGGAACCGGCGCCCGATCACGAGCGCCTGCTCGAACGTCCGGGCAGCGAGCTCCGGCTGCCCCGAGTACAGGTGTCCGAGCGCGGCCGGTATGAGCAGGAGCGCACCGGCGGCCTCGGCCGAGGGGTCCTCGGACACGATGCGGCGGGCCCGCGCGAGCCAGCCGTTGGCTCGCGCGTCATCGCCCTGTCCCTCGAGGTAGAGGCCGATCCAGGTGGCGCACCGGGCCGCGCCGACGGCGTCGACCCCGAGGAAGGCCTCGTGCGCCCGCGTGCCGAGGTCGATGCCCGCGACGTCCTGCCCGAGCAGCAACGCGGCCGTGGCGAGCTGCTCGAGGTCCGCCGCCGCGAGCGGGCGCTCCGCGTCGGCATCCGTCAGCGCGCGGAACGCGTCGCCCCACCGGTGCTCGGCGAAGGCCGAGCGACCGTCTTCGAGAAGCCCCGAGGGATCCATGATTCCGCCCTGCGGCGAGTGCCGAGGTGGCCGTCGGCGCTGCGGCGCCCGTCGAATACCGGCACCGTACCGCCGTGGAGCACGGGCCGCAAGGATCGACGGCGGTGCTGTACGCGACGGCGCACCCCGCGATCGGCGGGGTGCACCTGTGGCGATGCCGGCTCAGCGCGCGTGCTGCAGTTTCATCCGCCGCACTCGACGCTTCGCGACCTTCTTGTTCTGCTCGCGGTCCGTCGGCGTCATCACGGCGGTGATGATCGTGCGGACTGCCGCCTTCACCGGCATCGACTGCGACTGGGTGGCCTGCACGCGCTGGCGCTTGATCGAGCCCGCCCGCCGCTTCGGGTCGGCCGAGGTGGAACGTCGCTCGTTGCGCGGCCCGAGCCGCGCGGACGCGCGCTCGAGGCGTACCGCCGACCGGCGAGCGCGACGGGTTGCCGCGCGCGGGCTCTCGCCGCGCTCCTTCTTCGCCCGCTCGAGCTGCGTGCGCTCGGTCGCCGCGACCGCCTCGAGCTTGCCGCGCGTCGGCTGCGGAAGGGTGGAGGCGAGCTTGCGAGCCTCGGCGTTCGCCTTCTTGGCGGCCTTCAGCGCGCGAGCGGACTCGGTGCGCTCCTGCTTCGTCGTGCGTGTCGTTGCTCGTGCCATTTCGGGGACTCCCTCCGTGACGCCGGTGCGTACTCGATCGGAGCACGCGGTCCCGCATCCGTTTCGGCGACGATAGCCCGCGACCCGGTGCGGCCTCGACCCCTTGACAGGTATCCGCATGCGCGCCGACGCCTGCTCGCGGCATCCGCTCGACCGGACGCCGTCAGACCTCGATGGCGCCGCCGCGCTCCTGCAGGTACCGGCGCAGGGTGAGCTCGGGATCGGCCGCCTGGCGCTCGCGGTACCCCGCGAAGTCGAGTTGCTCGCGCAGGCTGGAGCCCGCCCGCATCCGCTCGGCCTGGGCGGTCTCGACGCGCTGGATGTCGCGCGCGAGGTCGACGACGGGGTCGACGTGGTCGGATGCGACGACGAGCACCCCGTCGTCGTCGGCGAACACGTGATCGGCGTCGCTCACCGCGACACCGTCGAGGAAGGCGCTCGACATCCGGCGTCCGGCGGGCGGGATCCTGCGGGGTCCGTACGGATTCGCGCCGAGGCTGAACACGGGCAGGCCGATCTCGCGCAGCTGCGCGGTGTCGCGATGCAGCCCCCACACGATCATCGCCGCGAGGCCGGCGCGCTCCGCTTCCAGCACCATGAGGTCGCCGACGCAGGCCTCGTCGAGGCGTCCGCCGTTGTCGATCACGAGGATGTCGCCGGGCGACGCGTCGTCGATCGTCTCGAGCAGCACGTCGACGCTGCCCAGGTGGGTCACCGGGCGCGCGGGCCCCGCGACGGGCGGACACGGCAGCAGCGATCGCAGCGACACGGGCGCGAGCCGGGCGTCGACGCCGAGGCGCAGGGCGGCGTCGGCGACCGCCGCGGTGGGCGGGACGGAGGCGGGGACGGGGACGGGGACGGGGGCATTCATGGCGACCTCCGGGTGCTCGAGTTCGAGTGTGCCATCGGTGACCGGGCGGGCGGCACGGCCAATGCCTGCTCGGTGGCCTTGCGCCGAGCCCGCCCGCTCGCTCGCCAGACCAGTCAAGCTCTCCGGTTGCGAGCGGTTCGTATTCGGCCATCCGTCGTGTGAACACCGCCTCATGTGAGGCGTCGTTCACATGAGCCATGGAGACGAACACTCCCGGCGAGCACCGCACATCAGCGCTCAGCCCTCGGCCCTCGGCGTTCAGCCGTCAGTCGTCAGCCCTCGTCGATGAGCTCGAGGAGCTTCTTCGCCTCGTCGCGGATGTCGTCGTGGTCGAACTGGCCGGCGCGGCTCTCGAGCGAGATCACCGCGCAGCGGTGCACCTTCGAGAAGTCGCCGAACGGGAACTTGTAGTGGCCCTTCGTCTCGCGGTCCATGTCGTCGTCGACGCCGAGGTGCCACTTGGAGTACTCGCCCCAGCCGTGCTCGTCGACGAAGGCGTTCTCGTCGTCGGCGCTCGGCGCGTCCTCGCTCCAGTCGTCGCGCTCGTCGCGTACGACCTTCCCGTCGCGCACGAGCGAGCGGGCGTGCCGGAGTCCGGTCTGGTTGAGCTTCACGGTCATGACGTGTCCTTTCCGTGACGATCGGGCGCGGCGCTCGCGCCCGATCTCCGGTCTACGAGGGCAGCTCGCCGGCGTCAACGGGGTTGCACAGCGCTCGACCCGGTGCATCGAGACCGGGTCGAACGTGCGGTTCCTCCACCACAGGCGCACGTTCGACCCGGACTCGATCCCCCGGCGCATGCCGCCACCGCCCGCCCTCGAGTAGCGAGCGCCGGCGAGCGTATCGAGGCCCGCGTCGCCCCGCCGGTCGAGTAGCGAGCGCCGGCGAGCGTATCGAGGCCCGGGGACCCGGCCGCCGGATGGTCTCGATACGGCGCTGCGCGCCTACTCGACCGACGCTGCACCGCTGCGCGCCTACTCGACCGACGCTGCACCGCTGCGCGCCTACTCGACCGACGGCGTCACCCGCCGCGCCCGTACCGCCATGTACTGCCGCGCGGGCAGCTCCACGCGCACGGCCCCGCGGTGCACGCCCGGCACGGGCTCCACCGTCATGTTCCACGTGTCGATCACGTCGATCTCGAACGAACCGTCGGGCAGCACGATGCTGCGGAAGCTCGGCCGGTTGAACCCGAAGTACGCGATGAGGTACTCGCCGGCGACGCCGCCCCACGGCACGTCCCAGTCCGACGGGAGCGGGTCGAGCACGCCGCCGGGCGCCTCGGCGACGATGCCGTCGAGGAATCCCATGCGCGCCGGGCTCGTGCCGATGAGCTCGCCGCCCTTCGACCACCACAGCTCCTCGCGGTCGTTGAGGTAGGTTTCGCCGTGGGCGACGTAGCCGCCGCGCACCGCGCCCTCCCAGCAGCGCCGAACGAGCTCCTCGCCCGTGAGGTTGCCCCAGCCCTGGTCGATGTCGCCCTCGTAGCCCACCTCGTCGATGACCACGGGCTTGCCGTACTGGCTGCGCCACGCGTCGGTGTTCTCGGCGGTGCGGTAGACGTCGATGCGCTGCGCGCTCACGTGCGTGATCCACGGGCGGGTCTGATCGTAGAAGCCGTGGCAGTTGTGGATGGAGCGAAGGTGCCCGTGCGGGTCCTCCTCCTCGATGATCGCCGCGATGCGCTCCCAGTCGGCGGTGGTCTTCGCCCACACGAGGTCGTACTCGTTGGCGAGCGCCCACCACACGTTGGCGGATGCCGCCAGCCGGCGCACGACGTACCGGATGAGCCGGTCGTCGACCGCCGGTCCGAGGTCGGCGAACCCCCAGCGGTCGTACGCGTGGAAGAGGATCAGGTCGGCCTCGATCCCGAGCCCCGCGAGCTCGGCGACGCGCCCCTCGAGCTCATGGAAGTATGCGGGATCGAACCGCGCGAGGTCGAAGCCGTCGGCGAGCGAGCCGGGGAACGGGAACCGCTCGGGCTCGTTCGCGTTGTAGAGGTACGACTTCGGGAAGAGGCACATGCGCATCTTGTTGAACGGCGACTCCGCGAGCGCCCCGAGCGTGCGCTGCTGCAGCTCCTCGGGTTGGTGCGTCCACGCGTACGCGGTCGTGCCGACCGGTCGGTAGCGGGTGCCGTCGGCGTGTGCGAAGTGCAGTCCGTCGACCCGCACGGGACCATGGCTTCCGGATGCCGCGGGGCCGACCTGCACCGCGCCCGACAGTCCGTCGAGCGAGCGCGCCGTCGACGTCGTCTCGAAGTGCCACTCCCCCTCGCGCTCGGCGAGGAACCGGATGCGGTACGTGCCGTCGCCGTCGTAGAACCCGCCGATGTGGAAGGCGCGGTCGCCGTGCGTGACGCGAGCGCCCAGCTCGACGTCGACGAACGGGTTGCCGTGACTCGGCCCGTCGAACCGCAGCTCGACGACGCCCCAGCGCTCGACCGGCACCGACGGCATTGTGACACGGGCGGACGCACGGGTCACGTCGTCGCCCTCGTACGCCGGGTCGGGCGCGATCGCCGGGGAGTACTCGCGGGGCGTGACCTCGCCGTCACCGGGCACCTCGGCGAGCGCCGCCCAGAACCTGTCCTGCTCCGCCTCGTCCTCGCGCAGCGCGGGCGAGATCGCGATGAGCTGCCCCAGCCGGGCACCGCGGAACTGGCCGGCCATGGGCGAGGCCGCGATGCCCGGCAGGAACGTCTCGAGCACCGCACGGGCGGCGTCGTCGTCGAGGGCATCGCCGAACGTGGAGGAGCGGTCGAACATCAGGTGCCTTTCGATGGGGTTGCGTCAGTGCCGGAACGGTCGCCGGGCGCTCGGTCGCCGGGCGCTCAGTCGTCGGATCCCTCGTACTCGAAGCGATCGACGGCGATCTCGCCCTCGCGGGCGAACAGCCCGATCACGCGACCGGTGAACGACTCGGCGACCTCGGAGGAGAGGTAGCGGCCGTCGAGCTCGAGGAGCACCGTGCGCTCCCCGTCGACGGTGGCGGCGAGCTCGACGACGTCGGAGGTGCGGGCCTCGAACGAGTCGCCCTCGGGACGACGGCTGCGCACCTCGAGCTCGAGCGTCGTGGCGGTCAGCGGCAGCTCGGCGGTGCGCTCGAAGCCGGGGATGGCGCCGCGGGCGACGATCCGACCCGCGCCGGCGGCGATCGAGTAGTGGAACTTCTCGTCGTACCGCACCGCGAGCCCGCCGACGCCGTTCGCGACGTCGACGGCGATCGTGGCGCGCGCCGTCTGGTGCTGCTGGCGTCGCCCGAGGAACACGGGAATGAGGTCGTCGAGCGTCGAGCCGTCGGCGCGCAGCACGACCGAGCCGGCGCGCGCGCCGAGGTCGGCGACCGACGCGGGCGTGCGGCGCACCGACATCCACTCGGGGCCGAGCTCGCTGCCGTCGAACTCCTCGCGGAGCGTCACGACGCCCGGCCGCGGCGTCAGCTGCACCGGCTCGAACGCCGGCCAGCCGTCGTCGCCCCACGTGACCGTGGTCACGTAGGTCTCGCGGCCCAGCGCCGAGAACGCGCGGGTCATGCTGCGCGGACGCACGCCCAGCAGCACGAGCAGCCACTCGCCGTCGGGGCCCTGCACGAGGTCGCCATGGCCGGTGTTCTGGATCGGCCGGTCGGTGCCGCGTGCCGTGAGCAGCGGGTTGCCCGGCGCGTTCTCGAACGGGCCCTCGGGGCTCGTCGAGCGCGCGACGCTCACGCTGTGGCCGCGCTCGGTGCCGCCCTCGGCGATGACGAGGTACCACCAGTCGCCGATCCGGTAGAGATGCGGCGCCTCGGGGAACTGGCCCCCGACGCCCGACCAGATGCTGCGCGGCTCCTCGAGCGCGCGCCCGGTCTCGAGGTCGACGCGCGCCTGCAGCAGGCCGCGGTGCTTCATGAACGTCGGCAGCTCCGGGTTCACGCCGAGCCCCGAGAAGGTCAGGTAGGCGTTGCCGTCCTCATCCCACACCAGGTCGGGGTCGATGCCGTCGATGCCGTCGAACACGACGCCGTCGCTCCACGGGCCCGCCGGGTCCTCCGCCGTGAAGTGCAGGGTGCCGCGGCCGAACGCGTCGGTGATGACGACGTGGAACACCCCGTCGCGGTGCCTGATGGTCGGCGCCCACGCACCGCCCGCCGTGGGGACCTTCTCGACGTCGAACTGGCCCGCGCGGGTCGCGACGCTGCCGATGAGGGTCCACGTCACGAAGTCGCGGGAGTGGTAGATCGGCACGCCCGGCAGGTACTCGAAGGTCGACGTGGCGAGGTAGAAGTCGTCGCCGACCCGCACGACGCTCGGGTCGGGGTTGAAGCCCGGGATGAGCGGGTTCGGGTAGCCGGTCATGCTGCCACCACCGCGGGGGTCGCGTAGGTGGCGGCGAGCGAGAGGTCGGCCACCGAGCTGCCCGCGAGGAGCGCGAACTCGCCCGGTTCGACCTGCCAGCCTCCGTCGGCCCAGTGCGCGAAGCGGCGGGCGGCCACGGGCACCTCGGCGACCACGGTCTCACCCGCCTCGGCGCGCACGACCGCGAAGCCGACGAGCCACCGCACCGGGCGCTCCACGGCGGAGTCCGCGCGCTCGGCGTAGACCTGCACGACGTGCTTGCCGGCGCGATCGCCCGAGTTCGTCACGGTCACGCGCACCACGGCATCGCCCGCGTCGGATGCTTCGGCGCCGGCGCTCGCGGCATCCGCCACCTCGATCGCGTCGAACGACCACGTCGTGTAGCCGAGCCCGAACCCGAAGGGGTACGCAGGGCTGCGGTCGGCGCGGAGCCAGGCGCGGTAGCCCACGTGGATGCCCTCGGTGTACTCGAGACGGCCCTCGTGCGGGGTGACGTCGCGCACGGGCACGTCGTCGAGGCTCGCCGGCCAGGAGGTGGGCAGGCGACCGCCGGGCTCGGCGACGCCGAACAGCACGTCGGCGATGGCCTGGCCGAACTCCTGGCCGCCGAACCACCCGAGGAGCACGGCGGCGACGTCGTCGCGCCACGGGAGCAGCACGGGCGAGCCGGAGTTGACGACGACGACCGTGCGCGGGTTCACCGCGGCGACGGCGCGCACGAGCTCGTCCTGCCGGCCGGGCAGGTCGAGGTTCTCGCGGTCGTAGCCCTCGGACTCGACCTTCGAGTTGGTGCCCACGACGACCACGGCGACCTCGGCCGCGCGGGCCGCCTCCACCGCGCGGGCGATGAGCCCGTCGGGGTCGGTGTCGTCGAGCGCGATGCCGAAGGTGACGCTGAGGGCGCCGTCGAGCGCGCTCTGCGCCGAGCCCATCTCGAACACGGCGCGCACGTCGAGCGGCACGCCCGCCTCGACGTGCACGGGCGCGGTGGCCGACGGCGGCGCGAGGAACGCGGCGCCGAGGTCGGTGCCGGTGATCACGGGCTGGTCGTCGACCACGAGCACACCGTCGACGTAGACGCGACCGTGCTTGGCGGTGGCGAAGCCGAGCAGGATCTCGCCGGTCTCCTCGGGCACGAACGTCGTGTGCAGCTCGACCGTGGCGGATGCCGCGATCGGGGCGTCGCCGCCGAACCACACGAGCGCCGTCGAGCGGCGGTCCTCGCTGAACAGGTCGACGCCGTCGGCGTCGCGGAACGTGACGACGAGGCCGGGCTCGCCCGTGCGGGGGTTGGTGAGCCGCTCGAGCGGGATCTCGGCGACGCCCTCCTGCACGACGGCGCCGAGCTCGTAGACCACCTCGGCGTGCGGCAGCGCCGCGCGGATGCCGTCGATGGGCGTGATGACGTGGTCGGGCAGCACGGTGGCGCTGCCGCCGCCCTGGGTGCGCGCGTGCAGGGCGTTGTGCCCGATCACGGCGACCTTCGAGAGCGACGACGGCTGCCACGGCAGCTCGCCGGCGTTCTTCACGAGCACCGAGCCCTCGATCGCGGCCTCGCGCACGAACGCGCGGCCGTCGATCGCGTCGGGCGTCACGGCGGTGGCGCCCTCGAGCGCGCCGACCCGCTCGGCGAGCAGCAGCAGGCGCAGCACCTTGCGGTCGAGGTCGGCCTCGTCGAGTCGTCCGTCGCGCACGGCCTCGGCGAGGTCGGCCCAGGCGGGGGCGGGGCCGGGCATCGCGAGGTCCTGCGCGGCGGGCACCGAGCCGAGGCTGCGCACGGCGGTCCAGTCGGAGATCACGACGCCGTCGAACCCCCACTCGGAGTTGAGGGGCGTCTCGAGCAGGTCGTTCTCGGTCATGGTCACGCCGTCGACGGAGTTGTAGGCGCTCATGATCGCCCACGCGCCGGAGTCGACGGTGCGCTCGAACGGCAGCAGGTAGAGCTCGCGCAAGGCGCGCTCGTCGACCTGCACGTCGACGGTGAAGCGGTCGGTCTCGGAGTCGTTCGCCACGTAGTGCTTGGGCGTGGCGGCGACGCCGTTGCGCTGCAGCCCCTCGACGTAGGCGGCGCCGAGCTCGCCCGAGAGCCACGGGTCCTCGCTGAAGCACTCGAAGTGCCGGCCGCCGAGCGGCGAGCGGTGCAGGTTGATGGTCGGGCCGAGCACGACATCCACTCCCTTGCGACGGGCCTCGGATGCCGCGGCCGCGCCGTAGCGGTCGGCGAGGTCGGTGTCCCACGACGCCGCGAGGGCCGTGCCCGACGGCATGTTGAGCGACGGGTCCCGCTCGTCCCACACGGGACCGCGCACTCCGGCGGGCCCGTCGGACAGGGTCATCGCGCGCAGGCCGATCTGCGGCAGCGGCACGGTGGTCCAGAAGTCGGCGCCCTGCACGAGGGCGGCCTTGTCCTCGAGGCTCAGCTGCGCGAGCAGGGGCCGGAGGTGGTCGGTGGGGTCGGTGCGGTGCGTCATCGTCATCCTTCGACGGTCGTGGTCATGAGGGCGCGGCGCGCGACGCGCCGCTCCTCCTGCTGGTCGGGGTCGGGCACGGGCGCGGCCATGAAGAGGCGCTGGGTGTACGGATGCTGCGGGCGCGCCGTCACCTGGTCGCCCTCGCCCGACTCCACGATCTCGCCGTGGTACATCACGGCCACGCGGTGGCTGATGTGCCGCACGACCGCGAGGTCGTGGGAGATGAAGAGGTAGGCGACGCCCGTGCGCTCCTGGATCTCGATGAAGAGGTCGAGCACGCGGGCCTGGGTCGAGAGGTCGAGCGCCGAGACGGGCTCGTCGCACACGATGAGCTTCGGGTCGAGGGCGAGCGCCCGGGCGATGGCGACGCGCTGGCGCTGGCCGCCCGAGAACTCGCGCGGCAGGCGCGACCGGGCGTCGACCGGGAGGCCGACCTGCTCGAGCAGCGTGGCGACGCGCTGCCTGGCCTCGCCGGAGGCGACACCCCGCACCGTCAGCGGTTCGATGAGGATCTGCTCGATCGTCATCGACGGGTTGAGCGACGAGTACGGGTCCTGGAAGACGACCTGGATCTCGGAGCTGAGCGCCCGCCGCTGGCTGCGCGACAGGTGGCCGATCTCCTTGCCGTCGTACGTGATCGACCCGCCGGTGACGGGCGCGAGCCCGAGCACCGCGCGACCGAGCGTGGTCTTGCCCGAACCGGACTCCCCCACCAGGCCGACGGTCTCGCCGGGCTGGATGTCGATCGAGACGCCCTTGAGCGCCTGGAACGGCTTGGCGCGGAATCCCTTGCCGGGGTATTCGACGACGAGGTCCGTGACCTCGAGCAGCGGTGCGCTCATCGCGCACCTCCCTTCGTGAGGAGCGTGCCGAGCGGGGGCCGCGCGGGGCCCTCGTCGAGGATGGCGCCGAGGAGCGACCGGGTGTACGGATGCTCCGCATGCCCGAAGATCGCGCGCACCGGTCCGGTCTCGACGATGAGGCCCTGCTGCATGACCGAGACCCGGTCGCAGAGGTCGGCGACGACGCCGAAGTTGTGGGTGACGAGGAGGAGCGCCATGTGCCGCTCGGCCTGGAGGTCCCGCAGCAGGTCGAGGACCTCGGCCTGCACCGTGACGTCGAGGGCCGTGGTGGGCTCGTCGGCGATGATCAGGTCGGGATCGGTCGAGACCGCCCCGGCGATGAGCACGCGCTGGGCCATGCCGCCCGAGACCTCGTGCGGGTATGCGGCGAAGGTGCGCTTCGGGTTCGGGATGCCGACTCGCTCGAGGAGCGAGAGCGCCTTGTCGGTCGCATCCTTCTTGCTGAGCCCGAGGCTCTTCCGCAGCGGCTCGACGAGCTGGCTGCCGATCGTGAACGAGGGGTCGAGGTTCGACATCGGCTCCTGCGGGATGTAGCCGATGCGACGGCCGCGGATCGCCGTGTAGTCCTTCTCGGACGCCTGGTCGAGCCGCACGCCTTCGAAGTCGATCGAGCCGCCGGTGATGTGGCCGCCCCGGGGCAGCAGACCCAGCACGGCGAACGCGGTCTGGGTCTTGCCCGACCCCGACTCGCCGATGAGCCCGTGCACCTCGCCCTTGCGGATGTCGAGCGACACGCCGTGCACCACCTCGAGGGTGCTGCCGTCGTCCTGCCCGTAGCCCACGTGCAGGTCGCGGACCTGGAGGATCGTGTCGCCGGCCCGCGCGGCGGCGCGCACGTCGTCGTCGTGGCGGATGACGGGGGCGGACGCGGCATCCACGTCGAGCGACCCGGTGACCGCACCGATCGACGTGGTCACCGCGGCGATCGAGCCCGTGGCGGTGGCGACCGCGCGACGACGACGGCGGCGCACGAGCACCGTGCGTTCGAGGGCATCGCGCATGACGTTGGCGAGCAGCGTCAGGGCGATCGACGTGATGCCGATCGCGAGGGCGGGCCACAGCATGAGCAGCGGCTCCTTGTAGATGTTCGCGAATCCGTCGCTGAGCATCCCACCCCAGGTGGGCACCGACGTGTCGCCGAGGCCCAGGAACTCGAGGCCCGACTGGATCGCGATGGCGATCCCCGCGATGATCGCCGACTGGATGATGATGGGCGCGCGCACGACCGAGAGGATGTGTCGCGAGATGATGCGCCCGTCGCCGAGGCCGGACACCTTGGCGGCGTCGACGTAGAGCTCGGACCGCACCGCGGTGACGGCGGCGTAGACGAGCCGGTAGTAGGCGGGGGCGAGCAGGATGCCGAAGGTGAACATCGCGATCCACACCGACGGGCCGACCACGGCCCGAACGGCGAGCAGCACCACGATGCCGGGCAGCGCCATCACGAGCGACGTGAACCATGCCGACACGGAGTCGAACCAGCCCTTGAAGTAGCCGGCGATGAGGCCCGAGATCACGCCGATCAGGAGGGCCGTCACGAGGGCGAGGAGTGCCGCGACGACGCTCACCTGGGTGGCGACGAGCAGCCGCGAGAGCACGTCCCGGCCGGCGCTGTCGGCGCCGAGCGGGTGTGCTGCGCTCGGCGGGGCGAGCACGAGCTGCAGCGATGCCTTGTTGGGGTCGTACGGCGCGATGTACGGGCCGATGACGGCGATGATGCCGACGACGATGAGGATCCCGAGCGAGACGACGCCGATCGGCCGGCGCACGATGCGCCGCATGAGCGAGGTCTTGACCGGCGGGGTCGGGATGTTCGTGGGGAGGTCCACTGCGGTGGTCATGACAGTCTCACCTTCGGGTTGAGTGCCGCCTGCGCGAGGTCGATGAGGAGGTTCACCACGATGACGATGATCGCGAAGATGATCACCACGCCCATGACGACGGGGATGTCGCCCGAGCTCGTGGCCTGCACGGACAGCTGGCCCATGCCGGGGAGCGCGAAGATCTGCTCGACGATGACGGCGCCCGAGAGGAGGCCGACGAACTGCACGGCGAGCACCGCGAGCGCCGGACCGCCGGCGTTGCGCAGCACGTGCTTGTAGACGACGCGATTGGTGCTGAGTCCGCGGCTGCGGAGCGTGCGCACGTAGTCGCGGGAGAGGGCGTCGAGCACCGAGCCGCGCACCTGCTGGGCGACCGACGCGATCGCGCCGATCGCGAGGGCGATGATCGGCAGCGTCACCGAGGCGACCCAGCCGCTCGGGGAGGTCGCGAACGGCGTGTACCCGGTGGCCTTGAACCAGCCGAGGTTGATCGCGAACACGAGCACGAGCACGAGGGCGATGAGGAAGCCCGGGATGGCGAAGCCGATGACCGCGACGAACTGCACGACGGCGTCGATCCAGCCGCCGCGGCGTGCGGCGAGCACACCGAGCACGACCGAGACGATCGCGGCGACGATCGTGGTGCCGATGACGAGCGAGAGCGTCACCGCGAGGCGGCTCGAGAGGCTCGCGGACACGAGCTGGCCGGTGAACCACGAGCGGCCGAAGTCGCCCGTCAGAGCCGAGGTGAGCCAGTCGAAGTACTGGGTGAGGAGCGGCCGATCGAGGCCGAGCTCGGCGGCCTTCTGCGCGACGACGTCCTGGCTGGCGTTCTGGCCGAGGATGCGGCGGGCGATGTCACCGCCGCTCAGGTAGAGGAGGGTGTACGCGACGAACGAGATCACGAACAGCATCACGATGCCGGAGGCGATGCGCCGCAGCACGAATGGAAGCATGGTGGACTCCGTGGTGGTGGAACGGTTCCGGGACGGCCGGCTGGTGCGCGACCGGGTGTGGGGCCCGGCCCGCCGCGGTCATCCGCGACGGGCCGGGAGTCGACTCAGCCCTTGGGCTGGATGTCGTAGATCGCCGGGTAGGCGTTGGTCGGCATCATCGTGACCGATGTGTTCGCGTCCGACGGGAAGCTGCCCTGCACGCGGTAGAACGGTGCGAACCAGGCCTGCTCGACGAGGTACTTGTTGAGCTCCTTGACCGTCTCGTCCTGCGTCGCCTCGTCACCGCTCTGGATCGTGACGATCATCTCGTCGACCTTGGGGTCGGCGTAGTGGAACGGGTTGAAGATG
Organism: Agromyces tardus; assembly: GCF_003710805.1. Classification (GTDB taxonomy): domain Bacteria; phylum Actinomycetota; class Actinomycetes; order Actinomycetales; family Microbacteriaceae; genus Agromyces; species Agromyces tardus. Next base: position 193,416 of record NZ_RHHB01000002.1, on the reverse strand, counting down.
GCGTTCGGGGCGATCATGAACTGGATGAGCTGCCAGTCGGGGTTCTGCTCGAGTGCCATGAAGGACGCGGGGAACTTCGGCGCGAGCAGGTCGGCGATGAAGTTGTTGCCCGGGTCGGTGTACTCGGCGGTGATGCCCACGTCGGCGAGCTGCTGCGCGATCAGCGTGAACGTGTTCGCGCCGAGCAGCGGGGTGCTGGGCATCGCGATCGTCAGCCCGTCGCCGTAGCCGGCCTCCTTGAGGAGTTCCTTGGCCTTCTCGGGGTCGTACGAGTAGGTGTCGTCGAGCGAGGCGTCGAAGGCGGCGCTCGTCTCGGGGAAGACCTGCTCGGTGACGGTGCCGTGGTCGTTCTGCAGCGCGCTCAGCAGCGCAGGGCGGTCGAAGGCGTAGTTGATGGCCTGGCGCACGCGGACGTCGGCGAGCGCCGGGTTCATCGTGCCGGCACGGTCGAGCAGCAGCAGGCCCTGGAAGTCGAGCTCGTTGGAGTTGACGGTCCAGCCGGCGCCCTCGACCTCGGCCAGGTTGTCGTTGGTGGCGAGCTTGATGGCGTTGACCTCGCCGGCCTTGATGGCGTTGAGCGCCGCCGTCGGGTCGCCGAGCACGTTGATCACGAGGTTGTCGTAGTGCTGCAGGTCGGGGTTCCAGTAGTCGGGGTTCTTCGTGTACGTGTAGCTCGTACCGGTGACGGTCGCCTCGGTGTCGAGCACGTACGGGCCGGACCCGACCGGGTCGGTCGCGAGCGACTCGGGGTCGGCGAGCGCCTCGCCGCTGGCGATGAGGCCCGGGTCGCGGGTGAGGTAGTTGAGCATCGCCGGGTCGGGCGCGGTGAGCGTGATGACCACGGTGGTGTCGTCGGGCGCCTCGATCGAGGCGATGCCCGCGAAGTAGCCGGCGTCGGGCGAGGTGCCCGACTTGAACCGCTCGAGGTTCTGCTTCACGACATCGGCGGTGAGCTTCGAGCCGTCGGTGAAGGTGACGTCGTCGCGGATGGTGAGCGTGAGCACGGTGTTCGTCTCGTCGTACGCGTAGGCCGAGGCGAGGAACGGCTCGATCGTGCCCTCCGACGTCGCGAGCAGGAGCGTGTCGTACACGGCCTGGTAGAACGGCGCACGGTTGCCCCACTCGGAGCCGGCTACGTCGTACGTGGTGGGCGCGGCGATCGCGCCGAGCGTCAGGGTGCCTCCACCAGCGGTGGATCCCGCGCTGTCAGCCGCGCAGCCGGTGAGCGCGAGCGCTGCCGTTGCTGCTGCGGCGACGATCGCGGCGGCTGCTGTGGCCTTCCTCCATCGGAGCATCTTCGGTCCTCTTGATCAAGGGCGATACCACTGCGGATCGCCTCGTGGGATGGAAGCTAGCACGAATTCCAAGTGCACACTAGGTTTTCACGGAAGAATTTCTAATGATCACTAGGTTTTTGTTTCAGCGGGTGCCACGATGGAAAGAGGACGCCGCAGCATCCGCCCGAAACGGAGACCTCCGTCCGGTGCGGTGCGGCCACCGACTAGGCTCGACGGCGAATCCACGGGAGGTGAGAGGGATGACCGACACGACCGATGCGACGCCGGATGCGGCGCCGAAGCCGCGCGGCCGAGGGCGCCCCCGGGGCGCCTACGCCAAGACCCGCAAGACCCGCGAGGCGATCCTCGAAGCCGCGCTCGCCGTCTTCGCCAAGGGCGGCTACCGCTCGGGGTCGATCCGCGAGATCGCCGAGGCCGTGGGCATGAGCGAGGCCGGTCTCCTCCACCACTTCCCGACCAAGAGCGCGCTCCTGGCCGAGGTGCTCGACCTGCGCGACCAGCACTCGCTCGAGCTGGCCCCCATCGACGGCCCCGACCCCCTGCAGACGCTGCGCGGACTCGTCGAGCTCGCGCGCTACAACGCCTCCGTGCCCGGCGTCGTCGAGCTCTACTGCACGCTGTCGGCAGAGGCCACGACGCCCGACCACCCCGCGCACGACTACTTCGTGCGCCGTTACCGCTTCACGGTCGGAAGCCTCGCGAACACCTTCGGGCGTGCCGCCGAGCGCGGGGCGCTGCGGCCCGGGGTCAGCCCCGACAGCGCGGCGCGCGCGACCGTGGCCATGATGGACGGCCTGCAGGTGCAGTGGCTCCTCGACCGCGACAGCGTCGACATGGCCGAGGAGCTCGAGGTCTACCTCCGCGGCATCGTCGACCTCGACGCCGACCCGGGCGAGCCGAGTTCGCCGGCGGACTCGGCCACGGTCCCGACTGAGATCCAGCCCGCAGCCTCCGTCGCGATGGACTGAAGCGGGCGGCCCAGTCGCGAGTCCGGATCGCCCGGCCACCCGGACGTCTGGCACTCATACGGGGGCTCACCCCGCCCTGACGCAACCCCGTACGGTGAGGACTCACCGTGTGCATGCACACGAATCAAATGGTCCGATGGGGGAATGCTGATGAAGCGCTGGGGAATGTCGATAGCTGGAGCGGCCACAGCGGCCGCCCTGATCCTGGGCGGGGGCGGCATTGCGTATGCGGACAGCCTCTTCCTCACTGACGAGCTCGACGTGGAGGTGAGCTCGATCGACTTCGGACCGATCGCGTGCGGTGAACAGGACACCGCGACCGTGAGCCTCGCAGCGAAGCGCAACGGCAATGTGAACTCGGGCAACGTCTTCGCGAACTCGAGCACCGTCACCTTCTCGGTGCTCCCGACGACGGGCGACGCGGGCGCCGTCGCCACCCAGCCTGCGCCCTCGACGGCGGCGCTTCCCGGGAACTGGGTGGCCAGCAACAACATCTTCAGCACTCCGTCGGACTCCGAGATCACCGTGGGGGGCTCGGTGGAGGGCACCTACACCTCGAAGGTCACGTACAAGGTGGCCGGCACCAACACCTCGAGCGCTGCGTTCTCGACCACGAAGGACGTCACCGTGTCGTGGGAGATCGTCGACTGCGAGGTGGTGGTGCCCGATGAGACCGTCCCGGTCGTTGTGGTCACCTGTCCCACCGAGGAGGTGCTGCGCGGATCGACGGCGTACGCCACGTGGGTCGCTACCGACGAGGTGGGCGGGTCCGGCATCGCGGAGCCGTCGAGCGGCTCCATCGAGCTGGACACGTCGAGTTACGGCGCAGCGACCGCCACCGCACCGGTCGGAACAGCGAAGGACATCGCCGGGAACGAGTCCGCGGAAGCCACGTGCGCCTACTTCGTGACCGAGAAGACGCCGCCGGTGGTCGTGCTCACGTGCCCTGACGAGGACGTGCTGCTGGGCTCGAGCGCAGAGGCGACATGGGTGGCGACCGACGAGGCCGGCGGGTCCGGCATCGCCGAGCCCTCCAGCGGGTCCATCGATTTGGACACGTCGAGCTACGGCCCTGCCACCGCGACGGCCCCGGCCGGCACAGCGAAGGACCTCGCCGGCAATGGATCGGCAGAGGTGACGTGCGAGTACTTCGTGACGGAGAACACCCCGCCGGTCGTCGACCTCGTGTGCCCGACCTCGCCGCTGATCCTCGGATCCAGCGCAGTCGCCGAGTGGACCGCCTACGACCCGTCACCGGGATCTGGCATCGCCGACGATTCCCCGTCGAGCGGATCGGTGGCGCTCGCGACGAGCAGCGTCGGAAGCAAGACGGCGACGGTGCCGGCCGGGACGGTGTGGGATGCGGCCGGCAACGAATCCATTGCTGATTCCTGCACCTACTCGGTGATCTACGATTTCGCCGGGTTCTTCCGGCCGGTCGACATGGGCAACGTGGTGAACTCGGCGAAGGCCGGCAGCGCGGTGCCGATCAAGTTCGGCCTCGACGGAGATCAGGGCCTCGACATCCTGGCCGCTGGCTCACCGACGATCACGTTCACGTCCTGCAACGCGAGCGCGACGATCGACGCGATCGAGACGACGATCACCGCGGGCGGCAGCAGCCTGAGCTACGACCCGGTCGCGGGCCAGTACGTCTACGTCTGGAAGACCGAGAAGTCGTGGGCGGGCAAGTGCGGCACCTTCGCACTGAAGCTCAACGATGGGACGACGCATTCCGCGCTGTTCAAGTTCCTGAAGTGACCTGACGGATGCCGCGTGCAGTCGCCCGAGACGAGCGGCTCGCACGCGGCATCCGCAGCACCGGCACGACGGAGGTCACCATCCGGTGGCGAGCAGGTGCTGCACGAGGAGCGCGAAGCCGAGCTGTCCGGCGAACCCGGCGCGGCGCCAACGCTCGGGCAGCAGCGCCGTGCCGAGCAGCAGCCACGGCACGAACGGCAGCCAGATGCGCTCCACCTCCGCCTTGCTCATCTGCGAGAGGTCGGCGAGCAGTACCGTGAGCACGGCCGCGAGGGCGAGCAGCACGATCACGCGCTCGCCGGCCTCGAGACGTCGCAGTCGGATGCCGCGCTGCAGCGCCATCGCGACCGCCGGGCCGACCATGGGTCCCGCACTCACGGCCAGCGCCGCGAGGTCGCCCCACACCCAGTACGCCGCCGGCCGCCGGCTCGCGATGCCGTCCCAGTAGCGGTCGACGAGCACGGGGTACGCCTCCCACCAGGCGAACCCGAGGGCGGCGAACGCGAGCACGACGGCGAGCGCTGCCCCGACCGCCCACGGCAGCGGCTGCCACGTGCGCGCGATGAGCAGCACGGCGAGCGCGAGGATCCCGAGCAACGGAAGTCCGTAGGACAACATCACGCAGTACCCGAGCAGCAGGCCCGCCGCGACTCCCCAGGCGGCCGTCGCCCCTCGCGTTCCCGCGGTCGCCGAATACCCGAGGGCGCACAGGCCCCACGCGGCGAACGCGGCGAACATGCCGTCTGCCGACACCGCCATCCAGATCGCCGCCGAGCCCATCACGAGGAACGGCGCCGCCCGGCGCGCCCACTCCTCGGCGTCGAGCCGGCGCAGCAGCAGCAGCACGGCGACGGGCGTCGTGGCCCCGACGAGGAGCACCACGAATCCCGCGGCGAGGCCGCTGCCGAGCCCGAGTTGCACGAGCACGACGAAGAAGAGCAGGGCGCCCGGCGGATGCCCGGCGAGGTGCACGGGCCAGTTGTGGGGCGCGTCGAGGGGGATCCGCGAGACGTACTCGCGCAGGGTGGCCGGGAAGTCGGTGACGGCCCGTGCCGTCTCCAGGTACTCGTAGGGCGTATCGAGGATGACGCCGATGCCGTCGAGCCCGTCGACCGTCGCGAGGCTCGCAAGCCATGCGGCACCGACGACGCAACTCCCCGCCAGGAGCCACCGCCAGCGCGCGCGGGCGGCGACGTCCACTCCGTACACGGCGGCGCACACGGCGAGCGCGACGGCCGGCAGCGTTCCCGGCCCGACGCGCGGCAGCCACTCGGCATGCAGCGGCGGGAACGACCGCACGTGCACGTTCCAGCCGAGGAGCGGCGGCAGGGCGACGGCGAGCACGATGAGCGCGACGGCCACGCCGAGCCCGATCGCCGGCGCACGCGTGCGCTCGCGCGCGGTGTCGGTCTCGACGTTCATGCCGCTCCTCGTGGCTGGGTCGGTGCGCGGGCGCGGGACGGGCGCGAGTCGACCGTGCCGGCCTGCGGGAGGCCCGCTGTTGCGAGACTACGGACGAGGATGCCGCAGCGGAGCCCGTGAAACCTTACGGAACGCGAACGGCGGCGGTCGCGACATCCGCCCGTCGCGGCCCCGGGGCCGCCCGTTCGCGAACCGTAAGGACTGGCGGCTGCATCGTCGGGTGCCGAGTGCTCGACTGGACTCATGGCCGACCTCACCGCACGCGTCTCGGCGCGGCTCGCCGCCCGGCTCGAGCCCGGCGTGCGGCGCGCGCGCGACGCGGCCGCCGACCCCGTGAAGTCCGAGCGCTCGGCCGTCGTCATCGGCCGGCTGCTCGCCGCGGCGTTCCTCGTGTGCTTCGCCACGGGGCTCTACAGCCACCTGCTCCAGGACCCGTTGCCGTGGATTCCGCTGCCGACGCGACCCGCCGAGCTCTACCGGTTCACGCAGGGCCTGCACGTGATCTCGGGTATCGCGTCGGTGCCCCTGCTGCTCGGGAAGCTCTGGACGGTCTATCCCGCGCTCTTCACGTGGCCGCCCGTTCGCTCGCTCCCGAACCTGCTCGAGCGCGTGTCGATCGCGGTGCTCGTCGGCGTCTCGCTCGTCGAGGTGACGATCGGCCTGCTCAACATCGTGCAGTGGTACCCGTTCCCGTTCTCGTTCCGCTCGACGCACTTCGCGCTCGCCTGGATCGCGATCGGCAGCCTGGCGATCCACATCGGCGTCAAGCTTCCCGTGATCGCGCGGCTCTGGCGGCGGCCGGCCCGCGACGATCCGGATGCCGCGGGGCGCTTCGTCTCGCGCCGAGCCTTCGTCGGCGGGGTCACCGCCGCCACCGCCTCCGCCGTGCTGCTCACCGCCGGGCAGTCGGTCGACGCGCTCTCCCCGTTCAACGTGTTCGCACCCCGCCGCATGGGCGTGGGCCCGCAGGGGCTGCCGGTCAATCGCACTGCCGCGCAGGCAGGCGTGACCGAGACCGCGGTCGCGCCGGGCTGGTCGCTCGAGCTCGTCACGCCGGCCGGCTCGCGAGCGTTCTCGCTCGAGGAGCTGCGACGGATGCCGCAGGCCGACGTCGTGCTGCCGATCGCGTGCGTGGAGGGCTGGAGCCAGTCGGCCTCGTGGCGCGGCGTGCGCCTCGTCGACCTGCTGGCGGAGGTGGGGGCCGAGCCGACGACGCCGCTCGTGTTCACGAGCCTCCAGACGCGTGGGAGCTTCGCTCGCACCGAGATGCCGCCCGAGTACGCCCGGGATCCGCTCACCCTCATCGCACTCGAGCTCAACGGTTCGGTGCTGCACGTCGACCACGGCTACCCCGCCCGCGTGATCGCACCCGGCCGGCCGGGGGTCATGCAGACGAAGTGGCTGCGATCGATCGAGGTGGCGGCATGAGCGCGGCGCGCGGCATCCTGATCGGCCTCGGCCTGGGGCTCGTGGGCGCCGGCGGCTTCGTGCTGCTGACGGAGGTGCCGCCCGACCGCTACCTCGGCATCGTGGTGTGGGTGGGCGCCGCGATCGTCGTGCACGACGCGGTGATCGCGCCGATCGCGGTCGCGATCGGGCTGGGGGCGGCGCGAGCCCGGGGGCGGGTGGGCCGGCGCGGCATCGCGGTGGCACAGGGGGCGCTGCTCGTCGGCGCGATCCTCACCGCGATCGCGTTGCCCGCGATCATCGCGTCGACACGCGGCAATCCGAACCCGACGATCCTGGTGGGCTCGTACGCGTGGTCGCTCGCGCTGGCATGGGCGGTGCTCGCCACCGTCGCGGCCGTCGCCCTGTGGCGGTCGGGAGCGTCGGCGCGGACGGTCGGCTCCCCTCAGGGGGCCGGCGCCGCCGCCGACACCGGAACCGAGTCGGCCACGGACGACGGCACGGGCACCGCTCGCACGAAGTGACGTCCCGACGCCACCCAGTGGGCGGCGATAGCGAGGCCTGCCCGCCGGGCGACCGCTTCGACGGCGACCCATCCGATGCGCGCCCAGGGGAACGGCTCGCTCTCGTTGCCGTCGTCGTCGACCACCGTGCAGAGCGAGCGGACCTCGAGCGCGGGGTCCGCCTCGACCTCGACGACGATCGAGCCAAGCGGCGCGAGCAGCGCACGGCAGCGACGCAGGAGCGCCTCGGGGTCGCCGCCGATGCCGACGTTGCCGTCCATGAGCAGCACCCGCTGCCAGCGCCCCTCGAGGGGGACCCGACCGAACACGGAACGCAGCAGGGCGAGGCTCCCGTCGACGCGCGTGCGGGCGACGGCGTGCGGAGCGATGTCGATTCCGAGCGCCGGGATCGAGCGGGCCGCGGCCGCACGCACCATCCGCCCCGGCCCGCAGCCGACGTCGAGCGTCGGTCCGGTCGCGCCGTCGAGCACGGTGAGGTCGGCGGCCGTCGCCGAGCGCACCCAGCTGCCGACGTCGAGGCGGTACGGCCCGTGCGCACCGTCGACGCTGCGGAGCGACAGCGTCCCGCGGTCGTTCGCGAGCGCCCTGCCGTAGGGCTCGCCGCGCCCGGCGCCGAAGGCCCCGCCGTCGATGCCGTCGACGGTGGACGTGCTCATGCCGGCCGCCCCGCCCCGAGGCGACGGAACTCGTGCGCGAACCGCGAGCTCGGCGCGATGGCTGCGACGAGGGATGCGTCGTCCGCGGTGTCGATGTCCGTGAGCACCGGCAGCGCGCCCACCGCAAGTCCCTCGGCCTCCAAGCGGCGGCGCTGCAGCGCGCCCGTGTCGGCCCGGGACATCGGCACCCCGCGGATGACGTCGCCACGCGGCTCGCGCATGCCGAGCGCCCAGAAGCCGCCATCGGCAGCCGGCCCGAACCAGCAGTCGACTGCGCTGCTCGTGGCGTCCGAGCGAGGAGCGGCGAGCCCCACCAACGCCGGCGCGACGTCCGTCGTGGTGAGCTGCGGCGTATCCATGCCCACGAGCAGGGCCGGCTCCGCGAGCACGTCGAAGAGGTGCGCGAGCCGGGCGTCGAGCCCGCCGTCGGCCTGCGGCAACAGCTCGAATCCGAGGTCGCGTGCCAGCGCGGGCACGCGGGTCCCGGCGAAGTAGAGCAGGCGCCGTGCGACCGGCAGGTCGCCGACCGCCGCGAGGGTGTCGTCGAGGCTCGCGGCCGCGAGGTGGGCCGCCTCGACGGGGGAGAACGGCGGCGTGAGCCGGGTCTTGACCCGCCCGGGTCGGCACTCCTTCGCGATGACGACCACCGTGGTCATCGTTCGACCTCCGCGAAGACCCGCGACATGTCGGCGACGGCGGTGACGGTGCCGCGCACCGTGCCCGTGACCTTCGACCGCCCCGCGCGCGGGGCGTAGGCGACGTCGACCTCCCGGATGGCCCAACCGGCGGTCGCGGCGCGCAGCACCATCTCGAGCGGGAAGCCGCTGCGCCGGTCGCGCAGGCGGAGCGAACGCAGTTCGGCGGTGCGGGCCAGGCGCATCGGTCCGAGGTCGTGCAGGCGCACGCCCGTGCGGCGCGACATCCGTGCGGCGAGCACCCGGTTGGCGAGGCGGGCGTGCACCGGCCACGCACGGCGGCTCGTCGGGCGGCGACGTCCGAGCACGAGATCGGCTTCACCGCCCTCGACGAGCGCGAGCAGGCGCGGAAGCTCGGCGGGGTCGAGCGATGCGTCGGCGTCGCAGAACGCGACGTACGCGGCATCCGCCGCCTCGAGGCCGGCGTTGGCCGCGGCGCCGAAGCCGCGGCGGGGTTCGGTCACGACGCGGGCGCCGTGCTCCCGAGCGATCGCCGCAGAGCGGTCGGTGGAGCCGTTGTCGACGACGATCGCGCGCACGCCTGCGGGCAGGCGTGCGAGCACCCACGGCAGCGCATGCTCCTCGTCGAGGCACGGGAGCACGAGGTCGACGCGGGCAGCGGTCATGGTCCGACGCTAGCCATGCGGCAGCCGTGGGTGGCGGGTCAAGTCTTACGGAACACGGACGGATGCCCGACCGTCGCGGACGCGCCGCCGCAGCGGACGTAGTCTGTGAGCGTGTCCCCCGCTGCTCCCTCGTCGACCGGCAACGAGGACCTCGTGGGCCGACGGGTCCTGCTCGTCGACGACGACCCGACGGTCGCCGAGGTCGCCTCGAGCTACCTGCGAGCGAGCGGATTCGTCGTCGAGGAGGCGAGTGACGGGTTCGCGGCGCTGCAGGCGGCCGACCGCCTCGCGCCCGACCTGATCGTGCTCGACCGCATGCTCCCCGGCATCGACGGCCTCGAGGTGTTCCGTCGACTGCGCGAGCGGATGTCGACCCCGGTCATCCTGCTCACCGCCCTCGGCTCGGAGGACGACCGCATCGCGGGCCTCGAGGCCGGCGCCGACGACTACCTCGCGAAGCCGTTCTCGCCGCGCGAGCTCGTGCTGCGCGTGCAGTCGGTGCTGCGCCGGTCGATCGGCGAGTTCACGCCCGAGTCCGTACTCGAGTACGGCGAGTTCCGCCTGGACCCGTCGGCACGCGTCGCGACCCGGGGCGGCGTCGAACTGCCGCTGACACTGCGCGAATTCGACCTGTTCGAGTTCCTGCTGAAGCATCCGAACCAGGTGTTCAGCCGAGAGGACCTGCTGCGCACGGTGTGGGGATGGACGCACGGCGACCTCTCGACGGTCACGGTGCACGTGCGCCGCCTCCGCGAGAAGATCGAGCTCGACCCTCGTGCTCCGACGATGCTGACGACCGTGTGGGGCGTGGGGTACCGATTCACGATGGGTGGTGCTGCGGATGCCGTGGTCTGATCTTGCGGCGATCGCCGGCGTCGCGCTCGCCACCACGGCGGTCGTCGGCGGTCTGGGCGTCGCCGCGCTCGTGCTGCTGCGGCGAGCGTCGCTCGCCGTGCAGGTGTGGGTGCTCGTGCTCGCCGCGATCGTGTCGGTCGTCGCGAGCATGGTGGGCGTCGCGAACCAGATGTACCTCTCGGAGCACGACCTCACGGTCGCGGTGGCCGTGGCGGGCATCTCGGGCATCGTGTCCCTCTTGCTCGTGGCGGTGCTCGGCGTGCTCGTCGCGCGAAACTCCCGCTCGCTCTCGGCCGCTGCTCGGCGGATCGGCGCGGGCGAACGCCTGGAGTCGGCCGGCCGGTACTCGAACAGCGAGTTCAACGACCTCGCCGACGAGCTCGTCGCGACGAGTGCGAGGCTCGCAGAGTCCCGAGAGCGGGAGCAGCGGATCGAAGCCTCCCGCCGGGAGCTCGTCGCCTGGATCTCGCATGACCTGCGCACGCCGCTCGCCGGCATCCGGGCGATGGCCGAGGCCCTCGAGGACGGGATCGCGCCCGACCCCGCCCGCTATCACCGGCAGATGCGCATGCAGGTCGACCAGCTCTCGAGCATGGTCGACGACCTCTTCGAGTTGTCGAAGATCGACTCCGACGCGCTGCGGCTCTCGCTCGAGGAGGTGTCGCTCTACGACGTCGTGAGCGACACGGTCGCCGACCTGCGGCCCGCATCACGCGGTCGCGAGATCCGCGTCGAGGCGCCGCTCGCACAGGACCTCGTGGTGATGGCCGATCCTCGCGAGCTCTCGCGCGCGATCGGCAACCTGCTCATGAACGCCATCCAGCACACTCCCGAGGGCTCGCCGATCACCGTCGCGGTCGACCTCGTCGACGACCGCGCGATGGTGTCGGTCATCGACGCGGGCGGCGGTATCGACGAGGACGACCTCGACCGCGTATTCGAGCCGGCCTGGCGGGGGTCGAAGGCGCGCACGCCCTCCCTCCACGACGGCCGCTCGAGCGGCGCCGGGCTCGGCCTCGCGATCGTCAAGGGCATCATGAGCGCGCACCGAGGCGAGGTCGCCGTGCGCAACGTGCCGGGCGGATGCCGCTTCGACCTGCTGCTGCCCCGGGACGCGTCGCTCAGCGCCTGATCGGCACTGTCCCGCGCCGGTCAGGACTGTCCCGCACCTGCGCTCGCTCCGCGGCGCGAGGCACCTCAGTGGCCGGGATCGGCGTCGTCACCAGCACCGGAGCGCGCGAAGTCACGCAACCCGGCCTCGAGCGACACCCGCGCCCGCCAGCCGAGCTCGGCCCGGGCCCGCGCCGCCGACGCCGTGATGTGCCGCACGTCGCCGAGGCGGTACTCCCCCGTCACGACGGGTTCGGGTCCGCCCATGACGCGGGCGAGCCCGGCGGCGACCTCGCCGACCGTGGAGACCATGCCGGAGCCCACGTTGAACGCACGGGCGGTGCCGGAGGCCTGCGCGGGCAGTGCGCCGACGGCGGCGAGGTTCGCGGTCGCGACATCCGTCACGTGCACGAAGTCGCGCCGCTGGCGGCCGTCCTCGAAGACGCGCGGCGCCTCGCCGCGCTCGATCGCCGAGCGGAACAGGGCCGCGACACCGGCATAGGGCGTGTTGCGCGGCATCCCGGGGCCGTAGACGTTGTGGTACCGCAGCATCGCCGCCCTGCCACCGGTCGCACGCGCCCAGCTCGCGGCGAGGTGCTCCTGGGCCAGCTTCGTGAGCGCGTAGACGTTGCGGGGGTCGAGCACGTCGTCCTCGTCGATCAAGTCGGCCTCGAGCGGCTCGCCCGTGTCGGGGTCGCGGGGCTCGAAGCGGCCGGCGTCGAGGTCGTCCGTCGCGCGCGGGGTGGGGCGACGGCGGCGGCCGGACGCATCGCGGTAGGCACCCTCGCCGTACACCACCATCGACGACGCGAGCACGAGTCCGCCGACGCCCGCACGGTCCATCGCGGCGACGAGCTCGGCGGTGCCGGTGACGTTGCTCTCGGTGTAGTCGGGCGCGTCCGAGAGGTCGACGCCGAGTCCGACCTTCGCCGCCTGGTGGCAGACCACGTCGACGCCGCGCAGGGCCCGATCGAGGACCGTGGCGTCCCGCACGTCTCCCCGTACGAGCTCCACCCCGCCGACCGGACCGCGTGGTGCTCGGTGCACGTCCGGGCGCAGGGAGTCGAGCACGCGCACCTCCGCGCCTCGATCGACCGCGAGACGCACGATCTCCGAACCGATGAACCCGGCGCCCCCGGTGACGAGCATCATCATGGCGTGACGGACAGCGGCGGCGGTGGCACCGGCAGTGCTCGCAGCGCCGCGACCGTCTCCTCGTCGATCAGGGGGCGCGGCACGTAGTCGCCGGGCACGGCCGCGACGATCCGCGCGATCGCAGCGACGATGCGCGGCTTCGCCTCGGCGAGGCGGCGGAAGACGAGTTCGGCCGTGACCGCATCGGGATCGTCTGCCGAGGTGCCGCTGTCGGTGTCGGTGACCACGCAGATGGCGACGGTGCCGATGCCGATCTCGGCGGCGAGCGCGACCTCGGGACAGAGCGTCATGTTGACGAGATCCACGCCGGCATCGCGGAGGATCCGCGACTCGGCGGCGGTCGAGAACCGGGGCCCCTGGATCACGGCGACGGTCGCTCGCGGCGCGGCATCCGGCAGCGCCTCGATCGCGAGCCCACGCAGCACCGGGCAGAACGGTTCGGCGAACGGCAGGTGACGCACGGGCCCCGAGTCGAAGTAGGTGTCGGCGCGTCCGAACGTGCGGTCGACGAGCTGGTCGGCGAGGGCGAACGACTCGGGCAGGTGGCCCGGGCTGAGCGATCCGACCGCAGCGGTCGACACCACGGCGCGCACCCCGACGCTCGCGAGCGCCCACAGGTTCGCGCGTGCGTTGATGCGATGCGGCGCGATCGTGTGCCCGGCGCCGTGACGGGGCAGGAACGCGATGGTCCGCCCGCCGAGCTCGCCGATCGTCACGGTCGCCGGACCGAACGGCGTCGGGATCTCGCGCGGCTCGCCGCCGTCGACCAGCACGCCCAGGCCCGAGCCGCCGATCACGCCCACGATGCTCGTCATCCACCCAGCCTGCCGCGCGCGCCCCGTGCCGCGGAAGGGAGATCCTTACGATCCGATGACGTCCGGCCGCCGTGGGCCCGGTCCGCGAGGCCCCGCAGGCAGACGAACGAGCCCGCCGCCCTGAAGGGGCGACGGGCCCGATGCCGAGCGCGGTCGCTACGCCTGCGGCGCGTTGGCGGACGCGATGAGCTGCTCGAGCTGCTCGAACCCGAACGGCGACCCCGGGAACATGACGGCGCGACCGATCGGCATCGCGCCCATCATCTGCATCATGCCCTCGGCGTCGATGCCGAGCCCGCCGGCCGACTCCGCCGTCGCCTCGCCGTCGGCGTGCGCGCCGCCCAGCATGTCGGCGGCCATCGCCGCGAAGGCGGGGGCGACCATCGGTCCGGCGACGGGGTGCGCCATGACCTCGGCGATCGTCGACTCGACCGTGAGCGGCACCCGCACGGGGTCGCCCTCGACGTCGACGGTCACGGCCCCGCGGATGTCGCGGCTCGACGCCCCGACCTCGACCGTGTACTCGCCGCCCTCGACGAGCCACAGGTCGACCCGGGTGTCCCAGTAGGCGAGGTCGCTGCGGCGCACGCGCACCTCGACCTCGCGGCGCTCCCCCGCGGCGAGCGCGACCTTCGCGAAGCCCTTGAGCTCCCGGGGTGCACGGGCCACGGCGGAGCCGGGCAGCGAGGTGTAGACCTGCACGACCTCGGCGCCGTCGCGCTCGCCGGTGTTCGTCACCGGTACGCGCAGCGCGAGGCCGTCGTCATCCGAGGAGACGACCGCGTCGCCGTACTCGAAGGTCGTGTACGAGAGTCCGTGCCCGAAGGGGTAGGTGACATCGAGTTCGCGCGCGTCGTACCAGCGGTAGCCCACGAGCAGTCCCTCGCCGTAGCGCACGTGGCCGTGTTCGCCGGGGAAGTTGCCCCACGCGGGAGTGTCCTGCAGGCGCACGGGCACCGTCTCGGTGAGCCGCCCCGCGGGGTTCACGGCGCCGTACAGCACGTCGGCGACGGCGCCGCCGCCGGCCTGGCCGAGCAGCCACGTCTCGAGGATCGCGGGCACGCGCTCGGCGAACGGCGCGAGCCGCACGACGCCGCCGTTCGAGAGCACCACGACGGTGTTCGGGTTCACGGCGAGCACGCGGTCGACGAGCTCGAGCTGCTCCACGGGGAGCTCGATGTCGCGGCGGTCGTAGCCCTCCGACTCGAGGCTCGCGGGCAGGCCGAGGAAGAGCACGGCCACGTCGGCGGCGGATGCGGCGGCCACGGCCTCGTCGGCGAGCCCCGCGGCATCCGACCCGTCGATCGTGAAGCCGGGCGCGAACGCGACCGCGCCGGCGCCGGCGACCTCGCGGATCGCCTCGAGCGCGCTGTCGACGCGGGTCGGGTTGATGTGCGAGCTGCCGCCGCCCTGGAAGCGGGGCGTGCGGGCGAACTCGCCGATCACGGCGACGGATGCCTCGGGCGCGAGCGGCAGCACCCCGCCCTCGTTGCGCAGCAACACGATGCTCGCCGCCGCGGCCTCGCGGGCGAGCCCGTGGTGCGCGTCGCGGTCGTAGGAGGCATCGGCGTCGGCGCCCGCGAGCGCCCGCTGCACGAGCGAGACGACCCGCGTCGCGCCGGTGTCGAGCACCGACTCGTCGAGCTCGCCGGCCCGCACGGCCGCGACGAGCTGCGCGTCGGAGCGGCCGTCGTTGGCGGGCATCTCGAGGTCGAGGCCCGCGGCGAGCGCATTCACACGGTTCGTGACGGCGCCCCAGTCCGACACGACGAGGCCGTCGAAGCCCCAGTCGTCCCGCAGCACCTCGGTGAGCAGCCAGTGGTGCTCCGACGCGGGGATGCCGTTGACGCGGTTGTACGAGCACATGACGGTCCACGGCTGCTCGTCCTCGACGACGCGCTGGAAGCCGCGCAGGTAGATCTCGCGCAGCGGCCGCGGGTCGATGTCGGCCGATACGCGCATGCGGTCGTCCTCCTGGTTGTTCGCCGCGTAGTGCTTGAGCGATGCCCCCACGCCCTGCGACTGCAGGCCGCGCACGAGCGCCGATCCGAGCACGCCCGAGACGATCGGGTCCTCCGAGAGGTACTCGAAGTTGCGGCCGCACAGGGGCGAGCGCTTGATGTTGATGCCCGGGCCGAGCAGCACCCCCACGCCCTCGGCGCGCGCCTCCTCGCCGAGGGCGACGCCCACGCGCTCGAGCAGCTCGGGGTCGAACGACGAGCCGAGCGCCACGGCGGGCGGGAAGCACGTGGCCTTCACCGAGTCGTTGATGCCGAGGTGGTCGGCGCTCTCGTCCTGCTTGCGCACGCCGTGCGGGCCGTCGGTGAGCATGATCGACGGCACGGGGCCGACCTGCTTGGTGCGCCAGAAGCTCGCGCCGCTCGTGAGGGCGGCCTTCTGCTCGAGGGTCAGTCCGTCGACGATGTCGGCAGCGGATGCCGCGTGGCTGAGCGTTTCGGTCATGGGTGGATCCTTTCAGGTGTGGTCGTGGGCGCGGCATCCGTCATCAGCGCACCGCCTTGATCGGCCACACGGCGAACGCGCCGAGCACCGAGAGCAGGATCGCGATCGGGAACAGCGCGGCGTAGCCGCCGAAGGCGAGCACGATCGCGCCGGCGACGGCGGGGGCGAGCGTCTGCGGCAGGGTCGCGGCGATGTTCACGACGCCGAGGTCCTTCGCGAACGACTTCGCCGACGGCAGCACCTCGCTCATGAGGGCGGTGTCGACGGCGCCGAACATGCCGAAGCCGAGGCCCGACACGACCGAGAAGATGAGCCAGCCCTCGAACGTGGGCATGACGAGCGGCACGAGGAACGCGACGCCGGTGACGACCGACGAGAGGAACACGAAGATCTTGCGACGACCGAGCTTGTCGGACAGCGGGCCCGAGACGAGCGTCGAGACGACGATGCCCGCGAGCGACGCGAGGCCGAAGATCGGGATGACGGAGCCTGCGGCGTCGCCGAGTCCGATGAAGTCCTGCAGGATGAAGAGCTGGTAGCCGACCACGGCGAAGTAGCCCGTGTAGAGCAGCAGGCGGCCGGTGAAGGCCCAGAAGAAGTCGGGGTGCTGCACGGGGCTGACCCAGAACGTCTTGAGGAACTCGACGACCGAGAACGGCTCGCGCGCGAGGTCCGTCGACGAGTGGTCGGGGTTGAACACCACGAAGAGCACGATCACGACGATCGCGGTGCCGGCGAGCACGACGTAGGCCGCGGGGATGTTCGAGAGCAGCATCGAGCCGACGATCTGGCCGCCGAGCGCGCCGAGCATGGCGCCGAGGCCGGCGAGCGCCGAGAACGTGCCCCGGGCCGCGCGGGGCACGCGGTCGGGCAGGATCGCCGACAGCGGCCCCTGCGTGAAGTTGTAGGCGACCTGCACGATGACCCAGGCGATGGCGATCTGGGCGATGGTGTTCGCGAGGCCCATGCCCACGAGAGCGAGGCCGCCGATGAGCACGCCCGCGACCATCCACGGGGCACGACGCCCGAAGCGGCTGCGCGTGCGGTCGGAGACCTGGCCGGCGATCGGCTGGGCGAGCATCGCCGCGAAGGCGCCGATCGTCGTGACGACGGCGAGGTTGCCGACCTTGTTCGCCTCGTCGATCTGCTGCACCTGGGTCGCGAGCAGCAGGCCGGGGATCGCGCCCCACAGCACGAAGATCGACATGTTCGCCGGGATGATCCAGCCGAGCAGGCGCCTGACGGTGCCCCGCACGAGGGGGCGAGGTTCGTCGGTGCCGTCGGCTTCGAGGGTGGGCGCAGGGGCTGACGCCATCGTCATGTGCGGTCCTTTCGGGGGTGCCTCATCGGTGAGGGTGGCAAAACCATACATCGCTCGGTTTTCAATTTCAAGCAGTGCTCGGTTTACGCTGGGCGCATGGCACAACGCGGTTCATACGCCAAGGGCGTGGCGAAGCGGGAGGAGATCCTCACCGCCGCCCTCGAGGTGATCGCGCGCAACGGGTACCGTCGCACCTCGGTGCGGGAGCTCGCCGAGGCCGTCGGCCTCAGCCAGGCCGGCCTGCTGCACTACTTCTCGTCGAAGGAGGAGCTCTTCCAGGAGATCCTCCGCAAGCGCGACGAGGTCGACGCCTCGGCGTTCGAGCCCGACACGACCGACTTCATGGAGGGGTTCCTCGGCGTCGTGCGCCACAACGCCGAGGTGCCCGGTCTCGTGCAGCTCTACGCGCAGGTGTCGACCGAAGCGGGCGACCCCGACCACCCCGCGCGCGAGTTCTTCATCCAGCGCTACGCCGAGTTCCGCCGGCGCTTCGCCGAGCAGATCCGGCTCGAGCAGGCCGCGGGGCGGGTCGATCCCGACATCGATCCCGAGCTGGCCGCGGGGCTCTTCCTCGCTGCCGCCGACGGGCTCCAGACCCAGTGGATGCTCGACCCGTCGATCGACATGCCCGAGCACATCGCCTACCTCTGGCACCTCATCACCCGGAAGGCCTGAACCGCACATGCACGCGCACGCAACCGACACCCTCGTCGAGGTCGACACCCTGGCGGGCCGCGTGCGCGGCCGATGGCGAGCGGATGCCGCGGGCAACCGCTCGGCCGCGTTCCTCGGCATCCCCTTCGCCGAGCCGCCCGTCGGCGAACTGCGGTTCGCCGCGCCGGTGCCGCACCGCCCGTGGGAGGGCGTGCGCGACGCCCTCGAGTACGGCGCGACGCCGCAGCGGGGTCCCGACGACGACACGACGCTCATCCCCGAGCCGTCGGTCCCCGGCGAGTCGACGCTCAACGTCAACGTGTTCACGCCGGCGCCGGCGACGGAGCCGGGCACGGGCGCCGCGCTCCCGGTGCTCGTCTACATCCACGGCGGCGGCTACGTCTCGGGGTCCCCGGCGAGCCCGTGGTACGACGGCGCCGCGTTCAACCGCGACGGCGTCGTGACGGTCTCGGTGTCGTACCGGCTCGGCTTCGACGGGTTCGGCTGGATCGCCGACGCCCCGCTCAACCGCGGCGTGCTCGACTGGATCCTCGCGCTCGAGTGGGTGCGCGACAACATCGCGGCGTTCGGCGGCGACCCCGCTCGCGTGACGATCGCCGGCCAGTCGGCGGGCGGCGGGGCGGTGCTCACGCTGCTCGGCACGCCACGAGCACAGCCCCTCTTCGACGCGGTCTACTGCATCTCGGGGGTGTCGACCGACGTCACGCGCGATCGAGCCGAGGAGTTCGCGCGGCGCCTCGCCGGCCGGGCCGGCGTCGAGCCGACCCGCGCGGGCTTCGGCTCCCTCGACGAGCGGCGCGTGCTCGAGCTGCAGCGCGAGCTCGCCGCGGGCGACGGCGGCAGTCCGCTCGACGGCCTGCGCCGGTTCGTCGACGACGGGCTCACGCTCGCGCCCGTGACCGACGGCGAGTTGCTTCCCACGTGCACGCTCGACGCGATCCGCTCGGGCGTCGGCGCGGACAAGCGACTCGTGCTCGGTGCGACCGACGACGAGTTCTCGATGATCCTCGACGGCGCGAAGGGCAAGCTCCGGTTCGTTCCGGCGTCGTTCCTGCTCGGCCGGCTCGGCCTGCGCGGCCGGACGCGCTCCGCCTACCTCGCCGCGAACCGCGACGTGCGCCGACGCGGCACCGCGGCGGTGGCCGGCCGGTACCTCACCGACCGCCTGTTCCGCACCCTCGCCGTGCGCGTCGCGTCGGCTCGCGGATCGGCGCCCACGTGGCTCTACCGCTTCTCGTGGGTGTCGCCGACGCGCGGCTTCGCCCTGCACTGCCTCGACGTGCCCTTCTTCTTCGACTGCCTCGGCGCCGAGCGCGTCGCCGTCATCGCCGGCGACGCTCCCCCGCAGGCGCTCGCCGACGAGGTGCACGCGGGCGCGGTCGGGTTCATCGCGACGGGCGACCCCGGCTGGCCGCGGTACACGGATGCCGCGCGCGCCACGCGCGTCTACGACACCCCGTCGAGCGTGGCCGACGACGGCTTCGCGGCCGTGCGCCCACTGCTCGCCGGCTGACCCGAGCAGTGCCTCCCGGCACCCGCACGCCCGTGCGTACGATGTGGTCATGAGCCTCCCGGACCTCTGGAACCTCGATGGACGCGTGGCGATCGTGAGCGGCGCGGGCAGCCCTGCGGGCATCGGATTCGCGGCGGCACGCGCCCTCGGCGAGCTCGGCGCCGGCATCGTGCTCACCGCCACGAGCGGGCGCGTGCTCGAGCGGGCCGCCGAGCTGCGCGCATCCGGCATCACGGCCACCGGACTCGTCGCGCGCCTCGACGACGAGGAGCAGGTGGACGCGCTCGCGGCCGACCTCGCGGCGAGCGGCATCCGCCCCACCATCGTCGTGAACAACGCCGGCATGATCGCGACGGGCGACCCCGAGATGCTCCACGGCGACGCCACGATGTCGCTCGCCGACTGGAATGCGAGCCTCGCCATGAACCTCACGACGGCCTTCCTGCTGACCCGCGCGATGCTGCCGGGCATGCGCGAGGTCGGCTGGGGCCGCGTGATCTGCGTCTCGAGCGTCTCGGGCCCGCTCATGGCCTCGCGCGGCGACGTCGGCTACGCCGCCGCCAAGGCCGGCATGCTCGGCTACGTGCGCGCGCTCGCCGTCGACGAGGCGCTCTTCGGCATCACGGCGAACGCCGTCGCGCCGGGCTGGATCGCCACCGCGAGCCAGTTGCCGAGCGAGGCCGAGGAGGGGCTGCTCGTGCCGCTCAAGCGCAGCGGCCGCCCCGAGGAGGTCGCCTCCGCGGTCGCGTGGCTCGCGACGCCGGGCGCGGCCTACACGACCGGGCAGCTCATCGCGGTCGACGGCGGCAACGCGGTCGCCGAAGAGCGCCGCTGACCGCACCGGGCCTCAGGCGCGCGAACGACTCGCAGCCGGCCCGTCGTTGCGAGCCGGCTGGCGCCGGCGGCGGAACCACGACCCGACGCCCCACGCGGTGACGCGCGCCATCGCCTCCAGCACGATCCCGATGCTCATCTTCGAGTGCCCGTGCTCGCGCTCCACGAACGTCACGGGCACCTCGACCGCGACGAGCCCGGCCTCGTGCGCGTGCCAGAGCATGTCCACCTGGAACCCGTAGCCGAGCGTGTGCACGAGCTCGAGGTGCAGGTCGCGCAGCGCGTCGGCCCGGAACGCGCGATAGCCGGCGGTCACGTCGCGCACGGGGAGGCGCAGGATCCAGCCCGCGTAGGCGCTGCCGGTGCGCGAGAGCAGTTCGCGGTGCCGCGGCCAATTGACGATCGAGCCCCCGGGCACCCAGCGCGACCCGATGGCGAGGTCGGGCGTGCGGCCCGCGGCATCCGTCGTCTGCAGTGCCTCGAGGAGCGAGGGCAGCTCCTCGGGCAGGTGCGATCCGTCGGCGTCGAGCTGCACGATCGGGTCGAAGTCGCGGTCGAGCGCCCACGCGAAGGCCTCGAGGTAGGCGGCGCCGAGGCCGTTCTTGGCCCGGCGGTGCAGCACGTGCACCGAGGCGTCGGCGGCGGCGAGCCCGTCGGCGATCGCCCCGGTGCCGTCGGGCGAGTTGTCGTCGACGACGAGCACGGATGCCGCGGGCACGGCGGCCCGCACGCGCGCGACGATCGCCGCGAGGTTCTCGCGTTCGTCGTAGGTGGGGATCACCACCAGCGGCCGGGTCATCCGCTGCTCCTCACCTCGCGACGGCACTCAGGAATCGTACCCGCCGCGGCGTGGAGCGGGCGCCATGCGCGATGCGCGACGCAGGAGCGAGATGCCCACCATCACGAACCAGGCCCACATGAGCAGGCCGTATGCGGAGTAGAACGCCGGCACGGCGTAGCGCAGCAGCTCGCTGAGCACGCCGACGGCACCCGCGGCGATGCCCAGCCACGCGACCGTGCGGGGCAGCGGGCTGCGCAGCATCACGAGCGAGACGAGCAGGATTCCCGCCGCAGCGAGCACCCCCAGGATGCCCGGAGTGTTGTTCTCGGCGACGAGCGCCTCCGCGGCCGACGCATACGACGCTCGCGCTTCGGGCGTCGCCGCCACGGCGTACCAGTCGCTCAGCGTGACCAGCACGAGCGAGCCTCGGCTCGAGACGGGGATCGCGAGCAGCAGCGCCCAGGGCAGCCCGCCCACGACTGCGCCGATGAGCGCCCAGCTCGGACTGGTGTAGCGCAGCGCGATGAACAGCGCGAGGAACGTCACGACGGGCAGGAGGCTCGGCACGATCCACAGGAGCTGCTCGGCGACGTAGACGGCCTTGTGCCCGGCGATGAACTCGAGCGTCTCGGCGCCGCCCGTGACGGGGGGCGGCGCGATCACGTCGAGGGCCAGCGCAGCCAGCAGCAGCCCCACGAAGAGGAGCGAGGCCACGCCGGCGACGCGGTAGAGCGTGCGGTAGGGCTGCTCGGATCCGGTTCCGGTCATCCGCACAGTCGACCCGCCGGGAGCCTCCCCCGGCGGGTCGAACGTCCTGTCAGCGACGCAGCTCGAGCGTGCAGCACTTCACGCCGCCGCCGCCGAGCAGGAGCTCGGAGAGGTCGACGCCGATCGGGTTGTAGCCGGCGTGGCGCAGCTGCTGCTCGAAGCCCTTCGCACGCGCGGCGATGACGACGTTGCGCCCGTCGCTGTAGGAGTTGAGGCCGAGCACGGCGGCGTCCTCCTCGGAGACGAGGATCGCGTCGGGGTAGCGCTCGCGCAGGATCGCCAGCGACGGCTCGTCGAACGCGCTCGGCAGGTAGGCGATGTGCTCCTGGCCGGGGCGGGAGTCGAGCACGGCGACGGCGGTGTCGAGGTGGTAGAAGCTCGGGTTCACGAGCGTGAGCGTGACGACCTCGCGGCCGGTGATGCGGCGCAGCTCGTCGTGGCTCGACGAGTCGCTGCGGAAGCCGGTGCCCGCGAGGATGACGTCGCCGACGAGGAGGAAGTCGCCCTCGCCCTCGTTGACCTCCTCGGGCTCGCGCACGTCGAAGCCGGCGCTGCGGAACCACTCCATGTAGGCGGGCCCCTCGGGCTGGCGCTGCGCGTGCGTGAAGCTCGCGCCGTAGGCGATGCCGTCGATGACGGTGCCGCCGTTGGCCGCGTAGACCATGTCGGGCAGGCCGTCGACGGGGTCGATGAGGTGCACGTCGAAGCCGAGGCCCACGTACGTGTCGTGCAGGACCTGCCACTGCGCCACGGCGAGGGCGGTGTCGGTCGGCTTGGCGGGGTCCATCCAGGGGTTGATCTGGTAGACGACGGTGAAGTGCTCGGGGCGGCACATCAGCACGGTCTTCTCGGACGGGGTGCGCTCGGCGGTACGGGTCTGGGCGTCGGTCTGGATCACGGTCGACATCTCACTCCTTGGAGGGGCTCAGCGGAAGCGCGGTCCGGCATCGCCGGGCTGCACCGCGCTCCTCGTCGGTGGTGTCGGCGGACCAGGTCACTCTCGCGAGCCTCGGGACGACGTTCGGTTGTCGCCGTCGTCGAGACGCCACCTCCAGTGTGGCGGCAAAGCCGCGGCGCTTCTCGGCGTGCGCAACACGATTCGTGCGCGTTTCGCCCGAATACGCACGCATCCGCCGCACGCGAACCCGTCGTTGCACGGTATCGCCGTATGACGGGCGCCAAGTGGCGGATGCCGCAGCGCCCGGTTGCTGCTTGCGGTGACCGCGAGGGTGGGGCATCCTGACCACAGCCCCTGCCCCTTGCCCGAACGAATCCGACGGAGTGCCACGGATGCCGCACCGCGACGACGAGCGCATCGCCCTGCTGCAGCGCCTCGCGTACGGGGCGGGCACGAGCGACGTGGAGCGCGCGTCGGCCGCGGCGGAGCTCGCCCTGCTGCGCGACGGCGCCACCGCGTCCGCCCCGGCGATGTTCCACCGCCCATCGGCGATGGGCGCCTCCGCGAACCCGGCGGCGACGACCACGACCGCCGCCGGAGGCGACGACCCGTTCGCGCTGCTCTTCCGGCCCGGCCCCGAGGCACACCGCCCACGAGTCGGCGACGGCCCGGCCGCAGAGCCCGCGCCTCGGCTGCCCGCACCGGCGACGGACTCGGCGGCCGGCGCCACCCCATCGCCCGCGGTCGGATCGCTCGTGCGCTGGATCGTGACGACGGCGGCCGTCTCGCTCGCCGTCGGCGTCATCGCGGGCTGGTCGT
The DNA here is from genome assembly GCF_003710805.1 of Agromyces tardus. Classification (GTDB taxonomy): domain Bacteria; phylum Actinomycetota; class Actinomycetes; order Actinomycetales; family Microbacteriaceae; genus Agromyces; species Agromyces tardus. Next base: position 170,052 of record NZ_RHHB01000002.1, on the reverse strand, counting down.
TCGGCGCGCGCGTCGTGCCCGTCGGGCCCGAAGCCGGGGGTCCGTCGATGATCCCCGTCAGCGACATCCCAGCGCTCGTGGTCTTCGACCGGCCGCAGGTACCCGAGGACGTTCCGGCGTCGGTGGCGGGCGACCCGACGTACGACCCGACCACCTTCCGGCTCCTCGCGTCGCGAGTCGACGGGGTCACCGTGCACGCGGCGCGCGCTGCCGGAGGCGACGACGTGTGCGTGATCGTCGCCGTTCCCGACACCGTCACCGCGAGCGCGTGCACCAGCGACCGCCGGTTCCCCGGTGACGGCCTCTCGATCGAGGCCAGGGGCACGGGCCGAACCGCATACGCCGCCACGTGGCATCCGTCGGGTGAGGTGACCGTCAACCTCCCCGGCGCAACCGGCTGACGCCTGACAACGGGCTGGGAGCCGCTTGCAGCCCGCCGCATGCGGATGCATGCTGGCCGGAGCGACGTGACCGAAGGGGGCCGCGTGGACGCCAGCGAGGGCCGCATCCGCGAGTTGCAGCGGATCGCCTACGGCGCGGACGCGAGCGACGACGAACGCGCCCGGGCCGTCGCCGAGCTCGCGCAGCTCGCCTCGCGCGGGGCCGAACTCGAGCGGGCGCCGCAGGTCGAGGCGGCCGTCGCCTCGCCGGACTCCCCCGATGCGGGCGATGCGACACGGTCGTCGGATGCCGGCGCACCGACGGCGTCCGACGGCGGCGCCCCCGCGGCGGCGGCACCCCGGTCGTCCCGCCTCCTCCGCTGGACGCTCGCGGTCGGCGCGGCCGCCCTCGTCATCGGCGTCGGCGTGGGACTGGGCATCGGGCGGCAGGTGCCCGCGGACTCCGGCGCATCGGAGGGCACCGGGCCGTCCGCCTCGCGCGCACCGGGCACGCCGCTCGACGCCACCGACCTGCTCCCGCTCTTCGAGCGCCTCCCGCAGGCCAACGAGGCGCAGCGGGTCGCGACCGTCGACGCGACGATCGACCCGATGTCGGTCCGGCTGCTCGCGATCCGCACCGACGGGCCGGCCGCCTTCCTCGCGCGCACGACGGGCGGCGAGGTGTGCCTCGTCCTGCTGCTGCCCGCCGGACCGTCGTCGATCTCCTGCACCATCGACGGCCGCCTGCCCGCGGACGGCCTGCGGATCGAGTACTACGCCCAGGGGTACGGGCTGGCCGTGGCGCACCTCGACGCGGCGGGCACGGTCGAGCTCGGTCTCATCGTCTCGTTCTGAACCCGATCGGGCCGCCGAGTGCCGACGCGCGGCGACCGGTCGCGGGGCCGCGAACGGGGCGGCGCCGCGGCATCCGCCCGCTCAGCCGTTCTTGCGGTCGCGCCACTCGAGCCAGTGCTTCACCGGCGCGTCGTCGTAGGCCGGCCCGGAGATGCCGAGCGTGAAGAGGCGCACGCCGGCGTCGTGGAGCGCGTCGGCGTGGTCGTCGTCGAGGCGGTGGCGGGCGAGCTCGTTCGAGATCGTGATCTGGGAGACATCCCGGCCGACCCGCTCGCCCCAGCCCCGCAGCACGTCGAGCTTGTGCGCGATCTCGGCCGGGGGCACGAACGAGTGCCAGATGTCGGCGTGCTCGGCCACGATGCGCAGCGTCTTCTGCTCGCCCTTGCCGCCGATCATGATCGGGATGTCGCGTGTGGGCGCCGGGTTGAGCTTCGCCCACCGCGCCCGCACGCGCGGCAGGGCGTCGGCCAGGTCGTTCAGCCGCGAGCCGACCGTGCCGAACTCGTAGCCGTACTCGTCGTAGTCGCGTTCGAACCAGCCCGAGCCGGTGCCGAAGATGAACCGGCCGGCCCCGCCGCCCTTCGCGCTGATGTGGTCGAGCGTGCGGGCCATGTCGGCCTGCAGGTCGGCGTTGCGATACGAGTTGCAGTTCACGAGCGTGCCGAACTCGACGCGCTCGGTCTGCTCGGCCCACGCGCCGAGCATCGTCCACGCCTCGAAGTGCAGACCGTCGCGGTCGCCCGAGAGCGGGAAGAAGTGGTCCCAGTTGAAGACGATGTCGACGCCGAGGTCCTCCATGCGGAGCACGGCGTCGCGGATCTGGGGGTAGGTGGCGTGCTGGGGCTGGAGCTGCACGCCCAGCCGAACGGGTGCGTCAAGGGTCATTCCTCGAGCCTAGGAGACGGCGCTGGGGAGCGGGCCGGGCCCCGAGGCGATGGCGGAGGTCAGCCGGCGCTGTCGACGGTCGTGCGGATCGCGTCGATCACGAGCTGCGGGTTGCCGAGCTGGATGTAGTGGTCGCTCCCGGTGCGGGTGATGTGCACGGAACGCGCGAACTTCGCAGGGAGCGCGTTCTGGGCGGCCATCTGCGCGGCCCACAGCGCATCGGCGAACCCCTGGTCCACTCCGGGCGGCAGCTGCCCCGACGCCACCACCTCCGGGGTGAGCTGCGGGATGTCGGCGGTCAGGATCGTGACCGGGACATCGGGCACCGGGGCCGACCCGCGCAGCTCGGCGAAGACGGTGGCGGCGTCGAAGGTCTCCGCACCCGACCGGGGCGGTGGTGCGTTCAGCTCCTCGAACAGCGCCGCCTGTTCCGGACTCAGGCCGGCCACGAGGTCCTCCGAGAGCGCGTCGACGAGCACGAGGCCGCTCACGCCGGCGGGGTGCTCCGCGGCGAACAGCCGGATGATCGGGCCGCCGTAGGAGTGCCCGACGAGGACGAAGGGCGGCGCTTCGCCGGCTGCGACGAGCAGCGCCTCGAGGTCGTCCGCCGAGGTCTGCGCACTGGTGGGCTGGGCCACCACGGTGGACCGGCTGTCGGCGGTGCCCGGGCGGTCGTAGGCGCACACCCGGGTGAATCCGGCGACGCCGGCGAAGACGGTCGGCGGTTCGGGGTCCGCGACCGCCGACGGCGTGCTCCAGATCTCGGCGTTGTCGCCGAGCCCGGACACGAGGACCACCGTCGGCGAACCGGTGCCGCTGCACGCCAGGTACATCTGCCGCCCGGCGCCGATGTCGACCACTCCGGCACGATCGTGCTGCGCGCTCGCCCGACCCGTCGCCGCACTGCTCATCGACGGCTCATCGGTCGAACGGATGCCGCCGCCCGACGAGCACGCGCTCAGCAGCACCGTGACCGACGCGAGGAAGGGGAACCAGTACCGGAACTGCCGTGAGCGCCTCATGCCGCCGCACCGCCTTCCCGAACTGCCCGCTCGTCGCGACGACCCGCACGAGGGCCTGCGCGCGAACGGCCCCCGCGCCGATCATCTCACTTGCGGCCGAGCGCGGCGACCTCGTCGAGTGGCGCCTCCTCGCGCAGGTCGAGCATGGGCGTCGGACGACGGAACCCGCGCGTGACCACCGCGAGGATCACGACGCCGAGCGCGAGCCAGGCGAGGCCCACGACGAACGTGCGCGGCGAGAGGCTCGTCCAGAGCCACAGCGTGAGCCCGAAGCCGATGAGGGGCAGCACGAGGTTGCCGACGACCGCGCGGCCCGAGCGCTCGCGGCGGTCGACGAAGAAGTGCTTGATGACGCTGAGGTTGACGACCGAGAACGCGATGAGGGCGCCGAAGCTGATCATCTCGACGAGCAGGCCCAGGTCGATGACGACGGCGAGGAGCGAGACCGCCGACACGATGAGGATCGAGAGCACCGGAGTGCCGAACCGAGCTGACAGGCGTCCGAAGACCGCACGCGGCAGCACGCCGTCGCGGCCCATCGCGAACAGGATGCGCGCCACGGACGCCTGCGAGGTGAGCGCCGACCCCGCCGCTCCCGCGATGTACGCCGCGGTGAAGAACACGACGAGGAACTGCCCGCCGGCGGCTGCCATGACGTCGAGGGCCGCGGAGTCGACGGACGTGAACGCGTTCGACGGGTAGACGAGCTGGGAGAGGTACGACAGCAGCACGAAGATCACGCCCGCGGCGACCGTGGTGATCATGATCGCGCGGGGCACCGAGCGGGTCGGCTCCTTCGCCTCCTCGGCGAGGGTCGACACCGAGTCGAACCCGAGGAACGAGAGGCACAGCACTGCCGCGCCCGCGAACAGCACGCCCACTCCGTCGACCGATCCGTCGCCTGTGAACGGCGCCGCGAGGTCGACCTCGCCGGTACCGCCGAGCACGGTGGCGCTGAGTGCGACGAACGCGACGATGAAGAGCGTCTGCACGGCGATGATGACGAAGTTCGCGCGGGCCACCGAGACGATGCCGATCACGTTGAGCACGGTGACGAGCGCGATCGTCGCGACGATGAACACCCACTGGGGCACGTCGGGGAAGGCCGCGTTCAGGTAGATGCCGATGACGAGGTAGTTGATCATCGGCAGGAACAGGTAGTCGAGCATGAGCGACCAGCCGGCGAGGAAGCCGATGCCGGGTCCGAAGCTGCGCTGCGCGTACACGTACGCCGACCCCGCGAACGGGTAGGCGACGGCCATCCGCGCGTACGACCGGGCGGTGAACGCCATCGCGACGAGCGTGATGACGTAGGCGAGCGGCACGCGCCCGCCGGTGAGCTGCGTCACGATGCCGTAGGTCGTGAAGACGGTGAGCGGCACCATGTACACGAGTCCGAAGAGCACGAGCGAGGGCACGCCGAGCACGCGCCGCAGGTGGGCGCCGTCGTGGTTCGGGGTGGCCTTCGGGGTGGCCTTCGTGGTGCCGGGCGTGCCGGGCGTGCCGGGCGCGGCCGGGCTGCCGGGCGTGTCGGCGGCGGTCGCGCCGGCGGCATCGAGTCGGGACATCGAGGTGATCCTTTCAAGGGTGGAGCGCGACACTGCGCTCGGAGCTGCGACGGGGGATGCCGCGGAGGTAGGTCTGGCGAATCTCGATCACGGGGAGGTCGTGGGGGTCCACCTCGCGCGGGTCGCGCGCGAGGTGCACGAGGTCGGCGCTCGCGCCGGGGACGATCCGCCCCCACGGCGCTGTGCCCTGCTCGGCGAACGCCTGGTGGGCGACCGCCGTGGTGTAGGCCGCGAGCGCTGCGTGCATCGGCACGATCTCGTGCGGCGTCCAGCCGCCCGCGGGCTCGCCGTCGTCGTTGCGCCGCGAGGCCGCGACCGCGAGGCCGTCCCGGGGGTCGCCCGAGGAGACCGGCCAGTCCGATCCGAAAGCCAGCGTCGCGCCGGAGCGGGCGATCGACTGCATGCGGTACTGGCGATCGCTGCGCTCCTGCCCGAGGCGGGGAACGGTGAGCACGTTCATGAGCGCGTCGAGCTGCGCCCAGAGCGGCTGCATGTTCGCGATGACACCGAGCGCGGCGAAGCGATCGAGGTCGGCGTCGTCGACGAGCTGCGCGTGGGCGATCACCGGGCGGCGGTCGCGCGGTCCGTTCGCCGCGACGGCCTGCTCGATCGCGTCGAGCGCCTGGCGAACGGCCGCGTCGCCGATGGCGTGGATGTGCACCTGGAAGCCCGCGGCATCCGCTGCCCGCACCGCCTCGGCGAGGCGCTCGGCGCCCCACACCGACATGCCGTGCGAGTGGAGGCCCGAGCAGTAGGGCTCGAGCAGGGCGCCCGTCTCGTTCTCGACGACGCCGTCGGCGAAGAACTTCACGGTGTTCGCGGTGAGGAGCGGCGAGCCGGTCGCGACGACGCGGTCGCGCGCGGCGACCATGCCCGGCAGCTGGGCGGCGAAGCGTCGCGGGTCGGCGTAGAGGGCGAGGTTGCAGCGCAGTGGCAGGCGGCCCGACTCGGCCGCGGCGACGTAGACGTCGACGTCGGCCGGTTCGACCCACGCGTCCTGCACCCAGGTTACGCCGCGATCGAGGTAGTAGCGGCCGGCGCGCTCGAGCGCGCGGAGCCCCTGCTCGAGGGAGCGGGGCGGCATGACGGCCGACACGAGGTCGACGGCGCCCCACTCGCGCAGCGTGCCGAGCGGGGTCCCGTCGGCTCGGCGCGGGATCTCCCCGAGCTCGGGTTCCGGCGTGCCGGCGTCGATGCCCGCGAGCTCGAGCGCCCGCGAGTTGCACCACACGGTGTGGTAGTCCCACGCCCGCAGCACCACCGGCCGGTCGGCGACGGCATCGTCGAGCCAGCGCGCGTCGAACAGGCCGTCTTCGGCGAGGCTGCCGTCGTACGAGGCACCGGTGATCCACTCCTCGTCGGGATGCTCGTCGGCGTACCGGCGCACGGCCGCGACGATCCCGGCGACCGAGTCGGCCGAGCGGATGTCGGGACCCTCGTCCTCCATGCCGCCGAAGAGCGGGTGCGCGTGCCCGTCGCCGAACGACGGCATCAGGAACCCGCCCCCGAGGTCGACGACGAGGTCGGCTCCGGATGCCGCGTGCTCCGCGTCGGTGCCCACCGCCACGATCACGCCGTCGCGCACCAGCAGCGCGCGCTCGCTCGGGGCCGCGGGATCCGCGCCGGTTGCCACGCCGGGACCCGCGCCCGCGTCGCCGCCGGTCCACACCGTGCCGCCATGGAAGAACATCGTGGTCATCGCATCTCGCCTGTCGCCGTCCTCGGGGATGCCCCTCGGCGGCATCCGTATACGAACACTGTTCGTATTTGCGTGGAGTGCACGTTACACTCCCGAACACGGCGACGGAAGACCCCGGAGGTGAAATCGTGGCCCGACTGAAGCGCGAGGAGCTCGTGAGCGCCGCGCTCGACCTCATCGACGAGGAGGGCGGCGAGGCGCTGACCATGCGCTCCGTCGCGAGCCGCGTCGACCGCCAGGTCTCCTCGCTCTACAACCACGTCGGGAGCCGCTCCGAGCTCATCGAGCTCGTGCGCGCGCGCATCGTCGCCGAGATCGACACGTCGGCGTTCGCCGTGCAGCCGTGGGATGCCGCGCTGCAGGCGTGGGCACGGTCGTACCTGACCGCGTTCGCGGCGCACCCCAACGTGATCCCCCTGCTCGCCACGACGCCGATCCGCGACCCCTCGACCCTCGAGATGTACGAGATCGTCGTCGCAGCGCTGCTCGACGGCGGCTGGCCGACGCGGGACGCCGTGGCCGTGATGCGCACCGTCGAGGCGCACGTGCTCGGCTCCGCACTCGACATCGTCGCGCCGGGCGACCTGCTCGTGCAGGCGACGGTCGCCGCCGACCTCGGCGCGCTGCGCTCCGCCCTCGACCCCGACCACGCCGACGCATACGGCGCCGATCGTGCGTTCCGGCTCGGGCTCGGCGCCCTGATGCACGGGCTGCGCGAACGGCACGCGGCGATCGCGGAGACCTCGTCGGCCGCGGGACAGCCGGCGATCGCCGGCGACCCGACCGCGGCATCCTGAACCCGCCCGCTCGCGGATTGTCACGATCCGCGCACGAAACCGGCGTCACGGCCTGTGGAGACGCAACACACCGACGTACACTCGGCGCATGGACAACCTGGACCGAGCGATCCTCGACCTGCTGCGGCAGAACTCCCGGGCCGGCTACGGCGATATCGGTTCGTCGGTCGGGTTGTCGGCGTCGGCCGTGAAGCGGCGTGTCGACCGCCTGGTCGCCGACGGCGTCATCCGCTCGTTCACGATCCAGGTCGACCCCGCGGTCGACGGCATGAGCACCGAGGCCTACGTCGAGCTCTTCTGCCGCGGCACGGTCGCGCCCGACGAGCTGCAGCGCATCCTGCAGGGCGTGCCCGAGGTCGTCTACGCGGGCACCGTCACCGGCAGCGCCGACGCCATCGTGCACATGCGCGCGCGCGACATCGCCTCGCTCGAGGATGCGCTCGAGCGCGTGCGCATCGCCCCCAACGTCGACCACACGCGCAGCGCGATCGTGCTCTCGCGGCTGGTCAACCGCAACCGGGACTAGCGGATGCCGCGACTGCGCCTCGTCGTCGACGCCGCGTCGCGCACCACCCCGCCCTACGAACAGCTGCGCAGCCAGGTCGTCGACGCTGTGCGCTCGGGTGAGCTCCCCGCCGGCGCGAAGCTCCCCACCGTGCGGGCGCTCGCCGACGAGCTCGGCCTCGCGGTGAACACCGTGGCCCGCGCCTACAAGGAGCTCGAGGCCGACGGCATCGTCGAGGGCCGGGGCCGCAATGGCACGTTCGTGCGGGCCACCGGCGACCCCGCCGAGCAGGCGCTGCAGGCCGCGGCATCCGCATTCGCCGAGGTGGCCGGCCGGCTCGGGGTGCCGACGGATGCCGCGCTGACCGCCGCGGAGCGCGCGCTGCGCGCCCGCCCCTGACACACCCGCCGGTCGAGGAGCGCCGAAGGCCGCCGGTCGAGTAGCGCCGCAGGCGGGTATCGAGACCCCTCCGCCGGTCGAGTAGCGCCGCAGGCGCGTATCGAGACCCGGGTCCGCACCCGAGGGTCTCGATAGGCCGCTCCGCGGCTACTCGACCGACGAGCGGTCTCACGCCGCCCCGCGGCATCCGCTCGCCCGATGCTCGCACCAGAGTGCCGTTTCTGCGGCGGAGTGCCCTCGGCAACCGGCCTCGCCCACGGAGACCTCACTCCGGCGCGCCGACCCGGCCGGCGCCGGCATCGCGACCGATCAGGCGGGCTCAGCCGGAACCGGGATGGGCTCCTTCGGGAGCCTGCGCACCTTCGCGCGGCGGCGACGCCGCTCGGGGATCATCGACCGCATCTCCTCGAGCTTGCCGAAGCAGAGCAGTCGGTCCTCGGCCTCGAGCTGCACGCCCTTGCGCGGATTGGGGATCACGGTGGCGCCGCGGTGCAGGGTGAGCACCGTGATGTCGCGCTCCCACAGCCCGGACTCGCCGAGCGTCTTGCCCACGAGGTCGGCGCTGCCGTGCACGAGCAGCTCGGCGACCCCGTACCCGGTCGAGATCGTGAGCCGCTGCCGCACGTCGATCTCGGGGAACGCCACCTGGTTGGCGATGTAGTCGATGATCGCGCCCGCGACGTCGAGGTTCGTCGCCGTCTCGATGCCCTGCAGGCCCGGCGACGAGTTGACCTCCATCACGAGCGGGCCCTCGTTGCCCTCGAGCATGTCGACGCCGGCGACCTTGAGGCCCATGATCTGGGCCGAGCGCACCGCCGCCTCCTCGTATTCGGGCGTGAGCTCGACGGGCTCGACTGTGCCGCCGCGGTGCACGTTCGAGCGGAACTCGTCGCCGCTCGCGACGCGCCGCATGGCCGCGACCACGCGGTCGCCCACGACGAGCGCACGGATGTCGCGACCGCGGCTCTCGGCGATGAACCGCTGGATGAGCACGTTCTGCTTCGTCGAGTGCAGCGTCTCGATGATCGCCTCGGCGACCTTCGCCTGCGGCGCGAGGATCACGCCGATGCCCTGCGTGCCCTCGAGCAGCTTGATCACCACGGGCGCGCCGCCGACGCGCTCGATCGCGGGGCGCACGTCGGCGCGGTTGCGCACGAACGTCGTGGCGGGCATGCCGATGTTGTGCCGCGAGAGGATCTGGTTCGCGCGGAGCTTGTCGCGCGCGTTCGTGATGCCGTTCGCGGTGTTGGGCGTGTACACGTCCATCTGCTCGAACTGGCGCACCACCGCGGTGCCGAAGTAGGTGATCGAGTTGCCGATGCGGGGCAGGATCGCGTCGTAGTCCGAGAGCGGGCGTCCGCGGTACTGCAGGTCGGGCTCGGCGCCCGAGAGGTCGATCGCGAACCGCAGCGTGTTGAGCACCCGCACGGTGTGTCCTCGCTGCTGCGCCGCAGTGCGAAGGCGCTGCGTGGAGTACGCCTGAGGGGCGCGCGAGAGGATCGCAAGTTTCATCGTTGAGCCCCTGAGAAGATAAGCGTGTGACAGAGCCCATCCATTCAAGCACCATCGCGGGGTGGCGCGAGTGGGTGAGCCTGCCCGGCATCGGCGTCCCGTGGATCAAGGCGAAGCTCGACACCGGGGCCCGTACCTCGTCACTGCACGCGTTCGACGTCGAGGAGATCCAGCGCGACGGACTCGACCTCGTGCGCTTCGGCGTGCGCCCCTGGCAGAACTCCAACGACGACGCCGTGGTCGTGGAGTGCCCGGTGCACGATCGGCGCCACGTGCGCAGTTCCTCGGGCCACGTCGACGAGCGCATCGTGGTGCTCATGGACCTCGTGCTGCTCGGGCGCACGGTCACCGCGGAGATGAACCTCAGCAATCGCGACGAGATGGGGTTCCGGATGCTGATCGGCCGCGAGGCCCTGCGGCAGGGCTTCATCGTGGACGCGGGCGAGTCGTTCCTCGGCGGGCGCGCCCCGCGCCGAACGCGGCGGGCGAACCGCGGTCGCTGACCCGATTCCGCCGGTCGAGTAGGCGCGCAGCGCCGTATCGAGACCACTCCCGCCGGGCCTCGATACGCTTCGCCACTCGACCGGCGAGGGCCTCGATACGCTTCGCTACTCGACCGGCGAGGGCCTCGATACGCTTCGCTACTCGACCGGCGAGGGCCTCGATACGCTTCGCTCCTCGACCGACGACCCCGGCTACGCCAGCTCGGCCTCGAGCCGCGCGACGTCGGCCGCGCGGCAGAGCTCCGTCGCCGGCGCCATCGCCGCCGCCGTGCCCGCGGCGACCGCGGAACGGAACGCCTCGGCCAGGGACCTGCCCTGGGCCAGCCGCAGCACCAGTGCGGCGAGGAACGAGTCGCCCGCGCCGACGACGCTCTTCACCTGGGCCCGGGGCGTCGGCAGCCGGAGCACCTCGTCGGCCGTCACGAGCAGCGCGCCCGCGCCGCCGAGGGTGAGCGCCACGATCTCGGCGCGCCCCTCGGCGACGATCTCCTGCGCGGCCTCGACCTGCTCGTCGGCGTCGAGGGTGCCGTCGGCGCCGACGAGCTCGCCCAACTCCCGCAGGCTCGGCTTCACGAGGAACACGCCGGCCTCGAGCGCCGCTGCGAGCGCCGGCCCCGACGTGTCGACGACGAGCCGCACGCCGTTCCTGGCGGAGATGCGCGCGAGCAGCGCGTAGAACCCGTCGGGCACGCCCGGCGGCAGGCTGCCGCTCGCGACGAGGTAGCCGCCGACGGGCAGCATGTCGCCCACCACCGAGAGGCATGCGCGCCACTCGGGCTCCCGCAACGTGGGGCCCTGCAGCACGAACCGGAACTGACGCCCCGTCGAGAGCTCGTCGATCGTGAAGCTCTCACGCGTGTTGCCCGCGATCGTGATGACCCGTCCCACGATCCCCTCCGCCTCGAGGAAGCCGCGGTAGGCCTGTCCGCTCGGTCCGCCCAGCGGGTAGATCGCGATCGAGTTGCCGCCGAGGTTGCGGATCGCCCGCGTGACGTTGACGCCGCCACCGCCCGGGTCGAACCGGCTCGGTCCGCAGCGGAGCTTGTGCTCGGGCTCGACCACGTCCGTCGAGCTGCTCACGTCGACGGCGGGGTTCATCGTGAGCGTGACGATCGGTGCGTGTGCAGCCACACCCCGAGCCTAGGTGCGCTCCGGATGCCGGTGACGTGACGATCGTCCTGCGCGGCACGCCACCCGGGCTGCGCGCAGGTCAGCCCGTCGCCGTGCCCTGGGCGAACGACAGTGCGAGCGTCGCGGCCACGACGGTGAGCGGAGCCGCCAGCAGGCCGAGCAGCATGAAGCGGCGCCAGGAGATCTCGACCTCCATCGACACGAGGCGGGAGTGCCAGAGCAGGGTCGCGAGCGACCCCCACGGGGTGATGATCGCACCTGCGTTCACGCCGATCAGGAGGGCGACGATCCGCACCGGGTCGTCCGCGAACGGCTCGAGCGCCAGGTACGCGGGCAGGTTGTTCACGGCATTGGCGGATGCCGCGCCGAGCCCCGCCAGCCGGAGCAGCTCGAGCGGCCCGTCGCCCGTTCCCGCGAGCGTGCCGAGCACGCCGGTCGTGCCGGCCGCGTGCAGCGCCTCCACCGCGAGGAAGAGCCCCGAGGCGAAGACCACGAGCGGCCACGGCACGAGGGACGGGCGCAGGACCGCCGGGCGACGCACCGCGAACGCTATCGCCAGCACGGCCGCCGCGATGGCCGCGGGGATCCAGACCTCGATCCCGGAGACGAGGGCCGGGACGAGGAGCGCGAGCGTCGTCGCCGCGATCCCGAACAGCACCCGATCCTCGGGGGGCGTGCCGCGCTCCGGCTCGAACCGCACGAGGAGTTGGCGCGGCCTCGTCACGAAGATGATGATCGCGGGCACCACGATCGCCACGACGGCCGGCGCGAACGTGAGCGCCGCGAACTCGAGCGGGTGCAGCCCGAAGTGCTCCGCCGCGAGCAGGTTCGTCAGGTTCGAGACCGGGAGCAGCAGCGACCCGGTGTTCGCGATCCACACGGTCGTGAGCGCGAACGGGATCGGCGAGATGCGCGCGTGCGCGGCGAGCGACACGACGATCGGCGTCAGCAGCACCGCCGTGGTGTCGAGGGAGAGGAAGATCGTGGAGGCCGCCGCGAGCGCGAGCACGAGCAGCCACAGCACGAAGGCCCGGCCGCGCGCGACGCCCGCGAGCCGCTCGGCGATCACCCGGAACACGGCGGCCTCGGCCGCGAGCTCGGCGACGATCGTCACCGCCACGACGAACGCGAGGATCGGGGCGACGCGCCCGACGAGCGCGACGATGTCCTCGGCCGGAAGCACGCCGGCGATCGCCGCCGCGGCGCCCGCGAGCAGCAGCACCGCCCCCACGATCGCGATCCGCACCGGATGACGCTACCTCCTGCGCCAGCCGGGCGCCGACCACCCGGGGGTGCGCCACGCGGGAACCCTGTGGGCGTCGGGGACGCGCCGGCGTCGAGCCGGCCGAAGACGGAGGGGGACGGCGGGTTGCGCCGCCCCCTCCGCTCGTGGGGACTCACAGGCCCCACGCGGCATCCGCTCGCTAGATGACACCCTCGGAGATCGTCGTCGGGTTGCCGAAGCGGTGGTTGGTGATCGAGACGGCCTGCTCGTGCAGGAAGGGGAGCAGCTCGACGCGGCCCGACGGGGTGACGGGGTGCGACCACACCGCGAGGTCGGGCGTGCCGTTGGTCGCCTCGGCGAGCGCCGAGGCCGAGCCGCCGACGAGACGCACGCGCGAGGTCGTGATGCCGCCCGCGGCCGCGCGCTCGAGCCAGCCGCTGTCGCCTTCGCGCACGACCCGGATGTCGCGGGCCGCGAGGATCGAGCGCACGCCCTTGGGCAGCTCGTGCGCGGTCGACACGCTGAAGCGCGACTTCGCGAGGAGGCCGGCCGCGATCACGCGGAGGCCGTCGGCGAGGGTCGCGTCCTCGCTCAGGCGGATCGTGACGGGCAGCGGCAGGTAGCGGAAGAGGTTGCGCTCGACGCCGACGCCCGAGACGTCCTTGACCGTGCCGTACTCCTCGGCCCAGGCGACCTCGTCGCTGAGCGCCGACCGGCGCAGCACCTCGAACGACTCGTAGTCGAGCGACGACTGCGACGCCTCGATGAGCTCGGAGACGCGCTGCTCGAGGCCGCGCAGGTGCAGCGACCGGCTCTGCTCGCCGTGGTCGGGCACCCAGTCGCCGAGGCCGAACAGGTAGTTCGGGCCGCCGGCCTTCGCGCCCGCGCCGACCGAGGAGCGCTTCCAGCCGCCGAAGGGCTGGCGCTGCACGATCGCGCCGGTGATGCCGCGGTTCACGTAGAGGTTGCCCGCCTCGACGCGGTCGAGCCACGTCGCGAGCTCGCCGGCGTCGAGCGAGTGCAGGCCCGCGGTGAGGCCGTAATCGACGGCGTTCTGCATGCGGATCGCCTCGTCGAGGTCCTTCGCGTGCATGATGCCGAGCACGGGGCCGAAGAACTCGGTGAGGTGGAAGTAGGACCCGGCCTTCACGCCCGTGCGGATGCCGGGCGACCAGAGCCGGTTCGTGCCGTCGAGTCGACGCGGCTCGACGAGCCACTCCTCGCCGATGCCGAGGGTCGTGAGGGCGTGCAGGAGCTTGCCGTTCGCGGGCTCGACGATCGGGCCGATCTGGCTCGTCGCGTGCTCGGGCCAGCCGACGCGCATCGAGGTGACGGCGTCGACGAGCTGGCGCTGGAAGCGCTCGGACTTCGCGACCGAGCCCACGAGGATCACGAGCGACGCGGCCGAGCACTTCTGGCCGGCGTGCCCGAAGGCGCTCTTCGCGACGTCGGATGCCGCGAGGTCGAGGTCGGCCGACGGCGTCACGATGATCGCGTTCTTGCCGCTCGTCTCGGCGAGCAGGGGCAGGTCCTTGCGGAACGAGCGGAACAGCTCCGCCGTCTCGTAGGCCCCCGTGAGGATGACGCGGTCGACCCGCTCGTCGGAGACGAGCTGGGTGCCGAGGTCGCGGTTGCCGAGGTCGACGAGCGCCAGGAGGTCCTTGGGGATGCCCGCCTCCCACAGCGCCTCGACCATGACCGCGCCGGATCGTTGGGCGAGCTTCGCGGGCTTGATGATGACGCCCGAGCCCGCGGCGAGCGCCGCGAGCACGCCGCCCGCGGGGATCGCGACGGGGAAGTTCCACGGCGGTGTCACCACGGTGAGCTTCGACGGCACGAACGTGGCGCCCTGCACCCGATCGAGCTCGCGGGCGCGCTCGGCGTAGTAGTGCGCGAAGTCGATCGCCTCGCTGATCTCGGGGTCGGCCTCGGCGATGGTCTTGCCGGTCTCGGCGGCCATGACCTCGATGAGCCGGTCGCGGTTCGCGGCGAGCGCGAGGCCCGCGCGGTGCAGCACGGCGGCGCGCTCGTCGCCCGAGCGACGCCCCCACTCGGCGCCGCGCTCGGTCACCGCGGCCATCAGCTGTGCGAGGGTCGCGGCGTCGTCGATGCGAGCGGCCCGCACGGCGTCGACGCCGGCGGTCGATCCGGGAACGCGGGCGAGGATGCTGCGGCCCCATTCGCGGTTCGCGGCGAGCGCCGGGTCGGTGTCGGGCTCGTTGTGGAATCCGGGGGTGGCGGCGGAGCCGGATGCGGCGGCATCCGCGAGCTCGAGATCGCCGGTCGAGCCGCGGGTGAGGCCGAGCACGACACTCGTGAGCGATCCCTCGTGCTCCTCGCCGGGGGCCGCGGCGGGCGCGAGCGGCTCCGCGGTCGACGCCTCGGCGGCGGCGATGACGGATGCGGCGGCGGCACGCTCGGTGCGGCGGTCCTGGCTGCGGTTCGGCGCGGGCGCGACATCCGCGTCGGCCTCGAGGGCCGCGAGCGAACGCTCGTAGCGCTGCCGCTCGCGATCGAACAGGCCGCGGTCGTCGCCGAGCTCGAACACGGCCGACATGAAGTTGTCCTGGCTCGCGTTCTCCTCGAGGCGGCGGATCAGGTAGGCGATCGCCACGTCGAACTCGGTGGGGTTCACGACGGGCGTGTAGAGCAGCAGGCGGCCGACGTCGCCGCGCACGGCGGCGGCCTGCCCGGTGGCCATGCCGAGCAGCATCTCGAACTCGACGCCCTGCTCGATCCCGCGCTCCTTGGCGGTGAGGAAGGCGTGGGCGACGTCGAAGAGGTTGTGGCCGGCGACGCCGAGCTTCACGGCGTCGATGCGCTCGGGCGCCATCGACCAGTGCAGGACGCGCTTGTAGTTCGTGTCGGAGTCCTGCTTGGTGCCGTACGTCGCGAGCGGCCAGTCGTGGATGGCGGCGTCGACGTGCTCCATGGCGAGGTTGGCGCCCTTGACGATGCGCACCTTGATGGGCGCACCGCCAGCGGCGCGGCGAGCCTGCGCCCACGCGGTGAGGTCCTGCATCGCACCGAGCGCGTCGGGGAGGTAGGTCTGCAGCACGATGCCGGCCTCGAGGCCGTGCAGCTGCGGCTGGTCGAGCACCTTCTTGAAGACCGCGATCGTGAGGTCGAGGTCGCGGTACTCCTCCATGTCGAGGTTGATGAACTTCGCCTTGCCCTGGGCCGACCCCTTCGCCGCGAGCTCGTACAGCGGCGTGAGCTTGGCGACGACCTTCTCGACGGCCTCGTCGAACGACCACATCGAGAGCTGGCTGACCACGCTCGACACCTTGATCGACACGTAGTCGACGTCGTCGCGGGCGAGGAAATCGTAGGTGCCCTGCAGGCGGCGGTCGGCCTCCTGCTCGCCGAGCACGGCCTCGCCGAGCAGGTTGAGGTTCAGGCGGTTGCCCGACTCGCGCAGCTTCGCGATCGCGGGGCCGAGCTTCGCGGGGGTGGCGTCGAGCACGAGGTGGCCGACCATGGCGCGCAGCACACGGCGAGCGATCGGGATCACGAGCCACGGGAAGGCCGGCGCCATCGCGCCGCCCAGTCGGATCGCGCCCTTGAGGTACGCAGGCAGGAACTTCGGCGTGAGCTTCGCGACCTCGGCGAGGTTGCGGCCGGCGACGCCGAGGTCTTCGGGGCGCATGACGCCGTCGACGAAGCCCACCGTGAAGGCGAGGCCGTTCGGGTCCTTGAGCACGCCGGCGAGGCGCTGCGCCGCGGGGTCGACGGGGTGGTGCTTCGCTTCGGCGAGCCAGCGCTCGACGAGTGCGACGACGTTGTCGGTGGTGGGAACGGCGTCCGCGAGCAGCTTCGATGTGGTCACGACTGCGATGTCCTTCGTCTCGAGGGCGCGTGGGGGTGGTGCGCGCCGGCCCTTCCAGTGTGCGCCGTTGCATCCGTTCAGTACAGCGAATGAATCCGATGCATACTGTTCATGATTCCCGAATGATCCCGCGGCGCCCCGACCGGCACGCCGCGACCGAGACCCACGGATGCCGGAGGCCGCCCATGCTCGACGTGCGACGCCTGCGCCTGCTGGTCGAACTCAGCCAGCGCGGCACGCTCTCGGCGGTCGCCGACGCCCTCTCGTACAGCCCCTCGTCGGTGTCCCAGCAGCTCAGCCAGCTCGAGAAGGAGGTCGGCGTTCCCCTGCTCGTGCAGGTCGGCCGGCGCGTGCAGCTCACCCCGCAGGCCGAACTGCTCGTCGGGCATGCGCAGGTCGTGCTCGAACGGCTCGAAGAGGCCGAGGCGGATGTCGCGCGCTCCCTCACGACCGTCGGCGGCACGGTGCGCATCGCCGTGTTCCAGTCGGCCGCCCACGCGGTGGTGCCGCAGGCGCTCACACTGCTCGCCGCGGAGCACCCGGCACTGCGTGTCGAGGTCACCGAGCGCGAGCCCGAGCTCGCACTCTTCGACGTGGCCGCCCGCGACTTCGACCTCGTCGTGGCGGAGCAGTACCCGGGCTACACGCGGCCGCTGCATCCGGAGCTCGACCGGGTCCCCCTCGCCCAGGACGCGATCCGCCTCGCCCTCCCGCCCGCGCACGCCCCTGCGGGTCGAGGCGCCCCCGCCGGTCGAGGAGCGCCGCAGGCGCGTATCGAGACCCCCTCCGCCGGTCGAGTAGCGCCGCAGGCGCGTATCGAGACCCCCGCCGCCGACCTCGCCGGCCTCGCCGCGGCGGCATCCATGCCCTGGGTCATGGAGCCGCGGGGCACCGCCTCGCGCGAGTGGGCGGAGCAGCTGTGCCGGCAGGCGGGCTTCGAGCCCGACGTGCGCTTCGAGACGGCCGACCTCATGGCGCACATCCGCCTCATCCGCTCGGGCAACGCCGCCGGGCTCCTCCCCGACCTCGTCTGGGCGGGCGAGCGCCCGAGCGTCCGTCTCTCACCCCTGCCGGGCGACCCCCAGCGCGCCGTGTTCTCGTCGACCCGTCGTGCCGCCGCCCGGCGTCCCGCCGTCGTCGCCGCGCGCGACGCGCTCGCCCGGGCCGCGGCACTCTCGTCGCCGCCCGCCTCGGAGGGCTGAGACGACACGGCGCTGCCCTCCCACTGGGGCTGACGCCGCGCCCCCCGCCGGGTTACGGTGACCGCATGTCATCGACGCTTCGACGCTGGACCCTCGCGGGATCGATCCTCCTGGCCGCCGGCGCGCTCACCGCCTGCGCCGCCAACCCCGGCGGGGGCGACGCTGCCGACCCGGTCGGCACGTGGGGCGACACCGCGACGCGCACCGAGCCCTCCCTCGTGCTCGCCGACGACGGCGGCCTCACGGGCACCGACGGCTGCAACCGCCTCGTCGGGTCGTGGACCGCCGACGGGGCGAACGTGACGTTCAGCCAGGTGGCGTCGACGCGCATGGCCTGCGAGGGGGTCGACGACTGGCTCTCCGGACTCGCGACGGCCGTGGTCTCGGGCGACACGCTCACGGTCTCCGATGCGTCGGGCGCCGAGATCGGCACGCTCGAGCGCGCCACGGAGTAGCGCCGAGCCGCCCGGCACTGCGGGCTCACGCAGGGGCCCACCCCGCCGGGCTCACTCGGCCGGATGCATCCACGGCGTGTAGCTCACGCCGACGAGCAGGCCCTCGGGGCTCATGAGCCGCGAGGTCGTCTGCCCCCACGGTTCGAGGTGTGCGTCGACGAGGATCTCGTGCCCGGCCGCCCGGAGCTCCTCGACGGCGGGTGCCACGGCCTCGGGCGAGGCGACGTCGAACTCGATCCACGCCTGCGGCACGCGCCGGTCGACGGGCCACTCGGTCGTGCCGAACGTGGCCTCGGCTGCCTGGCTGAGCGGCCAGATCGCGAAGGCCCGCACCCCGGGCAGCTCCTCGGTGTGGAAGTAGCCCGGCGCGTTCTCGTGGAACGGGATGCCGAACGCACCCGCCCAGAAGTCGTGCGAGGCCGAGTCGGCGGTGCCGATCGGGCCGAAGCCCGCGACGAATGCGATGTCCATCGCCCCAGCCAACCGCGGGCCGCCGACATCCGCCAGTGCCCGTGTGGGCGGCGGACGTTACCGTGTGCCGGGAGGTGTCCACATGGAACTGCAGGGCGGCACGGCGATCGTCACGGGAGCCGGCGGCGGGCTCGGCCGGGCGCTCGCCGAGGGGTTCGCGCGGGCCGGTCTTGACATCGTGATCGCCGACGTCGATGCCGAGGGGGCACGCGCGACCGCACGGCTCGTCCGTGCCTCGGGCGTTTCCGCGCGCACGGTCGTGGGCGACGTGCGCCGCCCGTCGGATGCCGCGCGTATCATCACGGCCGCCGAGGCCGGCGACTCCCCCGACGCCGACGGCGGGCCCCTCGTGCTGGTGAACAACGCCGGCGGTTGGAGTCCGGACGCCCAGTACCCCGAGGCGCCGCCCGACGAGTGGGCGGCGACCCTGGACCTCGACCTGCATGCCCCGATGCTCCTGACGCAGCTCGCGCTGCCGTCGATGCGGCGGCGGGGCGCGGGTGCCGTGATCAACATCGCCTCGAGTGCCGCGCTCGGCGATTCGGCCTACGGGTCGCCCGAGTACGCCGCCGCGAAGGCGGGGCTCATCCGCTTCACGACCGCGTCCCGCGGTCTCGGCACGGCCCACGGGGTGCGCGTGATGTGCATCGTGCCCGGCTGGATCGGCCTCGATCGCGCGGTCGCCGAATGGAGCAGCCTCTCGGCCGACGAGCGCGCGGCCGTGCCGCCGCTCATCCCGCCGGCCGACGTGGCCGAACTCGCACTGACGCTCGCCCGCAGCGGCCACGCCGGTGCGGTGGTCGAGCTTCGCGGCGGGCGGCCGCCGATCGAGCGCGCGTGACCCGAACGCGGCTGCTGCATGATCCGGCAGAGCCACGCGCGACTCCCCGGTGATCCCCGTCCCTCCCCGCCTTCCGGTGCCGCCCGCGTTCAGTCATGAGCGGATGCCGCGGCGAACCGCTCGGCCTGCGCCCGCAGGTACTCGGTGAGCTCGGGCGGGCCCGCCACGCGGCATCCGATGCCCGGCGGAACCCACAGCAACGCGGCCGCGACGGCCTGCAGGGACTCGCCCTCGACGGGCCACACCGTGCCCACGCCGTCGGTCGAGGCGTAGGCGTCGCGCCCCCAGGAGCCGAGCGCCGCCTGCACCTCGGCGAGGGGCGCGTCGAGGTGCACCGCCGCGCGGACCGACCGGTCGCGCCAGCGCACCGCCGACCGCACGTGCGCCACGGCGTCCTCCTCGCTCAGCGGCTTGGGCTCGAACCGCACGCGCGTCTGGAACACGTCGGCGATGCGGTCGAGGCGGAACGTTCGCCAGTCGTCGCGGTCGCGGTCCCACGCGAGCAGGTACCAGCGACGGCCGAGGGGCACGAGCCGGTGCGGCTCGACCGATCGCGCCGACGGCATGCCCGCGGCATCCGTGTAGCGCATGCGGATGCGCTCGGCGTCGCGGCAGCAGAGCGCGAGCAGGCCGAGCAGTTCGCTGTCGACCGCCGGTCCCTCGCCGGGTGCGGGAGCCGAGTGCGACTGCAGGGCCTCGATGCGCCGGCGCAGCGCGGGCGGCAGCACCTGCTCGATCTTGCCGAGCGCGCTGAGCGTCGTGTGCTCGGCACCGCGCAGGCCGGCCGCCGCCTGCGAGCGCAGGCCCACCGCGATCGCCACGCCCTCGTCGTCGGTGAGCAGCAGGGGCGGCAGCCCGGTGCCCGCCTCGAGCCGGTAGCCGCCCGCGACGCCGCGGATCGACTCGATGCCGTAGCCCAGCTCGCGCAGCCGCTCGACGTCGCGGCGCAGCGTGCGATCGCTCACGCCGAGCCGCTCGACGAGCTCGCGCGCGGTCCAGTGCCGGTGGCTCTGCAGCAGCGAGAGCAGTTCGAGGGTCCTCGTAGTGGTCGCGGCCATGCTCCGATTCTCGTGCCGATGCGGTCGGAATGTGTCCGGAACTCGAGCCGAGTGCCGTTCGACCACCCTCTCTGCCTCCGCCTCGGGTCATGAGAACAGGAGGAAACGCCGCGCCGCTCACCGAAGCAGGCACGACACGCGGTCTCCGCCGCACCGGCTCCTGTTCTCGCGACGAGGCCAGGCAGGGGCTCGGCGAGCGGATGCCGCATCCGCTCGTCTACCCTCGATGGATGCCCACCGACGCGCACGCCGCACCCGACCACGGCCCCGATCAGCACCCCGCCGCCGACCACGACGTCGTCATCGTGGGCGGCGGACACAACGGACTCACCGCCGCCGCGTACCTCGCGCGCGCCGGCAGGCGCGTGCTGCTGCTCGAGCGCGACGACCACCTCGGCGGCGCCGCCGTGTCGGCGCAGGCGTTCGACGGCGTCGACGCGCGTCTCAGCCGCTACTCGTACCTCGTGAGCCTCCTCCCCCAGCGCATCATCGACGACCTCGGCCTCGACATCCGGCTCGTGCGCCGCCGCTTCTCGTCGTACACCCCCGACCCCCGCGACCCGTCGCGCGGGCTCCTCGTCGACGTCGAGGCGGATGCCGCGGCCGCACGCGACGCGTTCGCCCGGGTCGGCGCGGCCGACGACGCCGACGCGTGGCACGCCTTCCACGCCGAGACCGCACGCGTCGCGCAGGCGCTCTTCCCGACCCTCATCGAGCCCCTGCCGACCCGCGACGAGGCGCGCGACCTCGTCGGCGACGACCGCGTGTGGACCCGGCTCGTCGAGCGCCCGCTCGGCGAGACGATCGACGCACGCTTGGGCGACGACCTCGTGCGCGGCGTCGTCGCGACCGACGGACTCATCGGCACGTTCACCGACCTCGACGACCCCGCGCTCGACGCGAACCGCTGCTTCCTCTACCACGTGATCGGCGGCGGCACGGGCGACTGGGACGTGCCCGTCGGCGGCATGGGCGCCGTCACGGGCGAGCTCACGCGCGCCGCGCGCGGGGCCGGCGCCGAGCTCCTCACGGAGGCCGAGGTGCTCGCCGTCGACCCGTCGGGACGCGTGCGCTACCGCCACGACGGCGCGGAGCACGAGGTCACGGCGCAGGCGGTGCTCGCGAACGTCGCGCCGGCGGTGCTCGACCAGCTCGTCACGGCGGCGGAGGCTGCCCGCGCCGCCGGCGCCGAGGGCTCCACGCCCATCGCCCCCCGCGACGAGCGCCCCTCCGTCACCGACGCGCCGGTCGGCATCCCCCCGGTCGTGCGCGAGCGCCTCCGCCGGCTCGCCGCCCCAGAGGGGGCCCAGGTGAAGGTCAACCTCCTGCTCACCCGGCTCCCGCGCCTGCGCGACACCGAGGTCGCGCCCGAGGCCGCCTTCGCGGGCACCTTCCACATCAACGAGCTCCAGTCGCAGCTCGACGCCGCCTACCGGGTCGCCGCCCGCGGCGAGATCCCGTCGCCGCTGCCGTGCGAGATCTACTGCCATACGCTGAGCGATCGCTCGATCCTCGGGCCCGAGCTCGCGGCATCCGGCGCCCAGACGCTCACCGTGTTCGGCCTGCACGTGCCGCACCGGCTGCTCGAGCGCTACCGCAACGACGAGCTGCGCGAGCGCCTGCAGGCGGCGGTGCTCGCGTCGCTGGACTCGGTGCTCGCCGAGCCCATCGAGGGCGTGATCGCCACGGATGCCGCAGGCCGCCCGTGCATCGAGACGAAGACCACCCTCGATCTCGAGGAGGCGCTGCGCATGCCCGGCGGCAACATCTTCCACGGGTCGCTGTCGTGGCCGTGGGCGGAGCCCGGTGCGCCGCTCACGACGCCGGCCGAGCGCTGGGGCGTCGCCACGCGGCATCCGCGCGTGCTCCTGTGCGGCTCGGGCGCGGTGCGCGGCGGCGCGGTGAGCGGCATCGGCGGCCACAACGCCGCGATGGCCCTGCTCGAGGGCGAGACGGCGTAGCGCGACGGATGCCGCGGCGCCGACCCGGCCCGCGGCATCCGCTGGTCGCGGAGGCGACCTAGAAGATGAAGACCTGGCCGAGCACCATGATCGCGATCACGAACAGGGCGACGATCGCGCCCACGATCGCGAGTGCGCGACCCGACATCTTGGCGACGCCGTAGCCCACGAGCACGGGCAGCGCGAGCAGGAGGAGGGTGACGACCCACCAGAAGGCCTGATAGCCGCCCTTGGTGGCATCCTCGAGGCGGCCCGCGAACAACTGCTGCGTGCCGGGGTTCGTGGCGAACGCGAACGACGCCGAGAGCGGCACGGCGATGAGCGCGAAGACGATGATGCCGGAGAACCAGCCCCACAGTCCGGCCTTGTTGTCGCTGACGTTCAGTGCGGTCTCGTCGTGCGCGCCCCCGGCGCTCTTCGAACTCATGGCGCCCACTCTAGCCCTGCGCCCGCACCCGGGATTAGCCTGAAGCAACACGACACGCGTGGGGGGCGAAGATGACCATCACTCGAGCGACGGGCCACTACGTACACAAGGCCGACGGCCTGTACCTGCAGTTCGACCGGCTGTTCCACTCCCCGATCGAGGAGGTGTGGTTCACGCTCACGAACCCCACCGCCATGCAGGCGTGGATCGGCACGTACACGGGCAACCCGTCGACGGGGGGCGTGCGCTTCCGGATGTCGGGCGACGACGCCGAGTGGCAGAACACCACGATCCTCGAGTGCCAGGCGCCGTACCGCTTCCACGCCGACGTGGGCGAGGGGCCCACGGCCGTGCGCGTGCACTGCCACCTGCGCGAGGCCGGCGGCATGACGACCCTCACGCTCTCGCAGCGCCTCGCGAACGCCGACGACGCGTCGAGCGTCGGGCCGGGCTGGGACTACTACCTCGACCGCTTCGCCGCCATCCGCGCGCACCGGCCCATGCCCGAATGGTCGGACTACGACCCGGGTCTCGTCGACACATACCGCGCACTGCATGTGCCGGCGCCCGCGGCCGCACCCAAGATCTGAGGCGGCACGCCTCCGCTCGATGCGGCACCTCCGGGCCGTCGCTGCGACCCGGACTGGGGTCGGCGCGGTGCGTCGTGGACCACGGGTCCGAGGCCTCCCCGCCCCTAGACTGACGCCGTGAAGAGCATCGAGCGACGTGCCCGCGAGGCGGACCTCAACGACGCCCGACGGGCGCACGGCGTGAACCTGATGGCGCAGCGGCCGTTCGTGTGGGCGTTCGTCGCCACCCTCGGCGTCGTCACGGCACTCGGCATCGCCGGCGCGGTGGTCAGCATCTCGGGTGTCGTGTTCTCGGTGTTCGCGGCGGCCTTCGTCACGCTCGGCCTCGACCCCCTCGTGCGCTGGTTCGAGCGACGCGGCATGAAGCGCGGGGTCGCGATCCTCACGGTGATCATCCTGTTCGTCGTCGTCATCGCCGGGATGCTCTGGCTCGTGCTGCCGATCGTCATCGAACAGTCGGTCGCCTTCGTGAAGACGCTCCCGGCGGCGTATGCCAACCTCCAGCAGGAGCAGTGGTTCCAGGATGCGTCGTCCGGCTCGGGCGGCGTGCTCAGCACCGTCTACGCGTGGGTCGTCGGCGTCATCAGCGATCCGGCCACCTGGGCGACGATCGGCGGCGGTGCGCTCAACGTCGGCATCGCCATCTTCGGCGGACTCTCGACGGGGTTCTTCGTCTTCATCCTGACGATCTACTTCATCGCGACACTCGACTCCTCCAAGGCGGCCATCTACACCCTGGTCTCGGCGTCGCACCGCGAGCAGGTGGTCGGCTACGCCGAGCGGATCATGCAGAACGTCGGTCGGTACCTGAGCGGCATGGTCGTGCTCGCGTTCTTCAACGCGGTCTACAGCCTCATCCTGCTGACGCTCGTGGGCGTGCCGTTCGCCCTCGTCATCTCGGTCGCGGCGTTCTTCATCACGCTCATCCCGCTCATCGGCACGGTGCTCACGACGGCGGTCATGACCGTGCTGTCGCTCTTCGTCTCCCCCACGGCGGCGCTCATCGTGCTCCTCGCGATGCTCGTCTACATGCAGGTCGAGGCCTACATCCTCACGCCCAAGGTGATGAGCAAGGCGGTGCAGGTGCCCGGATCGATCGTGCTCATCGCGGCGCTCGCGGGCGGCACGCTCGCCGGCCTGCCGGGTGCCCTCGTGGCGATCCCGGTGGCGGCCGGCATCCTGCTCATCATCAAGGAGGTCGTCGTGCCCTGGAAGGCGCGCTCCTGACTCGCCCGCCGGTCGAGTAGGCGCGCAGCGCCGTATCGAGACCCCGCACTGGTCTCGATACGCTTCGCTACTCGACCGACGGCACTCCCGCAGGTCGAGTAGGCGCGCAGCGCCGTATCGAGACCCGCGTCAGCCCCAGACCGACGGTGCCGCCGCGCGCGTCGCCGGCAGCGCGACATCCGTGCCCCACCGCTCGATCCACTCGGGGATGCCGTGCGCGTCGGTGATGCCGAGCGCCTCGATGATCTCCGACATCGGCACCGTGCCGCCCTCCTTGCGCAGGAAGCGGGCACGGATGAACCCGGCCGCGTAGATCTCGGGGGTGCCGTCGGCGCCGGGTCGCACGAATCGCTGCTCCATGTAGACGGCCTTGTCGTCGTGCCCGACGAGCTTCGACTCGATCGTGAAGCGGTCCCAGAGGCTGAGCGACTTGCGGAACGTGATGGTCTCGCTCGCGACCACGGGGTACCAGCCCTTGTCGCGCATCATGCCGAAGACGCCGTTGCGCACGAGCATGTCGAAGCGCGCGACATCCATGATCGAGAAGTAGACGCCGTTGTTCATGTGCCGGTTGATGTCGAGGTCGGTCGGCAGCGTGATGAACCGCGTGCGCGCGACCGCGCGATGGTCGAGGTCGGGCCGGCGCCGCGAGAAGAACAGCAGGTGCAGCAGGGTGCGGAACAGCATGTGCATAGTGCACGACTGTATGCCCGATCCGTGGTCGATCGTCCATCATTGGCGGGTGCGCACAGTCAGCCGCCGGATGCCGCGGGGCGACGTTGTGCGCAACGCGCAGGGCCGCGCGGCGGCCCGCCACGCGGCATCCGTTCGCCAGTGACCGCCGCTACGCCCCGCGCGCCGGCACGGGCCGCTCGTCGGGCCCGTTGTACACCGACAGGGGGCGGATGAGCGCGTTCGACGCGAGCTGCTCCATGATGTGCGCGGTCCAGCCGGTGACCCGGCTCGCGACGAAGAGCGGGGTGAACGTCTCGGTGTCGAAGCCCATGAGGTGGTAGGTGGGGCCGGCCGGGTAGTCGAGGTTGGGCTTGATGCCCTTGCGCTCCTCCATGCCCTGCTCGAGGGCCACGTAGAGCTCGAGCAGGTCGGGGCGGTCGTAGTGCTCGACCATGCGCTCGAGGGCGTCGCGCATGGTGGGCACGCGAGAGTCTCCGTGCTTGTACACGCGGTGCCCGAAGCCCATGATCTTGCGCTTCTCGGCGAGCGCGGTGTCGAGCCACGCGGCGGCGCGCTCGGCGCTGCCCGGGCCGGGGCCGATCTCGTCGAACGCATGCATCACGGCCTCGTTCGCGCCGCCGTGCAGGGCGCCCTTGAGCGCGCCCACGGCGCCGGTGACGGCCGAGTACAGGTCGGAGAGCGTTGATGCGATGACGCGCGCCGTGAACGTCGAGGCGTTGAACGAGTGCTCGGCGTAGAGGATCATCGACACGTCGAAGGCGTTGACGACCTCGAGCTCGGGCGTCTCGCCGAACGCCTGCCAGAGGAAGTTGGCCGAGTAGCCGAGGTCGTCGCGCGGCTCGACGAACTCGAGCTCGTGGCGGCGGCGCTGGTCGTAGGTGACGATCGACGGGAGCTTGGCGAACAGGCGCACGGCCTTGTCGAGGTTCGCCTCGCGCGAGTCGTCGGGGGTCTTGGGGTCGCTCGCGCCGATCACGCTGACCGCCGTGCGCACGACGTCCATCGGGTGCGCGGTGAGCGGCAGCTCGTCGATGATGCGCTTGACCTCGTGGTCGAGGCCGCGGTGCGAGCGCTCGAGGTCCTCGAATGCGCCGAGCTGCTGCGCGTTGGGCAGGTCGCCGTTCCAGAGCAGGTAGGCGACCTCCTCGAAGGTGACGGATGCCGCGAGCTGCTGCACCGGGTAGCCCCGGTACAGGAGCGAGTTCGTGTCGGAGTTGACCTTGGAGATGGCGGTGTAGTCCACCGGCACTCCGGCGAGGCCCTTGTAGATCTCGGGCTGCTGCTGGCTCGTCGTGTCGCTCATCGTGCTCCTCGTGGGATGTGGGCCCGCGGGCGCCGCCATGCGACCGCTCCCCCAGCCTAGAGCCCGGGCGCCACATCGCGGCCGCTCGAGTCGAGGACGAGTTCGGGGCGCTCACCCGTGCCCGGAACCCTCGAACGCGTCGCCACCCTGACGGAGTGGTCCTCCGCAGGGGAACCGTCGAGCCGACGGCCACGGGGTGCGGGTGCCCGGCGTCCGCCCGCATGTTCGGGAGCCAGGCTCGCGTCATGCGATCTGCTCGACCACTCCCGGCCGCGTTGGATGGCCGCGCGTTCACCGTCGCCGAAGCGGTCGCCGCCGGGGTCAGCGTCGACCGCCTCCGTGCGCGGGATCTCGATCGCGCGTTGTGGGGCGTGCGGATGCCGCGTGGCGCATCGCTCCTCGAACGCTGCCGCGCCGCGCTGCTCGTCGCGCCACGAGGCGCGTTCATCTGCGGGCCCACGGCAGCAGCCTGCACGGGATGCCCACCCCCACGCGGTTCCGGGAGCACATTCGGATCGATCTCGCAGTGCCGGCGCCCGGTCGGGCCGTGCGACGCGCCGGCGTCGCCGGGCGGTGCCTCCGGATCACGGCGACCGATGTCGTCGAGCGAAGCGGCATCCGTCTCAGCTCGCCGGCGCGCACCTGGTGCGACCTGGCGCCGTACTGTTCTGTTCCCGAACTCGTGGCCGCGGCGGACTGGGCGGTGCGCGGCCGGCTCGTCGACCCCGAGCGGCTGAGGGCGGCGATCTCAGCACACCCCGACCATCGGCAGCGCGCGAAGCTCCACGCGGCGGCCGAACTCGTGGATGCGAGCTCGGAGTCAACGAAGGAGTCGGAGCTGCGGGCGCTCGTCGCGCTGGCGGGGCTTCCGGCGGTGGAGGGCAATGTCGAGGTCTTCGACGGCCGGGGTCGCTTCGTCGCCCGGGTCGATCTGCTGTTCCGGGCGTACGGCGAAGTACTCGAGTATCACGGAGATCATCACCGGACGGACCTCCGACAGTGGCGGCATGATCGCACCAGGGAAGCGGAACTCGAGTCCCTGGGCCTGCACGTGATGGAGGTCACCAACGCCGATCTCGCGACTCCGCGTCTGCTCGTCGCGCGCATCGCGCGGAACCTGCAGAGACGTGGTTGGCGCAGTGAGCTGGCCGTCTCCCGCTGGTTCCCCGCGGGTTGACGACGCATTCCGGGCGTTCGGCGACCCGTTCAGCCGCCGAACTCGTCGTCAGCCGGCCCGCCGTGGATCTCGGGTCAGAACAGGCCCGTGGGGATCTCCGCGCCGACGAGCGCGCCCGGCGCCGCGGTGATCGTGAGTCCGCCGAGCTCGTCGGGACCGAGCTCGGGCAGGCGTTGTGCGACGTCCAGGAAGCGCTCGATCTCCGCCTCCTCGAGCACCCACTCCGCGAGGGTGCGGAACTTGTGCACGTACTGCTCGCGTCCGAAGGGTCGCGCGCCGAGGGGGTGCGCGTCGGCCACGGCGATCTCGTCGACGATCTCCCCGCCGTCGGCGAGCTTGATCACGACGCGGCCGCCGAACGCCTTCTCATCCATGTCGAGCGAGTGGTAGCGGCGCGTCCACTCCGGGTCCTCGACCGTCATGACCTTCTTCCACAGCGCGATCGTCTCCGGGCGCTGCGCGCGCTCGGGTGCGTACGACTCGACGTGATCCCACGTGCCGTCCTGGAGCGCGACCGTGAAGATGTACGGGATCGAGTGGTCGAGCGTCTCGCGGGATGCCTCGGGGTCGTACTTCTGCGGATCGTTCGCGCCCGACCCGATCACGTAGTGCGTGTGGTGGGAGGTGTGCAGCGTGATCGACTCGATGCGGTCGGGATCGTCGAGGATGAGCGGGTATTCGTCGTGGAGCTTGCGGGCGAGGTCGATCCACGCCTGCGCCTGGTACTCGGCGGAATGCTCTTTCGTGTACGAGTCGAGGATGGCGCGCTTGGCCTCGCCGGTCTCGGGAAGCGGGACCTCGTAGGTGGCATCCGGACCACCGAGGAGCCACGCGATCACGCCGTCTTCGCCCTCGTAGATGGGAACCGGGCTGGTCTCGCCGCGCATCGCGCGGTCGACCGCTTCGACGGCCATCTTGCCCGCGAACGCGGGCGCGTGCGCCTTCCAGCTCGAGATCTCGCCCTTGCGCGACTGCCGGGTGGCCGTCGTGGTGTGCAGCGCCTGGCCGATGGCCTGGAAGATCGTCTCCCGGTCGAGTCCGAGGAGCGTGCCGATGCCGGCCGCCGCCGACGGACCGAGGTGCGCGACGTGGTCGATCTTGTGCTCGTGCAGCGAGATCGCCTTGGCCAGGTCGATCTGGATCTCGTATCCGGTCGCGATGCCGCGCACGAGCTCCCGCCCCGTGAGCCCGCGGGCCGCGGCGAGGTGCTGCGCGACGGCGACGATCGGCGGGATGTTGTCACCCGGGTGCGAGTACTCGGCGGCGAGGAACGTGTCGTGGAAGTCGAGCTCGCGCACCGCGACCCCGTTCGCCCACGCCGCCCACTCGGGACTCGTGCGCCGCGCGGCGTCCGCGCCGAACACGGTGGCGCCGTCGCCGCCGATCGAGACCGGGTGCGAGAGCGCCTGGCTGCGCGCGGAGACCACGGGCTTGCGGGCGAGTGCCGCGGCGGCGACCGCGGCGTTGTCGATCACCCGGTTGACGACCATGTCGACGACGTCCGGCTCGACCTCGACGGGGTCGATCGCGACTCCGGCGAGCTGCCACGCGAGCTGGCCCTCTCGCGCGAGGTTCTCGTCACTCCGGTGGGTGCGCAGGTGATGTGTCTTCACTCCACCACGCTATCGAATGGCACCCGGGAAGTCCGGGACGCGGGCGCCGGATGCCTCGTCCCGCCCGTCGGTTCGCCATCAGCCGCCACCGGCGGCGCCCGACCTCGAGGGCCGCTCACGGCGACCACCCGCCCTCGGCGTGGGACGATGGAGGGGATGACCCACACCGACGCGGACTCCGTCGGCAGCCGCACGGTCGCCGACATCCGACTGGACTTCCCCGCCTTCACGCAGACGAGTGGCGGCCTCGCGCCCGCCTACCTCGACTCCGCCGCGACCTCGCAGCGGCCGCGAGCCGTGCTCGACGCCGAACGCGAGTACCTCGAACATCACCTCGCACCCGTGCACCGGGGCGCGAGCGCGGCGGTCGGCCTCTCGACCACCCTCTTCGAGGACGCCCGCGCGGAGGTCGCACGTTTCGTGGGCGCCGGCGACCGCGAGGTCGTCTGGACCGAGAACGCCACCGACGCCATCAACATGGTCACACTCGGCATCGCCGACGCGAACGCCGGCCTCGGTGGCGCGGATGCCGCACGGTTCGCCCTCGGCCCCGACGACGAGATCGTGCTCACCGAGGCCGAGCACCACGCGAACCTCATTCCGTGGCAACGGCTCGCCGCGAAGACGGGCGCCCGCCTGCGCCCCATCCCCGTCGACGAGCACGGTCTGTGGTCGATCGACGACGCCGCGGCGGCCGTCTCGGAGCGCACCCGCATCGTCGCGTTCGCGGAGGTGTCGAACGTCACCGGGTACCTCGCGCCCGTCGCGGACATGGTCGAGCTCGCCCACCGCCACGGCGCCCTGGTGCTGCTCGACGCCTGCCAGTCGGTGCCGCACCGCCCCGTCGACTTCGGAGCGATGGGCGTGGACTTCGCCGCGTTCTCGGGTCACAAGATGCTGGGACCCAACGGGATCGGGGTGCTCTACGGCCGCGCCGAGCTGCTCGACGCGCTGCCGCCCGCGCGAACCGGCGGCTCGACCATCACGAAGGTCACCATGGGGACCGCCGAGTTCCTCCCCGCACCGCACCGCTTCGAGGCCGGCACGCAGCCCGTCTCCCAGGTGGTCGCCCTCGCCGAGGCGGTGCGCTATCTCGACGCGATCGGCATGCAGGAGGTCGCCCGCCACGAGGCCGCGTTCGCCGAGCGCGTCGTCGAGGGTGTCGCCGCGATCCCCGGAGTGCGCATCGTGGGTCCGCAGCCCGGCGCACCGCGGGCGGGGCTCGTGAGCGTCGGCGTCGACGGCGTGCACGCGCACGACGTGGGCCAGTTCCTCGACGAGGCGGGTGTCGTCGTGCGCGTCGGCCACCACTGCGCGCAGCCACTGCACCGGGCACTCGGGCTCACGGCCACGACGCGAGCGAGCGCCCACGTCTACACGACCGCCGAGGAGGCCGATCGCTTCGTCGAGGCGCTCGCGGGCGTGCGCCGCTTCTTCGGCGTCGAGCAGGGGGTCACGGCGTGAGCGGGCTCGACGGGCTGTACCAGCAGATCATCCTCGACCACTCGAAGGCGCGGCACGGCGAGGGCCCGCTCGAGCATGCACAAGCAGAGCACCACGAGCTCAACCCCACGTGCGGCGACGAGCTCACGATGCGCATCCGACTCGATCCCACCCATGAGCGCATCGACGAGGTGGCGTGGCAGGGCAACGGATGCAGCATCTCGATGGCCTCGGCGTCGGTGCTCGTCGACCTCGTGCGCGGCACTCGCGTCGACGATGCGCTCGCGCTCGCCGAGGAGTTCCGCATGATGCTCCGGTCGCGCGGCGAGGGCGAACCCGACGAGGAGCGCCTCGGCGACGCGATCGCCTTCCACGGCGTCTCGAAGTACGTCATGCGGGTGAAGTGCGCGATGCTCTCGTGGGTCGCGCTCGAAGCGGCGATCGCCAAGTCGCGCTCGCACGACGCGCTCTGAGGTCGGGGGGTCTCGAGACGGTCGCTGCGCGACCTCCTCGATCCGCACGACCGGGTCGCTGTGCGACCTCCTCGAGCCGCACAGCCGGGCGTCAGTCCTCGTCGGGCCAGACGGGATCGTAGAGCTGCTCGTCGAGCACCCGCGCCGCGAGCCCCGGCGGGATGCCGTCGAGGGTCGGCGGATCCCACTTCGGGTCGCGGTCCTTGTCGATGACCTGCGCCCGGATGCCCTCGCGGAGGTCGTGCTGCCCGAGGAACCACGACACCGCGCGGAACTCCTGCTCGAGCGCGTCCTCGAGCCGCGGGAGCAGTCGGGCGCGGCGCACCGACTCCAGCGTCACCGTGAGGGCCGTGGGCGAGAGCGTCTCGAGCTCGTCGGCGGCGGCAGCCGCGTACGCCGCCGCCGCTGGATCGGAGGCGTGGCGTGCCACGCCGGCATCCGATCGCCCCTCGGAGAAGGCCCGCAGGCGCTCGATGATGCCCGCGACGGTGGGCGCCGAGTAGCACGCGTCGACCCAGTCGCGGGCCTGCGCGAGGGTCGACGGGCCCGGGGTCTCGTCGAAGAGCATGACGATCTCCCAGGGCGTGCCGGGGTCGGCGCGTTCGGCGAGCGCCTGCAGCAGGTGCGGGAGGTGCTCGGACGGCACGAACGCGTCGGCGAACCCCGCGTGCAGGGCGTCGGCGGCATCCATCGTGCGCGAGTTGAGCGCGAGGTGCACGCCGAGTTCGCCCGGGGCCCGCGCCAGCAGCCAGGACCCGCCGACGTCGGGCGTGAAGCCGATGCGGGTCTCGGGCATCGCGACGCGCGAGCGCTCGGTGACGATGCGGATCGACGCGTGCCCGGCGAGCCCGATGCCGCCGCCCATCGTGATGCCGTCCATGATCGCGACGACGGGCTTCGGGTAGCGCGCGATCGCGGCGTCGAGCCGGTACTCGTCGCGGAAGAAGCGCAGCGCCTCGGCCATGCCGCCGTTCGTGGCGTAGTCGTAGAGCTCCCGGATGTCGCCCCCGGCCGAGAACCCGCGCTCGCCCGCGCCGTCGATCACCACGAGCGACACCTCGGGGTCGTACCGCCACGCGTCGAACACGGCCGTGAGCGAGCGGATCATCTCGTAGCTGAGCGCGTTCAGCGCCTGCGGACGGTCGAGCGTCACGCGGCCGACTCCGTCGGCGACGCTCGCGGAGATGTGCTCGCTCACGGTGCCACGCTAGCGCCATCGGTCGGGGCGGCGTAGCCTCGCGTTCGAGGGAGGGGCCCATGATCGATTCCGCGTACCCCATCGTCGAGGTGCCCGACCTCGAGGCCGCGCTGCGGTTCTATCGCGACGGGCTCGGGGCGAACGTCGTCTACCGGTTCCCGCCCACGGGCGATCCGGTCTACGTCACCCTGCAGACCGGCACCTCGCAGCTCGGCCTCGGGCTCGCCGAGGGCGCCACCGCCGGCGCGGGCGCGGGCGCGGGGATCCTGCTGTGGTTCTACGTCGAGGACGTCGACGAGACCACGGCGGCGCTCGCGGCATCCGGTGTCACGGTGATCGAGGAGCCGAGCGACACCGAGTGGGGCGAGCGGGTCTCGCTCGTGGCCGACCCCTTCGGCACGCGCGTCCGGCTCGGGCAGCCCCTGTCGCCGCAGCCCGACGAGGAGTAGGCGAGCCCGGGACGTCCGGCCCGGATCGCCGCGCGACACGCGGAGTACTATGCTCGAATGGTCCCCGCATCGAACCTCTGGGCGTTCGTGCTCACCTCAGTGGTGCTCATCGTCATCCCGGGGCCGAGCGTGCTGTTCGTCATCGGGCGATCGCTCGCGCTCGGGCGCATCGGGGGTCTCCTCAGCGTGCTGGGCAACGCGATCGGCATGATCCCGCTGCTCGCCGCGGTCGCGCTCGGCGTCGGCGCACTCGTGGCCCAGTCGGTGGTGCTGTTCACCGTCATCAAGTTCGCGGGCGCGCTCTACCTCGTCTACCTCGGCATCCAGGCGATCCGGCATCGGGCGGATGCCGCGGCCGCCGTCAACGGCGGGGCCGCACCGCGCTCGCACTGGCGACAGCTCGGCGAGGGCTTCGTCGTGGGCGTCACGAACCCCAAGACGATCGCGTTCTTCGTCGCGGTGCTGCCCCAGTTCGTGGACTACTCGGCCGGGTCCATCCCGCTGCAGCTGTTCGAGCTCGGCGCGGTGTTCGTCGTGCTCGCGCTGCTCTGCGATTCGGTGTGGGCGCTCGCGGCGAGCGCGGCCCGCGACTGGTTCGGCAGGTCGCCGCGGCGTGCGGCGCACCTGGCCGCCACGGGCGGCGTCATGATGATCGGGCTCGGCGGAGTGCTCGCGCTGAGCGGTAGCAAGCACTAGGCACCGGGCACGATCCGCAGAGGGGGAAGCAGATGCCGAATCGAAACTGGAGCGATCTCTCGCCGCAGCAGCGCACGGGGATGATCGTCGCGGGCGCCGTTCAGCTCGCGCTCGCGGCCGCAGCGTGGACCGACCTCGCGAGGCGCCCCGCCGAGCAGGTGAACGGGCCGAAGGGCGTGTGGGCCGTCGTCATCGCCGTGAACTTCGTCGGGCCGATCGCGTACCTCGTCTTCGGTCGACGGCGCGACGCCCTGCGGTGACGGCCCGCCCGAGGTCGGTGCGACGACGCTGAACGCCCGCGGCCGCGCCGACGTGCGTCAGGCCGCCTCGAGCAGCACGAACTCGACCCCGGTGCGGTGCTCGAAGCCGAGCCGCTCGTAGAGCCGGATCGCGACGGCGTTGCGGGCGTAGACGTGCAGGAACGGCCGCTCGCCGCGATCGAGGATCCGCTGCGCGACGGCGCTCGACAGGGCTGCGGCGAGCCCGCGACCGCGATGATCGGGATGCGTGCTCACGCCGCTCACCTCGGCGTGGCCCTCGGGTCGCATACGCTCGCCCGCCATCGCGACGAGGGCGCCGGTCTCGAGGTCGCGGACACCGAGGAACCCGCCGAGCTCGACCGTGCGCACCTCGAACGGGCCGGGTTCGGCGAGCCGAGCGAGTGCGAGCATCTCTGGGGCATCGTTCGCGCCCAGCTCGATGAGCTCGACGCCCTCGGGCGCCGGCACCGGAGCGGGTCGCTCGAGCACGAGCTGCACGCCGGGGCCGCGCAGCCGTTCGACCGTGCCGGGCGGCACAGGCGCCGGACCGACCTGCAGCAGCGCGATCGGGCCGTGCTCGTGGGCGAGCGCGGCGAGCGCCTCGGCGCTCTCGGCGTCGTCATCCACGGCGGCGGCGAACGGACCGATCTCGGGGTCGAACCGGAGGGCGAGGTCGCCTCCGACTGCGAATCGGCGCTGCGCCCCGGTGAGCGCGCTCCAGGCGGGGCGGTCGAGCGGATGTCGCGTCACGGCCGGCTCCCGGCGGTCACGGGCGCCATGGGCGCGGGCGGCACGGGCGGCACGGTCGCCACTGCGGCGGCACGCCGGTCGATCGGGACCTCGTCGAGCCGGCGCTCGAGCACCCCGACCTGCTCGAGGAGTGATCCCTCGAGGCCGGCGCACGCCTCGGCGACGGCCGCGTCGATGCGGGGCCAGAGCTCGCGACGGGCGCGTTCGACGAGTGCGGCGCCCTCGCCGGTGAGCCGCACCGTGCGGCGTCGGCGGTCGGCGTCGCCGGTCGCGACTTGGACGAGTCCGATCCCGGCGAGGTTGGCGACGCTGCGGGTGACGCCGGGCTGGCTGACGCCGAGCGCCTCGGCCAGCTCGCCGACGGTCGCCTCCCCGCGGTCGAGCGCCGCGAGCAGCGGGAACCAGCTCGAGGGCAGGTCGATCCCCTGCGCCTGGATGAACCGGGTCGTCTCGCCCTGGAGGCGCTCGCCGAGCCGCTTCAGTCGCGACCCCAGCGTGAGGTGACCGAGGCTCGCGACGATGTCGCCGCTGGTGCTGTCGACGTTCGTCATGCCAACAGGTTATATAACCTGTTATCTAATCGCAAGCCTCAGGCGGTTCATGATCAGCGCGTCGGTGGCGAGGGCTCCCGGCCTCGCCAGCTGTCGTAGATGAGGCGGCTGCGCGGGCGGAATCACCGGGCGGGTCATCCGGGCACCTCGATGAGGAAGGCCGTGCGCCGCAAGGTCGACGACGATCGCCGTACGCGAACCGACCGGCTACCGGGCGGGCTCGGGTGTCAACAGCTGGGTTCGTCGGCGGCGTCCGGAAGGTAGGCGGTGAGGTGCGAAGCGCCAGTTCGCAGTCACGGATCGTCACCCGCGTTGCGGCCGATGTTGCGCGTCCGCTGCAGCACGGGGCCGGCGGTGATGACTGCGGGAGCGACGGATCCGCCGTCGACGACGATCGCGGGTCGCTTTCGAGCAGGGGCAGACGCGGTGTGCGAGGTGCAACGTCGGCGGCTACACGGTCCACGGGGGCGCGACCTTCTCGTGCGGCCTGCCGGGGAGATAGGCGCTCATGCCCGCCGGGCCGGTGACGACGGCCGTGAAGCCGTTCGCTCCGGACGTGAACTGCCGTTCCGCCTCCGCCGGGACGACCGCGGTGTCTCCAGCGGCCAGAGCGACGCGTTCACCGTCGATCGTCACCACGGCGGTTCCCTCGAGGAGGGTCCAGACCTGTTCGGCGTCGATGTGATGCACAGGGCCTGCCACCCCCGCGGCGGCTTCGACCTTCCAGATCGGGTTCACGGCCGCACCCTGCGTCGGCGACGCCAGGGTGTGCATGACAGCGGCCGGGGTCTCAATGCGTCGGGATTCGGTGCTGCGGATGATCGACACGAGCGGTTCTCCTAAGATAGTCAACATGGTTACCCATATAGTAAACCAGATTGACTTATATGGCTGAGCGTCCCCCCGGATACGAGTTGCCACTGCTCCTGTTCGGAGCCTTCCGCTCCATCGTCGATGCGACGCACGCGGACCTCGCGGAGCGCGGGCACCCCGACTTGCGACCCATTCACGGCTTCGTCTTCCAAGCCATCGGCGTCCGGGGGACCACTGCGGTCGAACTGGCCGCACGCCTCGCTGTTTCGAAGCAGGCTGCCGGAAAGACGATCGCCAATCTCGAGAAGCAGGGCTACGTCGAGAGAACCGCCTCACCGACCGATGCCCGCGCCAAGATCGTGCGCCTCACGGTCAGGGGCGTCGAGTTCCTGGAACTCTCGGCTCGCGCGTTCGACGAGATCCAGACCGAGTGGGCTGAGGCCATCGGCGAACAGCGACTCACCGAGCTCCGCTCCGACCTGCGCCGCTTCGCGCCGGGCGAGCTCTTCCGCCTCGACGCACCGGGCTGGTTGGGGTCCGAACGCTGATCCAGGCCGCCGGCCGCTCCGCCGCCGGGCCTATGCCCACCGCGATGCCTGCGTCCAGCGACATGAACGCGGAGGAGTCGACTACCCGCTCAGTCCCGCGAGACGGTGCCCACGAGGATGCCGCGGGCGAGCGCGTGGAAGAAGCACCGGATGCCGAGCACGGCGGGCGTGGCATCCGGATCGAGGTCGAGGCTCGGCACGTCGAGCGCGTGCACGACGAAGACGTAGCGGTGCACGCCCGTGCCTCGCGGTGGCCCCCCGCCGGCATAGCCGCGCTCGCCGTCGTCGTTGCGCAGCACGATGGTGCCGGCCGGGAGCGCGGGCCCGCCCGGACCGCCCACGCCGGCCTCGAGGCTCGTCACCGAGAGCGGCAGGTTCACCACGGCCCAGTGCCACCAGCCCGAGCCGGTGGGCGCGTCGGGGTCGAGGCACGTCACGACGAAGCTGCGCGTGCGGTCGGGGAAGCCCGACCACGAGAGCTGGGGCGAGCGGTCGACGCCGCCGGCGCCCGTGCTCCACTGCGGGCGGGCGAGCGGGCCGCCGTCGGCGAAGTCGGCGCTCGTCACTGTGAAGCTTCCGACCGGCCGCAACCGCTGGAGTGCCGCATAGGGGTCGACGTCGAGCATGGCGATCCTCCTCGGTAGGGTGAGCGTCCCGCTGTCGCGGCCAGCCTACGTCGGCGCCGCGGCGCACGGCAGAGCTCGCGCGGCGGTTCGGAACGGCAGTGGACGGCCGTGGCATCCGCCCAGCGAAGCGCCGTAGGATCGCTCGGTGCCGCTCGCGAAGATCCTGCTCTACTACGTGTTCACGCCGCTCGCCGATCCCGATGCGGTGCGACTGTGGCAGCGCGACCTCGCCGAGTCGCTCGGACTGCGCGGGCGCATCCTGATCTCCGAGCACGGGCTCAACGGCACGCTCGGCGGCGAGATGGGCGCGCTCAAGCGGTACGTGCGCAAGACCCGCGACTACCCGCCGTTCAAGCACATCGACTTCAAGTGGAGCGAGGGCACCGGGCTCGACGAGTCCGGTGCGAGCCTCGACTTCCCGAAGCTCAGCGTGAAGGTGCGCGACGAGATCGTGTCGTTCGGCGCGCCCGGCGAACTGCGCGTCGATGCGCACGGCGTACTCGGCGGCGGCACGAAGCTCACCCCCGAGGGGCTGCACGAGCTCGTGGCCGAGCGCGGCGACGACGTGGTCTTCTTCGACGGGCGCAACGCGCTCGAGGCGGCGATCGGCCGGTTCCGCGACGCCGTGGTGCCCGACGTCGAGACGACGCGCGATTTCGTCGAGCTGCTCGACTCGGGCGAGTACGACGAGCTGAAGGGGCGCCCGGTGGTCACGTACTGCACGGGCGGCATCCGCTGCGAGGTCCTGTCGAGCCTCATGGCGAGCCGCGGCTTCGGCGAGGTCTACCAACTCGACGGCGGCATCGTGCGCTACGGCGAGCGCTTCGGCGACGACGGCCTGTGGCAGGGCTCGCTGTACGTGTTCGACGGGCGCGGGTCGGTCGACTTCAGCGACCACGCCGCCGTCATCGGCGAGTGCGAGGGCTGCGGCGCGGCCACGAACCGCACGGTGAACTGCACGGATGCCGCGTGCCGCACCCAGCTCGTGCGCTGCGAGTCGTGCGGCGCCGCGCCGTGCGGGCGCCACGCGGCGCCGGTCGAGCAGGCGCGTAGCGCCCCGCAGGTCGAGCAGGCGCGCAGCGCCCCGCCGGTCGAGTAGGCGCGCAGCGCCGTATCGAGACCCCAGCTCAGATCGTCTCGATACGCCCCCGCTACTCGACCGACGAGACTGCCGCCGGTCGAGTAGGCGCGCAGCGCCGTATCGAGACCAGCCTCGACGGGTACCGTTGCCGCATGACCGTCGAACTGACGCGGGAGCAGGCGCGACGCATCGCCGTACGTGCCCAGGCACTCGAGACGAGCGGCCCCGACGACGTGCTCGACACCGTGCGACGGCTCACGTTCGTGAAGGTCGACCCCGTCTCGGCGGTGGCGCCGAGTGCCGACGTCGTGTTCTGGAGCCGGCTCGGCGAGCGGTACGACCCGGCAGAGGTCGCGCGCGGGCTCGAGGTCGACCGCACACTCTTCGAGCTCGACCTCATGATCCGGCCGATGGACGATCTCGCCCTCTTCCGTCCGGCGATGCGGCACTGGCCGCCGCACGAGCGCACACGGAACTGGCTCGCGGTGAACGAGCCGTTCCGGCGCGACGTCATGATCCGAGTGAGCGGCCAGGGTCCGCTGCCGGCGTCGGAGATCCCCGACACGGCGGTCGTGCCGTGGTCGTCGAGCGGATGGACGAACGATCGAAATGTGATGATCCTCCTCGAGTGCCTCATGATGCGCGGCGACCTCGCCGTCGCCGGGCGGCGCAACGGCGAACGACTGTGGGACCTCGCCGAGCGGGTCTACCCCGACGTCCCCGACCTCGACGAGGAGGTGGCCTACCGCATGCGCAACGAACGCCGGCTCGCGTCGCTCGGCATCCTGCGCCAGCGCAAGGCGGCCGGTTCGCCCGGCGAGCCGATCGACACACGCGGAATCGGCGAGCCGGCGACCGTGGCGGGACTGCGCGGCGCGTGGCGCGTCGACCCCGCGGCGCTCGAACGCGCCGACGAACCGATCGAGGAACGGACGGCACTCCTGTCGCCGCTCGACCGGCTCGTGTTCGACCGCCCGCGCCTCGCCGAGCTCTTCGACTTCGAGTACGTGCTCGAGATGTACAAGCCGCGGGACCAGCGGCGGTGGGGATACTGGGCGATGCCGATCCTGCACGGCGACCGGCTCGTCGGCAAGGTCGACGCGACCGCCGATCGCACGAACGGCGTGCTGCGCGTCGACGCCATCCACGAGGACGAGCCGTTCACGGGCGACCTCGTCGAAGCGGTGTTCGGCGAACTCGACTCGCTCGCGGGCTGGCTCGGACTCGAGATCGGCGGGCGCGCGGTCGGCCTCCCCTCTGCCGAGTAGGCCAGCAGCCGCCGGTCGAGCAGAGGCGCCGCCGGTCGAGCAGGCCAGCCGCCGGTCGAGTAGAGGCGCCGCCGGTCGAGTAGGCGCGCAGCGCCGTATCGAGACCCCGCCCCCCGAAGGTCTCGAGACGCTGCTCCACTCGACCGACGCACCTGGCAGGTCTCGATACGCTGCGCTACTCGACCGGCGACGAGGCTCAGGCCGGCCGGAACCCCGTCGTCTCCGGCGGCGCCGCGTGCCGGATCATCAGGTGCCGCGTCACCGAGTAGTCGAGCAGCGGCTCCATCGACATGTCCTTGCCGAAGCCGGAGCCCTTCACACCGCCGTGCGGCGCCTCCGAGGCGATCGGGAGGTGGTCGTTCACCCACGTGACCCCGACGTCGAGCGACTGGCTCACGCGCAGCGCGCGGGAGACGTCCGAGGTCCACACCGACGACGCCAGGCCGTAGGCGCTGTCGTTCGCGAGCGCGATGCCCTCGGCCTCGCCGTCGAACGGGAGCGCCACGAGCACGGGCCCGAAGACCTCGCCCTGCACGATCTCCGAGGACTGCGCGGCGCCGACGAGCAGCGTGGGCGCGAAGTACGAGCCGACCCGGTCGATCGCGTGCCCGCCGATGAGCGCCTCGGCGCCCTCGCCGACGGCCCGCGACACGAAGCCCTCGACACGCTCGCGGTGCGCGCGCGAGACGAGCGGGCCGATGTGGGTCGCGGGGTCCATCGGGTCGCCGGCCACGACGCCCGACAGCGCGGCGCGCAGCGCGGCCACCCCGTCGTCGTACACCGAGCGCTCGAGGTAGACGCGCGTCGCGGCGGTGCAGTCCTGGCCGGTGTTGTAGGTGGCGCCGAGCGCCACCGCGTGCGCCATCGCGCCGAGGTCCGCATCGCGGAACACGATGACGGGCGCCTTGCCGCCGAGTTCGAGGTGCACGCGCTTCACGCCTTCGACGGCGCCGCGCATCACGGCCTTGCCGGTCTGCGTCGACCCCGTGACGCTCACCATGTCGACCTCCCGGTGCGTCACGAGCGCCTGGCCGACCTCGGCGTCGCCCGTGACCACGTTGAAGAGCCCCTCGGGCAGCCCCGCCTGCACGGCGAGCTCGGCGAAGCGCAGGGTCGTGCGCGGCGTGGCCGGCGCGGGTTTCACGATCACGGCGTTGCCCGCGGCGAGCGCCGGCCCGGCCTTCCAGATCGCCATGATGAGCGGGAAGTTCCACGGGGTGATCCCCGCGACCACACCGACGGGGCGGCGCGTGAGGATCGACGTGTACCCGCTCGAGAAGGAACCCGCGCCCGTGCCGTCGAGCGACCGGGCCGCGCCCGCGAAGAAGCGCAGGTTGTCGATCCCGAAGGGCAGCTCGCCGTCGAACGCGGTGGTCCACGGCTTGCCGGAGTCCTCGACCTCGAGCTTCGCGAGGTGCTCGGCGTCGGCCTCGAGCGCGTCGGCGAGGCGCAGCAGGGCGAGCGAGCGCTCCCCCGGCGTCTTCGCGGCCCACTGGGGCTGCGCGGCGCGGGCGGCCGCCGCGGCCTCCTCGACCTCCGCCACGCCCGACGAGCGGAAGGCCGCCACCTGCTCCTCGGTCGCCGGGTTGGTGATGACGGCGTCGCCGCCCGAACCGGGGCGGTAGCCGCCGATGAAGGTGCCGGTGGTCATGTGAGGTTCCTTTCGGGCGGGCGACGGATGCCGCGAGCCGGGGTGGTTCGTCCGGTGACGGGTCTAGGAGTTGAAGCCCAGGCCGAAGCGGTCCAGGGTCCGCAGCCAGAGGTTGCGCCGCCCCTCGTGGGCGTCGGCGGCGAGGATCGAGCGCCGGGTGAACTGCACGATCGGGTTGCGCAACGGCTCGGGGGGGATGGGGAACGGCCGGCGGCGCACGATGTCGTAGCGGAGCCGCGACGTGGGCTCGCCCGACAGCAGGTCGAGTGCGACATCCGCCGAGAACCGCGACGCACCCACGCCGAGCCCCGTGTGTCCCACCGCGTAGGCGATGCGACCGCCGAACGCCGTGCCGTAGGCCGCCGTGAAGCGCGTGGTCGAGTCGATGGGACCGGCCCACCGGTGCGTGAAGCGCAGCCCCGCGAGCTGCGGGAACGTGTCGAGGAAGTGCCGGGCGAGCAGTTCGTGCGAGCTGTCGCGCTGCTCGAGGCTCGCGTCGACCCGACCGCCCGGGTAGTAGACCGCGTCCCAGCCGCCGAAGAGGATGCGGCCGTCGGCGGTCGGCCGGTAGTAGTGGAACTGGTTGCCCGCATCGGTGAGGCCCTGCCCCTCGCCCCACCCGATCGACGCGCGCTGCGCCTCGCTCAACGGCTCGGTCATGAGCACGTGGTCGTAGAGCGGCATGATGTAGTTCCCGAGCCGCTTGAGCGGGGCCGGGTACGCCGCCGTCGCGATCACGGCGTGGCGCGCGTCGACGTGGCCTCGGGCGGTCGTGACCCGCACGACGGCGCCCTGCCGTGCGAGCCCGGTCGCGGCGGATGCCTCGAAGATGCGCACCCCGCGACGCTCGAGCTCGGCGGCCATCCCCCACGCGAGCCGCGCCGGATCGACGAGCACCGTGCCCGTGCGGTCGCGAAGCCCGCCGAGATACGTGGGAGAGTGCACGTCGGCCTGCACCTCGTCGCGGCTCTGCAGCTCGAGGTCGACGCCGTGCCGCTCGCCGAGCCGCTGCGCCTCGACGAGTCCGGCGAGCTGCCATTCCTCGACGGCCAGGGTGGTCTTGCCCGACGGCGCGAGGTCGCAGTCGATACCCGCCGCCCCGATCGTCGCGACGAGCTCGGCGAGGTTGCGGTCGCCCTCCTCGTGCAGCGCGCCCACCTGGTCGGGCCAGATCGCGGTACCGTGCGTGAGCCCATGGGTGAGCGAGCTCGCGACGAAGCCGCCGTTGCGGCCGGTCGCGCCGTGGGCGACGTGCTCGGCCTCGAGCACGACGACCGATCGGCCGGGCTCGCGCTCGAGGGCGCGCCACGCGGTCCAGAGGCCCGTGAACCCGGCGCCGACGACCACGAGGTCGGCCTCGTCGCCGCCCTCGAGCGCCGGCCGGGCGGCGGGCGCCTCCGCGCGGTCGAGCCAGTACGCGCGGGGTGCCGCGTCGCGCAACGCGTCGACCGCGGCATCCGCCATCACGTCGCTCACACTCGCTCCCGCACGGCGGCGCGCTCGATCACGTCGGCCGCGGCGGCCACGCCGGCACGCGAGCGGATGTCGGCGCCGACGGCGGCGATGCGCTCGCGCAGGGCGGTGTCGGCGAGCAGGCGGCGCACGGCGCCCTGCAGTTCCTCGGGGGTGAAGCGATACGGGTCGAGGCGGATGCCGAAGCCCAGCTCGTCGACAC
Organism: Agromyces tardus; assembly: GCF_003710805.1. Classification (GTDB taxonomy): domain Bacteria; phylum Actinomycetota; class Actinomycetes; order Actinomycetales; family Microbacteriaceae; genus Agromyces; species Agromyces tardus. The sequence continues at coordinate 127,239 of NZ_RHHB01000002.1, read as the reverse complement.
GTTGCGCGTTGTCGTACTGGTCCCAGAAGAGGGGCAGCAGCACCATCGGCTTGCCGAAGTGCAGCGCCTCGGTGGTGGTGTTGTTGCCGCCGTGGGTGATGACGAGGTCGACGAGGGGCAGGATCCTCGTCTGCGGCAGGAACTCGGCGCCCCACATGTTGTCGGCGAGTTCGAACTCGTCGTGCAGCGGCCCCTTCGAGACGATGACGTTGACGGGTTCGTCGGCGAGCGCGCCGATGACGCGCTGCATGAGCTCGACGTCGGCCGAGCCGAGCGAGCCGAGGCTGAAGTAGACGAGCGGACGGCTGCCGTCGGTGAACGAGGCGGGCAGGTCGGCGGGCGCCTGCTCGGTCTCGCGCACCGAGGAGTCGAGCCGGTGCCAGTGCTCGCCGAGGGGACGCTCGTCGGTGTAGTCGAGCACCTCGGGGTAGACGTAGAGGTTCTCGTCGCCCTCGTGGATGAACTGGAGGTCGGGCAGCGGCGGCGCGCCCTGCTCCTGCACCCACGCGTCGAACGCCTCCCACAGCGGACGGTGCGTGCGCTCGTATTCTGCGCGGAACGCGGCCCACCCCTCGCGGTCGTCCTTGCCGAGGCCGGAGAACGCGGGGGCGATGTCGTCGCCGGGGACCTCGAGCGGGTTGCATGAGACGATGCGCACGAACGGCACGCCCGCGGTCACGAGCGCCGGGAAGGCGAGCACGTTGTCCTCGATGATGACGTCGGGCCGGACGCGCTCGATGATGGCCTGCAGCTGCGGCTCGCAGTACTTCGCGCCGTTCACGAGCTCCTCCCAGATGGGGAGCGTGACCGTCTCGAGCTGCTCGGCCGTGGTCTTGCGGAACTCGGGCGAGATCTCCTTGATGTAGTCCTTCCAGAACTGCCCGGCGTCCTGCTCCACCTCCGCCCCGTCCTCGGCGACGGGCGCGGGCGCGAGGTCGACGAGGTCCTCCTCGAACCCGAGCGCGGCGAGCTTGCCCTCCCAGGAGCGCTCGGCGGCGAACACCACGCGGTGCCCGCGCCGCAGCAACTCGTTGCCGATGCCGATGCAGTTGTTCGTGGGGCCGTAGGCGCTCTCGGGCATGAACAGGAAGGTGCGGCGCTCCTCGGTCATGGCGACTCCGTTCGTGGTTTTCTTGAATGCTGATGGAAAGAATGTGTCACGTCAAGATGTGCTGGAAATATGGTCAGAACGGCCTAATATTGACCAGCGATGCAGACAATCTGTCTGGCGGGGAGGGAACGGCGATGGCGAGGCCCAAGCGGCAGGAGGAGCGGCGCAGCCAACTCGTCGCGGCGGCGCAGCGAGCGATCGCGGCACACGGACCCGACGGCGCGCGCCTGAACCGCGTCGCCGAGGAGGCCGGCCTCACCTCGGGCGCGGTGCTCTACTACTACCCCGACATCGACGAACTGATGTTCGAGGCGAACCGCGCCGGCATGGAGCGGTTCTACGAGGGCCGCGTGCGCATGCTCGAGCAGCTCGACGACGATCCGGTCGCTCGGCTCCTCGCGCTCGCCGAGTCCGGCCTGCCGAGCGGCCCCGACGACACCGAGGTGCGGCTGCTGTGCGAGCTCGGCGGATCTGCGGGCCGCAATCCCCTCATGGCCTCGCTGCTCACGACGCTGTACGACCGCAAGGTCGGCATGTACCAGGTGGTGCTCGAGCAGGGCGCCGCCCGCGGCATCTTCACGCTCGGGCAGCCATCGCTCACGATCGCCCGCAACCTCGTCGCCCTCGAGGACGCCTACGGCTACCGCATCATCGCCCAGCACCCCACGATCGACCACGACGCAGCCCTCGAGCTCATCGTCGCGTACGCCCGCCTCGCGACCGGTCACGCGCTCGCTCCCTGAGCCGCGGGCTCGGCGAGGGGCTCCGCCGGGTCGGTGACGGATGCCGCGGCGGGCTCCGCGGCCACGACCGCCGCACGCCCGAAGCCCACGCCGACCTCGTCGCCGCGCGCGATGCGGCTCGCCCCGTGCACGCTCGCGAGGATCGGCGCGAGGATGCCGGGCACCTCGACCGAGATCGTGGACGCGCCACCGAGGAAGTACGTGTCGACGACCGTGCCGCGCAGGCCAGCGGTCGCGGCATCCGTCGACAGCTGCACGTCCTCGGGGCGCACGACCGCAGTGGCGGGCAATCCGGGGGCCAGCGCGTGGGTCGCCGCGACGCTGCCGACACCGCGCACCTCGACGCCGTCGGCCGTCGCCACCCCGTCGAGGAGATTGGCCGTGCCGATGAACGACGCCACGAACCGCGAGGCGGGGTTCGCATAGAGCTCCTGCGGGGTCGCGAGCTGCTCGAGACGACCTTCGCGCAGCACGGCGATGCGATCGGCCATCGACATGGCCTCCTCCTGGTCGTGCGTCACGACGACGAACGTGAGCCCGACCTCGTGCTGCAGGCGCTTCAGCTCGAGCTGCATCGACGAGCGCACCTGGCGGTCCAGCGCCGAGAGCGGCTCGTCGAGCAGCAGCAGCCGCGGCCGCTTCACGATCGCGCGCGCCAGCGCCACCCGCTGTCGCTGGCCGCCCGAGAGCTGCGCGGGGCGGCGCTTGGCGAGCGGGCCGAGGCCCACGATGTCCATCACCTCGCCGACGCGCCGGCGCACCTCGGCCTTCGCGACGCCGTCGGCCTCGAGCCCGTAGGCGATGTTGCGCTCGACCGAGAGGTGCGGGAAGAGCGCGTAGCTCTGGAACATCATGTTGACGGGACGCTTGTGCGGCGGCATCCGCAGCAGGTCCTCGCCGTCGACCTCGATGCGGCCCGACGCGGGCGTCTCGAACCCCGCTATCGAGCGCAGCAGCGTCGTCTTGCCGCACCCGGAGGGGCCGAGCAGGGCGAAGAACTCGTTGTCGGCGATGTCGAGGGAGACGCCATGCAGCGCGACGGTGTCGCCGTAGACGGCGCGGACGCCTTCGACGCGGAGCAGGGGGGCGGGGCTCATCGGTCGGATCCTGTCAGTCGGGTGAGGCGCTGTGCCGCGATGACGGTCACGATGCTCACGAGGAGAAGGAGGGTGGCGAGGGCGTTCACCTCGGGGGTCACCCCGAAGCGCACCATCGAGTAGATGACGATCGGCAGCGTCGGCTGGGTCGGTGCGGTCGTGAAGAACGCGATCACGAACTCGTCGATCGACAGCGTGAACGCGAGCAGCGCACCCGCCACGATGCCGGGCGCGAGCTGCGGGAGCGTGATCCGCACGAAGGTGCGCACGGGGCCCGCGCCGAGGTCGCGCGACGCCTCCTCGAGGCTCGGGTCGAGGTTCGCCATGCGGGCGAGCACGATCGCGGTCACGAAGGCCGTGGCGAACACCGCGTGCGCGAGGATCACCGACTGCAGCCCCAGCGAGAACGAGAGCAGCGAGAAGAACGTCAGCAGCCCGATGCCCAGCAGCAGGTCGGGCAGGATGGCCGGTGCGATCGCGAACGCCCGGATGAGGCCGCCGCGCGTGAAGTGATGGATGCCGTAGGCGAGCAGCGTGCCGAGCACGGTGGCGATCGCCGTGGCGCCCGTGGCCACGATGAGCGTGTTCACGAGGCCCTGCATGATCTTCTCGTCGGCGAACAGCTCGGGATACCAGCGCAGCGAGAAGCCGCGCCACACGAACAGGTTCTCGGAGTCGTTGAAGCTCATGATCACGACGACGAGGATCGGCAGGTACAGGAAGACGTAACCGAGCCAGAGGGGCACGAGGATGCCGCGCGGCCTGCGTACCGCGCGCGGGCGCGCATCGGGGTCGAGCTCGCGCATCGCGGTGGTCGTGGGAGCGGTCGTCTCGGTCGTGTCAGCCACGGCGCGGCCCTTCCGTGAGGCGCCGCGAGACGGCGTTCTGCACGAGGATCACGATCACGAGCAGGATCGTGAGCACGAGGGCGAGGGTCGCGCCGAACGGCCAGTCCCGCGCCTCGAAGAACTGGTCGCGCACGAGGTTGCCGACCATGATCGTCTTGCCGCCGCCGATCAGCTCGGGGATCACGAAGTTCGACATCGCGGGGACGAACACGAAGATGCATCCCGTGAGCGCCCCCGGGATCGAGAGGGGCAGCGTGACGGTGCGGAAGGCGCGCCAGGGCGTCGCGCCGAGGTTCGTCGCCGCCTCGCGGAGCGACGGGTCGAGCTGCTGCAGCGAGGCGTACAGCGGCAGCACCATGAGCGGAAGGTACATGTAGAGCAGGCCCACGATGATCGCCTGCGGCGTGTAGAGCATGCTGATGGGCTCGTCGACGAGCCCGAGCCCCTGCAGCCACTGGTTCACCCAGCCGGCGTTGTTGAGCAGCAGGATCCACGCGTACGTGCGGATGAGGAAGTTCGTCCAGAAGGGGAGCACGATGGCCACGAGGGCGACCGTGCGCCACTTCGGCGACAGCCCGGCGATCCCGTACGCCATCGGGTAGCCGAGCAGCAGCGCGAGCACGGTGACGACGAGCGCCATGCCGATCGACTGCATGATGACGCCCAGGTAGAGCGGCTCGAAGAGCTTGGCCCAGTTGTCGAGCGTGAAATCGAAGACGATGCCGCCGAAGCGGCCGCGGGTGAAGAAGGTGTAGAAGGCGAGCAGGCCGACCGGGATCGCCATGAAGACGATGAGGAACAGCACGCCCGGGGCGAGGAACGGAACGGGGGCCTCCCGCTGGAGCGTCGAAGTCACCGTGCTAGTTCGTCGCGAGCACTTCGGCGTTGAGGTCGACGTACTTCACGGTGTCCTCGCCGAGGTCGACGATGGTCTCCTGCTGGGTGAGCTCGTCGACCGTGATGCCGAGGGTCGGGTAGGAGTCGATCAGGGCGGGGTCGAGCGCCTCCATCGCCGCCTTGTTCGGCACCTTGTAGAGGATGTTCTCGGCGACCCAGGTCTGCACCTCGGGGTCGAGGATGTAGTCGATGAAGGCCATCGCGGCCTCCTTGTTCTTCGAGCTCTCGAGCACGGTCATCGTGTCGACCCAGAGGTCGGCGCCCTCCTCGGGCACGACGAACTTGATCGACGGGTCCTCGGCGATGCCGTAGTTGCACCAGCCGTCCCACGCCTCGACCATGGCCGCCTCACCCGAGACGAGCTTCGAGTAGAACGTGGTGTCGTCGTAGGCGAGCAGCGTCGGCTTGGTTTCGATGAGCTGCGCCTTCGCCTCCTCGAGCTCGGCGTCATCGGTGGTGTTGAGCGAGTGTCCGGCCGCCTTCAGCGCCGGCATCGAGAGCCAGCGGTCGGTCGAGAGCATCGTGGTCTTGCCGACGAGCTCGGGCTTCGGGTCGAGCAGGTCGTTCCACGATGTGGGGTCGTAGCCCGTGAGGTCGGGGCGGTAGCAGAGGCCCGTGGTGCCCCAGGCGTAGGGCTCGGAGTAGACGTTGCCCTCGTCGTAGGCGAGCTCGAGCGCCTCAGGGTAGAGGTTCTCCTCATTCGGGATGAGCGACTTGTCGAGCTTCGCGAGGATGCCCTGCTCGCCGAGGGCCTGTGCGTACTGGCCGGAGACGAACGCGACGTCGATGCCGGGGTCGGAGCTCGCCGTGAGCTTCGCGACGATGTCCTCGTTGGTGGTGTGGTTGACGATCGTGGTCTTCACACCGGTGGCGGCCTCGAACTGCTCGGCGAGGTCCTCGGGGTAGTAGTCCGCCCAGATCGAGACGGTGAGCGTCTGCTCGCTGAGGTCGGCGTTCGGATCGAGCGTCTCCGTGGCGTCGCCGCCGGTGGAGCACGAGGTCGCGGCGAGGGCGAGCGCCAGCGATCCGGCCGCTGCGGTGGCGATGCGTCGCATGGTGGGCATGAGCGGTACCTCCTGGGGTGGGAAAGGTTGAGTGATTGTTGCATCGCGACTGAAGGAACCGCAATGGATTCCCGGAACTACTGGCGTGGTGTTTTCCCAATAGTTACAATCCAAATTCAATGAACTCGACAGTCAGTGGCAGCGCACCGACCGTCGGCGGCAGCCTGCTCTCCGTCGACGGCGATGGCCGTGTGCTCGTCGGGGGGCGGCCCCCGACGGCCGGCGACGGTGTCGCCCGGGCGCTCGCCCGGCTCGTCGTCCACGGCATCCGCGACGATGCCGTGGAGCGCGCGATCTCCGTCGACCAGACCAACACCTCCGTCATCGTCGACGACCGCGTGGTCGTGAAGATCGTGGGAAGGTGGGCGGCCGCGGACCGCGCGGGCGACCTGCTCGAACGCCTCGCCGCGGCGGGCTCCGACGACATCGCGGCGCTGCACGGGCGCGTCGAGTGGCGGCATCCGGAGCTCGGCACCTCGACCCTCGCGCTCGTCACCGAGTACCTTCCGGGCGCCGAGGACGGCTGGACGTGGGCGGTCGACGACGTCGTCGCCGTGCTCGACGGCCGTGGGCCCGACCCGGCCTGGCCCGCGCTCCTCGGCCGTCGTGTCGCGCGCATCCACGACGTGCTCGGCGCCGGCGCCGTGCCCACCGGCGCGGATGCCGCAGAACTCCGCGTGGCACGGGCATCCGCATCGCTCGACCGCGCGCTCGCGGCGGCATCCGGTCGTGTACGCGCGCGGCTGCACAACCGCCGCGCCACGCTCGCGCGCGCGATCCGCTCGCTCGCCGGCAGCGCACCGGGACTCGAGTTCCCGATCCACGGCGACCTGCACCTCGGCCAGGTGCTCGCATCCCCGGGCGACGATGCCGACGGGCGCCGCTACACGATCATCGACTTCGACGGCGACCCGCAGCTCGAGGCGTCCGATCGCGAGCGGGCGGATGCCGCGGCCCGGGACGTCGCGCACCTGCTCGTGTCGTTCGACCTCGTCGCCGCCGTCGCGCAGAAGCGCGTGCGGCGTGCGGACCCCGCGGCCTTCGCGTGGGCGGACCGCGCACGCGCGGCGTTCCTCGACGCGTACCGCGACGCGCTGCGGCATCCGGAACTCTTCGACGACACGCTGCTGCCGGGCTTCGAGGCCGAGCAGCTCGTCGCGGAGCTGCACTACGCCGACCGCTTCCTCCCGGGGTGGCGCTACGCCCCCGACGCGGCGATCACCCACCGTCACCCGTCAACGCACGAACTCCCGGAGGAACCGTGGACACCGCCGCCTTCCGCGCCGACCTCGACCTGATCCCCTCGACGCTCGCATCGCTCGCCGACTCGCTCGAGCGGGGACTGCCGGAGCTCGAACAGCTCGGGTCGCTCGGCGCCGCACGTGTGCTCGTGGTCGGCATGGGGTCGAGCCGTTACGCGGCCGACGTGGTGGCGCGCCGCTTCCGCGCCCACGGCGCGAACGTCGTCGTCGAGCTCGCGAGCGCGGTGCTGCTGCCGGAACCCGCCGCCGACCTCGCGGTCGTCGCCGTCTCGGCGACCGGAGGGAGTGCCGAGGTGCTGCGGGCGGTCGACCGCTACCGCGGCACCGGACGGCTCGTGGCTGTGACGAACCGGCCCGACTCGGAGCTCGGCCGGGTCGCCGACGTCGTGGTCCCCCTGCTCGCGGGCGTCGAGGCGTCGGGCGTCGCGTGCCGCACGTTCCGGGCGACGTTCCCGGTGCTCGATGCGGTGCTCGGGGAACTGCTCGGCACGGCCCCGGCCGAACGCTTCGACGCCGGGGTCGTGCGACGCGCCGCCGCCGCATCCGACGCACTCCTCACCTCCGCGGCCGAGTGGCTGGCGCCGCTCGGCGGCCTGCTCGCCGGACCGATGGGCACGTGGGCCCTCGCGCCGGCCGAGCGCGCATCGAGCGCCCAGCAGGCCGCCCTCATGCTGCGCGAGGTGCCGCGCCGCGCCGCGTACGCGTCGGAGACGGGCGACTGGTCGCACGTCGACGTCTACCTCACGAAGACGCAGGACTACCGCGCGCTCGTCTTCGCCGGATCGGCGTGGGACGCGCAGGCGCTCGAGTGGATGCAGGCGCGCGGCTCCCGGTACGCGGCGGTCTCCCGCGACCTCCCCGGTGCCGAGCTGACGGTGCGGTTCGCTCACGACGACGACGAGTCGGTCGCCGCCCTCGCCGAGGTGCTCGTCGGCGAGCTCGTCGCCGACCGCTGGCTGCGCTCCGGCTCCTCGCCGGTCGAGTAGGCGCGCAGCGCACCACCCGCCGGTCGAGTAGGCGCGCAGCGCCGTATCGAGACCCTCCCGCACCCGCCGATCGAGTAGGCGCGCAGCGCACCACCCGCCGGTCGAGTAGGCGCGCAGCGCCGTATCGAGACCCTCCCGCACCCGCCGATCGAGTAGGCGCGCAGCGCCGTATCGAGACCCCGTCGCGTGGTCTCGATACGCTGCGCCACTCGACCGACGGCGCCCCGCCGGGTCACTTGCGGTGCAGGATCACCCGCTGCCGGGGCCGCCGGGCGTAGGCCCGCGCGTTGCGGCTCGAGAGGGCGAGCAGCACGAGGATGTCGAGTGCCAGCGTGACGAGCGTCGTGCGGAGCGTGATCTCCGCGTTCCCGGCGACCGACTCGACCCACGAACTGGTGATGCTGATCGTCGCGAACAGCATCACGGCGATGCGGGCCCAGTTGCTGCCGAACCAGACGAGCACCGCGAGACCGAGCTCGACGACGAGCACGATCGCGCCGAACACGAGGATGATGGCGAGCACGGCATCGGTGGCCGCCTGCTCGTCGGTGCCCGGGTCGACGGTGATGTCGAGCTGTTCGCGCAGCAGCTCGTCCCAGAACGCCCAGAGCGAGACGAGCCAGACGATGCCCGCGATGACGCGCAACACGACGAGCACCGACCCGACCGCCGTCGCCGCGGGCCGCCGCATGCTGGTCGGGGGCGTCACGGGCCGCGCGAGCGACGCGGGCGACTCGTAGGCGGGCCGCTTCTCGACGTTCACGCGCTCGAACGGTGCGCTCATCCGTCGGCCCCCCTGCCCGTGGCGGATGCCGCGGCGTCGGCGCCCCTGACGGGAACCGAGTCGCCCGCGGCATCCGCCGGCCCGGCCTCGATCGCCCCGATCGGCACCTCGCTCACGACCACGACGGGCAGGTCGCCGTCGGTGCGGATCGTGTCGCCGCCGCCGTTGCGCGAGTGGTACCCCGTCGAGAAGTCGCGCAGCACCTCGACGTACGCGTTGGGATTCGCGGTGAGCACCGTCGCCACGATGTGGTCGCGCTCGACGTCGATGTCGGCGTCGATCTTGTGGGTGATCTGCAGCGTGAAGATCGAGAATCCGACGGCGCGGTCGAAGGTGCCGGCCGCGAGCCACTCGACGCGTCGGCCGCCGGGCAGCAGCCACCCGTCGGGGGTGCGCCAGAAGCGCACGTGGTGGCGGCGCGCGGGGTTGCCCTCGACCTCCTGCTGGTATGCGAAGTCCTGCTGGCGACCGAACAGGAACAGCGGGCTCACCGGCGCCTCGTCGTAGCTGCGACGCGTGATCGTCGACGTCACGATGCGCCAGCTCGTGGCCAGGGTGACGTCGTCGGCCCGGGTCCAGCCCGCGAGGGCCATGGCCGCGTGCAGGGATGCCTCGCTCCCCTCGAACGCGAGGTTCACCGGGTCGCCGAGCAGTCCGTCACTCGTGCGCGCCCGCCCGATGAAGTAGTCGGGCACGTAGATCGTGGTGAGGATGCGGTGGAGCCGCGGGAGGACGAGGTAGGCCAGCACGAGCCAGAAGCCGAGGAAGAACGCGATGCCGAACCAGCCGAACTCGAACGACTGGGTGAACACGAGCCACGCGAGCCACACCGCCGCGACGCCGGCGAACACGAAGAAGAACCCGTCGAGCATGCTCGCGACGGAGAACCGGCGGGCACGGGCGGATTCCGCCTCCGATCCGGCGTTCGCTTCCGGGCCGGGTTCGACGCCGGGTTCGGCGCCCGCCTCGGCGGCCGCGTCCGGGACCGGCTCGGCACCCGCTTCCGGGCCCGGCTCCCGCTCGGCCACGCTCCCGTCGGACATGTCTGCATGCTAGTCCGCCCTGCCGACGCGTGGGCGCTTCTGGCTAGGCTCTCGCTCATGGCCTACGACGTCGCACGAGTCCGCTCGTGGTTTCCCGCGCTCGAGTCCGGTTGGGCGCAGTTCGACGCCCCGGGCGGCACGCAGACTCCCCGCCAGGTGGGCGACGCCGTGGCATCCGTGCTCACCGGCCCGCTGTCGAACCGCGGCACGATCGGCGCGTCCGAGGTGAACGCCGAGCAGGCGGTGCACGCGTTCCGGCTCGCGATGGCCGATCTCGTGAACGGCCACCCGCGCGGCATCGTGCACGGTCGCAGCACGACGCAGCTCGTGTACGACTTCTCCCGGCACCTCTCCCGTGAGTGGGGGCCGGGCGACGAGGTCGTCGTGACCCGCCTCGACCACGACTCGAACGTGCGCCCGTGGGTGCAGGCCGCTGAGCGGGTCGGGGCCTCGGTGCGCTGGGTCGACTTCGATCGCGAGACGGGGGAGCTCGCGACCGAGGCCGTCACCGCCGCACTCACGGGTCGCACCCGGCTCGTGGCGGTGACCGCGGCATCCAACCTCATCGGCACGATGCCCGACCTGCCGGCGATCTCGGCCGCGGTGCACGCCGCGGGCGCCCTGCTGTTCGTCGACGGCGTGCACTACACGGCCCATGCGCTGCCGGATGTCGCCGCGCTCGGCGCGGACTTCTTCACATGCTCGCCGTACAAGTTCCTCGGCCCGCACTGCGGTGTGCTCGTCGCGCGGCCCGAGGTGCTCGAGACGATCACGCCAGACAAGCTCCTGCCCGCGACGAACGTCGTGCCCGAACGGTTCGAGTTCGGCACGCTGCCGTACGAGCTGCTCGCGGGGGTCACCGCGGCGGTCGACGTGCTCGCCTCCCTCGACCCCGAGACGACGGATGCCGCGAGCTCCCGCCGCGCGCACCTCGCCGCGTCGTACGCCGCCCTGCACGAGCACGAATCCGAGCTGCAGGCGCGGCTCGAGCAGGGACTCGCCGAGCTGCCCGGCGTCACCCAGTGGTCGCGGGCGGGCCGGCGCACCCCCACGCTCCTCACGACGTTCGCCGGCCGCGCGGCATCCGAGGTGACCCACGCCCTCGCCGAGGGCCGCGTGCTCGCGCCCTCGGGCAACTTCTACGCGCTCGAGGCGTCGCGGCACCTCGGCCTGGGTGACGGCGGCGGACTGCGCATCGGCCTCGCCCCCTACACCGACGCCGACGATGTGCAGCGGCTGCTCGACGGGCTGGCCGGCGCCCTCGCCTGAGCGTCGTCGTGTCGCATAGCGTGGACCGCATGACCCTCGCCGACACCGCCGCCGAACTCCGTCGCCTGCACACCGATCCCGAGCTGCTGCAGGTCGTGAACGTGTGGGACGTCGTGAGCGCCCGCGCCGTCGCCGCCCTGCCGGGCACCCGCGCGATCGCCACCGCGAGCCAGTCGATCGCGGCGGCCTTCGGCTACCCCGACGGCGAGCGGATCCCGGTCGACCTCATGCTCGACATGGCCGGCCGCATCGCCCGCGCCGTCGAGGTGCCGGTCTCCGCCGACCTCGAGGCCGGCTACGGCGACCCGGGCGAGACGATCCGTCGGGCCGTCGGAGAGGGCATCGTCGGCGCCAACCTCGAGGACGAGCTGAAGCCGCTCGACGAGTCCGTCGCGGCGGTGGCCGCGGCGGTCGCCGCCGCCGAGGCCGAGGGCGTGCCGTTCGCGCTCAACGCCCGCACCGACGCGTTCCTGCGCGGCAGGGACCGGCCTCGCGACGTCTGGGTCGCCGACGCGATCGAGCGCGGCCGCGCCTACCTCGACGCCGGCGCCACCTGCGTCTTCGTGCCCGGCGACTTCGGCGAGGACGTCGTGGCCGAGCTCGTCTCGGGGATCGGCGAGCGGCGCGTGAGCCTCATCGGCCTGCCCCACATCCCCGCGCCCGCACGCCTCGGCGAGCTGGGCGTGGCACGGCTCTCGTACGGCCCGTACTCGCAGCGGGTCGTGCTCGGCGCGCTGCAGGACCTCGCGAGCGACCTCTATGCGGGCGGCGTGCTGCCCGCGGGTCTGCGCCCGCTCAACTAAGGTGGGCCTCAGGCGGCCCCGGCCGCCGGGTCGCGTGGGGGCACGACCTGTACGGCCTGCTGGGCCCCCGCAGGAGGAGAGCGCATGGCGAGCGGCATCCCGATCGAGATCACGGGCCTGACCAAGCAGTTCGGCGCGGTGACGGCGGTCGACGACCTCACGTTCACCGTCGAGCCGGGCAAGGTCACCGGATTCCTCGGACCGAACGGCGCGGGCAAGACCACCACGTTGCGGGTGCTGCTCGGGCTCGTGCGGCCGACACGGGGCACGGCGACCTTCGGCGGCACCCCGTACGCGTCGCTCACCCGCCCGTTCGAATCGGTCGGGGCGGCCCTCGAGGCGACCTTCCACCCGGGGCGCACCGCGCGCAATCACCTGCGCGTCTACGCGACCGCGGCGGGCCTGCCCCGCTCGCGCGTGCAGGAGGTGCTCGACCAGGTCGGGATCTCGGAGTTCGCCGACCGTCGGGTGGCCGGGTACTCGCTCGGCATGCGCCAGCGCCTGTCGCTCGCCACGACGCTGCTCGGCGACCCGGGCGTGCTGGTGCTCGACGAGCCGATCAACGGCCTGGACCCCGAGGGCATCAAGTGGATCCGCGGCTTCCTGCGGAGCCTCGCCGACGAGGGGCGCACGGTGCTCGTGAGTTCCCACCTCCTCAGCGAGGTGCAGCAGAGCGTCGACGAGGTCGTCATCATCTCGAAGGGCCGGCTCGTCAAGGCGGGCACCCTCTCGAGCCTCGAGCTCGACGCGGAGGCGCAGACCATCATCGATTCGCCCGATCGCCGCGCACTCGCGGCGGCCCTCGACGCGGCCCGCATCCCGTACACCGAAGGGCGCAACGGCCTCATCGCCGCGGAACCCGACCCCGCCGTGGTCGGCCACGCGGCCTTCGTGGCCGGCGTCGAGGTGAGCTCCCTGCACCGGTTGAAGTCGGGCCTCGAGGAGTCGTTCCTCGCCCTCGTGAACGGGGAGGCCGAATGAACGCCGTCCTGCACTCGCTCGGCTCGGAGTTCGAGAAGGTCGTCACGACCCGCATGTGGTGGGTGCTCGGCGGGCTCCTCGTCGTCTACGTCGCGATCCTCGCGGGCGGGTTCGGCGCCTTCCTCGGCTGGACGATCCAGAACCCCGAGGCCGCGGCGGCGGCGGGCGGCAACACGACGGTACCGCCCGGGGTCTCCCTCGCCCCGCTCGTCTACACGTTCGCGTCCTCGATCGGCTACGTGTTCCCGGTGCTCCTCGGCGCGCTCGCCGTCACGGGCGAGTTCCGGCACCGCACGCTCACGCCCACCTTCCTCGCCGAGCCGCGCCGCTCGATCGTGCTGGGAGCGAAGTTCCTCTCGCAGCTCGTCGTGGGCGCGGGCCTCGGCGCGGCCGCCTTCGCGACCTCGGTGGGCGCGGGCGCCCCGGCGCTCGCCGCCTTCGGACTCGAGACCGAGCTCGACTCGAGCGACACGTGGGCGCTCGTGGGCCGCGGCATCCTCGCGATGGCCCTCTGGGGTGCGATCGGCGTCGGCCTCGGCGCCCTCGTGCCCAACCAGGTCGCGGCGATCGTGATCGTCATCGCGTTCACCCAGTTCGTGGAGCCGATCCTGCGCCTCATGGCATCGTTCAGCGACGTCACGGCGAGCATCGGCCGGTTCCTGCCGGGCGCGGCGAGCGACGCCCTCGTGGGTGCGTCGTTCTACAGCATCATGTCGACCGGCTCGTCGGCGAGCCTCGAGTGGTGGCAGGGCGGACTCGTGCTGCTCGGCATCGCCGTGGTCGCCACCGTCATCGGCGGCGCCACCACCTGGCGGCGCGACGTCTCGTAGGCCGTGGACGTCGACGCCCTCCGCGCGCTGCGCCTGCGGGTGCAGGGGCTTCGGGCGCCGAGCGCCGGAAGTGCTCCCGAGGTGGTGGGCCGGTTCGTCGCGGTGCAGTCGCAGGAGTTCCTGCCCGCGCAATGGGGTCTCGCCGCTCGCGTGCGCGACGACCGGCGACCGGATGCCGCGACCGTCGCCCGTGCGATCGACGCCGGCGACATCCTCCGCACGCACGTGCTGCGACCCACGTGGCACTTCGTCAGCCGGGACGATGCCCGCTGGCTCATGGAGCTCTCGGGTTCACGCGTTCGGCAGCTCCAGCTCTCGATGCTGCGCTCCCTTGGCCTCGACGGGGCGGAGGGCACGCGGGGCGTCGCCGTGGTCGCGCGCGCCCTCGAGGGCGGGCACCGTACCCGAGCCGAGCTCGGCGCGGCGCTCGATCAGGAGGGGTTGCCGCCGACGGGGCTCGGCATGGTCTACGTGCTCATGCTCGCCGAGCTCGAGCGGGTCGCGATCAGCGGCGTCACCGTCGGGAAGCAACGCACCTACGCCGCGTTCGACGAGCGGGTGCCGTCGTCGCCGCCTCGCTCCCGTGCGGAGGCGCTCGCCGATCTCGCTGCGCGGTACCTCGCCTCGCGGGGTCCCGCGAGCGATCGCGACTTCGCGTCCTGGTCGGGCTTCACGCTCACCGATTGCCGGCGGGCGATCGCCGACGCCGCGGACGCCTCCGCCGGAGGGCTCGAGCCGGTCGAGGTCGACGGCCTCGCGCACTGGCTCGATGCCCGCATGGTCGAGCAGGTCACGGGCGGCGACGGCGAGCGTGGGGTCGTCGACCTGCTCCAGGCCTACGACGAGTACATCTCGGGCTATGCGGCGCCTCGCCGGTACCTCTTCCCGCCCGGTCGCGCGGCGAGCACCGCACCCGAGTTCCCGCTGCACGCCCTCGCCGTCGACGGGGTGCTCGCCGGGCGGTGGGCTCCCGTCGTCGACGAACGACGCGCGACCCTCAAGCTCGTGCAGTGGCGGGCGCTCTCCCACGCCGAGGAGCGTTCGCTCGCGGCATCCGTCGCCGGGCTCGAGCGATTCCTCGGCGCGCCGGTGACGGTCGAGCGCGCGACGTCGCCCGGCTCCTGATCACCGATACGATCGCGGCATGGCCGTCATCGCGAGCATCTTCGTCGCCCTCGCCGCGCTCCTGCACGGCTACATCTTCGTGCTCGAGAGCGTCCGCTGGACGAACCCGCGCACGTGGAAGACCTTCAACGTGCCGAGCCAGGAGCAGGCCGAGGTGCTGAAGCCCATGGCCTACAACCAGGGCTTCTACAACCTGTTCCTCGGGGTCGGGGCGGCGTTCGGGCTCATCCTCTACTGGTCGGGATCCGAGGTCGTGGGCCTCACCCTCGTGCTCTTCACGACGGCGTGCATGGTGCTCGCCGCGGCGGTGCTCACGACGACGGGCCGCGGATACGTGCGCCCGGCGCTCATCCAGGGCACGCTGCCGCTCATCGGCTTCGTGCTCTTCCTCTTCGCCTGAGTCCTGCCGGTTCGCCTGAGTCCGCTGGTCGCCCGGCCATCGGGTCGGCGTGCGCGCTGCGCGTGCTCCGGCCCGGGCCGGAGCCTGCCGAGTACCCGCCCGAGCTGGTGCGCACGGTGCGCACCCATCGCGCGCCCTTCGAGCCCAGCCCGAACCGATCCGCGGTGCGAATCCACTGGAACCGATCTGCAGTGTTCTGCCCGATGCCAGACCCGTGAACTCGTGAACTCGTGAACTCGTGAACTCGCGAACTTGTGAACGAGTCCACCGGGTTCGTAGGGGAACAGACTCACCGGCGGCGGTGCGCGAACAGGGCCGGGGGGTCGCGGCGGCATCAGGGTCACCTCCCTGTCGCGAAGCGAGCCCGGTCGAGCGTCACGCCGGCTGTCGAGCTCCTCGAGGACCGCGTCGTTCCAGTCCGCCGCGAAGAGGACCGGCCACGTCGGCTGATTCGCGAGACGGGGATCGGCCCACCCGAGCCCGCGACGCACGACGCGGTCCGTCAGTCGGACTCGACGGGCTCCGCAGTGTCGACGGGCTCCGCAGTGTCGACAGACTCCGCAGTGTCGACGGGCTCCGCAGTGTCGGCGGCCTCCGCCGTCTCGCCGAGCTTCAGGCTGTCGATGAGCTGGGCCGCGTGGTTCGTGCTCACGATGACCCGCGTGAACTCGCCGCCGGCCAGCTCGAGCACGACCGCCGGGCGCTTGCCCTTCACGATCACGAAGTCGCTGCCCCCGTGGTACTTCCACACGCCCACGGCGACCACGAGCGGCACCTCGGTGCCGCGCCGGCGGATGCCGCGGATCCAGATCCACGGGTCGTCGGTGATGGTGGCCGAGCGGATGTCCTCCCGCTGCACGACGATGTCGTCGGCGCGGAACGCAAGCGTCTTCTCGGCCGTGGTCAGGTGGACCTCGATCCGATCGGTGTGCACGCGTAGGCTCGCCATGTCTCCATCCTGCCCGAGACGGATGCCGCGTGCGTCATCGACGCTCCACAACGCACACCCCGATCCGTGCACGATCCCACCAGTCCCGCGATCGTGCGGGCGTCGGCGGCCCGCTGTCGCCGGGCGCGTCAGGCGAGCGGTCGAGCGGATGCCGCTGCGCGCGCCGCGGCCGGCAGGGCGTCCACGATGCGCGACACCGCCGCGTCGTCGTGCGCCGCCGTCACGAACCACGCCTCGAACACGCTCGGCGGCAGCGAGACGCCCGCGTCGAGCATCGCGTGGAAGAACGGCGGGTAGCGCCACGCTTCCTGGGCCAGCACGCCGGCGTAGTCGTGCACGCCGCCCGCGACGGCGTCGCCGAACATGAAGCTGAAGAGGTTCCCGGCGCGCTGCACGACGTGGGCGACGCCCTCGGCGGCGAGCGCGTCGGAGACGGCGCGCTGAAGCACGGCGGAGACCTCGTCGAGCTTCGCGTAGACCGCGGCATCCGCGAGCCGCAGCGTGGTGACGCCCGCCGTGACGGCCACCGGGTTGCCCGAGAGCGTGCCCGCCTGGTAGACCGGCCCGAGCGGGGCGAGCCGCTCCATGATCTCGGCGCGACCGCCGAGCGCGGCGACCGGCATGCCACCACCGACGACCTTGCCGAACGTGAGCAGGTCGGGCGTCGACGCGTCGTCGGTCTGCGCCTCGAGTCCCCACCAGCCGGCGGACGAGACCCGGAACCCGGTGAGCACCTCGTCGCTGATGACGAGCGCGCCGTGCGCGTGCGCGAGCTCGACGAGCGCGCGGTTGAAGCCCGGCGCGGGCGGCACGACGCCCATGTTCGCGGCGGCGGCCTCGGTGATGACGGCGGCGATGCGGTCGCCGTGCTCGGCGAAGACGCCGCGTAGGGCGGCCAGGTCGTTGTACGGCACCACGAGGGTGAGCGCGGCGATCTCGGCGGGCACGCCCGCGGAACCCGGCAGGGCGAACGTTGCGAGGCCCGAGCCCGCCTCGGCGAGCAGGCCGTCGGAGTGGCCGTGGTAGTGCCCGGCGAACTTCACGAGCAGGTCGCGGCCGGTGAAGCCGCGGGCGAGGCGGATGGCGCTCATCGTCGCCTCCGTGCCCGTGCTCACCAGCCTCAGCTTCTCGACCGGCGCCACGCGCTGCTCGATGAGCTCGGCGAGCTCGGTCTCGACGGGCGTGGACGCGCCGAACGAGAGGCCGCGCGCCGCCGCATCCTGCACCGCCGCGATCACCTCGGGGTGGGCGTGGCCGAGGATCGCCGGGCCCCAGCCCGCGACGAGGTCGACGTACTCGCGGCCCTCGGCATCGGTGACGTGGGGACCGCGCGCCGACACGAGGAAGCGCGGCGTGCCGCCCACCGAGCGGAACGCGCGCACGGGCGAGTTCACGCCGCCCGGGATCGCCGCCTGCGCTCGCGCGAAGAGCTCGTCGTTCGTCGGCGTCATGCGGCCTCTCCCTTGCGGATCCACCCGGCGAGCTCGGTCGCCCAGTACGTGAGCACGGCGTCGGCGCCGGCGCGGCGGATGCCGCGCACCGACTCGATCACGGCGCGCCTGCGGTCGATCCAGCCGTGCATCGCGGCGGCCTCGATCATCGCGTACTCGCCCGACACCTGGTACGCCCAGACGGGGATGTCGCTCGCCGCCGAGACGTCGGCCAGCACGTCGAGGTACGAGCCCGCGGGCTTCACCATGACGATGTCGGCGCCCTCCTCGATGTCGATCATGGCCTCGCGCAGGCCCTCGCGGCGGTTGCCGGGATCGAGCTGGTAGGTGCGGCGGTCGCCCTCGAGCGTCGACTCGACGGCGTCGCGGAACGGTCCGTAGAACGCCGACGCGTACTTCGCCGAGTAGGCGAGGATCGCCGTGTGCGCGAACCCGGCGTCGTCGAGGGCCTCCCGCACCGCCGCGACCTGGCCGTCCATCATGCCCGAGAGACCCAGCAGCTGCGATCCGGATGCCGCCTGCACGAGCGCCATCTCCCGGTACCGGCCGAGCGTGGCGTCGTTGTCGACGCGGCCGAGCGGGTCGAGCACGCCGCAGTGGCCGTGGTCGGTGAACTCGTCGAGGCACAGGTCGGTCTGCACGACGAGCGCGTCGCCCGCCTCCTCGCGCACGATGCGGGTCGCGACGTTGAGGATCCCCTCGGGGTCGGTCGCTCCCGAGCCCTCGGCATCGCGCACCTCGGGCACGCCGAACAGCATCACGCCGCCGACGCCCGCGGCCGCGGCATCCGCCACCGCGCCCTTCACGCTGTCGAGCGAGTGCTGCACGACGCCCGGCATCGAGCTGATCGGGATCGGTTCGCTGCTGCCCTCGCGCACGAAGATCGGGAGCACGAGGTCGGCCGGGTCGAGGCGGGTCTCGGAGACGAGTCGGCGCAGGGCGGCCGACTCACGGAGACGGCGCGGGCGCACACGGGGAAGGGGCGCGGAAGTCACCCGCCAAGCCTACGCTCGCCCGGCTGGGCGGCCGCTCGGTGGGCCCGGGCGCGGGCCGTCGGCTCAGGCGTGCGCGATCGCCGCGTTCACGACGGCGTCGATGAGGGACTCGGCGCTGCGCTCCTCGGCGACGACGTCGACGCGGAGTCCGAACTTGCTCGCGTCCTTCTGCGTCTGCGGGCCGATCGCGGCGACGAGGGTGCGATCGGGGATGGGACCGAGCTGCGCCTGCACCTGCTCGGCGACGCTGCCCGAGGTCACGAGGATCGCGTCCACCTTGCCCGCGCGCACGTCGTCGACGACCTTCTGGGCCACCGGCACCCCGACGGTGCGGTAGGCCACGACCGCCTCGACGTGGTGCCCGATGCGGGCGAGGCCGATCGAGAGCACCTGCTTCGCGATCGCTGAGCGCAGGGCGAGCACGCGCAGCGGGCCGGCGCCGTCCGTGGCGGCCGTCCACTCCTCGAGCAGTCCGCGCGCCGAGTTGTCCTCCGACGGCACGATGTCGGCGTGGTACCCGGCCGCAACGAGGGCGGCCGCGGTGGTCTCCCCGACCGCGGCGACCTTCGTCGATTCCGGGATGACCGCGCCGTACGACGACAGCACGTCGACGGTCGTGGCGCTCGTGACCGTGAGCCAGTCGAACTCGCCGGCGGCGAGCTTCGCGAGCGCCGCCTCGAGGGCGGGCTGGTCGTCGGCCGGGGCGAAGTTGATCATCGGAGCGACCACCGGCGAGGCGCCGCGTGCGCGCAGGGCGGCCGCGACGGCGTCGCCCCACGGGCCGCCGCGCGGCACGAGCACCCGCCAGCCGGCGAGCGGCTTCGCGCCGCTGCCCCCGGGCAGGTTGATCGCGCCGGTCATCGGCTCGAATTCGCTCACGTCGACTCCTCGCTAGGTGTGAGGTCGGCGGCGCCGTTGCCGAGGAGTTCCGCGACGACGCGCTGGGCGACGTCGCTTGCCGCATCCGCCAGATCGGCGGCCGAGCGGCTGTCGGGGGTGGTCGCGTGCGAGCTCGTGAGCCGCCGGGTCCCGTCCGCACTGTACACCGTCGCCGTCAGGAACAGAAGTTCGTCCTCGATGAACGCGGTGGCCCCGACGGGTGCCGAGCAGCCCGCCTCGAGCTCGGCGAGCACGAGGCGCTCGGCGAGCACCGTGGCCCGGGTCGTGCGATGGTCGACGGCCTCGAGCGCGCGTTCGAGCGGCCGGGTTCCGCGCTCGCGGCGCACCTCGATCGCGAGGGCGCCCTGGCCGGGTGCGGTGGGCCACTCGGCCAGCTCGAAGAGCTCGGTCGCGGCATCCGCTCGCCCCAGTCGGCCGAGGCCCGCCGCGGCGAGGAGCACCGCATCGAGCTGACCCGACTCGACGAGGCCGAGGCGCGTGTCGATGTTGCCGCGGATGTCGACGGCCTCGATGTCGGGCCGCGCCGCGCGCAGCTGCGCGATGCGCCGGGGCGAGCCCGTGCCGATGCGTGCGCCGGCGGACAGCTCCGCGAGGGTGAGGCCGTCGCGGGCGCACAGCGCGTCGCGGGCGTCGGCGCGCTTGGGTACGGCGCCGAGGCGCAGGCCCTCGTGCTCGGCGGTGGGCAGGTCCTTCAGGGAGTGGACGACGAGGTCGCACTCCCCCGCGAGCAGGGCCTCGCGCAGGGCCGCGGCGAACACGCCGGTGCCACCGAGTGAGGCGAGCGAGGCTCGCGACGTGTCACCCTGCGTGGTCACCGGCACGAGCTCGATCTCGGCGTCGGCGGCCTTGGCGATGCGCTCGGCGATCTGGCGCGTCTGCGCCATCGCGAGGGCGCTCCCTCGCGTGCCGATGCGGATGACGCCGGACCCCCCGCTCGTGCCGCCCCCGCTCACGGTGCGATCCCCGCCAGGGCCGGGCGGAAGCCGAGGCGCACGTTCTCGCAGCATCCGGGCCGGCAGGTGTCGTACCAGGGCCCGAGATCGGTCACGTGCGGGCGCTCCGCGGTGGGCGTGCCGTTCACTCGCTCGAGCACGAGGTCGACGAGACCCGAGACGTACGCCGGGTGCGTTCCGGGGGTCGCCACGCGCACAGCGGTGAGGCCGTGCTCGCCGGCCGTCTCCATGGCCTCCTCGTCGAGGTCCCACATGACCTCCATGTGGTCGCTCACGAAGCCGAGCGGCACGATCACGACGGCCTTGCGCCCGGCGGCCGGGAGCTCGGCGATCGCGTCGTTGACGTCGGGCTCGAGCCACGGCTGGGTCGGCGGGCCCGAGCGCGACTGGTAGACGAGCTGCCACGGCACGTCGGAGGCGCCCGCCTCGCGCATGACGACCTCGGCCACCGCGCGGTGCTGGGCGGCGTACGCGCCGCCCTCGCCGAACCCGCGCTCCGCGGGGCCCGACTTCGCGGCGTCGGCCGTGGGGATCGAGTGGGTCGCGAAGAGCACCTCGACCTCGGTGGTGCGGTCGAGACCCTCGTGCTCGGCATCGAGCTTCGCGAGCGCGTCGCGCAGGCCCTCGACGAACGGCGTCACGAACCCCGGGTGGTCGAAGAACTGGCGCACCTTGTCGATCTCGATCACGTCGCCGAGCCCCGTGTCGGCGAGCGCGTCGGCGTAGTCCTCGCGGTACTGCCGGCAGCTCGAGTACGAGCTGTAGGCGCTCGTGGCGATCGCGATGAGCTTCGTGAAGCCGCGCTCGCCCGCCTCGCGCACGGCGTCGTTGAGGTACGGGTCCCAGTTGCGATTGCCCCAGAGCACGGGCAGGTCGACGCCGCGACGCGCGAGCTCGGCCTCGAGGGCCGCCTTGAGCTCGCGGTTGTGCTGGTTGATCGGGCTCACCCCGCCGAAGTGGCGGTAGTGGTGCGCGACCTCCTCGAGCCGCTCGTCGGGGATGCCGCGGCCCCTCGTGACGTTGCGCAGGAACGGAATGACATCGTCCTGGCCCTCGGGGCCGCCGAACCCGGCGAGGAGGATCGCGTCGTATGCGACCGGCACCTCGACGTGCTCGGGGCCGGACTGCGCGGGCGGGGTCGCACCCGCGACCACGGCGCCGGGCGCGAAGGGGGCGGATTCCGCGTGCGGCGGCTTGTGCCCGCGTGCCGGATCGTCGGCGCCGGTGCTGCCGAGGTTGGTCGCCGCCATTACTGCAGCACCTCGACGAGCTCGGCGGTCGTGATGCGGCGGCCCGTGTAGAACGGGAGCTCGTCGCGCACGTGCATGCGGGCGTCGGTGGCCCGCAGGTCGCGCATCATGTCGACGAGCTCGGTGAGCTCGTCGGACTCGATCGGCAGCAGCCACTCGTAGTCGCCGAGGGCGAACGCGCTGACGGTGTTCGCGATCGCGCCGCGGAACGCGGCACCCTTGCGGCCGTGCTCGGCGAGCATGCGTCCGCGCTCCTCGGGCGGCAGGAGGTACCAGTCGTAGCTGCGCACGAACGGATAGACCGTGAGCCAGCCCTTCGGCTCGAGTCCGCGCAGGAAGCCCGGCACGTGCGACTTGTTGAACTCGGCATCTCGATGCACGCCCATCGCGTTCCACGTGGGGAGCAGGGCGCGCAGCAGTCGCGTGCGGCGCAGCTGGCGGAGCGCCCACTGCAGACCCTCGGCGTTCGGGCCGTGCAGCCAGAGCATCACGTCGGCGTCGGCGCGCAGGCCCGAGACGTCGTAGATGCCCCGCAGCGTGATGCCCTCGTCTTCGACGAGGGCGATGACCCCGTCGAGCTCGTCCACGAAGCGCGGCACGTCGTGCCCGTCGAGGTCGTCGGGCCGGGACGGATCCCGGCGAAGCACGGCGAAGACCGTGTAGCCCTGGGGTGACGGCTCGGCGTGGGTGTCGGTCGTGGGTGCGTCGGCTGCCGCTTCGGCAGCGGGGGAAGACATGGGACTATCCTCCCCCCGCAACCTGAAAGCGCAAAAACGATCCCGACGACGGATGCCCCGGCCGCGCGCTCAGTGTACGAGCCGCGTGAATCGGAAGAACGCGAAGTCCTCGATCGGCAGCACCCGCGCGGCGGAGAACCCGGCGTCCGTGGCGTACCGCTCGAGCACCGCCGGCCGCATCACGGTGCCGGTGCCCACGGATCCCGGGGTCGAGAGGCTGTCGGGCAGGCAGAGGAAGAGGCTGTAGCCGTACATGATGCGCTCGACCTCGTCGCCGTCGGGAGCGAACTCCTCGGCGACGGCCTCGTCCATGATCACGACCGCCCCGTCGTCGCGCACGGCACGGCGGATCGCGTCGAGCACCTCCACGGGCCGGGGCATGTCGTGCAGCGCCTCGAACACGAAGGCGACGTCGTAGGCGGATGCCTCGGCGAGGTCCTCGCCCGCGACGAGGTGGAACCCGACCCGGTCGGCGACCCCCGCCTCCGCCGCGTGCGCGCGTGCCGCGTCGAGCGAGGGGGCGTCGACGTCGTAGCCGTCGACGGTCGCCTGCGGGTAGGCGCGCGCGAGCGCGATCGTCGACCAAGCGTGCCCGCAGCCGACATCGGCGATCCGCGCGCCGGGGCGCGAGAGCACGGCGTGCAGCTCGGGCACGCTCGCGAGGGCATCGGCGAGCCGGTGGTCGAACCACGGCCGGTTCACGTCGCCCTGCGCGTCGCGGCCGTCGGCGCCGTAGGCGTCCCACGGCACGCCGCCGCCCGTGCGGTAGACCTCGAGCAGGTCGTCGATGCGGGCCGCGGCGCCGGCGAACATGCGGGCGAGCGGCGCGAGGTGATCGAGCGAGCCGCGGTCGGTGAGCACCGTGGCCTGCGCCGCGGGCAGGCGGTACCGGCGATCGGATGCCGCGGCCTCCGCGTTCTCGACTTCGAGCAGCCCGTTGACGGCCTGCTGCTCGAGCCACTCGCGGGCGTAGCGCTCCTGGGAACCGGTCGCGGCGGCGAGCCCGCCGGGATCGAGCGGTCCGTGCTCGGCGAGGGCGCGGTACCAGCCCATCCGGTCGCCGACGTGGATGCTCAGCGTCTCGAAGGCGCCGAGCACCGAGGCGAAGAGCCGTTCGGCGAAGGCGGCGACGTCGGCGGGGTCGGGCTCGGCCTCGGGGCGGTCGTCGGGGCGGTCGTCGGAGTCCATGGTCATTCGTCGTTCCCCTCTCGGGATCGGCTTCCGACGAGCAGGGCGGTGGAGTGCTCGAGGTGCTCGCGCACGGCGTCGGGCCCGCGCGCGGGCAGTTGTTCGAGCAGTGCCCGGTGCTCGGCGACGAGCGCGTCGAGTCCGTAGTGCGGTCGGATGTGCAGCACGAAGAGCAGCAGTTCGCTGCCCAGGGCTGCGTGGGCGTCGATGATGCGCGGGCTTCCGGATGCCGCGACGACGGCGTGGTGGAACTCGGCGTGCAGCCGCTCGACCTCGAGCCAGTCCACCGGGTCGTCGCCCACGGCCTCGTCCGCGGACGCGCCCGGGCCGTCGAGCGCCGCCATCCGCGCGAGCGCGTCGCGGGCGGGATCGAGCGCCGCATCCGGCCACACGTCGCCGAAGCGCTCCCCCGCGATGCGCACCGCCTCGACCTCGAGGGCGGCGCGCAGCTGCTGCAGGGCGATGACCTCGGCGCGGTCGAAGCTGACGACGCGAACGCCCCGGTAGGGCTCGGCGACCGCCAGCCGTTCGGCGACGAGCCGCTGGAACGCCGCCCGCACCGTATGCCGAGAGACGCCGTGCTCGAGCGCCGCGGATTCCTCGCGCAACGGGGTGCCGGGCGCGAGCGCGCCGCTCAGGATGTCGGTGCGGACGGATGCCGCGACGCGCTCGACCGCCGTCGGCGACGGCTCGGGTCGTGCTCCCGTGGCCGGCACCGTGGCATCCGCTCGCTCGGGACTAGCGGTCGAGCCTGGCGCGCACGACGAGCCAGACGCCGACGCCGACCGCAGTGGCGACGCCGATGGCGATCGCGACGGCCGCGCCGGGCTGCTCGTCGGCGAACCGCTGCGCCCGGCGCTTCGCCCGGGCGGTCGCCCGGGCCGCGCGCTTGGGCAGGTTGAGCTTCTCCTCGAGGGCGTTGAGCGCCGTGGCGAGGTCGTCGCGGGCGGCGCGGGCGTTGTCGTGCGCCTGCAGTCGGGTGAGGTTGCGTTCCTGCTTCTTCGAGAGCCCCTGCACGTTCGCCGGGATCCTCTGCACGTCAGCGGTTGCCATACTCGCCCCTTCCGGTGACGGCGTCGAGGTCTTTCCGAACGCTCTCGATGGTCTCGAGCGGTTCGCTGCCGCGCTTGAAGTTCGTGTAGGCGATGCCCACGAGGATCGCGATGATCAGCAGCAGCACGCCCGAGACGATGAGGGCGGCCGCCCAGCCGGGCATCACGAGCGAGAGCGCGAGGATGCCGGTGGCGATGAGGGTGCCGAGCAGGAAGATGCCCACGAACCCGGCGACGACGACGAGGCCGGAGCCGATGCCGAAGTGCTTGGCCTTGTAGCTGAGCTCGGCCTTGGCCTGGTCGATCTCGGCGCGGACGAGGCTGGAGACGAGGTCGGGCAGTTCGCCGACCAGCGTGAAGAGGGAGCGTTCGTCGTTCGACGGTGCGGCCATGTCGGGGATCACCTCCGAAGGCGGTCGGTCAGGAGTCGGTGGACGGGGTGGTGCCGCGCCGCGGCGCGGGCTTCTTGGGCGGCGTCGCCGCCGACTTCGCCGACCGCGCGGCGGATGCGGCGGACTCGGCCGCCGACGTCGCCGTCTTCGCGGCAGCGTCGATGGTGTCGTCGAGGGCCCCGGCCGCATCGTCGACCGCGGACTTCGCGGACTTCGCGGCGCTCGACACGTCGCGCTTGGCGGTGTCCTGCGTGCTCGAGACCTTGCGCACGAACTGCTTCGCGCCGTCGAGCACGGTGTCGCTCAGGTCGCCGACGCGCGTCATGGCGAAGCCCTTGACGGCCTCGACGCCCTCCTGCACGGTCGGCTGGTTCCAGACGCTCTGGGCCGCCCTGCGGATCTGCTCGTAGCGCTCGCGGCCGGCCCTCGTGCCGAGCACGTAGCCCACGCCGAGCCCGACGACGAAGAGGAACTTGCCCTTCATGTGCACCCCATCCCCCGCTGCGGTTGAAGTTCAGCGTGTTCTCAAGCGTAGACCCCGAGGGGATCGGCGCAAGGGGCTTGCGGCCCGGTGTGATCGAACGTATTCCGGTTCGGCTATGCGTCGTCGCGGGGCCGCACCGCGAGGTGGCGGATGCGCGCCGCGGCCTCGACGGCCTGCGGCACGACCGATGCGAGGCCGGTGCCCGCGACCCACGACCCCGCGAGCTCGAGGCCCGGCTCGGCGGCGACGAGCTCCTCGAGCCCGCGCACGCGGTCGCGCTGGCCGACGGCCGCCTGCGAGAGGGCGTCGCGCCACGCGCTGCGACCCGCCGCGCGCACGTGGGATCGCGCGAGCGGCACGCCGAGGAGCCGCGACGCGTCGGCGACGGCGAGCTCGACGACGTGCTCGTCGTCCAGTCCCTCGAGGGGGTTCGCGGCCCCCGCGCGACCGTACGAGAGGCGCACGACGTGCCGGCCGGCCGCGGCGTCCGCGAGCCACGACCACTTCGCCGACGAGTGGGTGAGCGCCTTCGCGGTGACGCCGGGCGTTCCGGCGGCGACGAGCACGCCCGTGCCGCGGGGCGCCGCGTCGAGCGCGGGCGCGTCGACCACGAGGGTCACGAGCTCCACGGATGCCGCGGCCGGCCACTCCGCGACGTCGACCCGCTCGGGCAGCAGCCCGTCGAGCAGTGCCAGCGACACGTGCGCGGGCGTGGCGAGCAGGGCGTAGGGCGCGTCGAGCACGAGGTCGCGCGGAGCGTCGGCGGCGGCGGGCGCATCGAGCGCGGGGTCGCCGTCGCTCGCTGCAGCCCCGGCGACCGCGGGGGTGGCGGTGACGTGCCAGCCGGCGCCCGCTCCGTCCGTCTCCGCCCCGCCCGCGGCATCCGCAGCTTCGCTCGTGCCCGGTTCGCCCCGGCGCTCGAGCCCGGTCGCCCGCATGCCCGTGCGCACGACGACCCCGAACCGATCGAGCTCGGCGAGGAGCGCGTCGACGAGACGGTGCATGCCGCCGTCGATGCCCTGCACGGCGCCGCCCGCGCGGCGCGCCTCGACGAGCTGGGCCACGCCCCCCGAGAGGGAGCCGGCGCGGGTCATCGCCTCGTTGAGGCCCGGCGCCACCACGTCGAGGTCGAGGTCGTCGGGGTCGGTGGAGTACACGCCCGCCGAGATCGGCGTGACGAGCCGCTCGAGCACGGCGCTGCCCATGCGCTGCCGTACGAGCGGGCCGAGGCGGTGCACGCGGCCGATCTTGAGGATGGGCATGATCCGGTCGGCGTACGCACGCCAGGCGCCGCGCCACCCGATGATGGCGCGCACGTCGTCGCCGAGCGGGTTCGCGGGGATGCCGAGCACGCCCGTCCTCGGCAGCGGCGCCGCCGAGAGGTCGCCGGCTGAGCCGCCGCGGGCCCCGCGCTCCCCCCAGACGAGCCACGCACCCGCCGGGTTCGGCGAGACGACACGGTCGGCGAGGCCGAGGTGCTCGAGCAGCCCGGCGACCGAACCGCCGCGCGTCGCGAAGGACTCGGCACCCGAGTCGAGCACGAGCCCGTCGAGCTCGATGCGCCCGACGCTGCCCCCGGGTCGCTCCGCCTGCTCGAGCACCGTGACCGCGAGTCCGATGCGCGCGCACTCGAGGGCGGCGACGAGCCCCGCGACGCCCCCGCCCACCACGACCACGTCGGTCGTCACGTGCTCGGGAGCGGGCCCGCCCGCGGCATCCGCTCGGGGATCGGTCATCGGCCGGCCTCGTGCACGAGCTCGACCACGCGGGTGAGCGACTCGGGATCCGTCTCGGGGGGAACCCCGTGGCCGAGGTTGAAGACGTGGGCCGGGGCGACCCGCCCGCGGCGCAGCACCTCGCGCACCGCCCGCTCGAGCACGGGCCACGGCGCCGCGAGCAGCGCCGGGTCGAGGTTGCCCTGCAGTGGCACGCCCTCGCCGACGCGCAGGGCGGCGACGTCGAGCGGCACGCGGTAGTCCACGCCGACGACGTCGACCCCGACGCCGCGCATCGCGCCGAGCAGCTCGCCCGTGCCGACGCCGAAGTGCACCACCGGCACCGAGCGGCGGGCGGCCGCGACGGCGGCATCCGCGCCGGGCACCTCGTACTCGAGGTCGTGCACGTGCGCGAGTGCGGCCGCCGACGCCGGGGCGACGTGCGCCTCGTAGTCGGCGAGCGACAGGGCGCCCGCCCACGAGTCGAAGAGCTGCGCGGCCGAAGCGCCCGCGAGCACCTGGGTGCGCAGGAAGCGCCCGGTGAGCTCGGCGGTCCACTCCATGAGCGCGCGCCAGGCGCCGGGGTCGGCGTGCATGAGCGTGCGCGCCGCGAGGTGGTCCTTCGAGGGGCCACCCTCCGTGAGGTACGCCGCGAGGGTGAACGGCGCGCCCGCGAAGCCGATGAGCGGGGTCGAGGTCGGCGCGCCGGGCGAGGTGAGCGTCGCGAGCTCGGCGATGGTGCGCTCGACCGCCTCGGCGATGGGGGCGGATGTCTCGTCGAGCAGCGCGGGGTCGATCGCCGTGAGCTCGGCCACGCCCGCGGCATCCCCGTAGGCGCGCCCGAACACGGGCCCCTTGCCCGGCTGGATCTCGACGTCGACGCCCACGAGCTTCAGCGGCACGACGATGTCGCTGAAGAAGATGCCGGCGTCGACCCGGTGGCGGCGTACGGGCTGGAGGGTGATCTCGGCGGCCATCGCCGGGTCGAGGCATGCATCGAGCATGCGGGTGCCGACGCGCAGCTCGCGGTACTCGGGCAGCGAGCGGCCCGCCTGACGCATGAACCAGACGGGCGTGGTGTCGCTGCGCTCGCCCCGGTACGCGCGCACGAGACGGGAGTCGTGGGTGAGGCCGGCCTGGAGCGGATGACGCGGGGAGAGGATCACGGGTCACATTGTCGCCCATCCCGGCTGGGCATCCCCTCCCGCGCCCCCCGAACGTGCGCCCGATCCGGGGCGAGCGTGCGGAATCGGTCGTCGAACCGCTGGTTCGAGCCGGATTCGATCCGTTGAAACGATCGGAGACGGGGGTATGGCGCATCGCGGTCGTTCAGGGATAGTGTCGGACCCGTCGTGCGCTCCCCACCACGACGACGCGCCGCTGCGACCACCCCGACGGTATCGGCGCGCCCCCTCCGCCCCCACGGAGCAGCCGAAGTGAACAGCATCGCAACGCGGTACCGCACCGGACTCACGGTCGCGGTCGCCCTCGCCACCATGATCGTCATCGCCGGCCTCGTCGTCGGCTCCCCCACGATCGAGCGGGTGATCCCGCGTCTGCCCGACCCGCCGGGCACGCTCGTGGCCCTCGGCCTGGCCGCCGTGGCAGCCGTCACCGCGCTCGTGGTGCTGGTCGTTCGCGGAGCCGCGGCCGCCCGCACGAGCGCCCGGCGGGCCGCCCTCGAGTCGGTCTACGCGGGCGAGGTGAGCTGCGGCATCCGCAACGGCGACCTCGCGGCCCGGCTCGACCAGCTGCGCGAGCCCGGGTCGAAGGCCGTCGCACTGTCGTCGCGGTTCTCGATCGTGGCGGATGCCGCGGGCATCTCGTTCTGGGTCGGCGGGCGACGCCCGCGCCGGGCCGCGATGTTCGTGTGGCGCGAGGTGCGCAACATCCGCTCGGACAGCACGGTCGTCGGCAGTGCGAGCGTTCCCCTGGCCGTGCTGCGCATCCGCCGCGCCGGCACGAGCATCGAGCTGCCGATGGTGCTGAGCGACGCCCGGGCCGGGCACTACGCGCTCGTCGACGGCCCGTTCTACGCCGTCGTGCGGGCGTGGAAGGCGAAGCACCGGGCGGCGCTCGCGGCCGAGGGCCTGGAGCTGCCGCCCCTGACGGCGCCGATCCCGATCATCCGGCAGGACCAGCCGGCCGCCTGACGCCGGCGCCCCCGCCGGTCGAGTAGGCGCGCAGCGCCGTATCGAGACCCGGGGTGGCCGGGGAGGCGCGCAGCGCATATCGAGACTGACGGACGGGTCTCGATACGCGCTTCGCGCTACTCGACCGGCGGGTTCGCGCCTTTCGAGCGGCGGGGTTCCGCGCTACTCGACCGGCGGGGTTCCGCGCTACTCGACCGGCGATTCTCGGCGGGCGGAAACGGACCGGGACTCCCGTTTCGCGGGCGTCCACACCGGTCGGGGGCGCTTTCGACGGCGGGTAGAATCGTCGGGTGCTCATCTGCCTGACCGCAAGTCACAAGAATGCGGCGTTCGACATGCTCGAACGCCTCTCTGCGACTGCCGAGCACGCGGCGCCGCGCATCCTCGAGGGGCACGCCTCCGTGCAGGGCGCCGTCGTCGTGGCCACGTGCAATCGGTTCGAGGCCTACCTCGACCTCGACGCGAACGACGGCGAATCGCCGGTTCCGGCGGTGCAGGAGGCGATCCGCGCGGTCGGCTCCGTGGCCGGCCTCGAGGCCGACGAGCTGCTCAGCACCTTCGGCTTCGTGCACGGCAACGCCGTGGCCGAGCACCTCTTCGCCGTGGCCTCCGGGCTCGAGTCGGTCGTCGTCGGCGAGGGCGAGATCGCCGGACAGGTGCGCCGCTCGCTCGAGCAGGCCCGCGCCGAGCGCACCACCACCCCCGAGCTCGAGCGCCTGTTCCAGCGCGCCTCGCAGACCTCGCGCCGGGTGAAGAACCGCACCGGCATCGGCGGCGAGGGCCGCTCGCTCGTGCGCCTCGCGCTCGACCTCGCCGAGAGCCGCGTGACCGACTGGTCGAAGACCCGCGTCCTGCTCGTCGGCACCGGCCGGTTCGCGGGCGCCTCGCTCGCCGCGCTCCGCGATCGCGGTGTCACCGATGTCTCGGTGTACTCCCCGACGGGCCGCGGCGTGAAGTTCGCCGCCGCGCACGACATCGACGCCGTGGCATCCGCCGACTACGCCATGGCCGCGGCATCCGCCGACGTCATCGTCACCTGCACGATCGTCGAGCACCACGTCGTCGACCGCGGACTGCTCGAGGTCGGCCGCGCCGAGCTCGCCGCCTCGCAGGGTGCCGCCCCCGTGGCGATCGCCGCCGCCCGGGCCGACGTGCCCGCAGCCCCGCGCCAACTCGTCATCGACCTCGGCCTGCCGCGCAACGTGGCCCCCGACGTCGTGGAGGTGCCCGGCGTCGAGCTGCTCGACCTCGAGACGATCCGCATCCACGCGCCCATCGAGGAGCTGGGTGCGACGGATGCCGCCCGCGAGCTCGTCAACCGCGCGGCCCGCAACTTCGGCCGCGTCGGCGAGGAGCTCGACCTCGCCCCCGCGGTGGTCGCCCTGCGCTCGCACGTGTTCGACGTGCTCGACGCGGAGATCGCGCGGGCGAAGGCTCGCGGCGACGACGACGGCCGCACCGAGGCCGCCCTGCGGCACATGGCCGGGGTGCTCCTGCACACCCCGATGGTGCGCTCCCGCGAGTACGCCCGCGCGGGCGAGCAGCGCGCCTGGCTCGACGGGCTCGAGGCCGTGTTCGGCATCCGCGCCGAGGCCGAGGCCGCGGCATCCGCCGATCGCAACGCCCGCGACGACGCGGCCCGCGACGCCGGCTGACGCCGCACGCGCCTGTCCATCCACGCACGCCCGGCCTCGCTGTCGCTGCGACCGACGCGCGGGAGTGAGGTTTCTGCGCAGGAGGTGGTTCGGATGGAGGACTCCGGGACAGAAACCTCACTCCACCGCGCGGGTGGGCGGCTCGGCGGCCTCGGGGAGCAGATGGGATTGTCTCGGGCGTGGCGCGCCCCACGCTCCGGCACCGAATCGATGTCGGGTGCCGCGGCGGCATCGCCGCGCGCTACGCTTCGTGACCATGCAGGATGATGCGACGCCGACCGCCGCGGCGAGCGACTTCGAAGGCGCCCGTGCCGCCGCGGAACCCGATCCCGGCGGACCGCCGGCGCTGCGCCTCCCCTTCGACATGCGGGCGATCGGCGTCGAGCCGCTGCGCACCGAGCGGATGCTGCTGCGCCCGCTCGCCCCGAGCGACGCCGACGACGTCTACGAGTACCAGCGGCTCCCCGAGGTGCTGCGCTACATCCCGTGGGTCGAGCGCGACCGCACCGAGGGCCGTGAGCACACCGAGCAGCGCGCCTCCTCGAGCCGGCTCGCCGACGACGGCGACGCCGTGTTCTTCGCCATGGTGCTCGCCGGCGAGCCGTCGGTGGCGGACGCCGCGCGCGACCGCGTGATCGGCGACCTCATGCTGCGGCTGGGCAGCGCCGAGCATGCCCAGGTCGAGGTCGGCTGGGTGGTGCACCCCGACTTCCAGCGACGCGGGCTCGCGGCGGAGGGCGCCGCCGCCGTCATCGCGTTCGCGTTCGAGCGGCTCGGCGCGCACCGGGTGTTCGCGCACCTCGACGCGCGGAACGCGGCATCCGCTGCGCTCTGCGAACGCCTGGGCATGCGACACGAGGGCACGATCGTCGAGGAGGAGTACGCCGACGGCGAGTGGTCGGACACCGGCATCTACGGCGTGCTGTTGCGCGAGTGGCCGGCCGCCCGGGCGCAGGGCGCCTGACGGCTCACGCCGCGGCGCTCGGCCACAGCGGCCGCGGGGCCGGGGCGGCGGCGATCGGACTCGCCCGCAGCGGATGCCGCAGCTCGCCGATCCCGAACGACTCCCACGCGAGCACGAGGTCGGCATCGCCGAGCGGTCGAGACGGAGACCAGACCCAGGCGGCAGCCCGGCCCTCGTACCAGTCCTCGCCACCGCCCCCGCCCATGCTGTTCACGAACAGCGTCGGAGGCGTCACCTCGCGGCCCGGCTCGCGGTACGACATCGGAAGCAGCCGCGTTCCGTCGGCGAGCGCGAGCCCCAGTTGCAGCCCGCCCGGCTCCACGGCGGCGCCGAACCCACCGCCGCTCGCGTGCATGGCAGCGAGCCTAGCGAGCGGATGCCACGACGGGCTGCCGCCCGTGAGCCCTACGCCCCCACGAGGCGCTGCGCGAGGTAGCCCTGCAGCTCGTCGAGCGGCACGCGCTCCTGCTGCATGGTGTCGCGGTCGCGCACGGTCACGGCGTTGTCGTCGAGCGAGTCGAAGTCGACCGTGATGCAGAACGGGGTGCCGATCTCGTCCTGGCGACGGTAGCGGCGGCCGATGGCGCCGGCGTCGTCGAAGTCGACGTTCCAGTTCTTGCGCAGCGACGCGGCGACCTCGCGGGCGAGCGGCGACAGCTTCTCGTTGCGCGACAGGGGCAGCACGGCGGCCTTGACGGGCGCGAGGCGCGGGTCGAGCTTGAGCACGGTGCGGGTGTCGACGCCGCCCTTCGCGTTCGGCACCTCCTCGACGTGGTACGCGTCGACGAGGAACGCCATGAGCGAGCGGGTGAGGCCGGCCGCGGGCTCGATGACGTACGGGGTCCAGCGCTCGTTCTTCGACTGGTCGAAGAAGGAGAGGTCCTTGCCCGAGTGCTTCGAGTGGGTCGAGAGGTCGAAGTCGGTGCGGTTCGCGACGCCCTCGAGCTCGCCCCACTCACTGCCCTGGAAGCCGAAGCGGTACTCGATGTCGACGGTGCGCTTCGAGTAGTGCGAGAGCTTGTCCTTCGGGTGCTCGAAGAGCCGGAGGTTCTCGGGGTCGATGCCGAGGTCGACGTACCACGCGAGGCGGTGGTCGATCCAGTACTGGTGCCACTCCTCGTCGGTGCCGGGCTCGACGAAGAACTCCATCTCCATCTGCTCGAACTCGCGCGTGCGGAAGATGAAGTTGCCGGGCGTGATCTCGTTGCGGAACGACTTGCCGATCTGGCCGATGCCGAACGGGGGCTTCATGCGCGCCGCCTGCAGCACGTTCGCGAAGTTCACGAAGATGCCCTGCGCGGTCTCGGGGCGCAGGTAGTGCAGGCCCGACTCGTCGTCGAGCACGCCGAGGAAGGTCTTGAGCAGGCCGGAGAACGCGCGGGGCTCGGTCCACTGGCCGCGCGTGCCGCAGTTGGGGCAGACGATGTCGGCGAGGCCGTTCTCGGGCGCGCGGCCCTTCTTCTCCTCGTAGGCCTCGACGAGGTGGTCCTCGCGGAAGCGCTTGTGGCAGTGCAGGCACTCGATGAGGGGGTCGGTGAACACCTCGACGTGACCGGATGCCTCCCACACCGGGGTGGGCAGGATGACGCTCGAGTCGAGGCCGACGACGTCGTCGCGGCCCTGCACCATCGTGCGCCACCACTGGCGCTTGATGTTCTCCTTGAGCTCGACGCCGAGGGGGCCGTAGTCCCACGCCGACCGGGATCCGCCGTAGATCTCACCCGCCTGGAAGACGAAGCCCCGGTGCTGGGCGAGGGTGATGACGGAATCGAGTCGGCTGGGTGCGGCCACGGTGGCTCCAATGGTCCTGGGAGTGCGGGCGAGGGCCCGGAACGAACGGTAACCATCCTAGGGGCGGGCGCGCGGCGGTTGAACCGGACGGATGCCGCCGGCCGCCGGTACGCTGTGCCCAGCGCCGTGGGGAGCCGGGGGGTCGGTCGTGTGGGATGCGCTGCTGGACGTGAGCGTCGTCGACGGGCCGCTGCCCGTGGTCGTCTGGACGATCGCGGGCGCGTGCTTCCTCTACCTGCTCGTGCGGGAGCGCTCGGCGGCGTGGGCGCTCGGCGTGGTCGTGCTGCTCATCGTCGGGGCGATCCTCGGGGCCGGGGGCCTGTGGCTGGCCGTGAACGTGCTCGGCGTGGTGAGCGGGCCGATCGACGATGCGGCCTGGTGGTGGGTGTCCGCGGCGAGCGCCGCGATCCTCGTGGCGCTGTGGAACCTGTGGGGCACGAGGTGGTGGCGCAAGCTCATCGCGGTCCTCGCGATCCCCATGTACGTGCTCGCCGCGATGCTGGGCATCAACGCGGCGTACGGGCTCAGCCCGACCCTCGGCTCGATGCTGCACGTCTCGACGGCCGACGAACTCGATCCGCCCGACCCCGCCGAGGAGGCGCCGCCCGCCGATCCGGCCGAACCGCTGTGGCAGACCTGGGCGGCGCCCGCCGGCATGCCCGAGCACGGTGAGACGGGCGAGGTCGAGGGCGGCATCCCGAACACCGTCTCGGGCTTCGACGCCCGGCCGGCCCAGATCTACCTCCCGCCGGCGGCCCTCGTCGACGATGCGCCGCGCCTGCCGCTCGTCATCATGATGATGGGCCAGCCCGGCGACCCCGACGTGCGGTTCCTCGCCGACGTGCTCGACCGGTTCGCGGCGCAGCACGACGGGCTCGCCCCGATCGGGCTCGTGATCGACCAGCTCGGCGACCCGTACGCCGATCCGCTCTGCCTCGACACCGACCTCGGCAAGGTCGAGACCTACGTGACGCAGGACGTGGTGCCGTGGGCCCGCGCCCAGCTCGACGTGCTGCAGGGGCCGACGTACTGGACGGTCGCCGGCTTCTCGAACGGGGGCGGGTGCGCGGCGTACTTCGGCGCGAAGTACCCCGAGACCTTCGGCAACCTCGCCGCGATCTCGCCCACGGAGTACCCCGGCGTCGAGCATCCCGACGAGACGCGGCACGAGGTCTTCGGCGGCAGCTTCCTCGCCTTCGAGGCCGTGCAGCCCGCCAACGTCATGGCCGCGAAGGCCCCCTACGCCGACTCGGTCGGCATCTTCACGGTCGGCGCGGGCGACCCGGGCTTCATCGGCGGCACGACACGACTGGCGGATGCCGCGACCGCGGCCGGCATCGTCACGACCCTCGAGATCATCCCGGGCGCCGACCACGACGTCGAGGCGCTCGACGGCGGGCTCGAGATCGCATTCGACGTGCTGTACCCGAGGCTCGGCCTCGAGGAACCGCCGGCGACCGACCAGCAGGAGGACGGATGACCCAGGCGAAGTCCGACGAGCAGCTCGAGCCGGCGTCCGCGTCGCGGCTGCGCACGACGGGGGCGGTGCTCGCCTCGTTCGTGCGCCGCATCCCGGTGAGCATCGGGCTCGGGGGGCTGCTCATCGTCACCGCCGCGGTCACGGGCACGCTCATCGCTCCGGCGAGCGACGTGACGCTCGACACGTGGGGCGTCGCGGTCACCACCACGGTCCTGGCCGCACGCTGGTGGACGCCCGCGACCGCGCTCGCGATCCCCGAGGACCCGTTCCAGCTCATCGCGGGCGTGGTGCTCGCGGTGCTGCTGCTCGGCGTGGCCGAGCGGAAGCTCGGCAGCATCCGCGTCGCCCTCGCGTTCGTCGTGACGGGGCTCGTCGGCATGACGGTCGGCGTGGTCGTGCAGTGGGGCGGCAGCCTCATCGGGGAGTGGTGGTCGCTCGGCACCGCGGCCGATCGCACGCTCGATCCGCTCACGGGCGTCGTGGGCGCGCTCATCGCGTCGACGGCCTTCATGTCGGCGCTGTGGCGCCGCCGCATCCGCATCGTGACCCTCGCCTTCGTGCTCGTCTTCGTGCTCTACGACGGCGATTCGTCGAACGTGTCGCGGCTGCTGGCGGGCATCGCCGGGCTCTTCCTCGGGGCCTGGTTCGCCCGCGACGCGTCGACGCTGCGCCCCCGTCGCAGCTCGCACGGCGAGACCCGGGCGCTGCTCGCCACGGTGGTCGCCATCACCGCGATCGGGCCGATCGTGTCGCTCATCAACAACGACGAGCTGACGCCGTTCTCGCTCACCGCGAGCCTCTTCACCGAGGGCATCCCCGACAAGCAGGCCGTGCTCGACCAGTGCGACGGGGTCGTCTCGGCGTTCTGCGAGCGCGAGCTCGCGCTGCTCAGCGCCCAGGGCCCCGGCGTCATCGCCCTCGTCTTCCTGCCGCTCGTGCTCCTGCTGCTCGCGGCGTGGGGCCTGCGCAACGGGCGGCGCTTCGCGCTCATCCTCGCGGTCACGGTCAACGTGGCGCTCGCGCTGCTCGCCTGGTTCTCCTTCGACGTCGCGGCGACGGTGGCCGAGCTGTCGGGCACCGAGGGGTGGACGGCGTTCGACATCGGCGAGCTCATCGTGTGGGCGATCGCGGCGATGGCGCTTCCGCTCGCCGTCGCGGGGGTGCTGATCGCCTTCCGGCGCGACTTCGCCGTGCGTGCCCCGTACGAGGCCGTCGTGCGGTTCACGACCGTCACCGTCGGCACCCTGATCGTGCTCGCCGCCGCGTACTTCCTCACCGCGCTCGTGACCATCGGCGACTACGTTCCCGCCGCGGACCTGCGGGACCTCACGATCGACACGGTGAAGCGGTTCCTGCCCACGCAGTTCGTCGCGACCTTCGATCCGGTCATCGTTCCCGACCACGACGTCGCGTTCGTGCTGTTCCAGGCGGTGGGCCCGCTGTTCTGGATCGTGTTCGTCGCCGCGGCGGTGCCGCTCCTCTCGGCGAACGCCGACCGCACCGCGATGGCCGGGCGCAGCCGCATCCGCGACCTCCTGCGACGCGGTGGCGGCGGCTCGCTCGGGTTCATGGCCACCTGGCCCGGCAACGTGTACTGGTTCAGCGACGACGGCGAGGCCGCGGTGGCGTACCGGGTCGTCAACGGCATCGCGATCACGATGTCCGACCCGATCTGCACCCCCGATCGCGACGAGCGCACGGTGCGGGAGTTCGCCGCCTTCTGCGACGCGAACGGCCTCACGCCCGTCTTCTACAGCGTGCACGAGCAGTTCCTGCCGATCGTCGAGGCGATGGGCTGGCAGCACACCTCGGTGGGCGAGGAGACGGTCGTGCGCACGCAAGGCCTCGAGCTCACGGGCAAGGCGTGGCAGAAGGTGCGCCAGCCGCTCAACCGCGCCGTGAAGGAGGGGCTCACGACCGTCTGGACGACCTGGGACGAGCTGCCGCTCACCACGGTGGCCCAGATCCGCGCGATCTCCGAGGAGTGGGTCAGCGAGAAGGAGCTGCCCGAGATGGGCTTCACCCTCGGCGGCTTCGACGAGCTGAAGGACCGCGACGTGCGCCTCATGCTCGCGGTCGGCCCCGACGGACGACTGCAGGCCGTGACGAGCTGGCTGCCCACCTTCCGCGACGGCGTGCCCATCGGCTGGACCATCGACTTCATGCGCCGCGCCGACGAGTCGATGCCCGGCGTCATGGAGTTCGTGATCGCCTCGGCCGCGCTGCACATGAAGGAGACGGGCGCCGAGTTCCTGAGCCTCTCGGGCGCCCCGCTCGCCGCCAAGCCGCTCGCGCCCGGCGAGACGCCCCCGCCGGCGACCCCGATGACGCGGTTGCTCGACTGGCTCGGCAAGACCCTCGAGCCGGCCTACGGCTTCACGTCGCTCTTCCGCTTCAAGGCGAAGTTCAACCCCGAGTACCGCACGATCTCGATGGCCTACCCCGACCCGATGGCGCTGCCCGCGATCGGCGTGGCGATCGGCCGGGCCTACCTCCCCGAGATCTCGCCGAAGGAGGCCGTCGCGCTCGTGAAGACGCTCACGGTCGGTTCGTAGGCGAGCGGATGCCGCGGCGCCGGCCTCCGTGTCGCCTCACGCCGGCCGCAGCGAGTCGCGCCCGATCTGGGCGATCGACCGGTGGCCGGCGAGGGCCATCGTGACGTCGAGCTCGGCGAGGTGGTTGCGCACGACCTCGCGCACCCCGTCGGATCCCGCGACGGCGAGCCCGTAGGCGTAGGGCCGGCCGATGCCGACGGCCGTCGCGCCGAGCGCGAGCGCGCGGAAGGCGTCGGCGCCGCCGCGCACCCCGCTGTCGAGCACGACGGGCACGCGGCCGGCGACCCGCTCCACGACGCCGGGCAGCGCGTCGAGCGTGGCGACCGAGCCGTCGACCTGGCGGCCGCCGTGGTTGGAGACCACGATGCCGTCGACGCCGTGGTCGAGGGCGCGGCTCGCGTCATCCGGATGCACGATGCCCTTGAGGAGCACCGGCAGCATGGTCCACTCGCGGAGCTTCGCGAGCGACTCCCAGGTGAGGGTGGGGTCGGAGAACACGTCGAGGAAGGTCTCGACCGCGGCGCGCGGCAGCGGCGAGCGCAGCGCGTCGCGCAGGCCCCCCTCGACGAGCCGCGTACCCGAGCCCGAGCGGGCGATCTTCAGCGCCGAGGCGAGGAGGGTGGGCGTCACCCTTGGCCGGGCGCCCCCACCGGCGCCGCGCGCCACCCGCTCGCGCACGAGGTCGACGAACACCGGGTCGCTCGTGTACTGCGCGATGCCCTGCCCGCGCGTGAACGGCAGGAACGCGAGGTCGAGGTCGCGGGTGCGCCAGCCGAGCAGGTGCGTGTCGAGGGTCACGACGACGGCCTCGCAGCCCGACGCCTCGGCGCGGCGCAGGAACGAGGCGTTGAGCTCGTCGGAGGCGCTCCAGTAGAGCTGGAACCAGCGCGCCCTGTCGCCCATCGCGGCGGCGACCTCCTCCATGGGCTGCGAGGCCTGGTTCGAGAGCACGAACGGCACGTCGAGCTCGGCCGCGGCGCGGCCCACCGCGACATCCGCCTCGGCGTGGGCCAGCTCGGCGACGCCGATCGGCGACAGCACGAACGGCGTCGCGCGGCGCCGGCCCAGCAGCTCGATCGAGAGCTCGCGCCGGCCCACGTCGCGCAGCACCCGCGGCCAGATGCCCCAGCGCGCGAACGCCGCGCGGTTCGCGGCCATCGTCGCCTCGGAGCCCGCTCCACCGGCGAGGTAGGCGAACGCCTCCGCGGAGAGCGCCGTGCGCGCCGCGCGTTCGAGGGCGTCGAAGCCCACGGGCACGGCGGGCTTCGTGCCGCTCACGCCGGCCCGGTACACCTCGGACTGCACGGCCCGCACGTACCCGCGGCTGT
This sequence comes from Agromyces tardus, assembly GCF_003710805.1. Taxonomy (GTDB): domain Bacteria; phylum Actinomycetota; class Actinomycetes; order Actinomycetales; family Microbacteriaceae; genus Agromyces; species Agromyces tardus. Next base: position 88,004 of record NZ_RHHB01000002.1, on the reverse strand, counting down.
CGTCGGTCATGGCCCGCTCCTTCGCGATCGCACTGCGAGCCAGCGTAGCCACGCCGCCGGGCGGTCACCACGCCGGGCTCGCGACGCCGGGCCCTCGCCATGCACCGGCCGGGCCGCGCCTAGGCTGAACGGATGCCGCAGCTGCCCGACCTCCTCGTCGCCGCGATCGCGCTCGTGCGCGACCGCCGCGTGCTCATGGTCACCGCCCGGGGCCGCGACGTGCACTACATGCCGGGCGGCAAGATCGACCCGGGCGAGACCGCCGCGGAGGCGGCCGCCCGCGAGGCTCGTGAGGAGGTCGCGCTCGACCTCGACCCCGACGAGCTCGAGGAGCTCTTCGAGGTGGTCGTGCAGGCGCACGGCGAGCCCGAGGGCCGCCTGGTTCGCATGCGGGTGTTCCTGGCCGAGACGGATGCCGCGCCCGCGGCCTCGGCGGAGGTCGGCGCGCTGCACTGGGTCACGACCGCCGACGCCCACCGGTGCCCGCCCGCGGGGCGCGAGACGCTCGCCCGGCTCGCGGCATCCGGACTCATCGACTGAGGGGCCGCCGCGGGGTGGCGACCGACCGCAGGTTGCGGCCGACCGCGGGCCGTCGGTCCCGCGCTCGGCAGCACCGCCTCGTAGACTGCGCTGCATGTCGGTGACACGAGAGTTCCGTCGGGGCGACGGCGTGACGGTGATCACCGAGTCGGGAATCGCCGGCGGCCGCACCTTCGTGCTCGTGCACGGCATCGGCATGGGCCACCGGTACTGGTCCGACCTCGCCGAGGCGCTCGCGCGCGAGGGGCGGGTGCTCGCCCTCGACCTGCCGGGCTTCGGCGACGCCCCGGACACGGAGCATCCGCTGTCGATGCCGGAATCGGGCGAGTACCTCGCCGCGCTGCTCGAGGGCGAGGACCTGCACGACGTCGTGCTCGTGGGGCACTCGATGGGCGCGCAGATCGTCGCGGAGACCGCCGCGCGGCATCCGGAGCGCGTCGGCGCCGTCGTGCTCATCGCGCCGACCGTGAACCCCCGCGAGCGCAGCGCAGCCCTGCAGGCGCTGCGGCTGCTGCAGGACGAGTCGATGTCGAAGCCGAAGGTGCTCGCACTCTCGCTGCGCTCCTACCTGCAGGCGGGGCCGCGCTGGTACTTCGCGAAGCTCCGCCTGATGATCGCGCATCGGGTCGAGGACGCGCTGCCGAAGGTGTCCGCGCCGGCGCTCGTGATCCGGGGCGAGGACGACCACGTGTCGCCGCGCGGCTGGGCGCAGCAGGTCTCACGGCTCCTGCCCCGCGGGCGGTACGTGGAGGTGCCCCACCGCGGGCACGAGACGATGGTCACGGCGGGCGAACAGGTGGCGAAGCTCATCTCGGCGCATGCGCGCGGCGAGGCCGTGGGCGTCGACGTGCGCACGCCGGCCGAACCGCCGCCGCCACCGCTGCTCGCGCGGGCGTTCTGGATCGCCAACGACTACACCTACGCGCTCGGGCGGCAGCTCTCGCTGCTTGCGCCGCCCTGGTCGGTTCGAGGTGAACGCGTGACGCCGCACGCATGGTCGACCGGGTCGACCGTGCTGCCCGAGATCGTGCTGCTGCCCGGCGTGTACGAGCACTGGACGTTCCTGCGCCCCCTCGGCAACGCCCTGAACGCCGCCGGCTATCGCGTGCGCGTCGTGCACGGGCTGGGTGCGAATCGCCGGGGCATCGCCGAGACGGCCGAGCGGCTCGCGCGTGCGCTCGAGCGCACCCCGCCGCCCGGCGCGGGGCGCGTGCTGGTGGCGCACAGCAAGGGCGGGCTCATCGGCAAGCAGCTCCTCGTCTCGTCGGGTGCGGCGGCCGCGGCGGCCGTCGCCGCGGCTCGCGAGGCATCGGCGGGTGGGTCGACGGCGGGCGAGTCGACGGCGGATCCGGCGATGGCGGCCGCCGCGGCATCCGGCCCCTCGGATGCCGCCCCGCTCGGCGTGCTGGGCCTCGTGACCGTGTGCACGCCCTTCTCGGGCTCGCGGTACGCGGCGCTGCTCGTCGACCCGAGCATCCGCGCGTTCCTCCCGAGCGACGAGACCATCGTGATGCTGGGGCGCGACACCTCGGTCAACGGGCGCATCGTGTCGATCTTCGGTCGCTACGACCTGCACATCCCCGACGGCAGCATGCTCGAGGGAGCCACGAACGTGCGCGTCCCCGTCGTCGGCCACTTCCGAATCCTCGGCGCGCCCGAGACCTGGCGGGCGGTGTTCGACGGGGTCGCGTTGCTCTCCGCGCGGTGAACGCCGATCACGGCGAGCAGACGGCGGGATGCCGCAGGCGCCTCGGCCCGCGGCATCCGCTCACCGAGGGGCGCCCGGTCAGGGCTCGCCCTCGATGGGCTGTCCCGGCTGTTCCGGGCCGATCCGGTAGGGGCGCATCATCTCGTTGTCCTCGTGCTCGACGATGTGGCAGTGCCAGACGAACTGGCCGGGCTGGGCGAACGTCGCCCGCACCCTCGTGACCTCGCCCGGGTAGGCGATCACCGTGTCCTTGAACCCGGACTCCCATTCCTCGGGCGGCCGCACGGATCCGTTCGGCGTGATCGGCACGGCGACCTCGTCGTCGTCGAGCTCGAGGCCCTCGCGGTTCACGACCTGGAAGGCGACCTCGTGCACGTGCATCGGGTGCGCGTCACCGGTCGTGTTCATGAACTCCCACACCTCGGTCGCGCCGACCGCGGGGTTCTCGCTCACCGCGTCGTCCCAGCTGAGGGGGACCGGAACCCCGCCGGCGGCCGTGCCGAGGAGCGCCTCCACGGGACCCTCGACCTCGCCGCCATCGGCGTCGAAGCCGATGGCCGCCCGCTCGAGGAGCACGAGGGGGCGCGTGCCCGACTCGGCGGGCAGGGGCGTGATGGGCGGCAGCACGAGGAACTGCGGCGGAGTCGTCGGGTCGGGCGCGGTGGCCGCGACGACGCGGAACTGCAGCACCTGCCCCGTCGACTCGGGGTCGGCGGGCTCGAAGTCGAAGCCGGGCTCCCCGCCGCCGAAGGGCACGTCGGGGCCGACATTGGCGAGCACGTACTCGCCGCCCGGCACGTTCGTGAAGTCGACGACGACGTCGGCGCGCTCGGCGAGCCCGAGGAGGAGCCGGTTGCCGTGGTTCGTCGTCAGGTCGACGGGCTCCGCGAGGAAGCCGCCCTCGTTGCCGATCTGCCACACCTCGACCCCGGGAATCGCGTTGAAGTCGAGGATGAGGAAGCGGGCCTGGCATCCGTTGAGGAAGCGGAACCGGTACCGGCGCTGCTCGACGACCTGGAACGGCCAGGTCGCGCCGTTCGCGATGAGCATGTTGCCGAAGAACTCGGGGTTCCAGTACGGCGCGAACTCCCCGGCCGGATCCAGCGGGGAGACGATCCCGTCGAAGAAGGCCCGGGAGTCGGGGTAGAACAGCGAGCCGTCGTCGTTGAAGGAGCGGTCCTGCACCGCGATCGGGATCTCGTGGTACGTCTTCCCCGGCGCGAGGGGGTCGCCCTGCCTGGGCGCCGGACCGGGCAGCACCGCCGTGCTGCCGGTGCGGCTGTCGAGCACGGACTTCTCGCCCTGGGGCCCGCCCCGCACGAGGAAGAACCCCGCCGGGCCGGCGTAGACGTTGAGACGCGTCATCCCGAGGGTGTGATCGTGGTACCAGAGCGTCGACTCGCGCTGCGTGTTCGGGTACTGGAAGACGGCGAACCCCGGTCCCCACTCGACGCCGTGCGCTGAGGCCGCCTTGGCGGCGAAGAAGTCGTACCAGGTGCCCTCGGTGGCGTAGCCGTCGGGGATGTCCCGCGCGGCGGGCAGGAACCACGCCTCGGCGTACCCGTCGCTCTCGTCGCCGACGCCGACGGCGCCGTGCACGTGGGTCACGAGCGGTACGGGACCGTCGTACAGCGGCGGTGTCGACGCGAAGTCGGGTTCGCTGTCGCGCCCGGCCACCCCGCCCGGCGGGTTCGCCCAGTGCAGGGTCGGATCGACGGGCAGCAGGTGCGGCAGGTGGTCGCCCGCGTCGTCGACGAGCTCGTTGACCCACTTCACCCGCACCGGCCGGTCCCAGTCGGCCTCGATCGTGAGCGACGGCGCGTGGTGGATCATCGGCGCCCGCCTGCGCTGCGCGGCGATGGGGCCGTACCCCCACACCGTCGTCATCGGCAGGCCGGGGGGCAGCACCTGCTGGTCGAACTGGCGCACCGAGATCTCGTAGAGGTCGGCGGCCCTGCCGCCCTTCACCGGCGACACGCCGGCACGCGGCATGACCGGCGGGATCAGCAGCGGCACCGCGAACTTCGGTACGGCTGCCGGATCGAGCGTTCCGCCGGGGATCTCGGCGAGCGCGACGCGCTCGCCGCCCGGGCCCAGGCCGTAGAGCACGAAGCCCGCCCCCACGGCGCCCGCCGCCGCGATGAACGTGCGCCGGCTGATCGGCCGCTGTGCTCGGATCGAGGGCTGCATCATGCCACCTCGCATCGGGTTGTGCGATGGCGCGCGCCCGGGCCCGGGACGCCCGTCGGTGATGGAGCCCACGCTCCTCCTGCTGCAGGCACGGCGTCAAGCCCCCTCCCGGGGTACCGATGCGCCCCGTCGGCATCGGGCGCGCGAAACGACGAGCGGATGCCGCGGGCACCGGGCCCGCGGCATCCGCTCGGCGCCGCGTCGCCGGCTTGCGGCCTACCCGGCCGCGCCCGCCCCGACGCCCGTCGCGCCACCCGCGTGGTGGAGTCGCTGCTCCGCGCTCACTGATGCCGGCTTGAGGTCGAACACCACCGTGCGCACCGTTCCCGTGAACGCGTACGGAGCCCGGCCCCGATACGCGTCGTCGACGACGAGGCCGTTGTCGCGCGCGATGTCCATGCCCGAGTACGACGAGAACGCGAGCGGAACGGTGCGGTCCATTCGACCCTCCGCGATCTTCGCGCCGTTCGCCCACAGCGATGCGACGCCGCCGGTGCCCGGCTTCGTCTCGTCGGCATCGAACTGCATCCGCACGCTCACCGTGCCCGTCGGGATCGGCTCCGCCGAGACCTGCCGATAGGTCTCGACGCCGAGCATCGAGTAGGTGTGGTGCAGCAGGCCGTCGCCGTCGACCCACAACGAGAACCCGCCGATCGAATCGGCGTTCGCGACGATCACGCCCTCCGCTCCGGTGTCGGGAACGACGAGATCGGCCTCGATCGCGTAGGACCGTCCGTAGATGCGCGGGATCATGCCGCGTTGCACGTTCTGCACGTCGCCGTAGAAGGTGAAGCGCGTGGTCGTGGGCAGGGGCGGGAGGATGCCGAAGAAGACCGACATGCCGCCCAGCAGCGGCAGGACCCGGTTGCGCGCGGCCTCCTCCCAGAAGAGCTCCTTCAACTCGGCCAGCTTCTCCGGCTGCTCGGCCGCGAGGTCGTGCGCCTGGCTGAAGTCGTCGGGCAGGTGGTAGAGCTCCCACGTGTCCTGCTCGGGGTCGTAGACGCCGGGCGCGAGCTTCGCGATCGTCGCCGGTGAGAAGTCCCACGGGATCCGGTCGAGCCGGGCGCAGGCCCACCAGCCGTCCTTGTAGATGGCGCGGTTCCCGAACGACTCGAAGTACTGCACGGTGTGGCGGTCGGCGGCGGATGCGTCGTCGAAGGTGTTCAGGAAGCTCGTGCCGTCCATGGGCTCCTGCTCGATGCCGTCGACGCGGGTCGCCTCGGGCAGCCCGACCGCCTCGAGGATGGTCGGACCCACGTCGATCACGTGGGTGAACTGCGAACGCAGCCCGCCGCCCCCCGGGATCCGGTCGGGCCAGGCGACGACCATCGGGTCGCGTGTGCCGCCGAGGTGGCTGCCCGTCTGCTTGCCCCATTGGAACGGGGTGTTCCCGGCCCACGCCCATGCAGCCGCGTAGTGCGGCGCGGTGTCGATGCCGCCGAGCTTCTCGATGCCGCCGTGCTCCTCGATGAGCGCGAGTTGCTGCTCGGGGGTCAGCGGGACGCCGTTGAGGAAGGTGAGCTCGTTGAACGAGCCGGTGATGGTGCCCTCCATGCTCGCGCCGTTGTCGCCCCAGATGTAGAAGATGAGCGTGTTGTCCAGGTCGCCCATCTCCTCGATCGAGTCGAGCAGCCGCCCGACGTTCCAGTCGGCGTTCTCCGAGTAGCCGGCGAAGACCTCCATCTGCCGTACGTAGAGCCGCTTCTCGGCGTCCGAGAGCGAGTCCCACGCGGGGAACAGGTCGGGCCGCTCGGTGAGCTCGGCGTCCGGAGGCACGATGCCGAGCTCCTTCTGGCGCGCGAACACCGTCTTGCGGTACTCGTCCCAGCCAGCGTCGAACCTGCCCTTGTACTTGTCGGCCCACTCGGAGCCGACGTGGTGCGGGGCGTGGGAGCATCCGGTCGAGTAGTACATGAACCAGGGCTTGTCCGGGTCCTGCGCGCGCACGGCGTGGAGCCATTCGACGGCCTTGTCGGTGATGTCGTCCGGGAAGTAGTACTGCTTCCCGTCCTCGCCGACCGGAACCCCGATGGTCGAGTTGTCCTGGGTGATGATCGGGTCGTACTGGCCTGCCGCGCCGCTCAGGAAGCCCCACCAGTGGTCGAAGCCCCACCCCGAGGGCCAGCGGTCGAAGGGACCGGCGGCACCCTGCACGTTGTCGGGCGTGAGGTGCCACTTGCCGAAGCCGCCAGTCACGTAGCCGTTGTCCTTCAGCACGCGCGCGACGGGCGCGCAGCTCTTCGGCACCGCAGCCGTGTACCCGGGGAACGGGCCGGGATACTCCGCGATCGAGCCGAACCCGACGCGGTGCTGGTTGCGACCGGTCAGGAGCGCAGCACGCGTCGGCGAGCACACGGCCGTGACGTGGAACCGGTTGTAGGTGAGCCCCATCTGCTGCACGCGGGTCATGTTCGGTGTCTCGATCGGACCGCCGAACGTGCTCGGATTGCCGTAGCCGGCGTCGTCGATGAGCACGATGAGCACGTTCGGAGCGCCCGCCGGCGGCTTCGGCGACATGACCATCGTCCAGTCGGGCACGGACTGGTCCATCGTGCGCCCCGCGGTTCCGCCGAATGAGGGATCGGGGAGCGGAAGCACCGTGCGGTCGGGGGCGAACTTGCCCGCCGCCTCCGCGAGCGACTCCTTCAGCTGGCCGAGGCTGTGCGAATCCGACTGCGCGATGGACTTCGCAGGCGAGCCGGGCAGCGCCTGCTCGACGGCGAGGCGGTACTCGTCGTCGAAGACGGCGATGATGCCCGCTCGCCCGGGCGGCAGGTTCGCGCCGATGTGCTCGGCGATGCCGCTCTTCAGCCGGTGGTCGGTGAACACGCCGGCGAGCGCGCCGCCCGCCGCACCCACGGCGATCGCCGGCAGCAGCGCCGGTGCGAACAGCCCGACTGCGAGCCCGACGCCGGCGCCCCAGCCGGCGCCCTTGCGCCCGAGGTGGTCGCCCGTGTCGGCGATCGTGACCTCGCCGTCGACGTCGTGCTTCACGAGGATCGCGCCCTCGATCTTCACCGTCTTCGCCTTCACCAGCGCGACGAGCCCGTCGAAGTCGCGCTGCGCCGTCTCGATGTCCTGGTACCCCGCCACCAGCACGTCCATCGCCCGATCGTCCACGATCCCCCCTTGAAGCGTCCGCTCGCGACAGCACCTGCGGCGTCGCGCAACGGAACCGACGCTACGGCGGGCGCCGTCGTGGCGCCGGGACCTTGGCCCCGCCGAAGGCGTGCGCGAAATGCAAAGAAATCCTTGCAAAGGTTCCTTTGCGTTTGTACGATGGGCACCATGACCGATGCCGAGCCCGCGCAGCCCGCCCCGAGGCGGCCACGTCCACTCGAGCCCGAGGCGCTCAAGGCCCTCGCGCACCCGCTCCGCGTGCGCATCCTCGACACGCTGAGCCTGTCGGGTGCGTCGACCGCCAGCGGGCTGGCCACCCGGCTGGGCGAGTCGAGCGGGGCGACGAGCTATCACCTGCGCCAACTGGCGAGATACCACCTCGTCGAAGAGATGCCGGAGCGGGGGTCGGCACGCGAGCGATGGTGGCGCCGGGTGCCCGAGGGCTTCACCGTCTCCGTCGACGACCAGCCCGACTCCGCCTCGCGCGCGGCCGCACGGATCGTGCTCGGCGAATGGCACGCCAACCGCGAGGCACTGCTCGACGACTTCATCGCCCGCGGCGACGTCGAACTGCCCCGCGAGTGGCGCGACGCAGCCATGATCTCGACCTTCAACCTGCGCCTCACCGCGGAGCAGCTCGCACAGGTGGTCGACGCGCTCGGCGAGTTCGCCGCCCGCGTACTCGATCCGCTCCGCGGGCAGGACCTGCCCGGCGCCCGACCCGTGCAGCTCCAGTTCAACGCGTTCCCCGTCCTGGACGGAGAGGAGACCCGTCGATGACCTCCACCTCGCACCCGGCCGGCGGCTCGGGCTTCGCCGCGTTCGACCGCATCCTCGTCGACCTCGGCTTCGCACTGCTCACGTGGGGATTCCGGCGAGCCGAGCTCCGGCGCACCCGCGCACGCGCGGACGCCGGCGACCACGCATCCCGCCCGCCGTCGGAGCGCGCGGCGACCGACCGGATGATCCACACGCACTTCGGCATCCGCTGACCGCAGCGGCCCAGGCCATGTCCGCCGACCCGACCGGATCCGCCGCGATCGTCCTCGAGCTGCCGTTCCGAGGTCGGTGGATGGCGCGGAACAGCCCCGCGCGGCGGGTGCCGAGCCACGGCACCCATCTGCTCGGCACCACCTACGCGATCGACTTCATCCCGGTCGACGCAGCGGGCCGATCGGCTCCGCGCACCTGGCGCGCGTTCGTCGCCACCGAACGACCGGACTTCTTCCACGGGTTCGGTGCGCCGATCCTGGCGCCCGCGCACGGCACGGTCGTGCTCGCGCACGACGGCGAATCCGACCACGAGGCGCGGCGTTCGCAGTTCGCGCTCGTCGCGTATGCGTTGAGCCAGGCCACGCGGGTCCGAGCCGGCGCCGCCGCGATCGCCGGCAACCACGTCGTGATCGCGCTCGCGTCGGACGGCCCGTACGTGCTGCTCGCGCACCTCCGTGCCGGCTCGGTCCGGGTGCGAGCCGGCGACGAGGTGCGCGTGGGCGCGGAGATCGGGAGATGCGGCAACTCGGGCAACAGCACGCAGCCGCACGTGCACGTGCAGGTCACCGACTCCGTCGACTGGGCACGCGCGAGGGGCCTGCCGATGTCCTTCCGCCGCCCGGGGGTCGCGAGCGGGGCGGATGCCTCGGGGTGGGTGCCGGGCGAGTCGGAGATCGTGGACGCGGGCTGAGGGGTGGCGCCTGCGGCATCCGCTTCGTGCGTCGAGGGGGTCTCGATACGGTCGCTGCGCTCCCTACTCGACCGGCGGGAGGGGTCTCGATACGGTCGCTGCGCTCCCTACTCGACCGGCGGGAGGGTTCTCGATACGGTCGCTGCGCTCCCTACTCGACCGACGGGCAGGGTCTCGATACGGTCGCTGCGCTCCCTACTCGACCGACGGGGTCAGTGCACGTACTCGAGCAGGTCGGCGCCGACCTGGCGCATGCCGTCGAGCACCGCGAGCCTCGACGAGAGCATCGTGTCGGCGTAGTACATCGACACGGCATACGCCACGCTCGCACGCGGACCGCGCAGCACGCCCACCTCGCTGCGCACGCCGCCGTCGGTGCCCGTCTTGTTCATGAGCAGCACGTTGTGGTCGGGCATGCGGTGTGCGAGCGGGTCGAGGCCGAACGCGCTCGCGACCATCGAGAGGTCGGCGTTGAGCGAGAGCCATCCGACGACGCGCTGCGACACCTCGGGGCTCACGACCTCGCCGCGGGCGAGCGATGCGAAGAGCCAGGTGAGCTCCTTGGCCGAGCCGATCGACAGCTGCGGTGCGTCGTCGGGCCCGCGGTGGTCGCGCACGAGGTCGAGCAGGGCGGTGCGGGTGAGCCCGAGCGCCTCCGTGCGGGCGCGCACCGCCTCGAGGCCCACGTAGCGGATGAGCACGTTCGTGGCGAGGTTGTCGCTCGTGGCGCCGACGAGCGCGGCGAGGTCGGCCATCGGCAGGGCCGGCGACTGGAGGTGCTGCCAGATGCCCGAGTCGCCGACCGCGTCGCGGGGCGCCCGGTCGAGCAGCGTGAACGCCTCGGGGCTCGCGGAGCCCAGGCGTGAGGCGACCTCGACGAGCAGCAGCACCTTGCCGATCGAGGCCGTGGGCATCACGACGTGGTCGTCGACCGAGAAGAGCACCCGCCCGGTCGCGAGGTCGGTCGCGCGCGCCGACACCTGGACGCCCGCGAGCGCGAGCTCGCCGAGTGCGTTGAACCCGCGCGAGAAGTTCTCGTTCGGTTCCTCGTCGCGGTGTCGTCCTCGTCGGATGCTGGCATGCCGAGCGCGTCGCTCAGAACCCTGCGACGACGTCACCACGGTGGCTGCACGCTCTTCCTCTACGGGTCGGGCGCTCCCCCACCGCGGCTCGCGGTGCGCACGACGAAATGGACGGGTCGGGACTGGGTCGGGGCGACTACCAGATGGTCACGCGCTCGGCCGGGTCGAGCCAGAGCGCGTCATCGGGAGTGACCCCGAAGCCAGTGTAGAACTCGTCGATGTTCCTCACGATCTGATTGCACCGGAACTCGTTCGGCGAGTGCGGATCGATCGCGAGGAGGCGGATGACCTCCTCGTCGCGGCCCTTCATCTGCCAGGCCTGCGCCCACGAGAGGAAGAAGCGCTCCGCCCCCGTGAGACCGTCGATCTCGGCCGGCTGCTTCCCGCCGAGCGACAGCACGTAGGCCTTCCAGGCGATCGCGAGCCCCCCGAGGTCGCCGATGTTCTCGCCGATCGTGAGTGCGCCGTTCACGTGGTGCTCGCCGCCCTCATCGGACTCCGCGAGCTGCGCCGGCACGAGCGGGTCGTACTGGTCGATGAGCGCCTTCGTGCGCTCCTCGAAGGCCGCGCGGTCCGCCTCGGTCCACCAGTCGACGAGCCGGCCGTCGCCGTCGAAGCGCGACCCCTGGTCGTCGAAGCCGTGCCCGATCTCGTGCCCGATCACGGCGCCGATGGCGCCGTAGTTGGCCGCGGCATCCCTCGAGGCGTCGAAGAACGGGAACTGCAGGATCGCCGCGGGGAACACGATCTCGTTGAAGCCCGGGTTGTAGTAGGCGTTGATCGTCTGCGGGGTCATGAACCACTCGTCGCGATCGATGGGCTTGCCGATCTTGCCGATCTCGCGGTTGAACTCGAACTCGGCGGTGGCGCGCACGTTCGCGATGAGGTTGCCCGCGTCGATCTCGAGCTTCGAGTAGTCGCGCCACTTCACGGGGTAGCCGATCTTGGGCGTGAACTTCTCGAGCTTCTCGAGTGCCCGGGCACGGGTCTCCTCGCCCATCCACTCGAGACCGGTGATCGACTGCCGGTAGGCCTCGACGAGGTTCGCGACGAGCTCGTCCATCGCGGCCTTCGCCGTGGGCGGGAAGTGCCGCTCCACGTAGATGTGCCCGACGGCCTCGCCCATGGCGCCCTCGACGAGCGAGACGCCGCGCTTCCAGCGCTCGCGCATCTGCGGGGTGCCGGTGAGGGTGCGGCCGTAGAAGTCGAAGTTGGCCTCGACGAAGTCGCTCGAGAGGTAGGCCGCGGATCCGCGGATCACCTGCCACGCGAGCCAGTCGCGCCACGCGGGCAGCCGGTCCTCGGTGAGCAGGGCTCCGACGCCCGCCACGAAGCTCGGCTGGCGCACCACGAGTTCGTCGAACGCGCCCGCCGGCACGCCCATGGCGTCGCGCCACGTCGCGAGGTCGACACCGCCGGCCTCCCTGCCCGCGGAGACCGCCGCCGCGGCATCCGCCCACGGGGTCAGGTTGTAGGTCTTCTGGCTGTCCCGGGAGTCGACGTTGTTCCAGTGCACCTTCGCGATCTCGGTCTCGAGGTCGAACACCCGCACCGCCCGCTCGGCCGGATCGTCGAGCTGGGCCAGGGCGAACATGCGCTCGAGGTGCGCGTTGTACTTCGAGCGGATGTCGGCGAAGCGCTCCTCGCGGAAGTAGCTCTCGTCGGGCAGCCCGATGCCGCCCTGCTCGACGAACACGAGGTAGCGCTCGGGGTCGCCGGGGTCGTTGTCGACGAACAGCTGCACGAAGCCCGAGACGCCCTGGCGCTCGAGCCGCCCGAGCGTCTCGAGGAAGGTTTCGATCGAGGCCACGAGCGCCACGTCGACGAGCTGGCCCGCGATGGGCGTCGCCCCGAGCAGCTCGGCGCGCTCCTCGGCCATGAAGCTCGCGTAGAGGTCGCCGACCTGGCGCGCCTCGGTGCCGGGCTCGGCCTGCTGCGCCTCCTCGATGATCTCGCGCACGGCCTGCTCGGCCTCCTCGTGCAGCACGATGAAGGACCCGTAGCGCGCCTTGTCGGCGGGGATCTCGGTGCGCTCGATCCACTTGCCGTTGACGTGCCGGAAGAGGTCGTCCTGCGGCCGGACCGCGGGGTCGAGCTCGTCGAGGGTGATGCCGGAGGAACGCGTCTCGTCGGTCATCACCACAGCCTACGACCGAGCGCGCGGCGAGCGGATGACGCGACGGCGCGTCTCGCGGCGCACTCGCAACGTCGCGGCGTCCGGAACCCCTCGGGGGCCAGCGGCCGCGCCGGGCGCCCGGACTCAGCGCAGCTGCGCGAACCCCTCCGCCTTGCGCGTCGGACCGACGATGAGGATCATGTCGCCCTGCTCGAGCACGGTGTCGGCGTCGGCGTTGTGCCATTCGGCGCCGGGCTTCTTGTAGGCCGCGATCGTCACGCCGAACTCCTTGCGGAGTCCCGTCTTGCCGAGCGGCGTGCCGAAGAGGCGCTCGGGCGGAGCGGACTTCACGATCGCGTAGCCCTTCTCGATCTCGATGTAGTCGAGCGCCGCGCCGCGCACGAGGTGCGCGACCTTGCGGCCCATCTCCGCTTCGGGGCGGATCACGTGGTGCACGCCGAGCTGCTCGAGGATGAGCGCGTGCTGCTCGGTCACGGCCTTCGCCCAGATGACGGGGATCTGCATGCCGAGCAGGACGGAGCACGTGAGGATCGACGCCTGCAGGTCGCTGCCGATCGCGACCACGACGCGATCGAACTCGTTCACGGCGAGCTGGCGCAGCACCTCGGGCTTCGTCGAGTCGGCGCGCACGACCTGGGTGAGCTCGCCGTTGAGGCTCTGCACGATGTCCTCGTCGGTGTCGATGCCGAGCACCTCGGTGCCGCCCGCCATGAGCTCGAGCGCGAGCGAAGCGCCGAACCGGCCGAGGCCGATGACGACCACCGAGTCGGCCTCGGCGATGCGGCGGGACGTGTCGCGCGCCCCGCCGCCGAAGATCGGGAACCTAGCCAATGGCGGGCCTCTCTTTCGGGAGTTCGTACAGGATGCGGCGCTCGCGCAGCGCGATGGCGCTGCCGAGCGTGAGCGGGCCGATGCGGCCCAGGAACATGAGCAGCACGAGCACGACGTCGGCCGACGGCGGCAGGTTCGGCGTGATGCCCGTCGAGAGGCCCACCGTGGCGAACGCCGAGATCGCCTCGAAGAACACGACATCGAACCGCAGGCCGGTGAGGTGCATGAGCAGCACGGTGCCGGCCATGACCGCGCCGACCGCGACGAGCGCGACCGTGATCGCCTGCCGGTGCACCGCCCGGGAGAGGCGCTTGCCGAAGATGTTCACCGAGCCCTCGCCGCGGAGCTCGGTGAGGAGGATGAACCACAGCACCGCGAACGTCGTGACCTTGATGCCGCCCGCCGTGCCGCCGGGGCCTGCGCCGATGAACATGAGCACGTCCATCGCCACCCAGCTCTCGTCGTGCATCAGGCCGATGTCGACGCTGTTGAATCCTGCCGTGCGCGCCTGCACCGACGCGAAGAACCCCGCGAGCACCCGCCCGGCCGGGTCGAGGCGCCCGAAGGTCTCGGCGTTGTTCCACTCGACGATCGTGAGGTAGGCGGTGCCGACGACGAGGAGGATCGCGGTGCCCCACAGCACGAGCTTCGTGTTCATGCTCCAGTGCAGCGGGCGGCGCCACTCGCGCCGCAACTGCATCATCACGGGGAACCCGAGCCCGCCGAGGATCACCGCGGCGGCGATCGGCAGGCAGATGAACGGGTCGTCCACGAAGTCCATGAGGTTGTTCGAGTACAGGGCGAAGCCGGCGTTGTTGAACGACGACACCGAGTGGAAGAGGGCGTACCACGCGGCATCCCCCGTCGAGTACCCGTAGCCGAAGAGGAAGCGCGGGAAGAGCAGCATCCACGTGATGGCCTCGATGGTGACGGAGATCGCGACGATGTTGCGCACGAGGCCGCGCACGTCGGGGAAGCCCTCCGCCTTGGCCTCGGCGACCGTGTTCATGCGGGTGCGCACCGACAGCTTGCGCGCGAGCGCGAGCCCCACGAGCGAGGCGAGCAGCATGATGCCGAGGCCGCCGACCTGGATGAGCAGCAGGATCGTCGCCTGGCCGAGCGGCGACCAGTGCACCGCCGTGTCGACCACGGTGAGACCTGTGACGCACACCGCGCTCGTCGCCGTGAACAGGGCGTCGACGAAGTCGGTGCCGCCCGCATCGACCGACATGCCCGGGAGCAGCAGCAGGCCCGTGCCGGCCAGCACGGCCGTGGCGAACCCCACGACGACGGTCTGCGCCGGATGCAACCGCAGGCCGCGTCGGACGCGCTCCCGTCGGAGGCTGGCCTCGCGACGCCGACGACGACCTTCGACGGTGTTTCCCGTGGTCACTCCCGTACTCTAGACCTCGACATGAACACGCTGCTCAACATCATCTGGCTCGTCCTCTCCGGCATCTGGCTGTGGCTCGGCTACGTCCTCGCCGGCATCCTCATGTGCGTGCTCATCGTCACGATCCCGCTGGGTGTCGCGTCGTTCCGCATCGCCAACTACGCGATCTGGCCGTTCGGCCGCGAGGTCGTGTCGAAGCCCACCTCGGGCACCTGGTCGTTCCTCGGCAACGTCGTCTGGGTGATCCTCGCCGGCTGGTGGCTGGCGCTCGAGCACATCGTCACGGGCCTGCTGCTGTGCATCACGATCATCGGCATCCCCCTCGGCATCGCGAACTTCAAGCTCGTGCCGGTGTCGCTCGCGCCGCTCGGCAAGGAGATCGTCGACAAGGCCTGAGCGGATGCCGCGCGGCGATGTGCGGGTCGAGGAGGACGCTCCGCGTCGCGCCGTCGACCGCGACATCCTGCGCCTCGCCGTGCCCGCCCTCGGCGCGCTCGTGGCCGAGCCGCTCTTCCTGCTCGCCGACACGGCGATGGTCGGCCACCTCGGGGCGATCCCGCTCGCGGGACTCGGCATCGCGAGCGCGGTGCTGCAGACGATCATCGGGCTCATGGTGTTCCTCGCCTACGCGACGACGCCGTCGGTGGCGCGACGCCTCGGAGCGGGCGACGAGCGGGCGGCGGTGGCGTCCGGCGTCGACGGGCTCTGGCTCGCGCTCGGGCTCGGCTTCGTGCTCGCCGTCGCCGGGTGGTGGGCGACCCCGTGGCTCGTCGGCGTGTTCGGCGCCTCGGCCGCGGTGACGGCCGAGGCATCCGTCTACCTGTCGATCTCGATGGCCGGCCTGCCCGCGATGCTGCTCGTCTTCGCGGCCACCGGCCTGCTGCGCGGCCTGCAGGACACGCGCACGCCGCTGTGGGTCGCGGGCATCGGCTTCACCGCGAACATCGCGCTCAACGCGCTCTTCATCTACGGACTCGGCTGGGGCATCGCGGGGTCGGCGGTCGGCACGGTCATCGCGCAGTGGGGCATGGTCGTGGTCTACCTCATCGTCGTCGCGGGGCATGCGCGGCGGGTCGGCGCGAGCCCGTGGCCGCATCACGCGGGCGTGCTGCGCGGCGCCGTGTCGGGCGGCTGGCTGTTCCTGCGCACCGTGAGCCTGCGCGCGGCGCTGCTGCTCGCGACCTGGGCGGCGACCGCCCTCGGCTCCGACGAGCTCGCCGCCTACCAGGTGGCCATCACGATCTACTTCACCCTCGGCTTCGCGCTCGACGCGCTCGCGATCGCGGCGCAGGCGCTCATCGGCAAGGGCCTCGGCGCGGGCGACGTCGCGCAGGTGCGGGCCGTGCTGCGCCGGTGCCTCCAGTGGGGCGCCGGCTCCGGCGGCGTGCTCGGCGCGCTCGTGATCGCGACGGCGTGGGTGCTGCCCGCGCTCTTCACGTCGTCGGCCGAGGTCGCGGCGCTGCTGCCCCCGTCGCTCGTGGTGCTCGGCCTCTCGGCGCCGCTCGGCGGAGTGGTCTTCGTGCTCGACGGCGTGCTCATCGGTGCGGGCGACGCCCGCTACCTCGCGTGGACGGGCCTCGCGAACCTCGCCGTGTTCGTGCCGCTCGCGCTCGGCACGGTCTGGTGGGCGGATGCCGCGGGCCTGCCGAGCGCGGCCTCGCTCGCGTGGCTCACCGCGTCGTTCGCCCTCGGCTACCTCGCGGCCCGCGCGGTGACGCTGTCGCTGCGCGCACGGGGCTCGGCGTGGATGGTCACGGGCGCGCCGGCCTGAGTGGAGCCGTGCCGCCCGAGTGACCAAGGGCCTTCGGTGTCCGCCGCGCCGCGGAGTAGCCTCGGCCGCGGGGGACGCGAGCAGGGGGTTCGCCCCTCGCGGAGGTGCGTCATGCGAGTCCGAATCGCGGCCACGCTGCTCGTCGCGACGGCGGCGGCGCTCGCCCTCGCCGGGTGCGTGCCGTTCCAGTCGCCCGGCGAGACCACGACCGAGCAACGCGAGATCGGCGACGCGAACGAAGTGGTGCTCCGCACCTCGGGCAAGCTCGACATCCGCATCGGCTCCGAGCCCTCGCTCACGATCGAGGCGGGCGAGAACGTGCTGAAGCGCCTCACCTCCGAGGTCGACGACGGCGTGCTCGTGCTCGACTCCAAGCCGGGCGCCTTCATGTTCGGCGCGCCCGAGATCGACTACGAGCTCACGGTCACGTCGCTGCAGGCGGTGACCATCGAGGGCTCAGCGGATGTCTCCGCCGAGTTCGGCGACGCCCGTGAGGTGCGCGTGCAGATCGACGGGTCGGGCGACATCGAGGCCGAGGGCCTCGACACGGGCCGGGTCCAGGCCGGCATCGCGGGGTCCGGGTCGATCGAGCTCTCCGGCACCACCGAGCAGCTCGACGTGAACGTCAGCGGGTCGGGCGACATCGACGCGGCCGACCTGCGGAGCAGCGCGGCCGTGGTCGTCGTCTCGGGCTCGGGCAAGGTCGAGGTCGACGCGAGCGACACGCTCGATGCGACCGTGTCGGGCAGCGGCACGATCATCTACTCGGGCCGCCCCGAGGTGCGCACCAACGTCAGCGGATCGGGCGAGGTGCGACCCGGCTGACGCGGTGCCCGGCGCGGCTCGGCAGGGCGGCTCCGCTCGGCTCGGCCCGGCTCAGGCGGCCGTGCCGAGCCACTCCCGCGCCGCGGCCACGAGCGTCGTGACGCCGGTGGAGAGCGTCGGCTCGATGAGCGGCGCGAACTTCGGCGAGTGGTTCGACGGGGTGTCGGGCAGCCGACGCGTCTGCAGGAAGTCGGCGAACAGCGCCGGGTCGGCGCCGCCGAGCAGCCAGTAGCACAGCGGCGCGCCCGAGGCCTCGGCGAGCATGCCGACATCCTCGCTGCCGGAGGCCACCCCGGGGTCGAACACGCGGTCGTCGCCGAGTGCGCGGCGCAGCGCCGCGGCCGTGCGCTCGGTGGCCGCCTCGTCGTTGACGGTGCGCGGGTAGTGGCCGTCGTAGCGCACCTCGGGCGCCTCCCGGGCGCCGGATGCCTCGGCCTCGGCCCGCACGATGCGCTCGATCGAGGCGAGCACCCGCTGCCGCACGGCCTCGTCGAAGGTGCGCACGCTCAGGCCGAGCCGGGCCTCCGACGGGATGATGTTGTTCTTCGTGCCCGCGTGCACCTGGCCCACCGACACCACGGCGCCATCGGTCGCCGCGACCTCGCGCGCGACGATGGTCTGGAGCCGGAGGATCGTCGAGGCCGCCATGACGACGGGATCGACGGTGGTCTCCGGCCGCGATCCGTGCCCGCCGGCGCCGTGCAGCGTGACGGTGATGGAATCGTCGCTCGCGAATGCGACACCCGGATGCACGGCCGCGAAGCCGGCGGGCAGCGGGCCGACGTGCTGGCCGAGCACCACGTCGGGTCGCGGCATCCGCTCGAGGAGCCCGTCGCGCACCATGACGCCGGCACCCCCACCCCATTCCTCGCCCGGCTGGAAGACGAGGGCGAGTGTGCCGGCCCACGTGCCGCGGTCGTCGACGAGCCGCTCGGCGGCACCGAGCAGGCACGCGACGTGCACGTCGTGGCCGCACGCGTGCATCACCGGCACGTCGTTGCCCTCGTGGTCCGTGCCGCGCCGGGTGCTCGCGTACGGCAGTCCGGTCGCCTCCTCGACGGGCAGCGCGTCCATGTCGGCGCGGAGCAGCACGGTGGGTCCGTCGCCGTTGCGCAGCAGGCCGAGCACCCCCGTCGTGCCGATGCCCTCGGTCACCTCGTAGCCGAGGGACCGGAGGTGGCCGGCGACGATGCCGGCCGTGCGATGCTCCTGGAAGGAGAGCTCGGGGTTCGCGTGCAGGTCCCGGTACACAGCCTCGAGGTCGACGCCCATGGCGCCAGCCTAGGTCGGGGCCGATGCGGCTTCAACGAACGCCGCGCTGCTCCGCCTCGCCGTCGCCCGCGGCGCGGACGGCGCGCTCCGCCTCCCACTCGTCGAGCACCTGCGGCATCCGCTTCTGGATGAAGGCGAAGAAGTCGTGCATCTCCTGCACCCGCTGGGATGCGAGGGAGTCGGCATCGCCGATCGCGTCGACGGCCCGCTCGGCGAGCAGGCCGAGGTGGTCGTACAAGGGGTTCTTGGCGATCGAGGCCGTGTACCAGGAGTGCTCTGGGAGCTCGTAGACGGCCCGGCGCGATCCGGGCTGGGGAACGCGGTGCACCATGCGCACGTTCTGCAGGTACCGCACCGCACCCGAGATCCCGGCCGCGCTCACGCCGAGGCGATCGCCGAGCTCCTGCGCCGTGAGGCCCCGCGTCTCGGCGACCATGAGCGCCATGAGCACGCGGGCGGGCATGCGCGGGAACCCGGCGGCGGTGAGCGCCGACGCCGTCTGCTCGACGAAGTCCGCCACCCCTTGCTCGTCACGCATCACGGTCACGCACCATGCCCTCCATCCTCACGAGCGGGGCACGCCGAGTCGATCGGATGCCCCGCCTGCACGTCATCCTCCCAGCGCGAGGTCGCGTCGGCGCAGCAGGACGAGCGACAGCGCACCGCCCGCCACGGCGATGGCGAGCATCGCCCACGCGGCGGTCCAGTCGACCTCGGCGGCCGTGACGACGGGCGTGTGGGTGAATGGCGACACGTCGCGCAGCCAGTCGGGGAACCCGAAGAGTCCGCCGAGCTGCCCGAAGACGACTGCCGCGAGCACCACCGCCCAGCCCAGTCCGATGGACAGGCGCGGCACGATCGCGAAGACGAGCGCCACGACGGCGACGATCAGCAGGGCTGCGGGCAGCTGTGCGAGGCCGGCCTGGGCCACGATCGACACGCGGTCGCCGACGTCGGGCGATCCGATGAGGCCGAGCACCGCGCCCGCGACCGCGAAGACGAGCACCGCGGCCACGGTGGCGGCGCCGACCACGAGGTACGACCCGAACCAGCGCAGCCGCGACACCGGTGCGGCGAGCACGATCTCGGCCGTGCCGCCGGCCTCGTCCTGCCTGGCGTGCATCACCGCCTGCACTCCCGCGATCGCGGCGAGCGCCCCGACGAGCGCGAACAGCCCCGTCGTGAAGAGGTCGATCATCGTGCCCTCGGCGCCCGGGCCCGTGAGGGCGGCGAGCGTCTGGCTGACCGCCCCCGCGACCTGCTGGGCCTCGGGGGAATCGATGAGGTCGATGACGCTCTGGCCGACGGCGCCGAGGAACGCCCCGAAGAGCGCGCCGCCGACCACCCAGCCGATCACCGGGTTGCGCAGGAGCCGCCAGGCGAGGCCGAGCGGACCGGCGAGGGTGCGAGGGGCGTGCAGCCGCCCGGACCGCTCGGGGATGATGCCAGAGTCGAGGTCGCGGCTGGACTGCAGGGCGATCGACACCGCGAGCAGCACGCCGGCGAGCCCCAGGCAGAGGAGGAGCGGCCAGGCGTTCTGGTGGGTGTAGGGCGCGACCGCCTGTCCCCAGCCGATGGGGCTGAGCCAGCTCGCCCAGCCCGCCTCCATGCTGAGCCCGTCGGGCTGCACGGTGCCGGTGGCATCGCCGAACGCGCGCAGCAGGTAGCCGAGGGTCACGATCGCGGAGGCGAGGCCGTTCGCGCCGCGCGACGTGCGCATGATCTGCGCGCACGCGAGGCCGACGCCCAGGTAGGCGATGCCGACCGCGGCGAGCGCGGCGCCGTGCAGCAGGGCGCCGAGCGGCTCGGCGCCGTAGGCGAGGGCCACGCCGCCCACGAGCGCGCCGATCACGACGTTCAGGATGACGCCCTCCGACGTCGTGGCGAGGAGCGGCGTGATGCGTCCCGCCTCCGTCGATCCGATGAGCTCGGATCGGCCCGACTCCTCGTCGGCCCGCGAATGCCGCACCGCGAGGAACGTGCTCATGAGGCCGGCCATGAGGCCGAGGAACCCGAAGAGCAGGAAGTACTGGAAGGCATCGGGCTGGGTGCCCTGCGGGGTGCCGCGCAGCATGAGGATCGCGGGCGTGAGGATCACGAGGCGGATGACGCCCTCGCGCTCGGCCTCGTCGCCGTACGTCTCGGTGACCGCGGCGTGCGCGATGACCTCCAGCACGACGAAGAGGAGGATCCAGACGGCGATCTGCACCCGGTCGCGGCGGAACCGCAGCCACAGCAGAGTGGGGAACGTGCTCATCGCCGTGCGCCCTCGAGCGATGACGCCGCGGGCTGCTCGAGCTCGTCGTGGTAGTGCCGCATGAAGAGCTCCTCGAGCGACGGCGGGTTCACGGTGACGCCCGTTGCGCGCAGCGACGCGAGCGCGGCGAGCACCTCGGGCATCGCGTCGGAGTCGGCGGTGAACCGCACGCGTGCGCCGTCGACGGCGAGGTCGTGCGCACCCGGGATGGCGTCGAGCTGGGCGGTGCCGATGCCGTCGCCCGCGAACGAGATCTCGGTGCGCGTCAGGTGGCGGAGCTCGGCGAGCGTGCCCGCCTCGACCGTGCGGCCGGCGCGGATGATGCTGACCCGGTCGCAGAGGTGCTCGACCTCGGAGAGGATGTGGCTCGACAGGAGCACGGTCGCCCCGTCGTCGAGCGCGGTCGCGATCTCGGAGCGGAAGACCGCCTCCATGAGCGGGTCGAGCCCCGAGGTCGGCTCGTCGAAGATGTAGAGGTCGGCGGGGGTCGCGAGCGCCGCGATGAGGGCGACCTTCTGGCGATTGCCCTTGGAGTACGCGCGACCCTTCTTGGTGGGGTCGAACTGGAAGACCTCGACGAGGTGCTCGCGGCGCGCAAGGTAGGCGCGCTTGTCGGCCATGCCGCCGCGGAGGCGGGTGAGCAGGTCGATCGCCTCGCCGCCCGAGAGGTTGGGCCACAGGCTCACGTCGCCTGGCACGTACGCGATGCGCCGGTGCAGCTCGACGGCGTCGTTCCACGGATCCCTGCCGAACACGGTCGCGCTGCCTCCGCTCGACCGGATGAGGCCGAGCAGCACGCGGATGGTGGTGGACTTCCCCGCGCCGTTCGGGCCGAGGAATCCGTGCACCTCGCCGGCTTCGACATCGAGGTCGAGCCCATCGAGTGCACGTACGCGGCCGAATCGCTTCTCGAGGCCGCGCGTCTGGATGACGGTGTTCATGGCGCCGAGAATACGCCGATTTCACAAGTTTGTGAATTGTTCGAATCGATTGGCTTTCTGCATTCGTCGCGTCACATCAGAGCTGTGCGGGCGCACCGTGTGCGGCCGACTCCGGGCGCGCGACCAGCCGGGAACCGGGATAGCGCCCCTCGCGGCGTCAGCGAGCGCGGGGCGGCGCCGTCGTGTCGCCCACGTGGAGCGTGCTCGTGTACCGCACCGACTTCGGCGATCCGCCCGCGAGCATCTGCACGATCGCCTCGCCTGCCGCCCGGCCCTTCGCGACGGAGGGCTGCACGAGGGTCGTGAGATCGTGCTGCAGCCCGTCGACGCGGATCCCGTCGAAGCCGATCACCGAGAGCTCGGCGGGCACGTCGATGCCGAGCTCCTCAGCGGCCTGGATGACGCCGGCGGCGAGCAGGTCGCTCTGGGCGATGATCGCGGTCGGTCGTGTCGCGGCATCCGCCAGCAGGGAGAGGCCCGCCTCTCGGCCCTCCTCGATCGAGCTGGCGGCGGCGACCTGGGCTCGGAGACCGGGATAGACGTCGCGCGCGCCGCGCAGGCGCTCGATCGTGGTGTCGACCGTGCACGCGGCCTCGAGCTCGGGCGTGAGTGGGCCGCGCGTGCGGTCCGGGTCGAGCGGCAGGGTCACCGTCGCGACATCCGTGTGGCCGAGGTCGCGCAGGTGCTCGGCGCCGCGCCGGGTGGCC
The DNA here is from genome assembly GCF_003710805.1 of Agromyces tardus. GTDB lineage: Bacteria > Actinomycetota > Actinomycetes > Actinomycetales > Microbacteriaceae > Agromyces > Agromyces tardus. The sequence continues at coordinate 65,546 of NZ_RHHB01000002.1, read as the reverse complement.
TCGCGGTTGTCGATCGTCATCTCGGGGATGTCCCCGCCGGGGGCGCCCTCGATGGCGACCGTGGGGATGCCGCGGCGCTGGAGCGCCTCGATCTGCCGCCAGAACTTGGGGCTGCAGCCGATGAGCACGACCGCGTCGACGGGCGCGTTGTCGATGCTCACGGGGCCGCCCCCGTCGCCCGAGTCGGTGAGCAGGAGCAGGCCCGCCCCGAGCGGCGCGATGCCCTCGGTGAGGCCGTCGAGCGTCTGGATCTTCACGGGGTCGAGGAACGCGGCGCGCACCCGCTCCTCCAGCACGACGCCGACGATGCCCGACCGGCCCTGCCGCAGCGAGCGGGCGCGCGGGTCGGGGCCGCCGTAGCCGAGCTCGGCGGCCGCGGCGAGCACGCGCTCCTTCGTGGCATCCGACACCGGGCCCGATCCGCTGAACGCGATCGAGGCGGTCGACGCCGAGACGCCGGCGCGCGCTGCGACGTCGGCGAGGGTCGGGCGCGAGATGGCGCCGGTGGCGGGTGCGGGCTCTGCGGTCACGTCATCGATTGTACGTCGAATCGATTCGACCCGACTGGATGCCGCGGCATCCGCTCGCGCTCAGCCCGTCGCGAGCACCACATCGCGCGCTTCGGCGAACGCCTGCACGCAGCGGCGGATCTCCTCTTCGGTGTGCGCCGCCGACAGCTGCACGCGGATGCGGGCGCGTCCCTTCGGCACGACCGGGTACGAGAACGCCGTGACGAACACGCCGCGCTCCTGCAGCTCCGCCGCGATGCGTCCCGTGACGACCGCGTCGCCGAACATGACCGGCACGATGGGGTGCTCGCCGGGCAGCAGCTCGAAGCCCGCGGCATCCATCAGCGACCGGAAGAGCGCCGCGTTCGCACGCAGCCGCTCGCGCAGCTCGCCCGACTCGCTCACGAGCCGCAGCGCCTCGATCGTGCCCGCGACGATCGCCGGCGCGAGCGTGTTCGAGAAGAGGTAGGGCCGAGCGCGCTGGCGCAGCAGGTCGACGACCTCCTGGCGGGCGGCCACGTAGCCGCCGGATGCCCCGCCGAGCGCCTTGCCGAACGTGCCGGTCGTGATGTCGACGCGGCCCTCGACGCCGCAGTACTCGGGGGTGCCTCGCCCGTGCTCGCCCACGAAGCCCACCGCGTGCGAGTCGTCGACGAACACGAGCGCGTCGTACCGGTCGGCCAGGTCGCAGATCTCGCGGAGCGGCGCGATGTAGCCGTCCATCGAGAAGACGCCGTCGGTCACGATCACGCGGCGTCGCGCGCCCGATGCGGCGACGAGCTGCGCTTCGAGGTCGTCGAGGTCGCGATTCCTGTAGCGGTAGCGCTGCGCCTTCGACAGCCGGATGCCGTCGATGATCGACGCGTGGTTGAGCTCGTCGGAGATGATCGCGTCATCCGGCCCGAAGAGCACCTCGAAGACGCCGCCGTTCGCGTCGAAGCACGACGAGAACAGGATCGTGTCGTCGTAGCCGAGGAACTCCGACACGCGCCGCTCGAGCTCGAGGTGCAGCTCCTGGGTGCCGCAGATGAACCGCACGCTCGCGAGTCCGTAGCCCCACTCGTCGAGGCCGCGGTGCGCCGCGGCGACGATGCGGGGATCGTTCGCGAGCCCCAGGTAGTTGTTCGCGCAGAAGTTGAGCACCTCGCGGCCGGCGACCTCGATCTCGGCCGACTGCGGCCCGTGGATGCCGCGCTCGCGCTTCGTGAGCCCGGCCGCCTCGATCTCGTCGAGTTCGGCCCGCAGCTGGTCCTTCACCGATCCGTACATTCAGAGCTCCGTCCAGTCGAGGATGACCTTGCCCACGCCGCCCGAGGCGGCCGCGTCGAACGCCGCACGCCACTCGCGCGCGGGGTACCGGTCGCTGATGATCGAGGCGATGCGCGAGCGCAGCTCGGCGCTCGTCTGCAGCATCGCGCTCATCGAGTTCCACGTCTCGAACATCTCGCGACCGTAGATGCCCTTGAGCGTGAGCATGTGCGTGACGACCTTGCCCCAGTCGATCGCGTAGGGCTCGCTCGGCAGGCCCAGCAGGGCGATGCGGCCGCCGTGGTTCATGTTCTCGATCATCTGGGGCAGGGCGGATGCCGCTCCGCTCATCTCGAATCCGACGTCGAAGCCCTCGCGCATGCCCAGGCGCGGCTGCACGTCGTGGATGCGCTCGCGGGACACGTCGACCGTGGCATCCGCGCCCATCCGCAGCGCGAGCTCGAGCCGCGCGGGACTCACGTCGCTCGCGACGATGAAGCGCGCGCCCACGTGGCGGGCGACCGCGATCGACATGAGGCCGATGGGGCCGCAGCCGGTGACGAGCACGTCCTCGCCGACGAGCGAGAACGCGAGCGCGGTGTGCACGGCGTTGCCGAACGGGTCGAAGATCGCGCCGACCTCGGGCTCGACGTCGGCGTGGTGCACCCAGACGTTCTCGCCGGGGATGACGATGAACTCCGCGAACGCGCCGTCGCGGTGCAGGCCGACGCCCTGCGTGCGGATGCACATCTGGCGGCGCCCCGCGCGGCAGTTGCGGCACATGCCGCAGACGATGTGACCCTCGCCCGACACCCGGTCGCCCACTGCGACGTCGTGCACGAGCTCGCCGACCTCGACGACCTCGCCGTAGAACTCGTGCCCGGGGATGAGCGGGGTGCGGATCTCGGCGGCGGCCCAGTCGTCCCACTTCTCGATGTGGAGGTCGGTGCCGCAGATGCCGGTGCGCAGCACCCGGATCTTCACGTCGGCGGGCCCCGTCTCGGGCTCCGGCCGGTCGACGAGTTCGAGTCCGGCGCCGGGCGCGGGTTTGTACAGTGCCTTCATCGGCGGGGTGTCCGTTTCGTACGGGCGCCGCGGGGGTGTGCGGTGCCGAGCTCACGCACCGAGGGTCACGGCGCGCGTCGAGGTGACCCGATCATCGTAACGACGGCGGCGAGCGGATGTCGCACGGCTGGGGTTGCGCGGGAGCCGCACGGCGGGCGCTTCGAGCCGATGCCCGGCGGTGCGGCCCGGAAATTGGACGAGGACGGTGGCGGTGCAAGTTGCCACCATCCTCGATTGGGGTGATCCTCACACGGCGGCAGGCGGGCCGCCAGTCCCCCTTTCCGCGGACTTGACCGATGCGGATCCGTGCGCGTCGGCGGCCGTGACTGCTGCCTTCGGGGTCCCCGCGTGCAGGCCGCCGGCGGCGGGCGGGGCGGGATTCGCGGGTCGCGATTGCGGCGCGGCACAGTTCCGCCATGGCTCAAGTGAGCGTGGCCTCACATGAGGCCGCGCTCACGGGAGCCTGCCGTGGCTCAGCTGCGCGTCGCCTCATGTGAGGCCGCGCTCACGCGAGCCCACCGTGGATCATCTGAGCGTCGCCTCACATGAGGCCGCACTCACGCGAGCCCGCCGTGGCTCAGCTGCGCGTCGCCTCACATGAGGCTGCACTCACGCGAGCCCGCCGCGAAGTACGCCGCGGTCGAGGCGGCCTCCGAACGCGGCGATGACCGGCCGGCCGGACTTGCACCGCCGAACGCCACTCGGTATTGTGGTCGAATCGATTCGACTCGAATCGATTCGACCGACACCTGGCCGGCATCCGGCCCCACTTCGACGACGAGGCAGTAATGTCGCAGCACCACGACCCCGCACCCGCCATGGCCGAGAACCAGGAAGTCCCGCACGCCGACCGCGCCGCCGCCGGCACCGCCGGCTCGCCCTCCGACCCGGCCCGGCCCCGCCGCGAGCTCGTCGCCTGGCGCAACGCGATCTTCGCGATCTTCTTCCTCTCGGGCCTGAGCCTCGCGAGCTGGGTCGCCCGCATCCCCGCGGTGCGCGACGACGTCGGCCTCAGCACGCAGGGCGTCGGCCTCGTCATCCTCGCGGGCTCGATCGGCTCCATCGTGGGCCTCATCGCCGCTCCCCCGCTCATGGCCCGCTTCGGCGCCCGCCTCGGCATGGCCGGCGTGCTCATCACCGTGTCGGTCGGCCTCGTGTTCGTGGGCGTGGGCGGATCGATCCTCCCGTCGGTGCCGATGCTCGCGATCGGCCTCGTGCTGTTCGGGTTCGGCAACGGCGCGGTCGACGTGATGATGAACGTCGAGGGCGCCGAGGCCGAGCGCGAGCTCGGCAAGACCGTCATGCCGCTCATGCACGCGTTCTTCAGCTTCGGCACGGTCGCCGGCGCCGCGCTCGCGGCCGCGGCATCCGCGCTCGGCATCGTCGTCGCGGCGCACCTGGGCGTCATCGCCGCGCTCATCGCGGTGGCCGCCATCGTCGCCGTGCGCTTCGTGCCGGTGCGCGAGGAGCTCGGCGACGACCCGCACACCGAGACCCCGCGCGAGCCGTGGACCGTGCGCCTCAAGCGCGGCCTCGCGGTCTGGACCGACGGGCGCCTGCTGCTGATCGGCGTGATCATGCTCGGCATGACCTTCGCCGAGGGCAGCGCGAACGACTGGCTCGCCCTCGCGGTCGTCGACGGACACGGGTACGACGAGACGATCGGCGCCGCCGTGTTCACCGTCTTCACGATCTCGATCACGGCAGCGCGCGTGCTCGGCGGCCCGTTCATCGACCGCTTCGGTCGCGTGGCCATGCTGCGGGCGATGGCGGTCATCGGCGTCGTGGGGCTCTCGCTGTTCATCTTCTCGAGCGAGCCGTGGATGCTCATCGTCGGCACGGCGCTCTGGGGCATCGGCTGCTCGCTCGCGTTCCCGGTCGGCATGTCGGCCGCGGCCGACGTGCCCGATCGAGCGGATGCCGCGGCACGCGTCAGCGCCGTCGCGATGATCGGGTACTGCGCCTTCCTGGTGGGGCCGCCCGTGATCGGCTTCCTCGGACAGCACTTCGGCATCCTCAACGCGCTGCTGCTCATCGTCGGGCTCATGGTCGTGGCGGGGCTCGCGGCTCCGGCCGCGCGCGAGCAGTCCGGGCCCCGCGCCCGCGTCCGCATCCCGAGCTGACGACGGCGTCGGCGGCACGCCGCCGCCACGGGCGCAAGGTCCTGTCGGCGGCGGCATCCGCGGGGCAGAATGCCGCCATGAGCGTGACGCCCGACCCCGTGCCCGACGACGATCCGCGTGCCGAGCACACGCGACCGAGCGGCGTGAGCGACCTGACCGTCGAGGCGCTCGGCAAGTACTCCGAGGCGCTCGAGGTGATCGAGGACGCCCGCGGCTCGCTGTACCACTGGCATCGCCTCACGGGCATGGCCGACATGAAGATCGGCGAGGCCGTCGAGCTCTTCCGCCGTGCGGGCCACGACGAGATCGCCGATGAGCTGCAGGAGTGCATCATCGGGCGGAACGTGCTCGAGGGACGCTGGACGTTCCAGATCGTCGAGGAGTACGACGACGGCTACTACTCGGCCGTGAAGGACTCGGAGCGTGCGGCACGCGAGGCCTTGGTCGAGGGTCGGCGACACGTCTACGAGGCGGAGATGAAGGAACGCAATCGCACGCACGGCCGCCGGCACCACGAGGCTCGGCCCTACGACGGGCCGCCCGCGAGCTGACCCGCGGCGGCGAGAGGTCGGGGCGGCGCGGGGTCGGGGTGCCCCTCAGGAACGCGCGCGGCGGTACTCGAGCCCGACGACGCCGTCGCCGAAGCGGCGTTCCGCGACGAGCTCGAGGTCGAGCCGCACGTCGGCGGGGAACGCCGTGGTGCCGGCCCCGATGAGCACCGGGAACACGTGCAGCACCACGTCGTCGACGATCGCGGCGCGGAACGCGGCGGCGGCGAGGTCGGGGCCGCCGATCGCGACGTCGCGCCCGGCGGCGGCGACGAACCGGCGGACTCCGTCCACCTCGAAGTGCCGCTCGAGCCGCGTGCGGGGCTCCTCGACGCTGCGCAGGGTGCGCGAGTACACGACCTTGTCGGCGGCGCGCCAGATGCGCGCGAACCCGACCACCTCCGCAGGCTGCCCGGTCACGTCGACGGCGTCCCACGCGCGCATGACCTCGTAGAGCCGGCGCCCGAGCAGGAAGGTGCCGACGCCGTGCAGGCGCGCGTTCACGGCGGCGTGCACCTCGGCGCTCGGCACCGCCCAGTCGAAGCGGCCGTCCTCGTCGGCGATGAACCCGTCGAGCGATGCGAGCGTGGAGTAGACGAGCCGACCCATCGAGCCCTCCCCCGGCGATGACGTGCGCCCATCGTAGACTCGTCGGGTGCGTCTCGTCATCGCCCGTTGCTCCGTCGATTACGCCGGCCGGCTCTCGGCGCACCTGCCGCTCGCCACCCGCCTGCTCATGGTGAAGGGCGACGGCAGCCTCCTGGTGCATTCCGACGGCGGCAGCTACAAGCCGCTCAACTGGATGAGCCCGCCCTGCACGCTCCAGTCGCTCGAGCCCGACGACGACCAGCGCGAAGCGGGCATCGTCGAGCTCTGGCAGGTGACCCACACGAAGACCGCCGATCGGCTCATCGTGTCGATCCACGAGGTGCTGCACGACTCCGCGCACGACCTCGGCGCCGATCCGGGCCTCGTGAAGGACGGCGTGGAATCGCACCTGCAGAAGCTCCTCGCCGAGCAGATCGAGCTCCTCGGCGACGGCTACCGGCTGGTGCGTCGCGAGTACATGACCGCGATCGGGCCGGTCGACATCCTGGCGACGGATGCCACGGGCCGCTCGGTCGCGGTCGAGCTCAAGCGCCGCGGCGACATCGACGGCGTCGAGCAGCTCACCCGCTACCTCGAGCTCATGAACCGCGATCCGCTGCTCGCGCCCGTGACGGGCGTCTTCGCGGCGCAGGAGATCAAGCCGCAGGCCCGCACCCTCGCGGAGGACCGCGGCATCCGCTGCGTCGTGCTCGACTACGACGCGATGCGCGGCGTCGACGGCGGGCACGCCCGGCTCTTCTGAGGCCGACGCCGCCCGTTCCGAACCGGACCGTACGCCCCGATTGGTGCCCCGGCGGCCCGTTGTGCCACCCTGCAGCCATGAGCGATTCTCACACCTTCTCCCGACCGAGCGGTCAGCGGTTTCTGAGAAGTGCCACCTAGGATGTCACGGTGACTCTCCCCATGCCCACCCAGACGCTGCCCCCGACGCGAACCTGGTCGGCCGTGCTGTTCGACCTCGACGGCACCATCATCGACTCCGCTTCGGACATCACGACGTCACTCGCCCACATGTTCTCCACGCTCGGCCTGCCCGTGCCGCCCGAGGACGAACTGCTCGCCTTCGTCGGCCCGCCCCTGCTCGACAGCCTCCGCATGACCTCGGACTTCACCGAGGAGGAGGCCTGGCGCGCCCTCGAGATCTACCGCGCGCACTACGAGCCGCGCGCGATGCGCTCGCCCGTGTTCCCCGGCGTGGCCGGCGTGCTCGAGCGGATCCACGCCGCCGGCGTGCCCCTCGCGCTCGCCACGTCGAAGCCCGAGTCCATGGCGCGTGCCGTGCTCGAGCACGCGGATCTCACCAGGTACTTCACGGTGATCGCCGGCGCGAGCGACGACGAGGAGATCAGCACGAAGGCCGAGATCGTCGGCCTCGCGCTGCGCGAGCTCCGCGAGCGCGGCGCCGACGTCTCCGACCCCGTGATGGTCGGCGACCGTGCGTACGACACGCTCGGCGCGGCCGCGCACGGCGTGCCCACGATCCTCGTGGAGTGGGGCTACGGCTCCCCCGCCGAGGCGGCCGACACCTACGCGGTCGTGCACTCGACCGACCAGCTGCGCACCCTGCTGCTCGGCTGACCCGGCACGGCGGCGCGGGTGCCCGACACACCCGCGACACACGCCGCTGCTAGAACGGTCGCCATGCTCTCCCTCACCGGCGCCGAAGCGATCCTCGTCGACCCCCGCACCGTGCGGGGCGGCGACCTGCACGTCGCGCGCGGGGTCGTCGTCGACGCCTGGCCGGCCGGCACTGCGCCGGTCGACCTGACGACGATCGATGCGAGCGGATGCGTCGTCACCGCCGGTCTCGTCAACGCCCACCACCACCTGCTGCAGAGCGCGTTCCGCACGCTGCCGGGCACGCGCAGCGTGCCCATGGCGCAGTGGCTGCCGACGATGGCGGCGGCGTACGGCGAGGCGGTCGTCGACCCCGGGCTCGCGTCGATCGCCGCCCGCGTCGGCCTCGCCGAGGGCCTGCTCTCGGGCGTGACGACCGTGGCCGACCACCATCTCACGTGGCCGGCCGGGGCCGATTCCGTCGGCATCGCGAGGGCGACCGCCGACGCCGCCCGCGACCTCGGCGCGCGCCTCGCATTCGTGCGCGGGGCGGCACGCGACGACCCCGAGGAGGCCGCGACCTCGGCCGAGGCGATCGCCGGCGCGCTCCCGCTCGGCGCGACCGGCGTCTCCGCCGACGGCATGCTGCAGCTCGCCGTCGGCCCGGCCGGCGTGCACAGCGACGGCGAGGCCACCTTCCGGCTGCTCGGCGAGGTCGCCGCGCGGCACGGGCTCCGCCGCCGCACCCAGGCCAACGAGCAGGTCGACGTCGCGGTCTCGCTCGAGCGCTACGGGCGGCGTCCGCTCGAGCTGCTCGACGAGTGGGGCTGGCTCGCGCCCGACGTGACCCTCGCGCACCTGTGCGGCGTGACCGACGACGAGATCGCCCGGCTCGCGGCATCCGGCATCACCGCCACCCATGCCCCCGGCTGCGACGTCGTGATGGGCTGGGGCGTGGCCCCGGTCGCCGCCTTGCGCGACGCCGGCATCGTCGTGGGGCTCGGCACGAGCGGAGGCGGATCGAACGACGCCGGCCACCTGCTCGCCGACGCCCGCCTCGCCATGCAGGTCTCGGGGCTCGTGGGGCCGGCGCTGGCCGCGCAGGACGTGCTGGGCATGGCCACCGAGGGGTCGGCGCTCGGGCTCGGGCGCGCCGAGCTGGGGCACCTGCGCCCCGGCGCCGCGGCCGACCTCTGCGTGTGGGATGTCTCGGGCGTCGCCGATGCCGGCGTCGCCGACCCGGTGGCGGGGCTCCTGTGGGCATCGCCGGGGCGGCGGCCGAGGCACGTGATCGTCGCGGGCCGCGTGGTGGTGCGCGACTACGAGCTCGTCACGGCCGACGACCGGGAGCTCGTGGCGGCGATGCGGGCGCGCGTCGGGCGCTGAGCAGGGCGCGGCGCCTCCGCTGGACCGGACCCGGGCTCCTAGAGCTCGAGCACGAGGCGCGGGCACGCCGCCCGCGAGACGCAGATCATCATGCGGTCGCTCGCCCGCTGCTCCTCGGGACTCAGGATCGAGTCGCGGTGGTCGACCTCGCCCTCGACGACCACCGTCTCGCACGTGCCGCACGTGCCCTCGCGGCACGACGACAGCACGAAGACGCCCGCCTCCTCGACGACCTCGAGCACGGTGCGGTCGGGCGGCACGGTGACCGTCTCGCCCGAGAGCAGCAGTTCGACCTCGAACGACTCGTGCAGCACGGGCTCGGCGAGCGGCTTCGCCTCGAAGCGCTCGACGTGCAGGGTCGCGGGCGGCCAGTCCGCCGAGCGTTCGGCGAGCTCGTCGAGCAGGCGGGCCGGTCCGCACGCGTAGACCAGCTCGCCGGGCTGCGGCGCGAGCGACCCGAGGTCGAGCCGGCGTCCCTCGTCGGCGACGTGCAGGCGCACCCGGTCGGCGGCGAGCGCAGCGAGTTCGGGCACGAACGCCATGCGCGAGGCGGTGCGTCCTGCGTAGTCGAGCGTCCAGTCGGCTCCGGATGCCGCAGCGGCGCGGATCATCGGCAGGAGCGGCGTGATGCCGATGCCGCCCGCGACGAAGCGGTAGCGCGCGGCATCCGCCATCGCGAAGTGGTTCCACGGACCGCGCACGCGCAGCGTCGCGCCCGCCGCGAGGCTGTCGTGCACCCAGTCGGACCCACCGCGCCCGTCCTGCTCGCGCAGCACGCCGATCGTCCAGGTCGCGCGGTCGGCCGGGTCCCCGCAGAGCGAGTACTGGCGCTCCACGCCGATGGGCAGCAGCAGGTCGACGTGCGCGCCGGGGCGCCATTCGGGGAACGGCGTGCCGTCGGCCCGCACGAGGTCGACCCGCACGATGTCGTCGGCGATCGTCGCGGTGCCGCGCGCGACGACGTCGAACTCGGGGGCGGGGGCGGTCATGCGGGCGCGCCTGCCGCGGTGGCCGCGTCGGCCGAGCCGACCGCGCCACCCGCCGCATCCGGGGCGACGTCGGCCGGGGCGATCCGCTGCTTCACGACGAGCACCCGGTAGACCGCGCCGTCGGGCGAGCGCCAGCGATGGGGCGTGCCGCCGCGGTAGTAGAACGCCTGCCCGGCGTGCAGCATGCGCGTCTCGGCTCCGCCGAAGTCGGCCTCGATCATGCCCTCGACGACGTAGCAGAACTCCTCCTCGTCGTGCACGAAGTACTCGCCGAACTCGCGGTTGCCCGAGACGAACTCCATCGGCGTGAACGCCGACGCGCCGGCGACGAGCACGCGTGCGGAGCCCTCGGCGAACGGCCCCGACATGCCGATGCCCTCGTCGATCACGACCGCCCCGGACGCCGGCGTGGCGGCGGGCGCCGACTGGGCGAGTGCCGCGAAGAGCTCCACCTGGGTGGTGCCGAGCGCCCGCGCGATGCGGTCGAGCGAGGCGAAGCTCGGGCGCGCCCGGCCGTTCTCGACCTGGCTCAGGAACGGGTGCGAGAGGCCCGAGAGCTCGGCCACCTGCACGAGCGTGAGCGACCGGGCCCGTCGCAATGTGCGGATGCGCGCGCCGAGGAGCTCGACCTGGCGGTCGATGCCGCCGCGCTCGGCGTGCGCCTCGCCTTCCACCCTCGCCGTCGCCATCGCAGCTCCCACCTCTCTCACGCTCCATCGTGGGGCCGGTGCACGCCCCGACACGACGGTGTCTTGGAACCGAAACACTCGGGTTACGCGGCCGAAACGGCACGTGCCTACGCTCGAACATGTTCAGGCCATCAACATTGAGGCTATCAACATCGCCACCCGACGACGTGCGGCATCCCCCACCCCACGACCGCTGCAGGAGGCGACCCAGTGCATCCCGAGCCCGTGTCGCTGCTCCGTGAAGCCACGCTCGGCGACGGTCGAGTCTGCGACGTCGTGATCGCCGACGGCGCCGTCGTCGAGGTGCTGCCGGCCGGCACGGCGGTGGCGACGGATGCCGCGGGCGTCGTCGACCTCGCCGGGTACCTGCTGCTCCCCGCGGCCGCCGAGCCGCACGCCCACCTCGACAAGGCGCTCACCTGGGACGCGATCGACCCGCCATTCGGCGACCTCGAGCAGGCGATCGAGACGTTCCACGCGTTCCAGGAGCACCTCTCCGAGGACGACATCTACCTGCGTGCGCGCACGGCGGCGCTGAAGCTGCTGCGCACGGGCACCACGGCCATCCGCAGCCACGTCAACCTCCTCCCCGGCGACCGCCCGTACCGCGGGGTCGATGCACTCGTGCGGCTGCGCGACGACCTCGCCGGCTACCTGCACCTCGAACTCGTCGCCCTGCCGCCCGTCGGCATGGACGACGCGACCATCGAGGGCGCCCTCGACCGCGGGCTCGACCTCGCCGGCGGCGCGCCGCACCTCGCCGACGATCCCGACGCCGAGGTGCGCCGCCTGCTCGCGATCGCCGAGCGACGCGGCATCGGCGCCGACCTGCACACCGACGAGTCGCTCGACGGTCCCGTCACGATGCGCGAGTTCGCTCGCGTCGTTCGCGACTGGCCCGAGCACCTCGTGCGCACCGCGGGCCACAGCGTGCGGCTCGGCACGCTGCCCGAGGACGAGCTCGCCGTGGTCATCGCCGAGCTCGTCGAGGCGCGCATCGGCGTCGTGAGCCTGCCGATCACGAACCTCTACCTGCAGGGCCGGCAGCATCCCGTCTCGACGCCGCGCGGGCTCACCGCCCTGCGTCCGCTCCTCGACGCGGGCGCCGTCGTGGGCGCGGGCGCCGACAACGTGCGCGACCCCTTCAACCCCCTCGGCCGCAGCGACGCCCTTGAGACGGCCGCACTGCTCGTCGTCGCGGGCCACCTCGACCTCGAGACGGCCTGGCACCTCGTCTCGAACGGGGCACGCGACGTCATGCGGATGCCGCGGGCCGGCGCCGTGCCGGGCGCAGCCGCCGAGTTCGTGGCCGTGCGCGGCGCGAGCCTGGGCGAGGTCATCGCCGAGGCATCCGCCGAACGCATCGTGATCCACGCGGGCCGCGTCGTGGCCCGCACCACCGTCGATCACCGGATCGCCGAGCCCCCGGCCGCGCTGCCGTCCGGACTCCTCATCGGAAAGGGGTGAGTCGCATGACCGCGACGGAGAGCCCGACCACGACCACGTCGACGCTGCTCGACTTCCGGAACGTGCAGCTGACGTATCCGAACGGCACGATCGCGCTCTCGGGCGTCGACCTCACGGTGCAGCGCGGCGAGTTCGTCACCGTCGTCGGCCCCTCGGGCTGCGGCAAGAGCACCCTGCTGCGCATCGCGTCGGGACTCGAGTCCGCCTCGGAGGGCACCGCGACCGTGAACACCACGCGCGTCGGCTACGTCTTCCAGGACCCGACGCTCCTGCCGTGGCGCAACGTGCGGCAGAACGTCGAGCTGCTCGCCGAGCTGCAGTGGGACACGCAGGCGGTGCGCCGCACGAAGGCGCAGCAGGCGATCGACCTGGTGGGCCTGTCGGGGTTCGAGAAGCACCTGCCGCGCCAGCTCTCGGGCGGCATGCGCATGCGGGCCTCGCTCGCCCGCTCGCTCACCCTCGACCCCGAGCTCTTCCTCTTCGACGAGCCGTTCGGCGCGCTCGACGAGATCACCCGGGAGTACCTGAACGACGAGCTGCTCAAGCTCTTCGTCGAGCAGCAGTTCGCGGGCCTGTTCATCACCCACTCCGTCAGCGAGGCCGTCTACCTCTCGACGAAGGTCATCGTGATGTCGGGCCGCCCCGGGCACATCGTCGACGGCTTCGACGTGCCCTTCCCGATGCCGCGGGATCCCGACATCCGCTACACCGCCGAGTTCGCCGCCCTCGTCGGCGAGGTCTCGCACGCACTCCGAGAGGGGCACGGCGCATGAGCACCGAGCGCATCATCGCAGGACCAGAGGGGATGGACGCCGCCGAGGCGGTCGACGACCTCACGACCGAGGAGCACCGCGAGCTCGAGCACCGCGAGACCGAGCAGGAGGTCTCGCCCGACACGGCCGCCGCCGTGCCGCTGAAGCCCCGCCGCTGGCGCGGCGGCATCGCGAACTGGGGTCCGCCGGTCGCGGTCGCCGTGGTCATCGTCGGCCTCTGGTACCTCGTCGGCTCCGTGATCCTCGAGCCCTCGAAGTCGTACCTCCTGCCGCCGCCGCACGCGGTCTTCGCGGTGTACTTCGACCCCCAGGTCGCGCCCGACATGTACGAGGCGCTCTGGAACACGGCGGTCGTGGCCCTCACAGGCCTCGTCATCGCGATCGTGCTCGGCATCGTCTGGGCGGTGGCGATGAACCAGGCGCGGTGGATCGAGCGGTCGCTCTACCCCTACGCCGTCATCCTGCAGACCATCCCGATCCTCGCGCTCGTTCCGCTCATCGGCTTCTGGTTCGGCTTCGACTTCACGGCCCGCGTGATCGTCGCGATCCTCATCGCGCTCTTCCCGATGGTGTCGAACACGCTCTTCGGCCTGCAGTCGGTCGACGCCGGCCAGCGCGAGCTCTTCGCCCTGCAGCACGCGAGCCGGTGGATCGTGCTCAAGAAGCTGCAGTTCCCGGCCGCGCTCCCCGCGATCTTCGCGGGCATGCGCATCTCCGCCGGCCTCGCCGTGGTCGGCGCGATCGTCGGCGACTTCTTCTTCCAGCGGGGCACGCCCGGCATCGGCGCGCTCATCTCGAAGTACCAGGCGCGCCTGAACGCCGAGCCGCTCTTCGCGGCGATCATCCTCGCCTCGCTGTTCGGCGTGGTCGTCTTCTGGTTCTTCGGCTGGCTCGGCAAGCGGGTCGTCGGCAAGTGGTACGACTTCGCCTGATCCGCGGATGCCACGCGGCACCCGCTGCCCCGGAGCCGCCCCGTCGGCTCGCCCCCTCCCCCTGACCGCACCACCCGGCACCACCACAGCACCGCCCCACACCAGAGGAGAACTCATGCGCACCACCACCAAGCGCGCGGCCGCGGTCGCCGGCCTCATGGCCGGCAGCCTCGCCCTCGCAGCCTGCAGCAGCACGGCCAGCGGCACCGAGGCGACCGACGCAGCCGACCTCGAGATCGGCAGCGTCGACCTCGCGGCCGCGGGCTGCCCCGCCGACATCAAGATCCAGACCGACTGGAACCCCGAGGCCGAGCACGGCCACCTGTACCAGCTCCTCGGCGACACCTACTCGGTCGACGACTCGGTCAAGTCGGTCACCGGCCCGCTCATGGCGAGCGGCGAGTACACGGGCGTCGACGTCACGATCCTCGCGGGCGGACCGGCCACCGGGTTCACCCAGCCGAACGCGCAGATGTACAGCGACGACTCCATCTTCATGGCGTACGTCGGCACCGACGAGGCGATCGCGCACGCGACCGACCTGCCCACCGTCGGCGTCTTCGCGCCGCTGGAGAAGGACCCGCAGATGATCATGTGGGATCCCGAGACCTACCCCGACGTGACGAGCATCGCCGACCTCGGCAAGGCCGGCGCGACCATCCGCGTCTTCCCCGGCGGCACCTACATCGACTACTTCGTGGGATCCGGCGTGCTGAGCGCCGACCAGGTCGACGCGACCTACGACGGCAGCCCCGCCGTCTTCGTGTCGGAGGGCGGCAAGATCGCCCAGCAGGGCTTCGCGTCGGCCGAGCCGTACATCTACAAGAACGAGATCCCGGAGTGGGGCAAGGACGTCGACTACCAGCTCATCAACGACGCCGGCTACCCCAAGTACGCCGCCGTGCTCTCGCTGAAGCCCGAGAACGTCACGAAGTACGCCGACTGCCTGACGGCCCTCGTGCCGGTGCTGCAGCAGGCCGAGATCGACTACTTCGCCGACCCCGACGCGACGAACGAGCTCATCCTCGAGCTCGTCGACGCGTACGACACGGGCTGGGTCTACTCGCAGGGCGTCGCCGACTACTCGGTCGAGACTCTGCAGAGCGAGCTCGTGGGCAACGGGCCCGACGACACGCTGGGCAACCTCGACGCCGACCGCGTGCAGGAGCTCTTCGACATCGTCACGCCGATCTACTCGCAGCAGGGCTTCGAGATCCCGGCCGACTTGAAGGCCGAGGACCTCTACACCAACGAGTTCATCGACACGTCGATCGGCTTCTAGCCGACCGACCCTCGCTGGTCGAGGAGCGGCTCGCCGCGTATCGAGACCCGGGCGCCCCCGGGTCTCGATACGCCGGCCCCCGCCGGCAGCTCGACCAGCGCTCCGACACCACACGAAGGGCCCCGCATGACCTCGACCACCCCCGACCTCTCCGGTCTCGTCGCCGAACTCGCCGAGCTGCTCGGCGAGCGCGGCGTGAGCGTCGACCTCGCGACCCGCGAGCGCGCGTCCGTCGACGGATGCAGGCTCTCCCCCGTCATCTCGGCCAAGCTCCCGCTCGGACTGGCCGACGCCGTGGCCTACCCTGCCACCGCGGAGCAGATCGCACAGGTCGTCGCCGCCGCGGTGCGCCACGGGGTGCCGATCACCCCGCGCGGCAAGGGCACCGGCAACTACGGCCAGGGCATCCCCATGGCCGGGGGCCTCGTGCTCGACCTGAGCCGCGCGCGCACGATCGTCGAGGTCGGCGACGGCTTCGTCACGGCCGACGCGGGCGCCGTCATGGCCATGATCGAGAACCAGGCGTGGTCGGCCGGCCAGCAGTTGCTCATGTACCCGTCGACGGCGCAGAGCACCCTGGGCGGGTTCCTCTCGGGGGGCTCCGGCGGCACGGGCTCCATCGCCCACGGCGTGATCGCGGGCGGGCCCTTCGTCATCGCGCTCGACGTCGTGCACGCGACGGGCGACGCCGAGCTCGTGCACGTCGAGGGCGCGGCCGCGCAGCCCTACCTCCACAACTACGGCACGGCCGGCATCATCGCCCGCGCGACCGTGCGCCTCGAGCCGCTGCAGGAGTGGCGCGCGTTCTACGCGAGCTTCGACGACTTCGCACAGGCGCTCTCGATCCTCCGCGAGGTCGGCGACCTCGAGCCGACGCCGCGGCTCGTCTCGGCCGACCTCGCGACGCTCGCCGACGCCCTGCCGGCCAACACCGGCATCCCGAAGGGCCGCGCGAGCCTGCGCGCCATCCTCGACGCGGGCGCGGTGGCAGCGGCATCCGCCCTCGTCGAGTCGGCGGGCGGCGTGGTCGAGGAGGTGCGCGAGGGCGCACAGGAGATCATGCGGCTCAGCATGATCTCGTACAACCACCCGATCGAGTGGCTGCAGAAGGCCTACCCCGGCACGTACTTCCACGTCGAGGTCGGCGGTGACGCCCTCGTCGAACGCATCGACGAGGTGCACGCCGTCTACCCCGGCGGGATGCTGCACATCGAAGCCCAGAAGGGCCGGCCGATCGGCATGCTCGCGGGCGAGTACGAGAGCGAGGAGGCAGTGGTCGCCGGCTTCGCGGCGCTCGCGGAACTCGGCGTGAACACCCACAACCCGCACCAGTGGTACGTCGACGTCGAGATCGAGCGCACGCGCGCACTCAAGGCCGAGACCGATCCGCTCGCGCTCCTGAACCCCGGCAAGCTGCCCGCGCCGACGCCCGAGACGGCCGGGAGCAACCCGCTCATGGTCAGCGGAGCCTCGGCGTGAGCCGTCTGCTCGAGGAGCTGTCCGGTCCCGCGGTCACCCGCACGCTGACGGCCGACTCCGTGCTCGTGCTGCCGACCGGCGCGATCGAGCACCACGGTGACCACCTGCCGCTCGCGACCGACCGCATCATGGCGGAGGCGGTCGCGACGGCAGCCGTCGACCGGGCGGTGGATCGCGGGGTCGACGCGTGGCTGCTGCATCCGATCGCCTACGCGAAGTCCGACGAGCACAGCTGGGCGCCGGGCACGATGTGGCTCTCGGCCGAGACGTTCATGGCGACGCTCGTCGACCTCGGCCGGTCGATCGCGATGACCCCGGCGCGCAAGCTCGTGTTCCTCAACGGCCACGGCGGCAACGTCGCGCTGCTGCAGGTGGCGCTGCGCGAGCTGCGTCGCCGGTTCGGCCTGCAGACCTTCTTCATGGGCTACCCCGTGCCCGCCGGCGACGGCGACGACGGACCCGACGAGCTCGGCATGGGCATCCACGGCGGGCACGGCGAGACCTCGCTCATGCTGCACCTTCGCCCCGACCTCGTCGACCTCTCGCGGGCGGAGCGCCACGTGCCGGAGCACCTGACGGCCTTCCCGCGCATCGGCTTCCACTCGACGCCCGTCATCCTCGGCTGGCTGAGCGACGACTTCGACCCGAGCGGCGTCATCGGCGATCCGACGGCGGCGACCGCGGAGCGCGGGGCCGAGATCTTCGAGACCGCGGTCGAGGAGAGCGCCCGCTCGCTCGAGGAGATCGCGCGCTTCGACCCCGCGCCGCGCGCGGACTGACAGTGGCCCCCAGACATCCGGACCAGGGAGGAGCACCGTGAGCGAGGCAGGACCGTTCCCGGTCATCATCACGAGCACGCAGACGTTCGGCACCGACCAGGCGGACCCCGACGAGACCCTCGCCGACCCGATGGAGCTGCTCGGGCTGTGGCTGCCCGAGAACGCCGACGAACTGCGGCCGCTCATGACCCTCTCCACGGTCGACGCCGACGGCTACCCCGACTCCCGCAATGTGCTGCTCAGCGAGTTCGACGGCGAGGCGCTGTACTTCCACACCGACGCCCGCAGCCGCAAGGCGGGCGAGCTCGCGACGAACCCCCGCGTGGCGCTGGCGTTCGTGTGGATCGAGCTCGGCCGGCAGCTCACCGTCGTGGGCGACGCGGCGCCCGCCACCCCCGAGGAGGCCGCCGCGGCCTTCGCGGCCCGCTCGCGGTACCTGCAGCTCCTGGCGTGGCGGAACGGCGCCGACCTCGCGGGGCTCGGCCTCGCGGCCCGCCGCGCGGCGTGGGTCGCCTTCGCGGCGGAGCATCCCGAGGGCACCCTCGAGCCGCCGCCGACGTGGACCGGGTTCCGGGTGGTTCCGCGGCGCGTGACCTTCTGGCGCGGCGACCCCGACGGCCCGAGCAACCGCGTTGAGTACACGCGATCCGGCGGCGGCTGGGAGGCCGTGCGCCTGCCGGGCTGAGCCCGGCCCCTGCCGCGGCGGCCGCCCGCCGCATCCTCGAACGACCCATCGGAGGCCGACATGCAGACCCCCGCACCATCCGCGTCATCCGCGCCGTCGCCTCCCACCACTCCGCTGGCGGGCCGGCGCGCGATCGTCACCGGCGGCGCGCGGGGCATCGGCGCCGCCATCGCCGCCCGCCTCACCGCATCGGGGGCGACGGTCGCGATCCTCGACGTGCTCGAGGAGCCCGGCCGCGAGCAGGCCGAGCGCCTCGGCGGCACGTTCCACCGGGTCGACCTGTGCGATGCCGCGGACACGAGGCGCGCCGTGGGCGAGGCGATCGACGCACTCGGCGGGATCGAGGTGCTCGTCAACAACGCGGGCATCCTGCGCTTCTCGCCCCTGCTCGAGATCGACGCCGAGCAGTGGGACCGCACCTTCGCGATCAACGCGCGCTCGATGCTGCTCACGACGCAGGTCGTCGCGCGCGCCATGATCGCGACGGGACGCGGTGGCCGCATCATCAACCTCGCGAGCATGGCCGGGAAGGCGGGCGGCGCGGGCCAGGCCGACTACGCGGCATCCAAGGCGGCGGTGATCGCGCTCACCCGCGTGACCGCGCTCGAGCTCGGCCCGCACGGCATCACCGCGAACTCGCTGTGCCCGGGCTACGTGCTCACCGAGATGGGGGCGGCGACGCGCACCGAAGCGGATGTCGCGGAGTGGTCCTCGTACTCGCCGCTCGGCCGTCTCGGGGCGCCCGACGACGTGGCGGGCGTCGCGCACTTCCTCGCGACCGACGACGCCGCCTACCTCACCGGCCAGGCGTTCAACGTCACGGGCGGCATGATCATGCACTGAACGCCCGACGCCCGCCCCGCGTTCAGTCGACGAGTCCGAGCCGCTCCGAGATCTCGGCGAGCGCCACGGCGAACGCCTCCTCGCCGCCGACGCCCGGGCCGCCCGAGAGGTCGACGCCCGCGACGCCGTCGAGGCGCAGCATCCGCTCGCCCGAATCGACGGCCGCCTCGATGCCCGCGCGCCTCGGGTCCGCGGCCGAGCGGATGCCGGCGAGGAACCCGTCGGGCAGCCGCAGTGTCGTGAACGACTCGAGCAGCTCGGCGCTGCCGCGGTCGACGACGACCGGCACGCACGGGATGAACCGCAGCGCCGAGCCGAGCGCTCGCGCCTCGCGGATGAACGTCGCGACCGACTCGTCACCGCCGCAGTGGTTCACGAAGCAGACCTGCGCACCGGCGTGCTCCTTCTCGAGCAGGCGCGCCGCGCGGTCGGCGACGGGCGGCGCGGCGGGCGACTCGGCGACGGAGACGAGGTGGCCCGCGGCCCGGGCGAGCGACGCGAGCTCGGTGGAGTCGAGGTCGAAGACGGGCGCGGCATCCGGCCGGTGCCCCGTGCGCGTGTGGTCGCCCGTGACGCAGTGCACGCCCGCGACGCCGACCTCGGCGAGGCCCGCGAGCTCGCCCTCGAGGGCGACGCGGTTGCGGTCGCGGCAGTTCACGCCCGACCAGACGGCGAGGCCCTCACGCCGGATGAGGGAGGCCCGCAGGCTCGGCGAGTACTGCACGCGCGCGCTCCCCGCATCACCCGCGAGCGTCGCGTCGACGGCGCCCGAGAGGATGCGCGCGCACCGCACGACCGAACCGGCGTCGAGGGCTCGGGCGGGGAAGTCCGCGACGACGACCTGCCGCCGCGCGAGGAGCGCGGTCATCGCCACGGCGCCCTGCGTCGGCGGGGCCGGGGCGGGACGGCTCTCGGAGCGGTCGATGCCCGTCCAGGTGCGGATGCCGTCCCCGAGGAAGACGCACCGGAACGCGCCCACCTCGCAGCGGCCGTCGAACTCGACGCCGCCGCAGGGGCCGTACTCCATCTGCTTGGGGCACTCCGGGGCGTCGACGGGCACGGCGGCAGCGTAGCCGCGGCGTGTGACGGCCGCGTTTCCACTGTGCGCACGGTCGCGTCACCCGGTGGGCGCATGCGTGCCTCGTGCGCCGTGTCGAGGGGCGAACCCCCGACTCGGTGCCCCCGAGCGGGGGCCACCCGAGCTCGACGGATGCCGCACAGTGCCCTCACGCGATCTGCGCCGAATCGCGCTGAGAAGCGCACATCCTGCGGAAGTCCGGCCGCACGCGCACGAAACACGCCATCGGGTCCTGAGCATGCCTCAGTAGCAACGATTGGTCATGGTTTGCTCAGAGGGTCTTCACAGGACCCCTCTCCGGGGGGCAGGATTCCCCCTACGTGCGCCTGACCGGCGCACGACATCCGTGCCGCGCGATCACCGTCGCGGGCACTCGAGGGGAGCAGCATGTCAGGAAACACCTCCCGCGCGCGCAGGCGCGTGGTGGCGATGATTCCCGTGCTCGCGTTCGCGGCCGCCGGCTTGGCGACCATGGGCGCGACACCGGGAACGGCGGCGCCATCGCACGTCTCCGCGCCGGTGATCGGCGATGACGAGTACTACATGAACTACGTCGCGCCACGGGCCGACGACGCGTTCGGCACCGACGAGCAGGTCACGGCCGGCGAGACGGGCCGCAGCGGTGCGGGCGCGAATGCCGCGATCGAGAAGGCCGACGCGCTCGACCGCAAGTTCACGCAGGGCAACCCGGTCGCCGCACGCGGGCTCGCCAAGCTCGAGGCGAAGTCGATCGAGACCGGCAAGAGCCCGAAGGCGCTCAAGAAGGCGAAGGGGACGCAGGAGGCGAAGCTCCTGACGATCCTCGTCGAGTTCAACGAGACGGCGAACGACGACTTCAGCGGAGCATACGTGCCCACCGAGTTCGGGTCGGCCGAGTGCAAGCCGGGCGACGTGCAGAACGGCCCGCTCCACAACAACATCCCCGACCCGGCGAGCTACGACCTCGAGGACAACAACTCGATGTGGGTGCCCGACTTCTCGTCGGAGCACTACAACAAGATGCTCTTCACCGACGATGGCATCACGGAGCGCGTGCGCACCGACCTCACGGGGCCCGACGGCAAGCCGGGCTTCGACATCTCGGGCTACACGATGAAGAACATGTACGAGGAGATGTCGCGCGGCGCGTACACCGTGCACGGTTCGGCCACCCCGTGGGTGACGGTGCCGCACTCCGAGGCGTACTACGGCGCGAGCCTCTGCTTCAAGAACGAGGCCGGCGAGTACGAGGCCGGGGCGATCCAGGACATGCAGGGCCACCCCGACAACCCGCTCGGTCCGGGCCAGCTGCCGATCGACGCCGTCGCGGCGCTCGCGCAGGCGCAGCCCGACTTCCCGTGGGCCGACTACGACCTCGAAGACCAGGGCGACCGGGACGGCGACGGCAACGTGCTCGAGCCCGACGGAGTGATCGACCACGTCGTGCTCGTGCACGCGGGCGAGGACAAGTCGGGTGGCGGCGGCACCGAGGGCACCTACGCGATCTGGGCCCACTCCTCCGCGGTCGCGGGCGGCGCGGACATCCCCGGCACCGACCTCAAGCTCTCGAACTACATCGTGCAGCCCGAGGACTCGGGCGTCGGCGTGTTCGCGCACGAGTACGGCCACGACCTCGGCCTGCCCGACCTCTACGACACCTCCGGCGCCGGCAACTCCGACGTCGACTTCTGGGACCTCATGTCGTCGGGATCGCACTCGGGCCCCATCTTCCAGTCGATGCCCACGCACATGGGCCTCTGGGACAAGTGGGTGCTCGGCTGGGCCGACCCGGTCGTGATGAACCCGGGCGATGACCCGAAGACCGTCAAGGTCGGACAGACGTCGCGCCCCAAGAAGGGCACCGCCGACGGCGTGAAGATCAACCTGCCGAACAAGGTGATCACCCTCGCCGAGCCGCACAGCGGCGAGAACATGTGGTACACCGGCGCCGACCAGGACTGGGCCGACCTGCGCCTGGCCCGCACGATCGCGAACGTCCCCGCGGACGCGAAGTTCTGGATGTGGAACGACTACGTGATCGAGGAGGACTGGGACTACGGCTTCGTCGAGGTCTCGACCGACGGCGGCTCCACCTGGACCGAGCTGAAGGTCTACGCCGAGGACGGCACCGAGGTCTCCACGCCCGACGGCTACGCCGACCCGAACGGCCGCATGGCCGACTACGGCGACAAGAAGTACGGGCTCACGGGTGCCACCGACGGCTGGTCGCACGACTACGTCGACCTGGCGCCCTACGCCGGCCAGACGGTCGACGTGCGCCTGCGCCTCGCGACCGATGCGGCCTACCAGGACCGCGGCTGGTTCAGCGACGACTTCTCGCTCACGAGCGCGGGCACCGAGGTCTGGGCCGATGACGTCGAGAACGGCGCCGACGGCTGGACCCCGGAGGTCGCGTCGTTCACGACGACCACCGGCCCCGGCTGGCGCATCGACACCGGCACGTCCACGAAGGCGCAGTACTACCTCGTGGAGTGGCGCAACTTCGACGGCTTCGACGAGGGCCTGAAGTACGCGTACAACAGCGTGTACAGCGCCGGCGCGTGGAAGGTCGAGAAGCTCGCCTACAACGCGCCCGGCGCGCTGGTCTGGTACCGCGACACCACGTACGGCAGCTCGAACATCGTGCGGTCGAACGAGACCGCGCTGCCGAGCTTCGGCGCCAAGGGCGGCCTGCTCCTCGTGGACAGCCACTTCGACCCGCTGCGCCGCACCGGCGCCGCGGCCGACGTCGACCCGACCACGACGAACAACATGCCGTCGCGGGCGCAGTCCTCGAACGTCGCGTTCGGCCTCACGCCGACGCACCCGTTCACGGAGTGCATCACGGGCGCGACGCTGACCGACGAGTACTGCACCGACATCCCCGCCATGGACCCGGTGAGCACCTTCACCGACGACCAGGGCTGGGTTCCCGGACTCGAGTTCCGCAACGGCAGCCTGTTCTACCGCTACCGCGACGGCTCGGTCGTCGTGCCGTCGGTCGGCAACGCGCCGTACTCGACGCGCATCGTCGACGCCGACGGCAACCTCGTCGAGGACCTCTTCGGCACGGACCTCGGGTTCGCGGTGCTCGGCTCGGGCAACCCGGCAGATGAGGGTGTCGGCTACGGCACGGTCGTGAAGGTCACGAAGGCGCTGGACGGCAACGTCGCAGCGCTCATCAGCGTCACCCCGCCGAGCGCGGAGTGACCTGACGGGCTGCGGCCCGACCGACGACGAGGCGTCGGCCCCTCCGGGGGTCGGCGCCTCGTCGCGTCACGTCAGGCGGCGCGGCGCTCGAGGCCGTCGAGCAGCCGGTCGAGGCCCCAGCGGAACCCGTCGGCGGCGGCCACGGCCGCGCTCGCCTCGGTGAGCGGGAAGGCGGCGGCATCCGACCACAGCGGCTCGGCGCCGGCACGGTCGTCGGATGCCGCGTCGTCGCCGGCGCGGTCGGCGGCATCGATCGCGGCCGCACCGAGCACGTACGCACGCACGGCGTGGGCGGCCCGCGCGGCGTCGCCCTGCGGCATCCCATCGCTCGCGAAGCCCGCGATGAGCGCCTCGTTGAGCCCGAGGGCGTGCGGGCCGTCGAGCGGTCCGCTCGTCACGAGCACGATCGCGCCGGCGTGGTCGGCGAGCCGGGCCAGCATCGTCTCGGCGAGGGCGTGCACCCGGTCGCGCCACGCGACGTCGGCGTCGGATGCCGCGGCGAGGTCGATCGTCGAGAGGAGGTGCTCGACCATCGCCCGCAGCAGGGCGTTCTTCGACGGGAAGTAGGTGTAGATCGCCGTGGGCGTGAGGCCGAGCGAGGCGGCGACCCCGCGCACGGAGACGGCCGCGAAGCCCTTCTCCTCGAGGATCTGGAAGGCGGCGTCGACGATGTCGGCCTGGCTGATGCTGCGCCGCGGTCCGGGCTTCATGGTGCTCCTCGGGGGTCCTCCCCACCGTACCCGGTCCGGCGGCCGGGCCCGCCGAGCGCGAGCGTCACGGGACCGGCGGGCGGTGCGACGGACCCCCTAGAGTCTCCCTATGGGCGCCGACGGGGGCCGGAGCAGGCTCGGACAGGCCGCAGAGGCCTTCGCCAGCAACGCCCGCAACCCGAACCTGCGCCGTGCCCAGCTCAGCTTCCTCGGCGCCTGGACCGCCGAGTGGGCCTTCACGGTGGCGCTCGGGATCGTCGCCTATCGCGACGGCGGGGCGGTCGCGCTCGGCCTCGTGGGTCTCCTGCGCATGGTGCCGTCCGCGATCCTGGCGCCGCTGCTGTCGCCCATCGCGGACCGAGGGCGCCGGGAGCGGGTCCTCGTGCTCGTGTCCGTCGTGCGCGGCGCCGCGACCGCCGCTGCCGCCGTGGTCGTCGCGATGGCGGGCCCGCCGGTGCTCGTCTACGTGCTCGCGGTGCTGTCGACGATCGCCGCGACCCTCTACCGCCCGGCGCACTCCGCGCTCCTGCCGTCGCTGTGCCGCAGCGGGTACGAGCTCGCCAGCGCCAACATGGTCCGGGGCCTGCTCGACTCCGCGGCGACGCTCGTGGGCCCGCTGCTGGCGGCGGTGCTGCTCCGGTTCACCGGGGTCGAGGTCGTGTTCGCGGTCGCGGCGGCCGCTTCGTTCTGGGCCGCCGCGCTGCTGCTGCGGCTCCGATACGACGCCCCTCCGCGTCCTCCGGCGCCGGCACGCCCCAACCTGGTCGGCGAGGCGATCGACGGCGTGCTCGCGGTGGCGCGGAACCGCGACCTGACGCTCATCATGGGCCTCGCCGCGGCGCAGGCGCTCACCCGGGGCGCGCTGACGGTGCTCTCCGTGGTGGTCGCGATCGAGCTGCTGGGCACGGGCGAATCCGGGGTCGGCGCCCTCATGGCCGCCGTCGGGGTGGGCGCGGTGCTCGGATCGCTCGCGGCCTCGCTCCTCGTCGGGACCGGCCGGCTGGGGGCGTGGTTCGCCGTGGGGGTCGGCCTGTGGGGGCTGCCGCTCACGCTCGTCGGACTCGTTCCGCAGGAATCGGCGGCGCTGGGACTGCTGGCCTTCGTCGGAGTCGGGAACGCCCTGATCGACGTCGCGGGGTTCACCCTCATCGGCAGGATGGCTCCCGACGAGGTGCTGGCCCGCGTCTTCGGGGTGCTCGAGAGCCTGGTCACGGTGTTCATCGGGATCGGCGCCATCGTGGCGTCGACGCTGATCGGATGGGTCGGGGTCCAGGCCACGCTGGTGGCGATCGGGCTCGTGTGCCCCGTGCTCGCGGTGGCGTCGTGGCGGCGGCTGCGGCGTCTCGACCGGTCCGTCGATGCCCTCGACGGAGATGTCGGACTGCTCCAGCGCGTGCCGATGTTCCGTCCTCTGCCGTTGCCCGCCGTCGAGCAGCTCGCCCGCGGGCTCGAGCCGGTCGCGGTGGACGAGGGCCACGCGGTCTTCGAGCAGGGAGACGTCGGCGACCGCTACTACGTGATCGAGCGGGGCGAGGCCGACGTGGTGGGCGACGGCCGGCTCGTGGCGACGCTCGGCCCGGGAGAGGGATTCGGCGAGATCGCGTTGCTGCGACGCCAGCGCCGAACGGCGACCGTGGTGGCCCGAACCGATCTCCGGCTGCAGTCGCTGGGCTCGGATCGGTTCCTCTCCGTCGTGCTCGGGTACACGCCGAGCGCGCGTCAGGCGGCGGCGGTCGTGGACGACCTGCTGGACCGCTACGAGCCGAAGGAGCCGAACGGGCCGCTCGGGGAACCGCCGGCGGCGTGAGGTGCCGTGGTTGAGAACCTCGGTCATCGGTGCGATGGTAGGGCATGCAGTCCGGGCGGGCAGTCCTGCTGATCGCAGACATCGGTGGCTACACCGAGTACATGAGTGCGCACCGGCTGAGCCTCGCGCACGCCGAAGTGAACACCGCCCGCATGCTCGACAAGGTGATCGGTGCTGCTCGGGGCTTCGACCTGATCGAGATCGAGGGCGACGCGGCCTTCCTCTCGCGTCAGGCGGACGCACGCGATCCCGAGGCCACGGTCGCGGAGATCCTCCAGGCGGCCGCCGCCATGCACCGGGCGTTCCACCTCGAGCGCCAGAACGTCGAGCAGAACTTCTGCCCCTGCGCGGGCTGCAAGAAGACGGAGAACCTCAAGCTGAAGTTCGTGGCGCACATCGGCGACGTGGCGACCCAGACCATCCGGCGGCGGCTCAACCTCGTCGGGATCGACGTCGTGCTCGTGCATCGCCTGCTGAAGAACCCGGTGGACATCCCCGAGTACGTCCTGCTCTCCGAGGAGCTTTACAGCACAAATGAGACCTCGGTGCCCGATCCCGTGCACGAGATCTCGCCGGAGCTCGAGGGCATCGGCACCGTCCGCGCGTACTTCGTCGACGTCGGGGACCTCGGCGACCCGCTCCCGCTGCCCGCGCCGTCCTGGCGGGGCCGCATCGGGAGGACGTTCGCAGCGGCGGGCCTGGGCCTCCCGTACATGCTCGGCCTGCGGCGTCCGCGCCGCGCAGCATCCCCCGGGTGATGCCGCCGGCGGGCGGCGGGCGCGAGCGGATGCCGCCGGTCGGCCGGGCCGGACGCGTCGAGCGGTCCGGCCCGACCGGTCAGGCGAGGCGCCGGAGGAAGGTCAGCCGCGACCCGTCGGGCTCCGCGATGAGCGGACGCAGGGCAGCGTTGAACACCGCGCCGTGGGGCGCCGCGAGGTGCGCGGCGAAGGCATCGGCGTCGCGATACGCCTCGACGACGACGTATCGGGTGCCGTCCGGGGCGGGGGTCGCGACCACGCCCGCCCCGGACGGCGGCCCGGTGACGACGTAGGGGTCGAACACGAGGCATCCGTCTTCGGCCCGAACGGCGTGGGTCAGCTCGAGCAGCAGCTGCTCGACCTGCTGCTCGCGGCCCGGCAATGCCGTGAACTCCGCGACGAGCTCGACCTGCCCGGACGGGGTCGCCCAGCTCATCCGCGGCGGGCCCCGGTCATGATCGCGACCGCGTCGGTCATCGAGTGCGACTGCGGGGTGATCGTCGCGGCGCGCTTGCCGAGCCGCTGGATGTGGATGCGGTCGGCGACCTCGAACACGTGCGGCATGTTGTGCGAGATGAGGATCACCGGGATCCCCTTGTCGCGCAGGTTCTTCACGAGCTCGAGCACCTGGTTCGACTCCCGTACGCCGAGCGCCGCGGTGGGCTCGTCGAGCACGACGACCTTCGACCCGAAGGCCGCGGCGCGTGCCACGGCGACCGCCTGGCGCTGGCCACCGGAGAGGTTCTCGACCGGCACCGTGACATCCTGCAGCGTCGAGATGCCGAGCGCCGCCAGCTCCTGCCTCGCCCTCTGCCGCATGCCCTTCTGGTCGACCACCCGGAACACCGAGCCGAGGAGGCCCTTCTTCCGCTCCTCGCGGCCGAGGAAGAGGTTCGCGGCGACGTCGAGGGCGGGCGAGACCGCCAGGTTCTGGTACACCGTCTCGATGCCGGCCGCCCGGGCATCCTGCGGACGCTTGAAGTGCACCGGCTGCCCCTCGAGCCAGATCTCGCCCTCGTCGGGCACCTCGGCGCCCGTGAGGCACTTGATGAGCGTCGACTTGCCCGCGCCGTTGTCCCCGATGATCGCGAGCACCTCGCCCGGGTAGAGCTCGAGGCTGACCCCGTCGAGGCCGACGACTCGGCCGAAGGTCTTCACGAGACGTCGGGCCCGCAGGATGGGCGTGCGGGAGTCACCCGCCGGAGTCGGGGTGCCCGCGGCATCCGCGAAGGCACCGACGGCGTCGTCGACGGATGCTGCGCCGGCGCTGCCGGCGGGCTCGTTGGGGGTCATGCGCGTACCTTCCTGATCCACTGGTCGACCGAGACGGCCACGATGATGAGCACGCCGACGGCGAAGGTCTGCCAGAGCACGTCGAGCCCGGCGAGCGAGAGTCCGTTGCGGAAGACGCCCACGATGAGGGCGCCGAGGAGTGTGCCCCACACCGTCCCGCGACCGCCGAACAGGCTCGTGCCGCCGATGACGACGGCGGTGATCGAGTCGAGGTTCAGGTCGATGCCCGCGTTCGGGGACGCCGCGTTGGTGCGGCCGATCTGGATCCACGCGCCGACCGCGAGGATGGCTCCGGCGGCGAGGTAGACGCTCATCAGCACGCGATTCACCCGGATGCCGGCGAGGCGCGCCGACTCGCGGTCGTCGCCGACCGCGTAGACGTGGCGGCCCCACGCGGTCTTCGCGAGGATGAACGCGATCGCCACGTAGAGCAGGAGCATGAGGACGACGCCCACAGTGAAGTTGACGCCGAGGATGTCGAAGGTCGACCCGGTCCACGTGAGCAGTTCGGGCATCTCCGCGCCGCGCACCGTCGCGCCCGACGAGTAGAGCAGGGTGAGCGCGACGAAGATGTTCAGCGTGCCGAGGGTGACGATGAATGGCGGCAGGTTCAGCCGGGTGACGAGGAAGCCGTTGAGGGCGCCCGCGGCGAGGCCGACCGCCAGGCCGAGTGCGAGGGCGATCACGGCGGGCAGACCCGCCTGCACCGAGGACTGGGCGATGACCATGGAACTCAGCACCATCACCGCGCCGACCGACAGGTCGATGCCCGCGGTCAGGATGACGAGCGTCTGAGCGATCGCGAGCGTGCCGACGACGGCGACCTGCTGGGTGATGAGCGAGAGGTTGGCGGGATTGAGGAATCGTTCGTTCAGCAGCCCGAACACGACCACGGACACGACCAGCACGATGGCCGGGCTGAGTGCGGGGTAGCGGTGCAGGGTGTTGCGGATGCGGCTGAGCGGGGTGGTGCGGTCGAGGAACTCCTCGGCGAGGTCGAGCGCCGACGTCGGCGGCTCGGTCGTTTGCTGACTCACGTGCTGCTCCAATTCGGAAGTGGTCGAGGTCCGCAGGCGGCATCGGCCGCCGGCGGGGGTGAGCGGTGCGGGCCGGATCGGTGCGTCCCCGACGATCGGAGACGGGCTCCGGTCGGGACCCCTTGCCCGCACCGCTCACGCGGCGGCCGGAACTAGCCCCAGCAGATGTCGCCGGCCTCGGCGGTGTCGATCGAGTCGATGCCGCCCTGCGGGTCATCCGTCACGAGGGCGACGCCCGTGTTGTAGAAGTCCAGGCCGTCGGTCGTCTCGGGAGCCTTCCCCGTGGTCACGAGGTCGTACACCGCCTGGACGCCCAGCTCGGCCATCTTCAGCGGGTACTGCTGGCTCGTCGCCCCGATGGTGCCGTCCTTCACCGCGTCGATGCCCGCGCACCCGCCGTCGACGGACACGACGATGAGGTCCTTCGTGGCCCCCGCGGCCTTGAACGCCTCGAAGGCGCCATACGCGGCGGGCTCGTTGATCGTGTACACGACATTGATGTCGGGGTTCTTCGAGAGCAGCGTCTCTGCGGCGGTGCGGCCGCCGTCCTCGGCGCCCTGGGTGGCCTCATTGCCCACGATCTCGTAGTCGCCGCCGCTGTAGGTGCCGGTCGGCGCCTCGTCGCCGTTCACGGTCTCGTCGGCGAGGTCGATGCCCATCCCGTCGAGGAAGCCCTGGTCGCGAGCGACGTCGACCGAGACGACCTTGTCGTCGAACAGGTCGAGCATCGCGATCGTGGCCTTCTCGCCGCCGAGCTTCGCCGCGGTCCACTCGCCGATGTACTGGCCGGCGAGGAAGTTGTCGGTCGCGAACGTGATGTCCACCGCCTCGGGGTCGGACGGCGGGGTGTCGAGCGCGATGACGTAGAGGCCGGCGTCGCGCGCCTTGACGAGGGCGTCCTCCACGCCGGGGCCGTTCGGCGTGATCAGGATGCCCGCGTCGCCCTTGGAGATCGCGTTCTCGATCGCCTGGATCTGGGTGTCCTCGTCGCCGTCCTCCTTGCCTGCCGCGAGGGTGAGGTCGACGCCGAGCTTCTCGGCGGCGGCCTCCGCGCCGTCCTGCATCGCCACGAAGAAGGGGTTGCTGGTGGTCTTGACGATGAGCGAGACGCCGACGGCGTCATCGGCGGCGGCTTCTCCCGAATCGCCGGACGACGCGCATCCCGACAGGGCGAGCGCGGCGGCGGCGGTGAGCGAGCCGGCAATGATGAGACGGCGACGGAAGGCGCCGAGTGCTGCGTGATTCATCGATGAATCTCCTCTGGATGTAGGCGACCGTCGTCTCATGACAACGATGTCAAGCCTTAGGTGTAGTCCATGGGAATGTGTATAGTCAACCCGACCTCTCAAATTGGAGACCGAAAAGTGACATCGTTGTCAGACGGCGTCGCCGCACCTGAGAATGCCCGCGCGCGCCCCACCATGCGGCACGTCGCGGCGCTCGCCGGCGTCGGCGTGAAGACCGTCTCGCGAGTCATCAACGGCGAGCCGAACGTGTCGGCTGCGACGATCGCCAAGGTCACCGCCGCCGCGCGCACGCTCGACTACCAGCCCGACCTGCACGCGGGCAATCTCCGCCGGGCCGACGGGCGCACCCGTACGATCGGGCTGCTGGTCGGCAGCGTCGACAACCCCTTCTCGGGTGCGGTGCATCGGGCCGTCGAAGACGCTGCCCTCGCCCGCGGCGTCGCCGTGTTCGCATCGAGCCTCGACGACGACCCGGCGCGGGAGCAGGAGGCCGTGTCCGCCTTCCTCCGCCGCCGCGTCGACGGCCTCATCCTCACCACGATCTCCGAGAGCCAGGCCTACCTCGCACCCGAACTCCGCCGCGGCACCCCGGTCGTCTTCGTCGACCGCGAACCTGCCGGCGTCGCATCCGACACCGTTGTCAGCGACAACCTCGAGGGCGCGGCCGTCGCCACACGCCACCTCCTCGAGCGAGGCCATCGGCGCCTGGCCTACCTCGGCGACCGCGCCGAGATCCGCACGGCCCAGGCCCGACGTCGCGGCTTCCTCGACGAGCTCGGCCTGGCCGGGATCGCGACCCGCGACATCCCGGTCATCGAGAACCTGCACGACATCGAGACGGCACGGCTCGCGGCCCTCGCGCTGCTCGAGCGCGACGACCCGCCGACCGCGATCTTCTCCGCCCAGAACCTCGTGACGATCGGCGTGCTGCACGCGCTGCGCGAGTCGGGACTGCAGCACGCGATCGCGCTCGTCGGATTCGACGACGTGCCGCTCGCCGACCTCCTCGAGCCCGGTGTCACCGTCGTCGCCCAGAACCCGCAGGAGATCGGGCGCATCGCCGCCGAGCGGGTCTTCGCACGTCTCGACGGCGACGCCGGCCCCGCCGTGCGCACCGTCGTTCCCACCCGTCTGATCGAGCGCGGCTCCGGGGAGATCCCGCCGCGAGAGAGGGGCTGAGCGGATGTCGCAGCCCATCGGTTCCCCTGCGAACATCGTCGTCGTCGGCGACGCACTCATCGACGAGCTGCGCGACGCGACCGGCTCGCGCGACTTCGTCGGCGGTGCCGCCTTGAACGTCGCCGTCGGACTCGCCGTGCTCGGCCATCGCCCCACGCTGGTCGCGATGGTGGGCGACGACGCGCCGGGCGACGAGATCCGCTCCTTCCTCGCGGAGCACGGCGTCGACCTGGTCGCGAGCCCCTCGCCGCACGGCACCTCGCGTGCGGTCAGCGACCGCACCGACGGCGAGCCGCGCTACGAGTTCAACGAGGCGGCCCAGCGCCGGGCCCTGCGGTTCGACGAGGCCACGCTCGACGCCTTCGACGAGGCCGACCTGGTGGTGGTCAGCTGCTTCCCGTTCGATGACGAGGCGCAGTACCGGGCACTCGTCGACGCGATCGCCCGGCCCGCGGAGCGCGTCGTCGTCGACGGCAACCCGCGTTCGGGCATGATGCACGACCGCGCCCGGTTCCTCGACAACTTCCTCGACTTCGCGTCGCGATCGCTCGTGGCGAAGATCGGCGACGACGACGCCGAGCTGCTGCTCGACGCACCGCTCTCCGAGTTCGTCGACCGGATCCTCGCGGTGGGCGACCCGGCGGTGCTCGCGACTGCCGGACGCGACGGGGCTGCCGTGCACCACCGCGGGAGCGCCGTGCGCGCGGGGATCGTGCCACTCGACGGCCCCGTGATCGACACGATGGGCGGCGGCGACGCCACCCTCGCGGCGATCACGCACGAGATCGCGACGGCGGGCGTGCCGTCGACGGACGCGGAATGGCAGGCCGCGCTCGAGCACGCGATGCGCATCGCCGCGGCGACCGTGCGCGCCGAAGGCGCGCTGCTGCGAGTGCCGCCGGAGGCCTGAGCCGAGCGCGGCGGTCGTGTGCGGCGGCGCTCAGCGCCCGGTGAGCCAGGGGATCAGGCGACGCGGCCGAGCGACGGAGCGACGCTCGACGAGTTCGCCCGCGAGCTGCACCGGCTCCGCGGCATCCGCCGCCCTGCCCTCGAGCAGCGCGAGCAGCGCGGTCATGCCCCAGCGCCCCATCTCGCGGTGCGGCAGCGCCACGGTGGAGAGCGGGGGGTCGAGCGACTCGGTGAGCAGTTCGAGGTCGCCGATGCCGAGCACCGAGGCATCGCGCGGCACCTCGAGGCCCAGCGCCTCCGCTCCCTGGTAGACGCCCATCGCCATCTGGTCGTTGAAGCAGACGATCGCCGTGGGCCGCTCCCCGACGGGGAGGTGGAGCAGGCGCCGGGCCACGCGCCGACCGCCCGCCGCGTCGGGCGCGGCGCGCTCGACGACGGACCGAGCGCCGTCGTACCACGCGGGCGCGAGGGCGGATGCGAAGCCGTCGGCGCGCCCGCGCGTGGCGGGGGTGTCCTCGTCCGAGGTGAGGAACGCGAAGCGGCGGTGCCCCACCTCCAGCAGGTGCGCGACGGCAGCGCTCGCGAGGGCGTACTCGTCGGGCACGACAGCGGGCACGGTCCAGCCGTCGGCGGGCGCCGCGCCCACGAGCACGACGGGGAGGTCGCCCAGCTCGCGCGGGCGCTCGACCTCCGCGTGCACCGTGCGCGTGTAGAGCACGCCGTCGACGCCGTGCTCGGGGAGGGAGCACAGGTGGTGCGCCTCGAGCTCTGGGTCGCCGCCGGAGTCGAGCACCATGAGCAGGGCGCCCCGCTCGCGTGCGACCTCCTGCGCGCCCTGCACGATACGGCCGGCGAAGGGCGTCGTGGCGATGCCGTCGGTGATGACGCCGATGACTCGGGTCGGTCGCGGCGACTCCTCCCGAGCGGCCCTGGGGGCGTCGGGCGCCTTGGACGCCTCGGGCGCCTTGGACGCCTCGGGCGCCTTGGACGCCTCGGGCGCCTTGGACGCCTCGGGCGCCTTGGGCGCCGTGGGCGCCGTGGACGCCTTGGGCGCCTTGGGCGCCTTGGGCGCCTTGGGCGCCTTGGACGGAAGGTAGCCGAGTCGTTCGGCCGCCCGGAGGACGCGCTCCCTGGTCTCGGGGCGCACCGCGCGGGTGCCGTTCAGCGCGCTCGACACCGTCGAGGGCGACACCCCGGCCTCGGCCGCCACGTCGGCGATTCCCGGTCGCCCGCTGCGAGCGGGCGGCGTGCGTCGATTCCCCGGCGAGTCCCCCATGACCATGGAGCCTACGCGGCGCGGGCGGCCCGGAGCACGCCTCAGCGCACCATGCGAAGCTCGCGCACGTGCCAGGACTCGTCGATCTTCTCGGCTCCGTCGAAGGCGAAGCCGTTGCGGCGGTAGAACGCCTGGGCGCGCGGATTGTCGTCGAGCACCCAGAGATACGACGGGCGGGTTCCGATCGCAGCGTCGACGAGGGCCTGCCCGACCCCGCGGCCGTGGTAGTCGTCGAGCACGTAGAGGCCCTCGAGCTCGAGGTCGCGCGGGGCGTCGGCGTCCCGCCCGCGGCTCGTGTTCGCCCAGCCGACCACCCGGCCGTCGTCGACCGCGACCCAGACGGTCATGCGTCGGAAGCCCTCCGGCGGCGGGAACGCGCCGGAGGCGATCGCCACGTTCGTCGTCCATGCGAGGATGCGGTCGCGCATCGTCCACGCCTCGACGACGTCGCGCGCCACCCGTCCGGGCTCGACGTAGGTGGCCTGGTGGCTGCGCCAGTGCACGTCGGCGATGCCGGGGGCATCCGCGATCGCGGCGGGGCGCACGAGGACGTTCAGAGCCATGCTCCGAGCGTACGCAGCACCAGCAGGCCCGTCGCCCGCAGCCGTCGAAGACCGGGCCTTGAATTGTCCGGTCGACAGTGCGTAGCATCGCGCCGAATCCTGACAACGATGTCACTGCTCATGAGTGACCACTGCACTGAAGGGCGAACCAGTCGATGACGACGGTATCAACTCTCCGAACACTCGCGATCGTGGCCGTGGCCGCGACCGCTGCATCCCTCCTCTCGCTGCAACCCGCCGCCGCCGAGGAGGCAGCCGATCCGAACCCGGCCGAGGAGCAGTACCGGCCGTACCTCCACTTCTCGCCGGAGCGGAACTGGATGAACGACCCGAACGGCCTCGTCTACGACGACGGCACCTGGCACCTGTTCTTCCAGCACAACCCGTACGGCACCCGCTGGGGCAACATGAGCTGGGGCCACGCGACGAGCACCGACCTCCTGCACTGGGAGGAGCAGCCCCTCGCCATCGCGCAGACCTTCGACGAGGGCGGCACCGCGATCGAGGACATCTTCTCCGGGTCGGTCGTCGTCGACGAGGGCAACACCTCGGGCTTCGGCACCGCCGGGGATCCGCCGATGGTCGCGATCTACACGAGCGCGTACACGCCGGCGCACCCCACCCGCGCGGGCACGCAGGCGCAGTCGATCGCCTACAGCACCGACCACGGCCTGACGTGGACCAAGTACGCCGGCAACCCCGTGCTCGACCGCGGTTCGGCGAACTTCCGCGACCCCAAGGTGTTCCGCTACACGAACCCCGGCACGGGCGAGTCCTACTGGGTCATGGCGGCGGTCGAGGCGCTGCAGTACAAGGTCGTGCTCTACCGGAGCGACGACCTCAGGAACTGGACCCACCTCAGCGACTTCGGGCCCGCCAACGCCACGGGCGGCATCTGGGAGTGCCCCGACCTGTTCCCGCTCCCCGTCGACGGCGACCCGGCGAACACGAAGTGGGTGCTCGTCGTGAACCTCAACCCGGGCTCGGTCGCGGGCGGCTCGGGCGGCCAGTACTTCGTGGGCGACTTCGACGGGACGACCTTCACCTCCGAGAGCACGGTGTCCGATGCCGCGGCGCCCGACGGCGACCTGTTCGCGGGCTTCGACGGCGGCTCCTACGACGGCTGGACCGTCGGCAACGAGCCCGGGAACTGGCGCAACGGCCCCTGGGGCGACGCTCCGGCATCCGGAACCCTGCCCGGCCAGAACGCCGTCTCGGGCTTCATCGGCGCCGGCCTCGTGAACGGCTTCAACGACGGCGACTGGCCGATCGGCGCACTCGAGTCCCCCGCGTTCACGATCGGCGATCGCTTCGTGAACCTGCTCGTCGGCGGCGGCAACCACCCCCACCTCGAGGGCACGCAGCTCGGCAACGAGCCGCCCGCGGGTCGCCTGCTCTTCGACGGCTTCGAGTTCGCCGACGGCACCACGCTCGCGGACACCGGCTGGGAGGCCACCGGCGACCTGGCGGCCGAGCCCTGGCGCAACCCGTCCACCGCAGGCGGGGACTACTACCTCGGCGCCAAGCGCCTCAACACCTGGGAGGGCGGCCCGAGGGGCGACGACAACCTGGGTGACCTCACCTCCCCGACGTTCACGATCCGGGACGGCGAGACCGACCTGTCGTTCCTCCTCGGCGGGGGCAAGCGACTCGACGGGTCGCTCGAGGTCCGGCTGCTCGTCGACGGCGAGGTCGTGCGCACCGCCACCGGCCCCGAGGCGGGCCAGCTGAACTGGCGGTCGTGGGACGTCGCCGAGTTCGCGGGTCGTGACGCGCGGTTCCAGGTGCACGACGAGGCGACCGGCGGCTGGGGCCACCTCACGGTCGACCACCTCGTGCTCGGCGCCGAACCCGCGCAATCGCGCTCCGAGGAGACGTCGGTCAACCTCGTCGTCGACGGCGAGGTCGTGCGCACGGCCACTGGCCGCAACAGCGAGAACCTCGACTGGGTGAGCTGGGACGTCGCCGAGTTCGCGGGCCGCGAGGCATCCGTGCGCATCGTCGACAACAACCGCTTCGGCTGGGGCCATGTGCTCGTCGACCAGGTGATGTTCTCGGATGCCGCAGCCGCACCGCGCATCGAGGGCTACGACTGGCTCGACTGGGGCCGTGACTACTACGCGACGGTGTCGTTCAACGGCGCCCCCGACGGCCGCAGGGTGATGCTCGGCTGGATGAACGACTGGGACTACGCGAACGACATCCCGACGGGTTCGTGGCGCAGCGCCATGGCGCTGCCGCGCGAGGTGTCGCTCGTGACGACCGACCGAGGGCCGCGCCTCGCGCAGCGGGTCGTGCCCGAGTTCGCCGAGCTCGAACGCCCCGACGTGGCATTCACGGATGGCGCGCGGCCGATCGCCGAGGGCGCCGAGACGCTGCCGGTCTCCGGGGACGTCGTGCGCATCGACGCGGTGATCCGTCCCGGTGACGCGACGGCGGCCGGGCTGAGCGTGCTCGGCGACGGCGAGTCCGCGACGCGGATCGGCTACGACGCTGCATCCGCCCGCCTCTTCGTCGATCGGCGCGACTCGGGGAACACCGGGTTCCATCCGGCGTTCGCGTCGATCGAGGACGCGCCGGTCGCGCTCCGGGCGGACGGCACGATCGCCCTGTCGGTGTACGTCGATCGGGCATCGGTCGAGGTCTTCGCCGCCGACGGTCGTACCACGATCACCGACCAGGTGTTCCCGAACTCGGGCGCCCGGGCGATCGGCCTGTGGTCCGAGGGGGGTGACGCCCGGCTCGAATCGCTGAGGGTGACCCCGCTGCACGGCGCGATGTACAGGGAGGCGGGCACCGATGGTGCGACCGCCGCGCCACCCGCGGCCGAGCTCACCGCGCTGACCGGACCACGGAACGGACCCGACGCCGATGGCGCCTACGACCTCAAGGTCAAGGTCGGAAAGGGCCAGCCGACGACGGTGGTGCGGCTGCTCGAGGGCGGGCATGTGCTCGACCGCGTGTACCGCACCTCGACCTCCGAGCGCACCTTCGCGTTCCACATCGCGGGCGCAGCGCCGGGCGAGCACCGCTACACGATCGAGCTCGAGAACTCGGCGGGCGTCACGCCGGGGGGTGTGCTCGTCGTGCGGGTCGCCGGCTGAACCGGCCGGGTCGGGGTGCGGCGGCGTGGATGGCCGCACCCCACCCGCGCCGAGCCCCGGCAGCCCCCGGACTGCGCCGGCGCGGACTCCGCCGGGTCGACGCGGGTCGGCGATGCTGGACGCCGTCGCCCGCGACAGCCCAGAATGGCAGCATGCAGCCGCGGGGCAGGCGCGACCGGGGGGCGGAGGCGCGGTGGTGAACGACCGCTACGACGCTCCACCGATCCGCACGCCCGACCAGCACCTGCGGGTCTTCGTCAGTTCCACCCTGCGCGAGCTCGAGCCCGAACGCCGCGCCGCACGCGGCGCGATCGAGCAGCTGCGACTCGCGCCGGTGATGTTCGAGCTCGGCGCGCGCCCGCATCCGCCCCGCGAGCTCTACCGGGCCTACCTCGACCAGAGCGACGTGTTCGTGGGCCTCTACTGGCAGCAGTACGGCTGGGTCGCGTCCGGCGAGGAGGTCTCGGGCCTCGAGGACGAGTACCGCCTCGCTCCGCGCGAGATGCCCAAGCTCATCTACGTCAAGCAGCCCGCGCAGCGCGAGGAGCGGCTCGCCGGCCTCATCGAGCGCATCCGCGACGACGACACCGCGTCGTACAAGTCCTTCTCCACCGCCGACGAGCTCGCCGACCTCCTGGCCGCCGACCTCGCGACGCTGCTCGCCGAGCGCTTCGACGCGTCGCGAGCGGATGCCGCGGGGCCGGCCGCGTCCGCCCCCGACGAGCCGGGCGCCGCCGGCCGCGTCCCCGCGCCGTTCTCCGAGGCGGTCGGACGCGAGCGCGACCTCGCCACCCTGCTCGCATGGCTCGACGACGACGCGCGTCGGCTCGTCACCCTCGTGGGCCCCGGCGGCATCGGCAAGAGCCGCCTCGCGATCGAGGTCGCCCGCAACGCCGGCGACCGGTTCGACCGCGTCACCTTCGTGATGCTCGAGCACGTGCGCGACCCGGCCGACGTGCTCCCGGCGATCGCGCGCGAGCTCGGGGTGCGCGACACCCGCGACCGGCCGCTGTCCGAGCAGCTCGGGGTCGCTCGCGCGGGCCGGCGCGACCTCATCGTGCTCGACAACTTCGAGCAGGTGCTGCCGGCCGCCGCCGACCTGATGGCGCTCCTCAACGACCTGCCCGGCGCCACGCTGCTCGTGACGAGCCGCGCGCGGCTGCGCCTGCGGAGCGAGCACGTGTTCGACGTCGAGCCGCTCAGCCTGCCGCCCGAGCCCGAGGAGGGGTCGGTGGAGGCGATCCTCGAGGCCCCGGCCGTGCGGCTCTTCCGGGACCGGGCGACGGCAGCGGATCCGCGGTTCGAGATCACCGCGGAGAACGCCGAGGACGTCGCCCGCATCTGCCGTGCGCTCGACGGCGTGCCGCTGGCGATCGAACTCGCCGCCGCCTGCATCCGCGCGCTCACGCCCGCCGCGATGCTCGCGAAGCTCGACCGGATGCTGCCCCTGCTCGCGAACGCGGCCCGCGACGTGCCGGAGCGCCAGCGCACGATCCAGGCGACCGTCGAATGGAGCGTCGACCTGCTCGAGCCCGAGCCGCGGGCACTCTTCGCCCGCCTCGGCGTGTTCGCAGGCGACTTCAGCCTCGATGCCGTCGAGGCGGTCACCGCCGGCGCCCCGTGGGCCGCCGACCTGCTCGGCACCCTGCTCGTGCTCGTCGACAGCAGCCTCCTGCGCCAGCGCGACGACGCCGGCGTGCCGCTCTTCTCGATGCTCGGCACGGTGCGCGAGGTCGCGACCGCGCGCTTCGAGCTCGACCCGGATGCCGCGGCGGTGCGCCGCGCCCACGCCGAGCACTACGTGCAGCTCGCCGTCGAGATCGAGCCGATGCTGCGCGGCGCAACGCAGGTCACCGCGCTCGCCCGGCTCGAGGCCGAGCGCGACAACCTCCGCGCCGCCTACCGGCACCTCATCGCGATCGAGGAGGTCGACGTGGTGGCCGACGCGGTCTGGAGGCTGCTGCTGTACTGGTGGATCCGCGGACTGCTGCCTGAGGCGAAGGCGTGGATGGTCCGGGTGCTCGAGGCCGGACTGCCGCTCTCGAAGCGTACGCGGGCGATCGCGCTCGCCTATTCGGCGTGGGTGCCGCTCTGGCAGACGGACGGCGACGTGCGCACGGAGCCACTCGAGGAGAGCGCGGCGCTGTTCCGCGAGGTGGGCGACGGGCTCGGTGAGGGGATCGCACTGTCGGTGCTCGCCCTCGCGTGCATGTCGATCGACGAGCCCGACATCGAACGCGCGGAGGCGAGCCAGCGGGCCGCACTCGAGATCGACGAGGTCCGGCGCGACCCCACGTTCCGCGCGCTGCTCCGGACCGCGCTCGGCCGCATCCTGCTGCAGCGCGGCCGGCCCGCCGAGGCGCTGCAGCTCTTCGAGGAGGCGCAGGCCGAGGCCGAGCGCTCGGGCGACCTGTTCGTCGAGAGCATCGCGCTGACGCAGATCGGATGGGCGCGGCTCGCGTCGGTCGGCCCCGATCCCCACTCCTTCGTGCGCAACCTCGAGCTCGCGGCGCGGCTGCGCAACGACGACGGCGCCGCGTACGCCCTCGAGGGGCTGAGCGCGTCCGCGGCGGCGATCGGCGACCTGCGCCGGGCGGGCACCCTCCTCGGCGCGGCCGAGACGCTGCGCGCGCGCACGGGCCTCACGGATCAGCGGTCGTACCTGACGTACCAGCCGTTCGTCGCGGCGGTGCTCGCCTCCGACCGGGCCGCCGAGTTCGAGGCCGCCCGTGCGGCGGGCCGACGGATGCCGCGTCGCGCCGTGTTCGAGGCGGTGCTCGGGCCCGAGCTCACCGCCGCCGCCACGGCATAGCGGCGAGCTGCACGACCGGATGCCCCGGGGGATCCCCGGGGCATCCGTCGTGCAAGCGGCTACTGGAGCTTGCCGCCCGAGTTGACGTCGAGGTTCGCCGGGATGTCGGCCCAGCCGCCGAGGCCGCCGGTCCCGTAGGAGTAGTCGACGCTCGTGCTGGCGCCCTCGATGTCCATCTTCACCGTCGGCGCGAGTGTCCCGCCGCGCACGAAGTCATCGTGCGTCCCGATGGTGTCGATGAAGGACTGAACGAGCCCGCCCGGCATGACGTAGTGCGAGTACGCCTGGAAGTGCCCGGGGTGTTGGTTGTAGTCCGGCGCGAACGGCTGGCCGCCGGCGAAGTTGAGGTTCGTCGGGTTGCCCAGGGCCAGGCCGGACCCGCTGTTCAGCGGCTGGAAGTCGCTGCGGATGCCGTCGCCGACGAAGCCGTAGACGCCCTCCGGCCCGTCGAGGCCGGCCGCGAAGGTGCCGCGGTGGCTGATCGTGAACAGGTAGGACTTCCCGTCCTTGAACACGAACTGCGGACGCTCGGTCTGGTCGGTGACGCAGTTCGCCGAGAGGATCGGCGGGAGGAACTCCCACTCGGTCAGCTCGTCGTTCTTGGCCTTCGCGAGGCCGATGTTGCCGATCTGGTAGGTCGCGCCCGAGGCGTTGACCTCGTCGAGGGACTCGGCGTAGGGGTCGCCCTCGCGATAGCCGAGGTCCTCCTCGGTGCACTGCGCGGACTCGCGCGGCATGGCCGAGTTGCCCTCGAAGACCATGTAGGTCTCACCGGGGTGCGCCGGGTCCTCGAAGGTGAACGGGTCGCGGAAGTTGAAGTACGGGTTCTGCTCGCCGGTCTGGTAGTAGGTGCCGTCGGCCTGCAGCAGGTCGGTCACCTTGTCGAAGCCCGTCAGCTTCACGCCGTTCTTGTTGGCGTGCACCTTGCCGACGCTCAGCGCGATGCGCGGGTCGTACGGCTTGATGTTGTTGCCGGCGGCGTCACGGTAGAACGCGACATCCGTGAAGAACAGCTTGATCTCGCCACCCTTCATGATCCGCGCGGAACCGGACCACTGGGTCTGGTGGCTGTAGGACTGGTCCTCGAAGATCGTGCCGGTGACGCCCTCCTTGAAGACGAGGCCGCCGTAGGTCCAGCCGCCGTTCTCGGGCCGCTCGTCGGCGGGGATCCCGGCCGGGCGGAAGAAGTAGCCGATCTTGGCGAAGACGTGGCGGTCGTCGAAGCCGAGGCTC
Organism: Agromyces tardus; assembly: GCF_003710805.1. Classification (GTDB taxonomy): domain Bacteria; phylum Actinomycetota; class Actinomycetes; order Actinomycetales; family Microbacteriaceae; genus Agromyces; species Agromyces tardus. The sequence goes on along the minus strand of NZ_RHHB01000002.1, from coordinate 24,388 downwards.
CGGTCGGCGACCAGCGAGAAGATGATCTCCTGGCCGTTGACGCTGTACTGGTTGCCGTGCTCGTCGGTCAGCGGCCAGGTGTCCCAGACCCAGACCTCGCCGTTCGACATGTCGGGGAAGTCCTGCGGGACGGTCGGCATGGTGAGCGATGCTGGCATCGAGTTCTCGCGGGAGGCCGCGTTCGGGTCCGACAGCCGCTGCAGCTGCTTGGCGTCGGCGCGGGTCCACTTCGCGGTGAAGTCGTCCTCCGGTGCGTAGGCCTGCTGGGTGTGCACGGTGGGCTCGGCGCCGGGCTGCAGGTCGGGCTGCGCGACCGCCGCCGCCGTGCCCGTGAACAGCGTGCCGACGAGGACTCCGGCCGCGGTGATCCCTCCGACGAGGGGGCGCCGCATGCGCCTGGTGGATGTTGACATGATGTGCCTTTCGTAGGGTGTGGTGCGACCGGGCTCGCGCTGCGACGGGTCGTGTCGAGAGTGCGAGTCCACGGCCGACGGATCGGCGGACCGTGTCCGCCGGGGTGGCCGGGCTCCCGGGGGAACCCGGCGGGAGGGCCGTCGCGCGAGTCGCGACGGCCGGGGGCGGGTGCAGGCGACGGCGAGGTCGCGGTCGCCTCCAGCCGACCCGGTCGTGGCCGGCCGTTCGAGCTCAGTCGATCGGCCGGAGGTCGTGGGCGGGCACGGCGTCGCCGACGGGGTCGCCGGGCGAGCGGATGCCTCGATGCGCGTCGCCTGCGATGCAGGCGACGGCCGTTTCGTTCGTTGTCTTCACGTTCGTCGCTTTCGTGCGAGGACCGGATGGTCCGTGAGCGGCCGATTTCGGCGGCTCCTCGAGAACGTGGCGTTGTACTTCCCCCGGCACAGGAACCTATGCGCATCCTGACAACGTTGTCAAGTCCGCGGCGAGGTTCGGAGGATCGGTGCGTTCGCATGCAAATCCCCAGATCAGCGCCATGACGGGGATGATCGCGCTTCCATGGCCGCGGGAACTGCTCGCTGGTTTGCAAATCGATTTGCAAGACGTTAGCGTGGCCCGCGACTCCTCGAGTGGCGCTTGCGCTTCTCCCGAACAGACAGCTGCGAAGGCGCCTCGCCGGTCCGACGACCGCCTCGCAGGCGGATCCGACGGCCGGCGGCGCGCGAACCACGACGGAGGATCATGAACCGAACACACTCGCGCGACGTGCCGTCCGGCACGGGTCCGCGTGCGCGCTCGGGCCGCTGGCGACGGCCCGCGGCATGGACGATCGCCGCCGCGGCCTGCGTTGCACTCGCCGTCGTCGCCGCACTCGCACTCGTCGGCGGCGACCAGAAGCCGGAGGCTCCGGGCGCGACCGCGACGGCGCCGCCCGGACAGGACGTCGAGCGCCCGGGCGACTGGTCGCCGTACCGTCCGGCGGTCCATCTCACCCCGGGCGAGCGGTGGATGAACGATCCGCAGCGCCCGTTCTGGCTCGACGGCCGCTGGCATTACTACTACCTCTACAACGCCGACTACCCCGAGGGGAACGGCACCGAGTGGTACCACGCGACCTCCACCGACCTCGTGCACTGGCGCGAGGAGGGCATCGCCATCGAGAAGTACGCCAACGGCCTCGGCGACATCGAGACCGGCAGCGCGGTGATCGACACCGAGGACACGGCGGGCTTCGGTGCGGGCGCGGTCATCGCCATCCTCACCCAGCAGGACGAGGGCATCCAGCGCCAGTCGCTCTTCGTGTCGACCGACGGCGGGTACTCGTTCGAGCCGTTCGAGGGCAACCCGGTGATGGACAACCCCGGCGAGCCCCACTTCCGCGATCCGAAGATCGTCTGGGACGCGGAGCGCCGCGAATGGCTCATGGTGCTCGCGGAGGGCCACAAGCTGGGCTTCTACACGTCGCCCGACCTGAAGGCCTGGACGTACCGCTCGGGCTTCGAGCGCGACGACCTCGGCGTGCTCGAGTGCCCCGACCTCTTCCGGATGTCGGTCGACGGGGATCCCTCGGACACCCGCTGGGTACTGGTCGCCGGCGCCAACGGCGAACGGCACGGGATGTCGACGGGAACCGCGTACTGGACCGGCGACTGGAACGGCGAGGCCTTCACGACGGATGCCGCGGACCCGCAGTGGCTCGATCGAGGCTCGGACTTCTACGCGACCGTCACGTGGGACGACCCCCGCGAGAGCGCCGTGGACCGCTTGGACGGACGGTACGCGATCGGGTGGCTCAACAACTGGGCCTACGCGGGCGACCTGCCCACCGAGGACTGGCACGGCGGCGCGGACTCGCTCGTCCGGGAGCTCGCGCTGACCGACCGCGACGGCCGGCCGACGCTCGTCTCATCGCCCCACGACGGGCTCGCCTCGCTCGAGCGTGCCCCTGCGACGGCACGGGACCTCCGGGTTGCGGAGGGCGCGGCCCCGCCATTGCCCCAGCCCGCGTCCGACGCGTACCGCCTGCGCCTCGCCCTCCGGACGGGCGACGGCGACGGTGCAGCACGCGAGGTGCGGTTCCGCATCAAGGACGGCGAGGGGTCGTTCGCGACGGTGGGCGTCGACTTCGCGACCCAGCGCGCGTTCCTGGCCCGCGATGCCGACGCGGCCGCCGCCGCGATGCCGCCCGCCTACCGTGAGGTGCGCACGGCACCCGCCCCGCCGCACGACGGCGTCGTGACACTCGACGTGATCGTCGACGCATCCTCGGTCGAGGTGTTCGTGAACGGCGGCGACCAGGTGCTCTCGAGCCTCGTGTTCGGAGCTCCCTGCGCCAACGGACTCGCGGTTGAATCCGTCGGAGGCACGACGGTCATCGAGTCATTGCGGCTCTCGCCCCTCGCCGTGGCCCCGGTGGACCGGGCCGCGGCACGCGCAGCGGGTTGAGGGGTCAGGGCGGCGGACCGACGGACCCGCGCTCGATCAGCTCGCAGCGCAGGAAGGCCGGCTCCGCGGCATCCGCCTCGCCCTCGCCCCGCTCGATGCGGTCGAGGAGCGCCGACATGCCCGAGCGGCCCATCTCCCGATGCGGGAGCGCGACCGTGGTCAGGGCGGGCACGAGCGCCGCCGCGACGATCTCGAGGTCGTCGACGCCCACCACCGAGCAGTCGCGCGGCACGTCGAGCCCGAGCGCCGCTGCGGCCTGGTACACCCCCATCGCCATCTGGTCGTTGAAGCAGACCACGGCGGTCGGTCGGTCCTGCGCCGGACGGTCGAGCAGCCGCATCCCGGCGACCCTGCCGCCCCCCGCATCGGAGGCGCCGTACTCGACGAGGGCGCGCGCGCCGAGGCCCGCCTCCGCGACCGCCGCCCGGAATCCGGCCTCCCGCCCACGAGACGCTGGCGCCTCGTCCGTCGTGTTCGCGAAGGCGATGCGGCGGTGGCCGGCGGCGAGCAGTCGTGCGACCGCGGTCGCCGCGATTCCGGGCTCGTCGGGCGCGACCGAGGCCACACGCCAGCCCTCGGCCGGCACCGCGTCGACCAGGACGACCGGGATGCGGCCGATCGCTGCCGGGCGTCCGACGACCTGGTGGAACATGCGCGCGACCATGATCCCGTCGACGCGGTGGTCGGCGAGCGAGCGCAGCTGACGGTCCTCCAGGTCGGCGTCGCCCTCGGAGTCGACCGCCATGAGCAGCATCCCGCGCTCGCGCGCGACATCCTGCGCGCCCTGCAGGATGCGACCGGCGAACGCGCTCGTGGCGACGTGGTCGCTCGCGAAGCCGACCACGCCCGTGCGCTGGAGTCGCAGACCGCTCGCGATCGGGTTGGGGCTGTAGCCGAGTCGCTCAGCGGCGCGGAGGACGCGCTCCCGCGTCTCGTCGCGCACGGGGCGCGTGCCGCTGAGCGCGTGGGACACCGTGGTGGGCGACACGCCGGCCGCGGCCGCGACGGCGACGATGCTGGGACGCCCCTCGGCGCGCCTCGGCATCCCGTGCTCCCCCTGCGATCCGCCCATCTGCTTCGAGCCTACGACGTGGGGCGGGGGTCGGCCCGCGCGGGCCGTCGCGGCATCGAAGGCGACTTCGCGGCCCGTCACCCGGTCGGCTGCGGAGAGCCCGGCGGGGCGGCCCTCCGCAGCCGGGCGGCGATCAGGCCTGCACGAACTGCAGGAGCGCCGCGTTCACGTCGGCCGCGTGCGTCCACAGCAGGCCGTGCGGTGCGCCCTCGACCTCCACGTACTGCGCGTCGGGCAGTAGTGCGCGGAACCGGCGGGCGGTGGCGTCGATCGGCAGGATGCGGTCGGCGGTGCCGTGCAGGATGAGGGTGGGCTTGGCGGCGGCGCGCACGGCCTCGACGTCGGCGCGGAAGTCCTCGATCCAGCTCGGCACGACGGCGTAGGCGGCGACGGGCGCGCTCTTCGTGGCGACGTTCCAGCTCGCGGTCACGACCTCCTGGCTGATACGCGTGCCGAGGTTCTCGTCGAGGTTGTAGAAGTTCTCGTAGAACGACGTGTACCAGGCGTATCGGTCGCCGCGTGCCGCCTCGACGATGCCGTCGAAGACCTCCTGCGGCACGCCCTCGGCGTTGTCGTCGGCCTGCACGAGGAACGGCTCGAGCGAGGCGAGGAACGCGAGCTTCGCGACGCGCTCGGCGCCGTGGTTGCGCACGTACCGGGCGAGCTCACCGGTGCCCATCGAGAAGCCCACGAGGATGACGTCGCGCAGGTCGAGGGTCGTGAGCACCGCGTCGAGGTCGGCCGCGAAGGTGTCGTAGTCGTAGCCCTCGGTGACCTTGCTCGAGTCGCCGAAGCCGCGGCGGTCGTAGGTGATGACCCGGTAGCCCGCGGCCACGAGCTCGCGCGCCTGCAGTTCCCAGCTGTGACCGTCGAGCGGGTAGCCGTGGATGAGCACCACCGGCTGTCCCTCACCCTGGTCTTCGTAGTAGAGCTCGATGTCGGTGCTGTTCTGCGTGCCGACCGTGATGAATGCCATGACCGATCCCTTCCGAATCTGAGAACGCTCGTTCTCTGCGGTTCAATGTACACTTGAGAACGCTGGTTCTCAAGTCGGGATGACGAAATGATCGATGAACACGAGGTGCGCGACCGGATCGTCGCGGCCGCCGACGCGCTCTACTACGCGCGCGGCATCCACGAGGTCGGCATGGATGCCGTGCGCGCGGCCTCCGGCATCTCGCTCAAGCGCATCTACTCCGTATTCCCGTCGAAGGCCGACCTCGTCGTGGCGGTGCTCGGCGAACGCCGCCATGTCTGGGATCGCGACCTCGGCCGGTCGCTCGCCTCGGCCGACGGCGCACGCGGGCGCTTGCTCGCCATCTTCGACTTCCTGCGCACCTGGTTCGAGACCGACGACTTCCGGGGATGCTTCTTCATCAACACCTACGGCGAGTCCGGTGCGACCTCCGAGGCCGTGCACGCCGTGGTGCGGCAGCAGAAGGCCGACTTCCAGGCGCTCGTCGAGCGGCTGGCCCTCGAGGCCGGCGGCACCGAGATGCTCGGGCGCCAGCTCTCCCTGCTCGCCGAGGGGGCCCAGACCTCCGCGGCCATCGCCGGCGACCCGAGCTGGGCCGACGACGGCCGCGCGGCCGCCGAGGCGCTCATCGACCTGGCGATCGGCACGGTGGCGGCGCCGGCAAGCGGGTCCGCGAGGACGCACGCCTGACGCCGCGGCATCCCGGCTCGCACCGAATTCCCCATTCGGGGTGGTGGACGGCGCTGTCCGAGCGCTCCACAATATGTGCATGGGCACCCACTGGGGATGCACGCCGGTGATACCGAGGGTCTCGCCATGACGGACGGCGCGCCCGAGGTCCCGATCCGCACGCCCGACCAACGGCTGCGGGTCTTCGTGAGCTCGACCCTCAAGGAGCTGGAGCCCGAGCGCCGGGCCGCACGCGCCGCGATCGAGGGGCTGCACCTCGCCCCCGTCATGTTCGAGCTCGGGGCACGGCCGCATCCGCCGCAGCAGCTCTACCGCGCCTACCTCGAGCAGAGCGACGTCTTCGTCGGGATCTACTGGGAGCACTACGGCTGGATCGCCCCCGCCGAGGAGATCTCGGGCCTCGAGGACGAGTACCGGCTCGCTCCACGGCACATGCCGAAGCTCATCTACCTGAAGCAGCCCGCTGAGCGCGAGGAGCGCCTCACCGAGCTGCTCAACCGGATCCGCGACGACGACACCGCCTCGTACACCCCGTTCACGACCACAGAGCAGCTGGCCGAGCTCATCGAGGGCGACCTCGCGACGCTGCTCGCCGAGCGGTTCGACGCCGCCCGCGTCGGCGCGCGGCCCGTCGTCGAGGAGGCGCCCGCCCTCGCGCCGGAGCACATCCCCGTGCCGTACACCGAGTCCGTGGGCAGGGAGCAGGAGGTCGCGACCCTGCTCGACTGGCTCGGCGACCGCACCCAACGGGTGATCACCCTCGTGGGCCCGGGCGGCATCGGGAAGAGCCGCCTCGCGATCGAGGTCGCCCGCAGTGCCGGGCAGTCGTTCGACCGGGTCACCTTCGTGCAGCTCGAGTACGTCGCCGAGCCGGTCGACGTGCTCCCCGCGATCGCCCGCGAGCTCGGCGTGCGCGACAGCGGCGACCGCCCCCTGAGCGAGCAGCTCGGCGTCGCGCGAGCCGGCCGACGCGACCTCATCGTGCTCGACAGCTTCGAGCACGTGCTCAGCGCGGCGTCCGACGTGATGTCCCTGCTCAACGAGCTGCCCGACGCGACGTTCCTCGTGACGAGCCGCGCGCGCCTGCGGATCCGCGGCGAGCGGGTGTTCGACGTCGAGCCGCTCGGCCTGCCGCCCGACCCCGCCCGGGCATCCGTGGAGTCGATCTCCGAGGCGCCCGCCGTGCGGCTGTTCCTGAACCGCGCCCGGGCCGCCGACCCGCGCTTCGAGGTGACCGCCGAGAACGCCGAGGGCGTCGCGCGCATCTGCCTCGCCCTCGAGGGCGTGCCGCTGGCGATCGAGCTCGCCGCCGCCCGCATCCGGGCCCTCACCCCGGCCGCCATGCTCGGACGGCTCGACCGGATGCTGCCCCTGCTCGTCACGGCCGCACGCGACATCCCCGAGCGCCAGCGCACCATCCAGGCGACCGTGGAGTGGAGCATCGACCTGCTCAGCCCCGAGGCGCGGGCCCTGTTCGTGCGCCTGGGCGTCTTCGCCGGGGACTTCAGCCTCGACGCCGTCGAGGCGATCAGCGCGGATGCGCCCTGGGCGGCCGACCTGCTCGGGCCGCTCCTCGAGCTCGTCGACGGCAGCCTGCTGCGGCTGCACGCCGACGACGGCGTACCGGTGTACTCGATGCTCGTGCCGGTTCGCGAGATCGCGAGCGCGCGGTTCGCACTCGAGCCGGACGCCGCCGCCGTGCGCCGCGCGCACGGCGAGCACTACCTGCAGCTCGCGGGCGAGATCGGTCCACTGCTGCAGGGGCCGACGCAGGCCGGCGCCCTGACGAGGCTCGAGGCCGAGCGCGACAACCTGCGCGCCGCCTACCGCCACATGATCGCCGAGGGGGAGGTCGATGCGGTGGCCCTCGCCGTCTGGCGACTCTTCCTCTACTGGTGGATCCGAGGCGAGTTCCCCGAAGCGAAGGCATGGATGGAGGACGTCCTGCATGCCGGCGTGCCGCTGCGCGACCACACGCGGGCCATCGCGCTCGGACTCACCTCGTGGGTCTCCCTGCTGCAGCCGGGGGCGCAGGTGGACCTGGGACCGATCGAGTGGAGCCTCGCGCTCTTCCATGCGGTCGGCGACAAGCTGGGCGAGGGCGGCGCGCTGACCGCACTGGCCATCGCCTGCACCGCGATGACTCCGCCGGACTTCGAGCGGGCCGAGGGACTGCAGCGACGGGCGCTCGAACTCGTGACCCCCGACGAGCATCCCACCTTCGCGGGGCTCTTCCGCGACGCTCTCGGCAACCTCGTGCTGTCGAAGGGCGACGTCGATCAGGCGATCGAGATCTTCGAGGGCCTCCTGGAGGACGCCCGGCGCCAGGAGGACGTCTTCATCGAGAGCATCACGCTCGCGAACCTCGGCTGGGCCAGGCTCGCGCACGGCGAGGCGCGCCCCGACATCTTCGTCCGAGACCTGGAGCTGTCGCTCCGGCTCGGCAACGAGGACGGCGTCGGGTACGCCCTCGAGGGACTCGCGGCGTGCGCGGCCGCCGTCGGCGACATCGACCGCGCGGGTGCGCTGTTCGGCGCGGCCGAGACCGTCCGCATCCGCACCGGGCTGGTGGACCAGCGCTCGAACGTCACCTACCTCCCGATCGTGGAGCGGATCCTCGCGTCGGACCGCGCGGCGGAGTTCCAGTCCGCCCGCGAGCGGGGACGGCGGATGCCGCGACGGGCGGCGCTCGACTTCGCGCTCGCCGCCACCCAGGCGACGGCGGAGGCCGGGGTCGGCGCGACCCCCACCTGAGCGACGGTTCGGCGCGCGGGCGGACTCCGGCCGCGACGCCGCCGCCCGACGACGCCGAGTCGTACGATGAGGCCATGTCAGCACCGACGCATGCGGCCCCCGCCGCGGACCCCATCGAGTCGACGCCGGAACGCCGCCTCGCCGTCGAGACCGAGGCCCTCGTCGGCGGGTCCATCGCGGCGGCGGTCATGGGCGTGATCGCCGCCGTCCTCTTCGCCGGTGGGGACTGGCCGCTGTGGGGCGGTCTCTCGGTCGGCATCGTCGCCGCAGCCGGAGCCCTCCTCACCGGACTGGCCCTGGGCGTCATCGGATACTGGCGGTCTCGCAGCCTCCCCGGGCAGGAATGGCGCCACGACCTCCGTCCGTGGAAGTTCTCGCTCGACGAGGGCACCGTCTCGGCAGTGCATGCGATCATCGCGGCGATCCTCACGGTCTGCACCTTCGTGCTGCTCCAGCGCAGCTTCGAGGGGCTCACGGTCGACGTCTGGGTCGGGACGGGCCTCGTCGCCGTCACCACGGGCCTTGTGGGCTACTGGATCTACCTCTCGGTCTCGTCGATCACGACGAACAAGCTCGCGTCCCTTCTCGTGCTGTTCATGGCCGTGTCGACGCTCGCGAGCATGTCGACATCGCAGGATCCGCGGTGGTGGGAGTACCACTTCAGCCAGCTGGGCACCGCGAACGACCTCTCGAGTGCGCTCTTCAACATCGCCCTCATCGTGGGCGGTCTCTTCGTCACGACGTTCGCGCTCTACGTCAATCGCGACCTCGTGACCCTGGTGCGCCAGGGCGTGCTCGTGCACCCCTGGGCGCCGATGGCCGTCTCGGTCGTGTTCATCGTGATGGGCGTGCTCCTCGCCGGCGTCGGCCTGTTCCCGCTCGACGTGAACATGGCGGTGCACAATTCCTGCGCGATCGGCATGTCGCTCACGTTCCTCGCGTTGCTGTTCTCGTCGCCGTGGGTGCTGCGCGGGATGCCGCGGCGGTTCTTCGTCTTCTGCGGCGCCACCGCGGCCGTGCTCCTCGCGGGGGCCGTGCTGTTCGAGCCCGTCGGCTACTGGAACCTCACCGCGTTCGAGCTGCTGGCGTTCTCGATCATCTTCGGCTGGATCTCGGTGTTCATCCGGTTCATCGACGCAGTAGCGGCCCGAGGGTCGGACACCTCCGAGGCCGAGCCCTCGCGCGAGCCCGATCCCCAGCTCGCGGCCTGAGGCTCGGACGCGCCGCCGTCAGAGCGCCGGTCGCTTCATCCGGTACGAGACGGCGGAGCCCGCCAACACGCCGAGCGCGATCGCGACCATCGTCGAGATCGTCGTGACGAGGGTGTTCATGCCGTTCGCATCGCCGGTGAGCACGCTCGCGACGCCCACGAGACCGAGCGCGCCCGGAACGAGCAGCCAGAACGCGGGCATGAAGCTCACGAGTGCCGCGGGCCCCCGCGGCTGGCGGGCCACGATCGCGGTGACGGGCGTGACCACGAATGCGCCCACGAACGCCGAGAGCACGCCGCCGAGGAAGATGTCACCGAGCACCTGGGCGCCGTAGGCGATGTACAGCACGAGCAGGATCCAGCCCAGCGACCGCCGCGGCGCGCATTGGTGCACGACGATGCCGACGCCGAACACCGCGACCGCGATCCACGGCGCGACCGGGCCGAGCAGGTCGGGCTGCTCCTCGAGGTCGAACCCGGGGACGCCCACGAGGGCGCCGGCGACGACGATGCCGGCGGCGAGCAGCACGAGCTGCATCGCCCCGGCGGCGAGCCGCCCCGCGCCCGAGATCATCTGCCCGGTCGAGAGCTCGATCACCGCGGTGGTCAGGAGCGCCCCGGGCAGGAGCACGACGAGCGGTGCGATGAGCGCCGGCAGGATGTCGGGACCGAACGGACCGCGCAGCAGCAGGAAGACCGTGAGCGAGACACCGAACGAGATCGCCACCGTGAGGAGCGCCCCGTACCGGCGCGGCACCCGCTCCCCGACGAGCAGCAGGGTGCCCACGCCCGCCCCGAGCACGGCGGACAGCGCGATTCCGGCCCACGAGGCGCCCAGCAGCACCGAGAGGCCCACGCTGAGGAGGGCGTAGCCGAGCACGCGCTGCACGGCGGTGAAGGGCGGGGGCAGCTCGCGCATGATCCGGATTCGCTCGAGCGTCGACGCCGGATCGAGCACGCCCGTTCGCGCCGCATCGACCGTGTGCTGCAGGTGGTCGACCTGCGCGAGGAGCAGCTTGCTCTCGCCGCTCGTCACGGCGCCCGTGCGGAGCTCGCCGTCGCCCCGGGCGGACACGAGCAGCGCCGTCGGGAACACGACGACCTCGCTCGACGGCAGGCCGTTCACGCTCGCGACGTCGTCGAGCACCTGGCGCACCGTCACCACGGAGTAGCCGGCGTCGATCATCGCCTCGCCCACGGACTCCGCGGCCGCGAGGGTCGCCGCGGGGTCGGGGGCGCCCGACGGCACCACGGGGCGGGATCCCGTCCATTCCGCGAGGCGGGCGCTCGACGTGATGTCCTGCTCCCCGCGACGGCGCAGCGCGAGCAGCACGATCGCGCCGGCCACGAGCACGCACGCGGCGATGAGCCACGAGATCGCCGATCCGCCCGCTGCGGCGAGCGCCGGGTCGACGGGTGCGAATCCCGGGATCGGCGTCGGGGTCTCGCTCGGCGCCGCGTCCTCGGGCTTCGGCGTCTCGACCGCCGGCGCGGTCGTCTCGGGCGCCGTCTCACCCGGTTCCGTGGGCGTCGGCGACACGGACGCCTCGGGTGCGCCGGGCTCGGTCGGTTCGGGGACGGGCGTGGCATCGAGGCTCGGGTCGGGCGGCGCGTCGGGCGTCGTGTCCGGCGACGGCGAGGCGGGTGCCGCGACGGCGACGTGCTCGGCCCGGCCCTCGTGCGCGGCCGCGGGTGCCGCCACCGCGGCGGCCCAGACGCATCCCGCGATCCCCGCGGTGCACGCCACGCTGCGGAGGAGCCTGGGCCTCCGCGACCGTTCGCTCATCCCGCGCTCGCCGACGGCAGGCTCAGGCCTGCGACGACGCCCCGTCCTCGTCGGACGCGACCGGCCGGCCGGCCGTGCCGGATCGGCCACCCGCCTCGGATCGGGCACCGCCGATCGCGCGGGCCCGCCGCGTGAACAGCTCGACGAGCAGGAGCAGCCCCACGACCGCCAGCCCGCTGAGCACGGCCCCGAGCGGATTCCGCTGCGCCGCGGCCACGACGGCGTTGATCGTGGCGAGCCCGAGCACGCCGTAGAGCGTCGCCCACATGAGGCCGCCCACGACCAGCGCCGGAAGGTACTTCACCAGCGGCATCCGCATCACGCCGGCGGCGAGGTTCACGGCGGTCTGGAATCCCACGGTGAGGAACGAGAGCGCGACGACCGGCGCACCGTAGCGGCCGATGACGGACTCGGCGCGGGCGAACTTCGGCGCCATCCGCCCGCGGCGCTCGAGGAGGCGCTTCACGCCGGCGCGGGATCCGCGCCCGATCGCGTAGGTACCGCCCGCGCGCAGGAGCACGATCACGAAGAGCGCGGCCACCGCGACGGGCAACGGCCATCCCTCGAAGATCTCCACGATGCTCCCGATCTGCCGCGCGCTCGATGCGTCGAGCTGGGGGCGCGGCTCACCCCAAGCTTAGGCGCGAGGCCGCGTGCGCGGGCCGTCTCGACGACCCGCGGCCGGCCCGCTGGGCGAGCTCCCGACTCAGAACGGCCAGACCAGCGGCACGTAGAGCACCGCCACCGCGAGGAACAGCAGCAGCAGCGGCAGGCCGAGCTTCCAGTAGTCGCCGAACCGGTAGCCACCCGGCTCGAGCACCATCGTGTTCGCCGGCGTCGCGACCGGCGTGAGGAACGACGCCGCGCCCGACACGGCGAGGGCCATCATGAACGGCAGCACCGAGACGCCGAGGTCGGCGGCGATCACGACCGCGATCGGGGCGACGATGAGCACCGTCGCCGTGTTCGAGATCAGCTGGCCGAGCACCATCGTGAGCAGGCACATCGCGAGCAGCGCGAGGTACGGCGATCCGTCCCCCACCACGTCGAGCAGTCCCTTCGCGATGACGTCGGCCGTGCCGGTCTCGACGAATGCGGTCGAGAGCGGGATCATGCCGCCGACGAGCACCACCGTCGTCCACGAGACGCTGCGATAGGCCTGCTTCGGGGTCACGACGCGGGTGAGCACGAGGGCGGATGCCGCGAGCAGCCCCGCGATCGCGGCCGGCACGACGCCCGTGGCGAGCAGCAGCACCATCACGCCGAGGATCACCATCGCGCGCTTCGCGCCCGCCCCGAGCGGGACGCCCCGGCGCACCCGCGAGGGCTCCTCCACCACGAGCACGTCGGGGCCGGACGTGTTGCGCTCGAGCAGCTCCCACGGACCCGACAGCAGCAGCGTGTCCCCGGCCTGCAGCGTCGCGTCGGGCCCGCGCAGGTCCTCCCCCGCGCGCTGCACCGCGACCACGACGAGGTCGCCGCTCGGCGTGGCCATGCCGGGGAACAGGTGCAGCCCGATGAGCTCCGACCGCGGCGCGACGACGACCTCGGTCGCGCCCTCGCGCACGCCGATGAGCTCGGTGCCCTCGGGCAGCGCGTACTGCTCGCGCAGTGTGCGAGCATGCGAGGTCACGTCCTGCGGCAGGCTCGTCGGCGCCCGCTCTGGCAGTAGCCGGCGTCCGAACACGGCGATGATGAGCAGGGTCCCCGTGAGGAGCGGGACGCCCACGAGCCCGAACTCGAAGAAGCCGAACGGGCGGGCACCCGCATCCGCCGCCGTCTCGCTCACGATGATGTTCACGGGCGTACCGGTGAGCGCGAGCATCGAGCCCGCGTGGGCCGAGAACGCGAGCGGCATGAGCATCTGCGACGGGGCGATGCCCGCGCGCGTCGCGACCACCACCACCACGGGGATCAGGGCCGCGACCGCGCCGTTCACGCTGATGAGGGCCGTGACGGCGGCCACGAGCACGCAGACCACGACGAGCAGCGGGGTGCGGCTCGTGCCGGCCCGCCCGATGACCTGCTGCCCGGCCCACGCGGTCACGCCCGTCGAGTCGAGCGCCTCGCTCACCACGAAGAGGCTCGCGATGAAGATGACCGTCGGGTCGCCGAAACCGGACAGGGCCTGCCCCAGGTCGAGGATGCCGGTGGCCCACAGCGCGACCGAGACGCCGATCGCGACGATCCCCAGGGGGACGCGATTCGACAGGAACGCCACGATGGCGAGCACGAGGATGACCAGCGTGGTCGCCACCGGATCCATTGGCTCAGACTAGCGGCGCGGCATCCGCCCGGAACCACCCATTCGGTGGATACCGCGCCCGCGCGTTTCGGGGCTACTGTCGGTTCTGTGGCCCCGCCGACGCGCGTGGCTCGGTCGAGCGGGGGGCGAGATGAGTTCGAACGCGCAGGCGTCCGGCGGCACGGCGACGGGCGTGGCGGATGCCGCGGTGAAGGCGTCGTGGCTGCCGCTGGCGGTGGTGGTGCTCACCCAGATCCAGGCGTCGTTCGCCGTCAACGCGCTCACGGTGTCGATGGCCGGGATCACCGGCGACCTCGACACCGCGGCCTCCTCGGTCGGCATCGCGATCACCGCGGGCACCTTCTCGATGGCGGCGTTCATCCTGCTCGGTGCGAAGCTCGGGGCGCGCTTCGGCACACGCCGGGTCTTCCAGATCGCCGTCGCGATCCACGCGCTCGCGATGGCGGGCGTGGCGCTCGCGCAGAGCCCCGCGGTGCTGTTCATCGCGCAGGCGTCGTCGGGCGCCGTCATCGCGCTCATCGCCCCCGCGCTCACGGTCTTCATCGCCACGAACTACCACGGCGACACGCAGGCGAAGGCGATCGGGTTCCTCGCGGCGGCGATCCCCGCGGCGGGCGTGCTCGCACTGCTCATCGCCGGCACGTTCGCCACCACCATCGGCTGGCGCTGGTCGTTCGCGCTCATGGTCGCGCTCGGCGCGGTCAACCTGCTGCTCAGCTTCCGCCTCAAGAAGGTGCCGCCACAGCCGGGCCTCACGATCGACTGGACGGGCGCGATCCTCGCCGCCGTCGCCATCATCCTGCTGAGCTTCGGGTTCTCGGGCCTCAACACGTGGGGCGTCTGGAACGCCACCGCGCAGGCCCCGTTCGACATCCTCGGCATCTCGCCGGCGCCCGTGCTCATCGTGTTCGGCCTCGTCGTCGGGCAGGCGTTCTTCCTCTGGCTTCGCCGTCGCGGCGCCGCGGGCAAGCCCCGCATCTTCGACCTGCGCGTGCTCGCCACCGGCGCGGAGCGCGCGGTCACGGCCTGCATGGCCACGATGCTCTTCGTCGGCACCGCGGCCAACTTCCTCATCCCCCTGTACATGCAGGTGGTGCAGGGCCTGTCGGGCATCGAGACGTCGTTCTCGATCATCCCCTACACGCTGTCGATCTTCGTGGCGTCGACGTTCATCGCCTACCTGTACGGGCGCTTCAGCCCCCGGGTGCTCGCGACGGCGGGCTTCATCGTGGTGGCGCTCGCGCTCACGCTGCTCGCGTTCACGGTGCGCGGTGACTGGGGGCAGGTCTTCGTCGTCATCGGCCTCATCCTGCTCGGTCTCGGCCAGGGGTCGATCGTGGCCCTCGTGTTCAACACGCTGCTCTCCGCGGCGCCCAAGCAGCTCGCGGGCGACGTCGGCGCGTGGCGCGGACTCGTGCACAACCTCTCGGGCTCGGTCGGCATCGCGGTCGCCACGGCGTTCGCCGTCGGCATCCTCGCCTCGACGCTCGCGACGTCGGCGGCCGAGCATCCCGAGATCAGCGACGAGCTGATCAGCCAGGTCAACATCAACCAGGCCGACTTCCTCACGAACGAGCAGCTCGAGGCGGTGCTCGCCGACACGTCGGCGACCGACGCCGAGACGGCCGCCGCGATCGCGATCAATGAGGACGCCCGCCTGCGCGCACTGCAGATCTCGCTGCTCGGGCTGGCCCTGCTCTCGCTGCTCGCCATCGTGCCGGCCATGCGCATGCCCGGCTACCGCAAGGGCGAACTTCCCGAGAAGCTCGAACCCGACGACGACGACCCGATCGACGCAGTCGTCGATCCCGACCGACTGGAGGCCGGCGCATGACCCGCAGCCCGAACAAGCTCATCCCCGCGGAGTTCACCCCCGTGCCGTCGCTCGCCGCGGCCGACGCCGTCGAGGTCGTCGCCGTCGACGAACTCGGCGCGGGCGCGCTCGACGCGCTCGGCGTGCTCGTGCACTCCGACGGCGACCTGCCCGAAGGCGTGCCACTCGACCGCGAGGCGCTCGCGCGCGCGGGCTTCGAGGCGAAGGCGGGCACGTCGATCGTGCTGGCCCGCCCCGAGCCCACGCTCATCGTGATCGTCGGACTGGGGCCGGCGGCCGAGTTGACGGATGCCGCGGTGCGCGACGCGGCCGCCGCGTTCGTGCGTGCCGTGCCCAAGGCCTCGAACGTCGGGCTGCGGGTGCCGTCGCTCGGCGGGGTCGACGCGGAGTCGGCGGCCCGGGCGCTCACCGAGGGTGCGCTGCTCGCCCGCTACCGGTACGACGCGCTCAAGTCGGAGCCGCGCGAGTCCCGGCTGGGCCGCGTGGAGCTGCACCTCGACGGGGTCGACGCGGGCACGGCATCCGCCGGCATCGCCACCGGCCTCGTGACGGCCCGCGCCACCGCCGTCGCACGCGACCTCGCGAACACGCCGCCGAGTCACCTGACCGCGACCGACATGGCGGAGGTCGCGGAGCAGCTCGGCGGGCGCTTCGGGTTCCACGTGGAGTCGTACGACAAGCAGCAGCTCATCGAGATGGGCTGCGGCGGACTGCTCGGCGTGAACGCCGGCAGCGCCGAGGAGCCGCGGCTCGTCAAGCTCCGGTACACGCCGTCGGGCGAGTCCACCGGGCACCTCGGACTCGTGGGCAAGGGCATCATGTACGACTCGGGCGGGATCAGCCTGAAGCCGAGCGACCCCATGCACCTGCTCATGAAGATGGACATGGGCGGCGCGGCATCCGTGCTCGCGGCCTTCACCGCCCTGCGCGACCTCGGCGCGACCGCGACGGTGTCGGGCTGGCTGATGTGCACCGACAACATGCCCTCGGGCTCGGCGTACAAGCTCGGCGACGTGCTCACCGCGCGCGGCGGCAAGACCGTCGAGGTGAAGAACACCGACGCCGAGGGCCGCCTCGCGATGATGGACGGCCTCGTGCTCGCCACCGAGGACGGCGTCGACGCGATCATCGACATCGCGACGCTCACGGGCGCGGCGCTCGTCTCGCTCGGCGCCTCGACCGCCGCGGTGTTCGGCACGAGCCAGCCGCTCGTCGACCGGCTGCGCGACGCCGCCGTGGCGACCGACGAGCCCGCATGGCAGCTGCCGCTCGAGAAGAAGTACCGCAAGCAGCTCGACTCCGACATCGCCGACATCTCGAACCTCGGCGGACCGTACGCCGGCGCGGCGACGGCGGCGCTGTTCCTCGCGGAGTTCGTGGGCGACACCCCGTGGGCGCACCTCGACATCGCGGGCACGATGCAGAGCGACGCGGATGACGCGTGGCGGTCGAAGGGCGCGACGGGCTACGGCGCGCGCATCCTCATCGAGGTGGCGCGGGGGTTCACGCCGGTCGGCTGAGCGGATGCCGCGGCACGGGCCCTCAGCGCGGCACGGCGTGCCCTGGCGAAGTCACTGACGTCGGGAGACAGTGTCCCCGTGACTCCTGTGAGCTTCGCCTCATGTGAGGCGCTGGTCACATGAGCGACATGGAGAGAATCGACCGGCACGTCGACGCCAACGAGGGGGGCCAGCGGCGCCCGCCGCCCGCGCTCACGCCCCGGCGACGCCCTCGCCGATCACGAAGGTCAGGAAGAACAGTGCCGCGGGCACCGTCAGGATCGTGGCGAGGAGGTTCAGCACGTTGCGCTGCCGCGCCGGCCACAGTGCGATGACGTTGACCACCGCCGCGATCGCGATGAGCACCGAGCCGATCACGGGCATGAGGTAGGTGTCGGTGATCGGAAAGATCTCGCGGAAGAGCGTGGTGATGAGCGGCAGCACGATCCACTAGCCGAGCCCGATGACCGCGGCCACGAGTGCGACCCAGCCGATCGGCCGGGACGGCGTCGCGGACCACGATCCCTTCCGCTCAGGGACGTTCGTGGGCTGGCGGTCCGGCTCCGGGGCCGGCGGGGTGCTCACCGCGTCACCGCCGGAGCGCGCAGCGTCTTGACGAGCCGGATGAGGTAGACGACCCAGCCCGCCACGGTCACGAGCACGCCGACGCGATACAGCCAGTTCCACACGACGAGGCCGCCGCTCAGGGGTGCCGCGACCGTGTCGGGACCCGTCTCGACGGGCACCGAGAAGATGGCGATCCCGAGCGTGATCGCTCCGAGCACCACCGTCGCGAGTGCCGCGATCCACGCGAGCCTCGGAATCGGCACGCGCGACGCCAGCCACGCGACGATGCCGAGCGCGATGGCTCCGAGCAGCGCGATGCCGCCCTCGAGCGGATCGATGAGGCCGACGACGAGCAGCGGCAGCGCGACGATCGCGATGACGAGTCCGATGATCCTCCGGGTGCGCATGGGCCGCTCCTCCGCGATCGGGCCGATGCACCCAGCATCGCGGTTGCCCGGCGCCGTCATAGGGCCGATCGACCCCTCGTCGCGGAGCGGCCCGAGGCCCGCACTTCCTCCCTGAGACTCCGGCGGCTACCGGCGGCTACCGGCGGCTACCGCCGGGCGGGATCATCGCGCGCGACGCCGGCGTGGGCGTCGGCCCACGCGATGAGCGGCGCGACCTGCTGCCACGCGTCGTCGATCATGCGGTCGGTGGCATCCCGCGGCAGCGAGCGCAGCGCGGCGTAGTGGGTGAGCCGCAGCAGGTCGATGTGCCGATGGTCGCGGTCGAAGCCGCGCGGCGCGGTCTTCAGCGGCGGGCCGGCCAGTTCGAAGCCCGCCGCCGTGAGGTCGGCGACGATCGCGGCGAGCTCCCGCGCGGGCACGCCGTCGTCGGCGATCGCCGCTCGCGCCTTGGCGAGCTGGTCGCGTGTCGGCTGGTACAGGCCGCCGCCCACCTCGATGCCCGACCCGCTCACCGAGAGGTAGACGGCCGCGCTGCGCCCCGCCGACATCGCCGCGTTGGCCTTGTAGGGCGACTTGTCGGCGCTGAACCGGATGTCGCGGTTCGGCCGCATCACGTGCGCGGGCCCGTACGCCTCCTGAGCTCGGGCGGCGATCCGCTCGAGCGGCTCGCGCACGAGCCGCTCGTAGTCGGCGCGATGCGCCTGGAACCACTCCCGGTAGTTGTTCCGGGCGAGCTCGTCGAAGAACTCGAACGCGCCCGGCTCGAAGCTGCGCGACGCCATCGTCTCCCCTTTCCCCGCCCCCAGCCACCCGCCGCCCGAGGCCCGAGACCCGACAGTCAGCCTGCCGGGCGAGCGCCGGCGCACCCCGCTACGACGCCACCTGCTCCTGCGACGACGACCCGGCCGAGTCCGAGACCGCGGCGTCGGCCGCGCTCGGCGCCCACGACGCAGGAAGCGCCGCCTCGATGGCGGCGATGACCGAGGGATGGTCGGGCACGACGTTCGGGCGGAACCGAGTGACGGTGCCGTCGGGCGCCACGAGGAACTTCTCGAAGTTCCAGACGACGCGGCCGGCCTTGCCGGAGGCATCCGGCGTCTTCTTCAACTCGGTGTACAGCGGATGCGCCGAGCGCCCGTTGACGCGCACGCGGTCGAAGATCGGGAACGTGATGCCCCACGTCGTCGAGCAGTACTCCGCGATGGCCTCGTTCGTCGAGAGCTCCTGCAGGAACTGATTGCTCGGGAAGCCGAGCACCGTGAACCCCCGGTCGCCGTAGGTGCGCTGCAGCTGTTCGAGCTGCTCGTACTGGGGCGCGAGGCCGCACCGCGAGGCGACGTTCACGATGAGCTTGACCTGTCCGTGGTAGGCGGCGAGCGACGTGGACTCGCCGGTCGTCGTCTGGAACGGGATGGTGTCGAGCGTCATGCTGGATCTGCCCCTCGGATGCCGGTGCGCCCGCCGTGCGCGGGCGCTTTTCACCGTAACGCGCGGGCCAGGAAGGCGGCCTCGGTGCGGGAGGATGCACCGAGCTTTCTCAGGATGGCCGAGACGTGCACGCTCGCGGTCTTGCCACTGATGAACAGCCGCTCGCCGATCTGCCGGTTGCTGAGACCCCGCGCGATGAGCTCGAGCACCTGTCGCTCGCGCGCCGTGAGCTCGGCGGTGGCGTCGGCCGGGTCGTCACTGCCGGCGACTCCGGATGCCCCGCCGCCCGCGTCGCCCGCGCTGGCTCCGTCGAGGGCGACGCCCGCGGCCATCGCGACGCGTGCTGCGCGGGACTGCACCGCGGTGACACCGCCGGCGACGGCCGAGTCGAAGGCCGCCTGCAGCGCCTCCTTCGCGGCCGGTCGGTCGCCCGCGGCGAGTTCGGCCTCACCGAGCCGGAGGAGAGCGTAGGGCAGGAGGAACCCGCGGGCGCTCGGCTGGCGGGCGGCCCCGACGGCACGGCGCCAGGCCACCGCATCGGACGCGAGCTCAGCTTCGAAGAACGCGTGCCACACGGGCTGCGTGGGCCAGAAGCCGAGGTCGACCATGAGGGCGCGGAACCCCTCCTCGGCCGCGAGGATCTCCTCGCGTTCGGCGTCGGGCACCGATTCGGGACGATCACGTGCCGCCGCGACGACCCGGGCGGCGACCCAGAGGTAGGGCAGGGCGTAGCCGGCGAGCGGACGTTGCGCTTCGCCGAGGATGACGCGCACCTCACGCCACGCGGCGGAGACGTCGCCGACGGCGAGCGCGATCTCGGCGCCCACCCGGCCGACGCCGAGCCGCGTCTGCATCTCGACCTCCATGACGTGCACCATCGACGGTCGCACCGCGCGGAAGAGCTCCGCCGCCCGCTCGGGCTCACCGCGCCAGACGAGTGCCCACAGCTTGGCGCGCTGCAGGTACACGCGGAACGGCGCGGGCGGGTCGAGCGCGAGCGCGCGCTCGATGAGCGCGGCCGCGCGATCCCACTCGCCCAGCGCGAACAGCGGATCGACCGCATTGGACGCGAGGATGACGCCCGAGCTGCGCTCGACGCCCTGCTCGCGTGCTCGCGCGAGCCCCTCCTCTGCGAGGCGCACGGCCTCGGGGAAGTCGCCGATGAGGTAGTACAGGTCGGAGGCGTTCACCCAGTAGCGCAACAGCGCGCTGCCGTCGCCCGCGGCGAGCTCGCGCGCCTGCTCGAGACCGGCGAGCCCCCGGTCGACCTGGCCGAGCGCGGCACGGCTGACCGAGGCGATGTTGAGCGCGACCGACGCCGCACGGCTCGAACCGAGCTCGAGCGCACTCGCGAGGGCGAGCTCGGCCGTCTCGACGGCCTCGTCGAGTCGCGCCTCGATCATGAGCCGCCCGGCGAGCGCCGTGAGCACCGTGACCCGGAGCTCGCGGGCGGGCTCGTCGCCCGCGTCGATGCGCGACTCGAGCGCCTCGAGGGACTGCTGCAGCAACGGGATCGACCCGGGCCGGCCGACGTTCGCCAGGTAGAGCGCCTTGTCGCGAAGCAGGCGCGGGTACTGCGGATCGTCTTCAGGGCACTCCGCGAGTGCCGCCCGCACGAGCGCGAGCGACCGCTCGCCCTCGCCCGCATTCCGCAGGTGCGAGGCCGTGCGTCCCATGAGCTCGAGCTTGGTCATGCCGGCGACGGCCTCGGGTTCGGGCACGACGTCCCACAGGCTGAGGGCGCGCTCACCGAGCTGTGCGGCCGAGGCGTAGGCGGCGGCCGCACGCGCCTCGCGCATGGCCTGCATCGTGGCCGGGAACGCCCGCACGGCGTCGTGGGCGCCGAGCCAGTGGAACGAGATCTCGGCCGCGACACGGCGGGTGCCGGCGGCGCCCTGCGCCTCGTACGCCTCGGCGTAGCGCGCGTGGAATCGCGCCCGTTCGCCGGGGAGCAGGTCGGCGAGGATCGCCTCGCGCACGAGGGCGTGCCGGAACGCGTAGTCGTCGCCGTCGATGGTGAGCACGCCGAAGTGCACCGCCTGGCGGGCGGCGGCATCGAGCTCGTCGTCGCTGCCGCGGTACACCGCCGAGAGCATCGCGTGCGAGACGCGCACGCCGCCCGTCGAGAGCAGCCGGAGCAGCTCCTGCGCCGACTCGGGCAGCCGCTCGTAGCGGGCCAGCAGCAGGTCTCGCAGCGTGTCGGGCACGAAGCCCTCGTCGCGGCATCCGTCGATGCCGACGAGCTCCTCGACGAAGAAGGGCACGCCGTCGCTGCGCGTGAAGACGGTGTCGAGCACGCGCTCGTTCGGGGACTCGTCGACGATGAGCGATCGCACGAGCCTGCGCACCTGGTTGCGCGTGAGCCGCCCGAGCTCGCGACGCTCGACCCAGCGATCGCGTTCGACCTCGGAGAGGAAGCCGCGCAGCGGATGGCCGCGCGTGACGTCTTCGCTGCGGTAGGTGAGCACCGTGAGCACGCGGCTCGACCCGAGGGCGCGCATGAGGAACCGCAGCAGCGCGAGGCTCGCCGCGTCGATCCAATGGAGGTCTTCGATGAGGAACACCGTGGTGCGCTCGCGGGAGAAGGTCTCGAGCAGCACGGCGATGGCCTCGTGCAGTTGACCGCTGCCCGCGCCGCCGGCGGCGATCACGATCTCACCCGCGTCGGCCGCCGAACCGGATGCCGCGAGCTCGGGCAGGAGCGCCACGAGTGCTGCCCGCCCCGGCCCGACCGCCTCGAGCACCTGGTCGGCGCCGACCTCGGCGACGAGGGTGCGCAGTGCCGTCTTGACCGGAGCGTAGGGGGCGGCGACGCTGCCGAGGTCGACGCACTGCCCCGCGAGGAGCCGCACGTCGGGCGCGAGCCCGCGCTCGAACTCACGGATGAGCCGGGTCTTGCCGATGCCCGCCTCGCCGCCGATCACGATCGTGAACGGCGCACCCGATCGAGCGCCCTCGAGGAGTTCGTTCAGCCGCGCGAGTTCGGAGTCGCGCCCGATCATCGTCGGGCTCGACGGGGAGCTGGTCACGATGTCATCGTGCCACGACCCACCGACAGCGTCACCCCGCCCGGGGACGGGCGGGGTGACGGATGCGATGTCGCGCGATGCGCTGCTGCTCACCGGGGCGCCAGCCGCAGTGCGTGCTGCGGGCGACGGCTCCACCAGTGCACGCGCTGGCGCGCGGGGGCCGGCTCGTCCGCCGCGCGCTCCGAGGCGCTGCGACGGTGTGCGAGTGCTGCTTCGGCGCGGTGCACGTCGGCCTGGTGCCCGTGCTGTGCGACGAATGCTGCCGAGTACTGCATGATCTCCTCCTGGGTCCGACCCGATGATCCGAGGATGCTCCCTAAGGCACCCCGGGTTCCTCGGGCGAACGCCGTATTTCTGCGCGCATCAGGCTCAGGCGACGGCTCAGAGCCGCGCGCGGGCGTCTGAGGTGCGGCATCGAGCTCGACGCTCGAGAGGTGGGATGTCCGGGTAGGGCGGCGGGTCCGTGGCGGAGCGGCTCCGTGGAGCGGCATCCGTCGGACGGGCGGGCCGGCGACTCGGCCGACCGGGGCTCAGGGGGCCAGCGTCGGCGTACGGCGGTAACCGTCACGTCGGAACTGCACGAGTCCCGCAACGATTCCAGCGCCGGCGATGAGGCCGAGTACGAGCATGGTCGCGAACATCACGCACCTCCTTTCACTGCTTCGATGGTCTCGGAACGGGACGACCCGGTCGCCAGAGCGAGCACCGAATCCGGGAGGGGCGTACCCGCAGGGGTCAGCACTGAGGGGACGGGTGCTCCGAACGCCCGGCGGAGCGGCACGACGCCGGCCCAGACCGTGGGATCCTCGCCGTCGCCGGACGCTTCGGAGGGTCCGCCGGAGCGCGCCTTCATCACGACGTCGTCGAGGGCGAGGCGCAGCACGCGCGTCGCGGCGGTCTCCTTGCGCACGGTCGCGCGCACCTCGGCCGGCCGCCCGGGCATCAGCCGTTCGCTGAGGGCCAGCAGCGCGGCATCCGCCTCGTCGTCGGGCACCGGCTCGAGCACCCCGTGCACGACCGCGCTGCGGTAGTTCATCGAGCTGTCGAACAGCGACCGCGCGTAGACGAGCCCGTCGAGCGCGGTCACCGCGAAGGCGACGGTGCTGCGAGCGGATGCCGCGCGCAGGGCGAATCCGCCGCCGGTCGAGCCGTGCAGCAGCACCTGGTCGCCGACACGGGCGTAGCCCATCGGCACGACGATCGGAGCCGCCGAGGCGCTCTCGCGCGCGATCGTCACAGCGAGGTGCCCGACGAGTTCCTCGTCGAGCAGCGCGTACAGCGCCGCGCGGTCGGTCACCTGCCGGTCGGCGAGGCGGCGGATGCGGCGGTCGGATCCGAGGGGCATGGTCTGGGTGGGCTGCGTCGTGGTCACCTTGTCAGTCTCGACCCGAACTGGTACGCCGAGTAGACCAGTACGCGCAGGTATCGGCAGTCCAGTGTTTGCCGCTCCCTGCGCCCCGGGCGCCCTCGGCCGGTTGGTGGTTGCGCGCCGCACTGGTACGTTGCTCGCACTAGTACGCAGCGATCCGCACAGTCCAGTCGGGAGGTCGCGATGGACGGCCCACTCCTCGTCATCGACCGCGACGGCACGCGCCCGGTCGGCGAGCAACTCGTCGCGGGGCTGCGCCGCGGCATCCTCGACGGCACCCTGCGGCCGGGCGACCCCGTGCCGTCGACCCGAGCGCTCGCCGCCGAGCTCGGCGTCGCCCGAAGCTCGGTCGTGGCCGCCTACGACCAGCTCGCCGGCGAGGGCTACCTCGAGCTGCGACAGGGGGCGTCCACGCGCGTCGCGCAGCTCGAGCGCGGCCGCATCCGTGCTGCCACCGCGGCGACGGGTGCCCCGACGGATGCCGCGGCCCCGGCCGGCATCGAGAGGGCACCGCTCGTCGACCTGCGCCCCGGCATCCCCTCGACCGCGCGACTCGACGAACGCGCATGGCGCGCCGCCTGGCGCGACGCCGCCCGGGCCGGGGTGCCCGGCACGCCCGCGCCGCCGTTCGGCTCCCCAGAT